>NZ_JAKKRU010000008.1:0-248225 GCF_025653925.1 Shewanella sp. SM68
AAATGCCTTGTTCTTACCAAACAACACGTTAGTTATTTGCTAGGAACCAAAATGTGGTATCCCCTAGGGGATTCGAACCCCTGTTACCGCCGTGAAAGGGCGGTGTCCTAGGCCTCTAGACGAAGGGGACCCGGACTTATGATTTAACTCGTARCCGAGTTTTATAACACATTCACTTCAGTAGGCTAGGAAGCAAATGCTTTGTTCTTACCAAACAACACGTTAGTTGTTTGCTAGGAACCACTCTCTATAAAATATAGATGGTATCCCCTAGGGGATTCGAACCCCTGTTACCGCCGTGAAAGGGCGGTGTCCTAGGCCTCTAGACGAAGGGGACCCGGACTTATGATTTAACTCGTAACCGAGCTTTGTAACACATTCACTTCAGTAGGCTAGGAAGCAAATGCCTTGTTCTTACCAAACAACTCGTTAGTTATTTGCTAGGAACCACTCTCTATAAAATATAGATGGTATCCCCTAGGGGATTCGAACCCCTGTTACCGCCGTGAAAGGGCGGTGTCCTAGGCCTCTAGACGAAGGGGACCCGGACTTATGWTTTAACTCGTAACCGAGYTTTRTAACACATTCRCTTCAGTAGRCTAGGAAGYAAATGCCTTGTTCTTACCAAACAACACGTTAGTTATTTGCTAGGAACCAAAATGTGGTATCCCCTAGGGGATTCGAACCCCTGTTACCGCCGTGAAAGGGCGGTGTCCTAGGCCTCTAGACGAAGGGGACCCGGACATATTAATTTGAACTTAACATTCCCGTTTAACATCTACGGTCTCATAGGCCTCTTCTAAGTAGCGAAGTATGCCTTGGGTGTATTAATTTAAACTTTCGTTTCTGCTTAATAAGGCAGTAAATTGGTGGAGCTACACGGGATCGAACCGTGGACCTCTTGCATGCCATGCAAGCGCTCTCCCAGCTGAGCTATAGCCCCAAATTTTTGTCAACACAGCTAACTTTAGCAGTATATGTATCAGCAGAAATTTAGATTTTGTTCTTACCAAACAACACGTTAGTTATTTGCTAGGAACCAATATTTGGTATCCCCTAGGGGATTCGAACCCCTGTTACCGCCGTGAAAGGGCGGTGTCCTAGGCCTCTAGACGAAGGGGACCCCGGACATATTAATTTGAACTTTTCACTAGAAAAGGTTCCCGTTTAACATCTACGGTAAGTTTGGTGGAGCTACACGGGATCGAACCGTGGACCTCTTGCATGCCATGCAAGCGCTCTCCCAGCTGAGCTATAACCCCAAACCTATCGAACTACATTTAAGTGCACTGCAAGCATTTGCTCGACTGTGTCTCAACTGCGTGGCGCATTCTATGCAGCGCACCTAAAAGTGTCAACTCGTTTTTTTAGGAATTTATTCTATCTGCTACAAATTCAATCGCTTTGGATATTCTTTGCTCAGAACGGCTTCTTCCAATTAAAAATAGTGTGATATCTAAGCCTGGAGACTGCCCTGCCCCTGTTACTGCAACACGTAAAGGCATACCGACCTTACCCATACCCACATCTAATTCAGTCGCAGTATCTTCAATTGCCTGATGAATAGCTTCAGCTGTCCACTCAGTTAATGCCGATAATTTCTGTTGCACCAGTTGCAATGGCTCTAACGCAACACCGCGTAAATGCTTTTTCGCCTGTGCTTCATCAAACTCAGCAAAGTCTTCATAGAAATAGCGGCTAGATGCAGCTAACTCTTTTAGAGTCTTAGCGCGCTCAGCTAATGCAGTGACCACTTCAGCTAATGCTGGGCCATTTGACAGATCAATTTTTTGATCGTCCATGTGCCATTGTAAGTGTGTTGCCACATATTCTGGATCTAGGCTCTTTATATAGTGTTGGTTCAACCACACCAGTTTATCGGTATTAAAAGCAGAAGCGGCTTTGTTGATGTCACTCAACTTAAAGAATTGCTTCATTTCTTCTAATGAGAAAATCTCTTGGTCGCCATGTGACCAACCTAAACGCACTAAATAGTTCAGCAGTGCTTCTGGTAAATAGCCATCGTCACGGTACTGCATTACGCTAACAGCGCCATGGCGCTTGGACAACTTAGCGCCGTCATCACCTAGAATCATAGATACGTGTGCATATTCTGGGATCGGCGCCCCTAATGCTTTAAGAATGTTGATTTGACGCGGGGTATTGTTGATATGATCTTCACCACGCACCACACAAGTGATCCCCATATCCCAATCGTCAACCACCACACAGAAGTTATAAGTTGGCACGCCGTCGGTACGGGCGATGATCAAGTCATCTAATGCATCGTTAGAAAATTCAATCCGACCACGAACATGGTCATCAAATACCACTGAACCACCGATTGGATTTTTAAAACGCACCACAAATGGTTCATCAGTCTCGCGAGCGGGTAAGTCGCGACAGCAACCATCATACTTTTGTGCTTCACCGTTAGCGGCCTGTGATTCTCTTAAGGCATCGATTCGCTCACGTGAACAGTAACATTTATACGCTGTGCCCTTTTCTAACATTTGAGCAATGATTTCGTTATAACGGTCAAAACGCTTAGTTTGGTAATATGGGCCCTCGTCCCATGTCAAACCTAGCCAGTTCATGCCTTCTAAAATCGCATCGCAAGCGGCTTGAGTCGAACGCTCAATATCAGTGTCTTCAATACGTAATACAAACTCACCGTTATTTGCACGGGCTTGTAACCAAGAATAAAGTGCAGTACGGGCACCACCAACATGCAAGAAACCGGTAGGACTAGGGGCAAAACGCGTCTTAGTTGTCATAATGGGACACTAACCTATATAAAGTCGTCTAGATAAAGACAATCACGATAAAAAAAGTGGGCTTATTCTAACAGTCAAAGCAGGCGCTGCAAATGGGACAAGCTTCACAGTATCACTTATCTGGTTAAATCGTGTCGCGAATCCCTCCCTTTTATAGGGAAGCCAATATAAAGCGATATATAAAGGTGGCACTATTGCTATCGCCACCATTGATGAATGCTAACACTTGAGATGATTTTTCAGGCTTTATATTCCAACCCCTAAATCTCTACACCTATATTCCTTCGACTATAAATATCTGCGCCATCGAACACGCGCATCTATACACTATCAATGCACTCATACTATTAGTGCGTAGTGCGCTAATTTTTATAAATCACTCACTTCCTCAGCACTTTTACCACAAAAAAGTCCGGTGAATGGGATGAGTTCAACTCGTATTTAATCGCGAGCGTCCAAATTACGTACCATTGACTGGCGAATTAAATAACACTTTGATCGGCGGCGTGATTAGCATTAAGCCAATGTGGACAAAAATAGCGCGACCAATGCTTTTTTCACTAAAAAGCGTTGACACTAGATCGAACCTCCCTATAATACGGCTCCACACAGCGAGGTCGATTAGCTCAGCTGGGAGAGCACCTCCCTTACAAGGAGGGGGTCACTGGTTCGAGCCCAGTATCGACCACCATATTTTCTACAAAGAAATTATGGCATACAAAATGTTATATCCCAGGTCGCTTAGCTCAGCTGGGAGAGCACCTCCCTTACAAGGAGGGGGTCACTGGTTCGAGCCCAGTAGCGACCACCATATAACTTAATGTATTAATGTGTAAAAGTCATTCCCAGGTCGCTTAGCTCAGCTGGGAGAGCACCTCCCTTACAAGGAGGGGGTCACTGGTTCGAGCCCAGTAGCGACCACCATTATTTAGTGAAGAATGACTTAAAAAATGTGTAATTTAAGAATGCCCAGGTCGCTTAGCTCAGCTGGGAGAGCACCTCCCTTACAAGGAGGGGGTCACTGGTTCGAGCCCAGTAGCGACCACCATATTCTGAAACACACATGTTATATCCCAGGTCGCTTAGCTCAGCTGGGAGAGCACCTCCCTTACAAGGAGGGGGTCACTGGTTCGAGCCCAGTAGCGACCACCATATTCTGCAACACACACGTTATATCCCAGGTCGCTTAGCTCAGCTGGGAGAGCACCTCCCTTACAAGGAGGGGGTCACTGGTTCGAGCCCAGTAGCGACCACCATAAATCTCCCCCAATAAACTTTACCCACGCGCTTACTCAACTATGCTTGATCTCAATCAGCGAGTGATAAATTATGCTGTTCGGCATTTTATACTTCGTTAAATACTAAGACTATCGACACTCAGCCTGATTTCATTCTGCTTTAGCATTTTTGGAGATCAACATTATGGCCAGCGTCAGTCAATCCGCTTCTCTTGCCAATATTGCCACTTATTTAAAGCATACCCACGCCTGCGATGAGCAAACGGCTCTAAAAGAAGCGCGGGAAGTCATGCATAATCTCGTCAGCATGCGCCAAAAAGGCTTTATTACCGGTTGGTACTTTGATGAACAAGGCCATTTAGCCTTGTTACCTAGCGATGCTATCCTTAAACGTATTCTTTTAGAGGATGACTAACAGCATCAAATGAATTGTGTCTTGATTGACTACGATAGCTATCGACTTAACCTCCATAGACTTCACATCTCACCTACACTTCTTCTCCTAAAGCAACCCACCACAATATTTGTCGTTATATCGCATACTTTTACGGCTTTTTTTGATCTCAAAATAACTAAGTTTGTTTAATTTATCTGCAACGACAAGAGCCGTCAATTTGGGGCCGAACTTCACTATGGGTGGGTTTCCACCCAAACACAAAATCACTGTGAGCGAGATCTCACCCACCAAACTAAAAGTGTGACAAATATCAAATGAACTACACTTTAGTAACCAAACACTTACAGAAGCCAGTGTAAGTTGGCGTGGTATTTGCCTTTAGTAAGACAGACCTCAGGGAAATCAAGGCTGTATTCCTACTCAAACTTGGTAACAAACTAACCAAGACTGAGGACAAATCCTAACAACAGAAAAAGGAACTCAAGATGATATTGAATCAACAAACTGGATTGACCCGTCCACTCAAAACCTTAGTCAAAATGCTCGCTGTTGCCTCCGTATTTGCGACCAGTTTTAACGTATTTGCAGAACCGATTGAAATTAAGTTTTCACACGTAGTGGCAGAAAACACACCTAAAGGCCAAATGGCACTTAAATTTAAAGAACTCGTTGAACAACGTTTACCAGGTGAATACAAAGTCAGTGTATTTCCTAGCTCACAGTTATTTGGGGATAACAACGAACTAGCGGCACTGCTGTTAAACGACGTACAATTTGTAGCGCCTTCACTCTCAAAGTTTGAGCGTTACACTAAACGTCTACAAATATTCGATTTACCTTTCCTATTCAATGATATGGATGCCGTGAACCGTTTCCAACAAGGTGAAGCTGGTCAAACATTACTGAACTCCATGAGCCGTAAAGGGATTGTCGGTCTGGGTTATTTACACAATGGTATGAAACAGTTCTCATCTAACACACCACTTAAAAATCCTGCTGATGCAAAAGGCTTAAAATTCCGCGTTATGGCATCTGATGTTCTAGCAGCCCAGTTTGATGCTGTTGGTGCAATCCCAGTGAAAAAACCTTTCTCTGAAGTATTTACCCTACTTCAAACCCGCGCTATCGATGGTCAAGAAAACACTTGGTCAAATACTTATTCACAAAAGTTCTATGAAGTGCAAAGCCAAATCACTGAAAGTAATCACGGTGTTCTCGACTATATGGTCGTGACCTCTGACACTTTCTGGAAAGGTCTACCTGCTGACAAACGTAAGATCATCAAAGAAGCTTTAGACGAATCTATCGCATTAGGTAACAAGATTGCCGCTGAAAAAGACAATGAAGACAAAAAGTTAATCCTTGATTCTAAACGTTCACAGTTAGTGACTCTGTCTCCTGCTGAACGTCAAAAATGGGTTGAGGTAATGAAACCTGTTTGGGCTAAGTTTGAAGATCAAATCGGTAAAGATGTGATTGATGCTGCTGTAGCTGCAAATAAATAATAATGATGATAGTCGCCTAAGCTCAACCGAGCTTAGGCGACCATTTCAGCGAGGGGATTATGGCTGTGATATCGCGAATATTTGGTTATATTGAAGAAGGTGTGCTCAATTTATTGATCACTCTGATGACGCTGTTAGTGTTTTCAGAAGTCGTCGCTCGCTTCTTCTTCAACACGGGTTTTCTTTGGATCCAAGAACTTACATTAACCTTTTGCGGTTGGTTTGTGTTATTTGGTATGTCCTATGGGGTTAAAGTCGGTGCCCATATTGGTGTCGATGCGTTTGTTAAAAATTTAGCGCCAAAGGCTAAAAAGATAGTATCTCTTATTACCGCCTTTGTTTGTATCGTCTATTGCGGACTCTTTTTAAAAGGCAGTTGGGATTACTTAAGCCAGATGTATCAAATCGGTTTGCCTATGGAAGACATACATTTCCCACAATTTATATTAAAAAGCCTCGATCCAGATTTTGCTTGGAACACTTTAAAAATCGATATTGAAGATGGCGCAATACCGATTTGGTTATCTCAAAGTATTTTAATTATTGGCTTTTTTATGTTGACTTGGCGTTTCGTCGAACTCTTTATCGCCATTCTGCGTGACCAAGTCTCAGGCTTCCAATTTGCCGATGAAGCGAAAGAAAGTATGCATTTAATCGATGAGAGCGCTAAAAACGCTAAAGTAGATCCAGTCTCTGACCAAAAGGAGGCTAAATAATGGCTATTGCAACCCTATTTACCGCCCTATTCGTATGTATGTTTCTCGGTATGCCTATCGCTATCGCATTAGGTTTTTCCAGCATGCTGACGATTTTATTGTTCTCGAATGACTCCTTAGCTTCAGTTGCACTCAAGCTGTATGAGTCTTCATCAGAGCATTACACTTTACTCGCTATCCCCTTCTTTATTCTGTCATCCGCCTTCCTATCAACGGGTGGTGTCGCTAGACGGATTATCGATTTTGCCATGGACAGTATTGGACATGTCCGTGGTGGATTAGCAATGGCATCCGTTATGGCGTGTATGCTGTTTGCTGCGGTTTCTGGTTCATCTCCTGCGACTGTTGCGGCAATTGGTTCTATCGTCATAGTCGGCATGGTAAAAGCAGGTTATCCCGAAAAATTTGCTGCAGGCGTGATCACGACCTCTGGCACTCTCGGGATTTTGATCCCACCTTCAATCGTCATGTTAGTGTATGCCGCAGCAACTGAAGTGTCGGCTGCAAAAATGTTTATGGCAGGCTTAATCCCAGGTTTAATGATGGGATTTATATTGATGATCGTCATTTATATCGTTGCCCGCTTTAAAAACTTGCCCTCACGTCCTTTCCCTGGCGTTAAACAACTGGGGATTTCAAGTGCCAAGGCAATGGGTGGATTAGCACTCATCTTTATCGTATTAGGCTCTATCTATGGTGGCGTTGCTAGCCCAACCGAAGCATCAGCTGTGGCTTGTGTATATGCTTACCTTATTGCGGTATTTGGCTACCGTGATATCGGGCCATTAAAAGACGTGGCATGGCGTAATCAAGATGAAAACTTAGCCAAAGCAACTGCGCGTAACTTAGGCCATATGTTCTTAGGACTGATTAAAACGCCTATCGACAAAGACATACGTCATGTTGTGCGCGATGGTGCCAAGGTCAGTATCATGCTGCTGTTTATCATAGCTAACGCTATGCTATTTGCGCATGTATTAACCACAGAACGTATCCCTCACATTATTGCTGAGTATATTGTTAGCATGGGTTTACCCGCCTGGGGATTCCTGATCATCGTTAACTTACTGTTGCTTGCTGCCGGTAACTTTATGGAGCCATCGGCGATTGTACTCATTATGGCGCCAATTCTGTTCCCTATTGCAACGCAATTAGGTATAGATCCTATCCACTTAGGTATCATAATGGTCGTGAACATGGAGATCGGTATGCTAACGCCGCCGGTGGGACTCAATCTCTTTGTCACCGCTGGGATCACGGGGCGCAGTATTGGTTGGGTGATTCAGTCGGTTCTGCCTTGGTTACTCGTGATGCTAGCCTTCTTAGCCCTGATTACTTACGTACCACAGATTTCACTCTTCTTACCTGAATGGTTGGATTCGATGCGTGGATATTAGTCTGCAATTCAAGGTTGTGAGATTACCCCTTGATTACAGATAGATTTTAAGCGAGCCTAGTCAGGCTCGCTTTGTTTTATTATGCGCAGTATCAGTTATTGATCCCGTTGCTTTATCAGGATAACCACCATGTTGCCCATGACGCCTAAGGCCAAGAAACGCCTCTTTCTGACCGTTGTGTTACTTGCAGGCCTATTTGCAACCCTCAAACTGACATACTGGGTGCATTTGCATCAAGGTAAAATCGAGATCCAAAAGCAATCGGAGAAACAACTAAAGGAATTAGTCAGTTTTCTCGATGGTGCACTATCGCGCTACGAAAGTATTCCCCACGTGCTCTCGACTAACCCAATGCTCGCCAATGTCCTGAACGACCAGCAGAATCCTGACAAAGTCCAAGAGCTTAATTTATATCTCGAAGAAATTCAGCATGTTACCGAAGCATCCGATATCTATCTGATTGATGCCTTAGGTATCGCCATTGCCGCCAGTAACTGGCAACAAAGTTTTTCCTTTATTGGCAAGGACTACTCCTTTAGACCCTATTACACAGATGCTATCTCGGGCAATCTAGGCCGTTATTATGCAGTGGGTACCAGCTCAGATAAGCGCGGATTTTATTTCTCTTACCCTATTTATCAACAAGGTGGTAAAGGCATACTTGGGGCCATCATAGTCAAAGTTAATATTGCCGACATAGAGCAACAAAGTACCAGTATCGCAATTGCGGGTCAGTATCAATTCCTTATCAGTGATCCTGAAGATATCGTCTTTATTTCCAGTATCGATGAATGGCGGTTAAAGTCATTAACCCCGCTTACCCAAGCCAAGCAATATGCCCTTAATGCCTCTAAACGCTATGCAGAACGTCCCATAGGAGAGTTGTTGATGAAGCCGCCCTATGAAAGTGGTAGTCAAGCTATGCTTTACCAACTGCAAACGGGTACAGACCATGAACAATACATGGACATCCACCAATCAATGGCTAAAGCAGGCTGGCGAGTACACATCTTAGCGCCAATCAAACCTTTACTGACCTCTTTGCCCGCGCTGATGTTACTGTCAGCCAGTATTTATCTTTTGCTGGCACTCAGCATCCTATTTAACGCCGAGCGCCGTCGCAATCTACACCGAATGCAACTAGCGCAAAGCCTTTTAGAACAGCGAGTTGAAGAACGTACTCAGGACTTACAGCAGGCCAACAATCAACTCAAAGATACTCAAGACGAGCTGATCCAAGCGGCAAAACTGACAGTAATCGGTAGTTTATCCGCCAGTATTAACCATGAACTCAATCAACCACTCGCGGCACTTCGCAGCTATGCCCAAAATACCCAAACTTTTCTCGCCCGTGATATGCAAGATAAGGCACTGGATAATATCAAGATTATTATTGAACTTACCGACAGATTAGCCGATATTGTTGGGCAATTTAAAAGCTTTACCCGCAAGAGCCAAGGCGCTGATAGCGCAACCGATATTGGCCGCTGTATCAAGCAAGCCCTGACCATAGTTCAACCTGCAATTGATAAACAGGGTGTTGAACTCGATGTGCAATTACCCAACAGCAACTATCAGGTTTGGGGGGATAAGGTTAGATTACAACAAGTGTTTGTCAACATTATGAGCAACGCAATTGTCGCTATGCAACAATCGGTTAAACGCCAATTGGTTATCCGCGTGACCAGTGAAGATAAGTTTTGCATCAGTATCCAAGATTCGGGCCCTGGTGTGCGTGAAAGCCAAATGGAGAAAATCTTCGAACCCTACTTTACCACCAACGAACGGCACGGATTGGGGCTAGGCTTATCGATTTCACAACGTATTATCGAATCCATGCAAGGCCAAATTAACGTTGCCAATGCCGAAGAGGGTGGCGCTATTTTCCAGATTATTTTACCTATTTACTTGCTCGAGGAACGTTAGTTTTATGAGTGTGCCCAATTCAATTCAAGATTATTCTGTTCTCATCATCGACGATGAGCCGCACATAGGCACAGTTCTCGTTCAACTATTTGAACTGGAGGGCATTAAGGCGCTCGCCACCACAGAACCCAAAGGTATCGCTAAGTTGCTGCATAAAGATTGGGCGGGAATGGTGATATCGGATGTCAACATGCCACAATTAGACGGCATCAGCTTAATGCAACAAATCCGTCTGCAAGATCCCGATCTCCCCGTCGTCCTACTCACTGGTTTTGGTGATATTGCCATGGCAGTCAATGCCTTAAAACAAGGCGCCTACGACTTTCTCGAAAAACCCTTTAATAACGAACATATACTCGATGTGGTTAAACGCGCCTTAGAAAAACGCAGTCTGACCTTAGAGAACCGCAAGCTTAAAAAGGATCTCGAAAGCCAAAGCGTACCGGGCCCTCGTATTTTGGGCAACAGTGTCGGCATCAACCGTATGCGCCACATCATAACGCAAGTGATAGATACGCCTGCGGATGTGTTAATTGAAGGCGAAACAGGTACAGGTAAAGAACTTGTTGCCCGCTATTTACACGACCACAGCAGCCGCAGCCAAGCTAACTTTGTCGCCATCAACTGTGGTGCAATCCCCGAAAACCTGATTGAAAGTGAACTCTTTGGCGCCGAAGCGGGGGCCTTTACTGGCGTCGATAAGATGCGCATTGGCAAATTTGAATATGCCAATGGTGGCACGTTATTTTTAGATGAAATTGAAAGTACACCACTGTCGTTGCAAGTAAAACTGCTGCGAGTGCTTGAAGATCGTAAGGTTGAACGTTTAGGGTCAAACAAAAGCATCAGCCTTGATATACGGGTAATCGCCGCCACTAAAGTAGATTTAAAGAGCCTGTGTGACACCGGGGAATTTCGCCAAGACTTGTTGTATCGCTTAAATCTGGTGACTGTACCCATCCCTCCCCTGAGAGATCGCCGTGAAGATATTCCGTTACTCTTTTTACACTTTGCCCGCGTCGCATCGGCACGCTATCACAAAGCGCTTATCGCCTTAAATGCAGAGCAAAACGCGATACTTACTTCCCACGACTGGCCAGGCAATGTGCGTGAGTTACGTAATCTCGCCGAACGCTTTGTGCTGCTGGGCGGAGAAGCCGCCTTTGCTGGCACGTTAGGCAATACTCCAAGCCTGCACTCGAGTATGTCCCTGCTACAAAGGGTAGAGTTTTTTGAACGGGTACTGATTGAAGAAGCACTTAGCCACAACAAGGGCAGCATTAAGCAGACCATGGAGCAGCTAGAACTGCCCCGCAAAACCCTCTACGACAAAATGCGTAAATACGATTTAGACCGCAAACAATACATTAATTCCGATGACTAAAGGACATATTTAAGCTTTAGACTAACGCCCGTTTGACATGAGTTTGATGGTAATGCAAACGGGTGATTGCTAAGGCGATCAAGGCTAATAAGGTTAACGATCCCATCACCACACCGCGCCACTGCGCCTCATGCCAAAACATCATCAAATAAGGGCCGCCAATCGCAGCACCTAAGTAATAACAACATAAATAGAGTGACGTCGCCTTAGCTCGATCACGACTGGCCCGCATTGCAACAAAGGAATTACAACAACTGTGGGTAAGGAAGAACCCACAGGCGGTCATTAAAAAACCTAAGCTAATGGTTAAGGTCGTATCAAACAGGGTCAGTAAACTGCCGAGCAACATCACGCACCAAGACCACTGATACAACTTATGTTGGCCAAATTTGGCGAGCCATTTAGCAGTAAAATATGACGCAACAGTGCCGCTGGAATAACACAGGAAAATCAAGGTAGCTTGGAAACGACTCCATTCATAGGGTGGAGCCATCAAATGCAGTTGAATAAAACTAAATTGATTCACCATCATCATGAAGGTCAAACCACCAATCGCGTAGACTAAACGCATTTGCGCATCGGTGAGATGATGACTAAAGCCATGAAGATCTTGCGCTAAACGGGCGCGTTTTGATAAGGAAGGCTCAGTGTTACTGGGTGACATCGACTGCGCATCGGCAAGTGAAGGCAGCAAATAGTTCACTAAAGCCACCCCCGCTAACGTCACTAGAAACAGCAACCACATAGATTCTTGCCAAGATAAAAACTGCGACATTAAACCACCTAGCAGACGTCCAACAATCCCGCCAATACTGTTCGCCATAATATAAATACCTGCGGCTTTCAGCATAGTGCTCGGTGATAATTGCTCCTTAAAGTATGCCATGGCAATCGCAGGTACGGCAGCGAGTAATGCACCTTGTAGCAATCGCACTAGCACTAACCCATTAAAATCCGGCGCCCAGATTAATAGTAAGTTAGACAATGCCAATAACCACAAGCTGACAATAATTGGAGTGTGTCGACCGATACGATCTGACAGTACCGCATACAAGAGCAATGAAAAGGCTAAGGAAAAACTGGTCACCGACAGGATCAAGGTTGCTTTAGAGCCTGATACCGCAAAATGTTCCGCAATCAGCGGCAACATGCCTTGCATTAAATACAAGTTGATATAGACCACCACTGAAGCGACGCAGAGCGCCCACATCAATCGGGTGTCACGCTGTTTATTGTCAATCATAGTATCTAATACGGCTTGCACGGGAGCCTCAACCAAGTATCACTCATAGGATAGACAAAGATTATCACTGGGCATAACATAACAATAATAGATAATATCTATCGTAATCATTGATTTTTGTTATAGAAATAGCGCACCAAAAGTACACATCTTGCCACTGATAAAATAGTACGAGCCCGATTAATGGATATTCGCCAACTCAAACATTTAGATGCCCTTGCCAATACCGGCAGCTTTACCGCCGCAGCCAAGAAACTGAATATGGCTCAGCCCGCGTTAAGCCAAAGTATCAAGCGCTTAGAGGTCGCACTCGGCGTCACCTTAGTCAATCGTACGAGCAACAAGAATGATAAACTGCTCACACTCACGGCCGAAGGTTTAGTCCTGCATCAACATGCCACTTTGATCCTGAAACAGGTTAAACAGGCCGAAGCGCAAATCCGTGCCATGGCCAATCTCACCTCAGGGGAAGTCCGCATTGCCGTGCCGGGCATGCTGGGTTCTTTCTATCTCCCCTCGCGCTTAATGGCTTTTCGGCATAAGTACCCCGAGTTAAAACTATCACTGTTTGAAGGCGGGACGCGGGATGCACTGCGCATGTTGCAACAGGAAGAAGTGGATATTGCAATCATTACCGCCCAAGACCTACAGCCCGAATTTGATAGTCAGCTGTTGATCCGTGAGCAAATGGTGATCGCCATGGGTGCCGAACACCCTTTAGCGGAACATAGCGCTGTGAGTCTACATGACTTTTTCGACCATGAATTAGTGATGTTCAAGACAGGTTATTTCCACCGTGAGTGGATACTCTCTCAAGCCAAAGAATTAGGCAAAAAGCCCAATATTGCCTTCGAGACCAATTTGATTAATCTGATTAAACAAATTGTTTCCCAAGGATTTGGGATCACCAGTGTACTTGAGATGGCGATAAGCTCAAAAGATGACATTTTAGCCAAACCCTTCGATCCACCGGTATTTTTAAACCTCCATATTGCATGGAAAAAGCAGCGCCCCGTCAGCCAAGCAGACCGCGCATTTGTCGATTTTTTAATGTCAAATCGCTAACCTAAACCAGCAAATACAAAAAGGGCTAATATCAATATCAGCCCTTCTCTCTTACCATTAAACCTTCCTATTTTACTCTGAGGGTTTAGCCTTGTTTACGACGACCAAAAGCAAAAGGTAGCAACAACAAGCTTAACCAACCTAAGGCACCACCATCATCTTTCTTGGCTGGTGTTTCAGTCACAGATACAGACACAACACTTGAATCTTTATTGCCGTGGTTATCAGATACTGTCAGTTGGAATGAAACCGTCTGAGCAGAGCCACTCACGTTTGGTGCGACGAGATTAAGCTTGGCCGCATTAGCGTCAAAGTTAAAGCTGGGGCCCCCTAACTGAGTCCATTTGTAGGTCAAAGGATCATTGTTGGCATCCGACGACTTGCTCGCATCGATGAACAAAGGTTTACCTTCTTGGACAGTGGCAGGAGCTTCAATCACAGCTACTGGCGCCACTTCTGGAACATCAAATTGATACTCCTGCTTCAAGATTTCAGCCGAGTCGTTATTCACTTTGTTGGTCAATGCCACTATGTTGCCTTGACTCGCCTTACGTGGCACTAAGTCAAACGTGACATCTAATGCCGCAGCAGCAGAGGCCATTTCGATAGTCCAAGTGATCTTATTGCCCACTTGTGCGCCTTGATGGCTAATATTAGCCACTTCGTGACCTTCTGGTAATAACGCCTCTAGGGTGTAAACACGGGTTTCTTGCGTTTTGTTCGCTTCAATACGTGTCTTCATCACTTTAGCGGTGCCAGGTGTTAATTCACCAGAAACAGTACTGCCTAGAGGAGGTAATACGTCATCACTAACGCGCTCAAATACGACCGGAATTTTAACAGGTGCGACTTTGTCATCAGTGGTGGTCAGCGTCAGCATAGCTATGCCAGCATCTCCCACTAGCATCGCTTGTTTCCATGCTAAGTTGACATTGAAATCTTTATGATCACCCGTAAGATTTGCAGTTAAGTTATCACCCGCTTCATCGTATAAGGTTACTTGTTTCAAACTAAAGGCATCATCCGCATCGGCTGCAGATGCCTGATAGTTTTGTACAACGACAATATACTCACCCTTCACTGGGTTCTTAATGGATACACTTTCCTTTGAACCGCCAAACGCAGAAGATGCCGCGATAGAAAGCTTGCTACCGTCTTTCTTATCGAGTATCACAAACATGTCTAAGTCAGGAGAGGTTGTATTACCGATTGATGCATTGAAATATAAAGCTTTATCTTCAACATTAAAGCTAAATACTTTTACGCCATCGGCCAAATCATCAAATGCACTATCGGTATTTGAATCCTGTTTCACACTTGATTCATAAGTAGCGCTTAATTTAAGTGCAGTCACTGTCGCCGCAACACCCGGTAGATCAACCGCTTTCAAGTGCGCCAAATTGCGTTCATCGGCATCACGTGAGGCTGAAACATTAACCAAAGCAGGTAAATCGCGTTTAGCTATCTTAGCTACGATCGGCATATTAGCCGTTGGGAAAGTATCGGACGTTAATACTAAGTTACCAAAGCCCCAACTTGCACCGACGTCAGTCACATCCGCAGTCACTGTAATCGTTTGGCTTTCACCTTTTTTGAGATTAAAGCTTTCTGGCGTCACAGTTAACGCGAATTTATCCGTTGCGGAAACGCCTTTTGCAGTCCAGCTACCATCAGCCGTTGCAGTAACAGTACGTGTCCAAGTACAAGTATCGATACAACGTGAATCAGCCATGCTTGGAATGTTTAGCTTACGTGGATCGCCACCTGTCGAAGGATTAGCAATCTCGTAGTTTAAGGCACTTTCATCCATCACTAAGCCCGTTTTTGCCGCTAAATCAACACGAATACGACCGGCTCCTACGTCAAACGGATCAGCAACGGTTTTACCATCGGCTTTTTTCATGGCTTGGGCTGTCGTTGACGTCATCATTAGCGCAGAACGAATGTTGTCTGGCGTCCAATCCTTATGTAGCGATTTAAGTAAAGCACCAGCACCGGCAACGTGAGGACTCGCCATTGAAGTACCTGACATCAAAGTGAAATCAGCAGGATCTGTACCTGTTTCATCATGGCCGAATTGTTGGTCGGAATAAGCTGCGTAGATGTCACTGCCCGGTGCAGCGACATAGGGTACGAGTACATCGTTAGTCAGATTAGGTCCAATCAATGAACTGGCAGATAAAACATCCGCTTCTTTACTGGCAACTTTAGGGGTTGGAGACAGCGTGATTTCAAGAGCAGGATTTGCCGCCATAGCAGCAATCAATTCTAAGCCATCAATATCACCAATAAATACCGCTGGAATATTCAATTTATCCAGCCCCGACATAGTCAGACGCGCATTATTTTCACCATCTCTATTGAAAACAATCACACCCTTAGCGCCAGCGGCCATTGCGGCGGCCACTTTGATATCGAATGAGCAAACACCGCGTCTTAAAACGGCGATCTTGTCTTTAAAGGCATCGGCTGGGAACGGTTTACAGGCTTCAAAATTAGTCGCATCGATTGCGCCAGCATAAAGGGGCACACCTTTGAGCACTTCAGTTTGAACCGGACCAGAACCAGCAGTGTAATGATAGTTTTTACCATTAAATTCCACGGCGCGTACTATGTCACGGTTATGAGTCGAGTTAGCGACCGAAGTATACCAAGGTGCATTTTTAGGCGTAGAGTAAGGTGTTTGATTAATCGCAGGGCTCGTGCTTGTCGCAGCACGTGTGTTACCCGCAGCCACTGCAGCAAAAATCCCCGCATTACGCGCGGCTAAAAAACCTTGTTCCGTCGCACTATTCCACGGGTTTCCACCACCACTGATAGAAAAGTTCAGCACATCGACGCCATCTTTAATCGCATCATCTAAGGCTTTTAAAATCGGTGCGGTCGGGCAGCCAGAATAAGTGTCGCCCGCATTACCCGGATTACAAATTTGATAAGCTATAATGTTTGCATGTGGTGCAACACCTGAGATTTGTTTAAATTCAAGGCCTGTCGCAATGCCATCGCTTTCTAACTTACCTGTTTCACCTTGCACATAAGGCACATTCACTAGGATGTTACCTGCTGCGGTACTCGCAACGTGAGTACCATGCCCACCGTAATCCTCACCATTTTTAGCTGGAGGGGTGTCACCAAACACTTTTGCATCGTCGTAGTTATTTGTTATCTCAGAGTAACTGCGAACTCCAATCAACTTGTCATTACACATGCTCGCGAAATCAGTTTTACAATCACCAATATAGATGCCTTGACCTAATGGGTTTGTGTGGTCATAGCCATCTTGGCCAACATCAGCGAATGAAGCATGATCTGAGTTAATACCTGAGTCGATAATACCGACGATCACGCCTTCCCCCATGGCTTTCGTGCCCGTCGCGCTGCCATCCCATACATTAGGAGAACCGATAAGCGCTTGACTGACATCGGTTTCCATTTGCTCCATACGCTCGCGCTCAACAAACGCAACCTCAGGTAACTCAGCCATTTTCTTCGCTTGAGCTTGAGTCATGCGAACCGCCATACCGTTTAACGCATACTGATATGTCGTTAATGGTTGCAGATTGGTGCCAATAGCCGCACTCGCGTTAGCTAAAAATCGGTTCTGTTTTACTTTCAAATAACTAACATAACTTTTGACTTCAGCTTTAGAAGCATCAAGTTTACCGTTCACAGCAACTTTTGAAGTAACGTTTACCTGCACTCTTTGTGAACTAGTCGCTTTTAATCCTGGAATAGTTCCTTGGTAATTAGCAACCGAACTATCGCGTAAACGAACGATATAAGTATATTCACCCTCACCTAAATCTGCTTCTGGTACAAACTTAACCTCAGCTCCGGCAGCGTTACCGCGTAATGAAGTGACTTGTAATTCACTTGGAATATCTAACTGCAAGGTTTCACCCGTAGGTGATAATACGGTTTGTGCATTTGCCGCCGACGATAACAGTGCCATAGACACTGCTAATGCTATTTTAGTTTTCATTGTGACTTCCCTAATTCTTATAAGTTGTATGATTTATAAAACTCAGGTTTGGATGGCATGAAAACGCTGCGGCAACCAAAAACATCACCCGTAACTGACATTTTTTATGAATAACCATTCAATTTACTGTGATGATGATCACTGAGTTTTATCGCGACAATTTGTAACACGCGATGATACAAATTAAAACAGCAAATTAACAGAACGTAACTCAGTAAATAATGAACGACCTCATACCTTGTTAAAATAAATCCATAGAACCTTTATCAGACTGTTTTATGCCCCAACGATAATTCGTAGTGTAAAAATCGATAAAAACAAATAATACACATTAAATCATAGAGTTAAACTCAACACTTAAGTATCATCTCAAAAATAGCATTAGGTTAAACAGAATAAATCCCCGTAAATAAATACTCTTTTTTATAAATATCATTAGTTACAAAATAAACACAAAAGACCCTAAATAAAACAATAAAGAATCAAAAATTAAACATTAAATTAACAAATTGTATGCATTTTGTATTTGTATAATATTTTACAAAATGATACCCCTTATAAAAATTAACTAACTTATGCATTAATATTCTTAATCCTGTATAGAGCAAATTAATACTTAATCTCACATTTACAGCATAGCAAGCGGATTATTGACCACAAAAAAGCCCTTTCAATATCGAATTGAAAGGGCAAAATCTTCATCAATATAAAAACAATATTATTGCAGTTGTGGCCAGTGGTTAATTCGCCATCACCGCCTTCATTAACACTTCTGTCGTGAACTTATCATTATTGATAACTGGGAACCTGTCATAGGTTTGGAAGATCACTTGGTCTTGAAACTTGATCATCGCCACTACGCCATATTGGATACTTTTATCGATCGATTTAGCGGGCAGTGTAAATTTAAATGGCACAGGTGCTCTGGCGATATTGAAGGTTTTTTGTGCGACGACGACACCTGGAGTATTCAAATCAATAATGGCAATAATGATTTGGCAGCCTTGAGGTAATGGGATCTTCTCTAGATAGCCAGCTGCGCCATTGATGATAATCGGTTGTTCAGGTGTTACAGTCACGCAGCCATTGAGCAAGACAGCCATGAGAGAGAACAATATAAACGATTTTATTTTCAGATACATACTAACGTCCTTTTACCATGCGTATCAGGCCTTCTTGGGTAGAAGAAGCCACTAACTCGCCTTGTTGATTGAAAAACTGCCCTCTGACGTAACCTCTGCCACCGCTAGCATTAGGGCTATCGATACTGTAAAGCAACCACTCTCCCATATTAATCGGGCGGTGGAACCACATCGCATGGTCGATCGTCGCCATTCGTACCCCAGGACTTAAGAAGGATACACCGTGGGGCTGAGCTGCCGTGACTAAAAAGTTAAAGTCTGAGGCATAGGCGAGTAAATATTCATGGATATGGGCATCATTTGGCATAGGACCATTAGCCCTCATCCAAACATAACGGTACGGCTCGGTTTCTTTAGGCGCAAAAGGGTGTAGTGGATTGACCAATCGCATCTCAATTGGCGCATCGGCCATAAACTTTTCAAGTATGCTCGGCGGTACTTTATCCCGCATCGTCAGCGCCAATTCCTGCTGATTCAACAAACCTTCAGGTCCGGGCACTTGCGGCATAGCGGCTTGATGACTAAAGCCTTCCTCAGGTTCTTGGAAGGAGCAGGTCATATGAAAAATAGGGCGACCTTTTTGAATAGCACTAACCCGACGAGCGCTAAAACTACCGCCATCACGCATATTTTCTACTTCGTAAACAATCGGCAACTTCTCGTCACCTGCACGTAAAAAGTAGGAGTGTAATGAATGGATCTTACGCTCAGCAGCTACTGTCTGTTTTGCGGCGCTCAGTGCTTGGCCCATCACTTGACCACCAAACACATGCCCAAAACCCAGATCTTGGCTTTGACCACGAAAGAGGCCAATTTCAATTTGCTCAAGGGAAAGTAATGATAAAAGATCGTCTAATACCTGACTCATGGGATCCTACTGCGTAATTAGCAATTAATCTTAAAGGGTAACTCAGTTAGCCTTAGGCTGACCAGTCTTCTATCGATTATTCACAATCAAATCATCACTCCAACGGTGAGGAATTAAACGAGGCACGCTGGATTATCATGTTGTTTATTGTGGTTAGCATCTACGGCCATTTACTGCATTTAAATCGCTATAGATGCAGGCTTAGTTCAAATACAAGCATGATGAATCAATCGATTTTAATGTGATGTTCTAGCGCACTTAACTTAGACCAAGACAACACTTTATCCTCTCCACAGGAGTGCAAAGTCACGGGGAAGGATTGGTGTAACTGTGGCCACTGCTGCGCGAGGTTATCTGGCGTAAAAAGACCTTCATTAAAATACATAGGCTGAAATTCGACAAACATGCCGTGGCTAACACTGCCCGCTCCGGCGAGTAGATGTTGACCATTTGGCGCCTGTTCACTCACCAAGAAAGCCGTAGTAGCAGTTAATGATTCAAAGGAAAATAGCGGCTGAATCGCACTCGCTAAATGTTTGGCCGTCATCGCAGTTACGGCCTGAGGGCATAAACTATTGACTCGAATATTATGGATTTCACCTTCTAATGATAAGCTATTCACCATGCCGACCAGCGCCATCTTGCTTGCACTAAAACCAACTTGGTGCAAGTCACCGAACAAGGCCGAGGCTCCCGTTGTCATCATTATCCGGCCAAAATGCTGTTGTTGCATATAAGGCCAAACAGCTTGAGTGAGATAAAAGCTGCCATTGAGATCGACATCCAATTGCCGTTGCCACTGCTCAAGTTTAATGTGCTCAAAGGGACAAGCACCATAAACGCCCGCGTTATTAATCAAGATATCAATGCGATGCCAGCGTAGGATCACCTCTTCAATCATGCTATTCACTTCATTTCGCTGACTCACATCAAGCACAAAATAAATGCAATCTCCACCGAGTTTAATAATGCTGCAATAGGTCTGCATTAATTCTAAGTTAGCTTGGCTCGTCTGAGCGCCGTCGGTGGAAATTGACTCATAAGACGATAACGGCTGGTCGACGAGTATCACTTTTGCCCCCCGTTCAGCCAACATGATGGCATACGCTCGACCTAACCCAGCCGCAGCCCCAGTGACTAATGCCACCTGATTGTCAAAACGCATCCAAATATGTCCTTATCGGCATTGTTGTAGCGGCAAAAAATAACGAGCATAGGGTAGCAACCGCCTATGCTATCTACTAAACAGAGTATTTAGCGTTATGCCTATGTCATGGACAGCACAAAGCCTCCATAAACATTAACTATGGAAACACAGACTTTTTTGATTTTCTTTGAACTTAACGACAAATCTCATCCTGCATCAGTGAACATATGTGCGCCAATTCAAACTCTGTTAAATGCGTTTATTAGATAGTGCTCACTTTCGTGTTAAATCTTGTTATGCTATGCGCTAATTGAGCCCTTGCTCGGTACCATTTCCATTTACCAATAACGACTGGACGCCATGAATCCTTGGATTTTAGCAATAAGACCCCGTACGCTACCCGCGGCCATAGGTCCCCTACTGATAGGCAACATTCTCGCCCTGCATCTTGAGAGTTACAGCTGGTTAATCGCTGCCACTTCAATGTTGTGTGCTGTCTTATTACAAATCGCCGTCAACCTCGCTAACGACTATTTTGATTTTAAAAACGGCATAGATACAGACGAGCGCTTAGGGCCCGTTCGCGTGACTCAAAGTGGTTTAATTTCACCAACAAGCGTTCGCAATGCCATGATATTTTGTCTCTTAATGGCGCTTGCCGTGGGATCATATCTGATTTGGCACGGAGGCTGGCCCATCGCCATTCTCGCCGCAGCCGCTATTTTAGGTGCTCTTGGCTACAGTGGTGGCCCCTATCCCCTCGCCTCCCATGGGCTCGGTGAAGTCGCGGCATTTGTCTTTTTTGGCTTAGTTGCAGTGGTGGGCAGTTATTATTTGCAGGCGGGCGATACGACTATTAATGCTTGGTTATTAGGCTGTGCAATTGGCTTATTCAACGCTGCGATTATGTTGGTGAATAACACTCGCGATATCCGTACCGACACCCAAGCGGGCAAGCATACTCTAGCGGTACGTATTGGCGAAGCTCAGGCAAAAGTGCTTTATCAAGCTTTAATCTATTTGCCCTTTGGCTTAGTCATCGCTGGCTTTTTATTCGGTATTTTACCCGGCTTACCAGTACTACTTGCGGGATTATCTCTGCTTATTGCCCGCAAACTCAGTAGCGATTTTTATGCAGTTTCTGGTGAAGCCTTAAATCCGTTACTCGGCCGCACAGCTAAGTTAACCATGATTTTCAGTACCTTGTTTAGCGTAGGTTTAGTGTTTACCGCATAAGAGTAAATCCGCTAAGCTAATGCTACACCACAGCTCAATGCTGAATATAAAAAGGTTCATATCTTCGATAGATACGAACCTTTTTTATTGGCCGCAGCACGACTCCAATTTGGCTTATTATCGACGAGGGAAATCCTACCCTCCATTTATTGCCAGATATAACCAGAGATCAAAGTGTTTAACAAAATACCATTAAAGTTGCGTTCGGCATGGGATGAACCATTATGGCCTGCACCAAAACACACATGTAGCGGTAATAAATGCTCTTCCCGCGGATGACTAAAACGCGCTTCAGGGGCTGATTGCCAATGAGTTAACGCTGTTTTTACCTCGGCAGAACTAACACTTGCCGTTAAAGTTTGCGTCAACCAATAATCAAATTCTGCACTGCGTCTTTGCACTGTGAGATCGCTTGAGAAAAATGCCCGCATATTGTGAAACGACATGCCAGACCCCACGATCAACACCCCTTGGTCCCGCAGCGGCGCTAAAGCCTCCCCAATCGCTATATGGGTTTTAGGATCGAGGCTGTGGACTAACGACATCTGCACCACGGGAATATTCGCCTCAGGATACATCAACTTAAGTGGTACAAAGGTACCGTGATCGAATGCGCGTTCGCTATCTAAGCGGGCGGCGATGCCCTTATCCGCTAGCATATTCGCAATCTGTGCGGCTAATTCTGGCTCACCGGGTGCAGGATATGTCAGCTGATAAGCCTCAGGTGGAAATCCATAGTAATCATACAAAATACTTGGCTTTGGGCTACTCGACAAAGTCACCACAGATTCTTCCCAATGGGCAGTGATCAACACAATCGCCTTCGGAGTTGGCATTGGCGCTGTTACTGAAGTTAAAAATGCACGCAACTCCCTATGATTAACATCATTGAGCAAAGGCATAGGGCCACCACCATGGGGCACAAATAGCACAGGCATACGACTCGCGTTAACTTGCATCATAATCCTCTCGTGTTGATTAACTTATATCTGTACTACTGGCTTTAAACTCAGCATTTCTCACTTAACTCACTGTTCTACACAACACTTCAATGCATGCTTAAAATGCGGAACGACTCTGCACCAACTGCCGCTGAAATCGCACTAAACGCTCAATAATTTCATCCAGTTTAATAATCAGAAAGAGTCCTGCCGATAAGCTCAATGCCGGCAGTGCATTAATCGGCGCTTCATAGTTAAAGTGGAAATAAATCGCCCCCAGCATAATCGCCAGTAAACCGCTCGCCGATAGCACTCGGTAGTCACGTAGACACAATCCAAGGGCGCCAATCACTTCCATCAAACCAATAAAATAACCAAAACCAGTGGGAAGATTCATTAATGTGAACGGAACATGGAACATAGACACGCCAAATAACTTGGCAAATCCCGAGATGAAAAACACTATGCTCATCGCCAATGTGACGGTTGCAGCGGCGCGATTGAGTGTATTGGCACAAAGGAATAACTTCTGTGTATCAACCTCTGCAACTAAGCCATTGATACTTGAACCCTTGGTATTACATAAGTTTGAAAATCGCATCGCACACACCCCATTAAACGTGATATTTGCCGTCAGTCTTGGGTATAAATTCGCAGACGACGAGCGAGAATGGAATCGATTATGAGCCGATAAAAGATAAATAAATATGGAATAAAATCTAATATCTCATAAACTAATAATTTACGACTTGCGAGCAATCCCAGTGACCTTAGACCAACTGCTGATGTTTAAAACCGTGGCTGAGGCGGGCTCACTCAAAGCTGCTAGTGACAAGCTACATAAAACCCAACCCGCCATTAGCCAAAGTATCAAACAGTTAGAATCCCAACTCGATCTTATCCTGTTTAATCGCGAAGGTTATCGACTCGCTATCACTGAGCAAGGTCGAAAACTGCTGCAACATACCCTGCGGGTACTGAATGAAGCGCAAGAAATGAAGCAAGTAGCGAAGCATTTAGCCAAAGGTAACGAAGCAAGCATCACCTTAGCTTTTGAAGCCTCCTTTAATCTCGCTCGAATTTTGCCGATTTTAGAGCTGACTCAAAATGAGTTTCCCTATACCCAAATTATTCTCAAACAAGAGTTTTTAACTGGTGCACTCGAAGCGCTGAATCAAGATAAAGCTGAAATCATCATCTCTGCGGGCGGAATTGAACCCATACGTTCGAGCCATTTAGAATTAGCCTATCTTTTTTCCGGTAGCCTTCTCGATGTTGCCGCGCCGCGCATGCTTGAGCGTCATCCAACACTGACCTACGCACGAGAACTCGTTAATGAATACCAAATAGTGATCCAAGATACGGGCTCAGGCACTGCGAATATTGAGTTTGGGGTACAGGCGGGGCAACGACGTTGGTATGTTAATGATTTTTACACCAAAAAAATGCTTATTCAAAGTGGTATGGGCTGGGGCAAACTGCCGCACTATATGATTGAAGATTCACTCAAACAGGGCGCGTTGATTGCACTGGATCTGCGTGAAAGGCAAAACAACATTCAACTCGATTACTATGTGATGCGAAAACCCCACTCACCTTTAGGCCCCGTCGCCAAAGCACTCTGGCAAAAGCTGATCGCCTTTTCATCTGAGCTGAATGCTTAAGACTTCAAGCTTCAGGTTTGGTTTTAGTGGCTTTAAATAAGGTGAAGTAACTAAGTTATATGCCCTTATAAAGTCATCGGCCATAAACAAAAATGCCCCTCGATAAGGGGCGTCTTTCATTTCAATAACAGGCTAAACCTTAGGCTTAAACCTTAGCCAAGGTGCGCTCTTTGGCACTCCAATCTAAGTGATATTTCTCGCCAGCAGGGGTATCGATACGCTCAAATGTATGGGAACCGAAAAAGTCACGCTGACCTTGGAGCAAGTTTGCTGGTAATGTTTCGCAGCGGTAACTGTCGTAATACGCCAGAGCCGAGCTAATACAAGGTGCTGGAATGCCTTGCATCACCGCAGTCGCGACTGCGGTACGCCATAGGCCTTGCTTTTCAGACAAGGCAGACGCAAAACTGTCCGCCATCAACAGATTGCTAAGATCAGATTTGTCTTCATAGGCTTGAGTGATTGATTGCAAGAAAGTCGCGCGAATAATACAACCCGCACGCCAAATTTTTGCAATTTCAGCAAAGTCTAACTGCCATTTTTGTTCATGAGCCGTCATCGCCATCAACTGGAAGCCTTGGGCGTAACAACACACTTTCGCGCAATATAACGCGCTTTCAAGGGCTTCAATCAACAGTGCTTTTTGTGCGTCATCGATAACAGGTGCATTTGGCCCAGCCAATTTCTGGCTGAGTTGTAGACGTAAGGATTTTTGGGTACTTACGGCGCGCGCATACACAGCTTCAGCAATCGTCGGCGCGGGACAGCCAATTTGTAAACTGCTCACGGCCGTCCACAAACCCGTGCCTTTTTGGCCCGCTTTATCTAAGATCATTTCCACCAGCGGTTTACCCGTTAATGGATCGGCTTGTTTTAAGACTTCGGCACTGATCCCCATCAAATAGCTGTTTAAACTACCTTTGTTCCAGCGTTCAAACACATCGCCCACTTCTGCAGCGCTCATGCCTAAACCGTCATGCAGCATTTGATAGGCTTCGCAAATCAACTGCATGTCAGCGTATTCAATACCGTTATGCACCATCTTCACATAATGGCCAGCACCCGCGGGGCCAATATAAGTCGTGCATGGCTCGCCTTCTGTCACGGGATTACCCGGCTCAAAGCGTTCGATAGGTAGCCCAGTTTTGGCATCAACCTTAGCGGCAATCGCTTTCCAAATAGGTGCCACGTGATGCCATGCATCGATATCGCCGCTAGGCATAAGTGAGGGGCCGAAACGCGCACCGACTTCGCCGCCCGAAACTGCAGAGCTGAAAAATACAAATTGCCCTTTGTATCGCGCTTCACGCTCAACAGTGTCAGTCCATAGGCTGTTACCTGTGTCGATGACAATATCGTCGGACTCAATTCCGGCAGAAATCAAAGCACTACAGACACCATCGACGGGGGCACCAGCAGGAACAGAAAGCACAAGAATACGGGGTTTTGTGAGACTGGCTAACATTTCGGTAAGATTAGCACAGCCAAGAATGCGAGATTCGAGTCCAGCACGTTCCTGTTTTTCTTGCTGTATAACACCATTAACTTTAACAGGATCGAGGTCAAACGCGCTGACGTGATATTGGTTATCTGCGATGTTTAGCGCAAGGTTTTTACCCATAACACCAAGGCCAATTACGCCGATATCATTAAGATTGCTGTGGTTTTGCATTATATTATTCCCACGGGTCACAGAGGTTAGAGCTAACCAATTTTGAGGGGTAATTATACCGATCTTTGTAACTTAATTACCAGAGACATACGATTGGCAATTTCGATTGTGCCGAAAGTACCAATCGTTTAGGTCTCATTTTATCTAGGGCGTGTTGACGTTTCAGGGTTGTTTTTGCAGCGAGTTGGCTGGCTTTTATGCAAGGCAAAGCCCGTGCAGTGTAGTTATTCTACATAAACGGGCGATAACGCAGCAGAAACGCTAGCCAAACGCTGCCCGAAGGGTTCGTCTGGCAAGCTCTTGCTCTTTGTCACTCGTCATTTGAGTAGAATAACTACACGTCACTCCTCGTTTCGTGATCACGAGCTTGCCAGAGCGAACAAAATTTAATCTCGAAACGTCAACACGCCCTAGTAGAACCGTCAATTAATGGGCAAGTTTAAGCCCTAAAACACCCAGTAATATCAATATCAAACTGGCGATTTTAAGTAAGCTAATGCCTTCTCCTAAGAGGATAATTCCCGCAATCGCCGTACCCATAGCACCAATGCCGACCCACACGCCGTAAGCCGTACCAATAGGCAAATGCTTAACCGCGAGTCCTAGTAGCAACACACTCACTGCCATCGACGCTACTGTAAAGATACTTGGCCACAAACGCGTAAAACCGTCGGTATATTTAAGCCCGATAGCCCAACCAATTTCAAATAAACCCGCAAGAACTAATAAGAACCAACTCATAGTGAACTCCCATAAAGGGGTCGTCCCCATGTTAGATTAGGCGTATTTAGGGTCGTCCCTAAGCCATTTGATTACAGTAAAACTGTAGGTGATATAGCTGTACGTGATGAGAATGCAAGACTAGCAAATTTGAGGTGAAAATTTCAATCTTTGATTTTGCCGAAATAAGAAATGCCATGCGCAAAAAGGCGATAGCAAGCTTGGTCAGTTTACTATCGCCTTGATATTTCAACTCTCTATAAGACCTTTACACTCTTTCTATAAAAGCCTTTACGCTCTATTTCTTACACTAAGGCATCGGCATAACCCATGCGAGTGAGCGCGGTACGCACTAACTCTAAGGTCTGTGGATCTTCTATGGTCGCTGGCGCAGTATATTGCTGATTATCGGCAATTTTTCGCATAGTACCGCGTAAAATTTTACCCGAGCGCGTTTTAGGTAATTTTTGAATCGCACTCACTAACCTAAAGGAGGCGACGGGACCAATTTCTTGGCGTACCAGGGTTATTAACTGTTTATGCAGCTCTTCATCACTGATCGTCACGCCTTTCTTGAGTACCACTAATCCGAGGGGAACTTGGCCCTTAAGCGCATCATCTACCCCAATTACCGCGGCTTCGGCCACATCAGGGTGTTGACATAACACTTCTTCGAAGCGTCCCGTCGATAACCTGTGCCCCGCTACATTTATGATGTCATCGATACGACTCATAATGTAGAGATAGCCGTCTTCATCGGTATAACCCGCATCGCCAGTTAAGTAGTAACCCGGATACATAGACAAGTAACTATCTTGATAGCGTTGATCATTTTGCCACAGTGTCGTCAATGTCCCCGGCGGTAGAGGCAATTTAATCACCACATTACCCGAAGTATTGGCCGCAACTTGCTCACCTAATTCGTCCAGCACTTCAACCGCATAACCCGGCACAGGTAAAGCTGGCGAACCTGGTTTAATGGTAACTGGCGCTGTGCCCATCAAATTTGCTGGGACAGGCCAGCCCGTTTCGGTTTGCCACCAGTGATCAATAACAGGTTTAGCGAGCTTAGTGTGTGCCCAAACTAAGGTATCGGGATCGCAACGCTCCCCCGCCAAAAACACATTTTTAAGACAAGCTAAATCAACACCTTGTAGATATTCACCATCAGGATCTTCACGCTTGATTGCGCGAATGGCCGTCGGCGCGGTGAAGAAGCTTTTGACCTTATATTTGGCAATCGTGCGCCAAAATGCGCCGGGATCTGGCGTTCCCACAGGTTTGCCTTCATACATTAAGGTGGTGGCGCCCACCAGCAGTGGCCCATACACAATGTAAGAATGACCCACAACCCAACCCACATCGGACGCCGCCCAAAACACATCACCCGCTTGAATATCGTAAATATGCTGCATCGACCAAGCCAGGGCCACGGCATGGCCACCATTATCGCGTACCACACCTTTAGGCTGACCCGTGGTGCCAGAGGTATAAAGCACATACAAGGGATCGGTAGCCTTGAGGGCGACACAATCGGCCTTAGGTGCAGTTGCTAATGCGGCTTGCCAATCTAAGTCACGACCCTCAAGTAAATCGGCCTGATACTGGCTACGATTCAAAATTAGGCAGTGATTAACCTGATGCACTGACTGAGCTAACGCTTTATCTAACAGAGGCTTGTAAGGGATCACGCCCGAAGGCTCAATGCCGCAAGATGCCGACAAGACCAATTTAGGCTTAGCATCATTGATCCGAGTCGCGAGTTCATTGGCGGCAAAGCCACCAAAAACCACAGAATGAATCGCACCTATGCGGGCACAGGCCAGCATAGCGAAGGCGGTTTCCGGCACCATAGGCATATAAATCACCACACGGTCGCCCTTCTCTATCCCAATAGATTGCATAAAGCCCGCAAGTCGGCTCACTTGAGCCTGTAGCTCCCCGTAGCTAATGCCGTATTCAGTGTCTGTCACTGGGCTCACATATTGGATAGCCACTTGATCACCGCGTCCGGCCAACACATGGCGATCAACGGCGTTATAACAAGTGTTCATCTCACCATCGGCGAACCAATGATAAAACGGTGCCTGCGATTCATCGAGCACCGTTTGCGCCGGCTTAATCCAATCGAGCGTTTTCGCCGCTTCTCCCCAGAATTCGGCTTTATTAAGCAAGGATGCTTGGTGCAACGCTTGATGTTTTTGTTGGTTCTGTTTTTGATTTGTGGCTTGCGCTACAGATGCATTTTGCTGTTCGGTCAACATATGTCCTCCAATCAGGACTGCGACTCACATCGTCAGCCGCAATAACTACCCCTTCCTGCTTCTATTATTAGCAAGGAGGTCTAAAGCCCACTATTAGACGTTAGCCTATAACCAGAAGATATTTGTGGTTTTATGTGAGAACACTAATTTAAAGCACACGTTTTAATCTCGCTGCACAGGCTTATGGCAATTGGGATTGACACTTTTTTGCCAACAGAATAAAAGCCAAAATCTTTACCTTTACGTAAACTTCATATATCTTGCTTAAAACTGATTATTTAGGGTGCATGAATGAGCGCAACGAACACACCACAAACGACTTACTCGATCAGTGATCTCTCAAAAGAGTTTGATATCACTACTCGTAGTATTCGTTTTTACGAAGACCAAGGTTTGCTTAAACCTAAACGCCGCGGCCAAACCCGTATTTATAGCCTCAAAGACAGGGTGCGTCTCAAGCTCATTCTTCGCGGCAAACGCTTGGGCTTTTCTTTGGCAGAAACCCGTCGCTTGTTCGAATTATACGATGCAGACAAGAGCAGCACCTCACAGCTCAATACCATGCTGGCGCTAGTGGAAGAAAAAAAGTCCGCACTACAACAGCAAATGGACGACATCAAAGTCGTATTGATGGAACTCAATTCCGCCGAGCAGCAGTGCCGTTTAGCCTTAGAAGATAACAAAACGGCAAAAGCCTAAATCCCCGTTGACACAAAATCAAATCAATTTGATAGCGATAACGACTACGGATTTAAGTACAAGATTTAAAAGACTCAAGCACCTAAAAATCATAAAAACTATAACAATCTGAAATTAGAACATCTGAAAGGACACAAGCAATGAACTCTCTCTACACAAGTCTGAATTTTGGCCTAGGCGAAGACGTCGATATGCTGCGCGATGCAGTGCAGGATTTTGCCGCGAATGAAATCGCCCCAATTGCCGCGAAAGTGGATCACGACAATGCCTTTCCCAATGAACTTTGGCCTGTGCTTGGAGGAATGGGACTGCTCGGAGTAACGGTACCCGAAGAGTTCGGCGGCGCAAACATGGGCTACCTAGCCCACGTCGTCGCAATGGAAGAAATCTCCCGCGCATCCGCTTCTATCGGCCTAAGTTACGGCGCCCACTCAAACCTGTGTGTCAATCAAATCAACCGTAACGGTAATGCAGCGCAAAAAGCCAAGTACCTGCCAAAACTGGTGAGCGGTGAGCATATTGGCGCGCTGGCCATGAGTGAGCCAAACGCAGGTTCTGACGTGGTTTCGATGAAGCTACATGCCCGTAAAGAAGGCGACCGATTCATCTTAAACGGCAACAAAATGTGGATCACTAACGGTCCAGATGCACACACCTATGTCATTTACGCGAAAACCGACTTAACCAAAGGCGCACACGGTATTACCGCCTTTATCGTTGAACGTGATTCGAAAGGTTTTAGCCAAGCGCAAAAGCTCGACAAACTCGGCATGCGCGGCTCTAACACCTGCGAACTAGTGTTTGAAGATGTAGAAGTACCAGAAGAAAACATTTTAGGCGGCCTCAATAACGGCGTAAAAGTGCTGATGAGCGGCCTCGATTACGAGCGCGTCGTACTGTCTGGCGGTCCGCTGGGGATCATGAATGCCTGTATGGACATCGTTGTGCCTTACATCCACGAGCGTGAGCAATTTGGTAAATCGATTGGTGAATTCCAACTAGTGCAAGGCAAGTTAGCCGACATGTACACAGGCATGAATGCCGCCAAATCCTATGTCTATAACGTGGCAAAATCCTGCGATCGCGGTGAAACCACCCGTAAAGATGCCGCAGGCGCCATTCTTTATAGCGCAGAACTCGCCACCAAAATGGCACTGGATGCAATTCAACTGCTAGGCGGCAATGGCTATGTCAACGAATACGCCACAGGCCGCTTACTGCGTGATGCCAAGCTGTATGAAATCGGCGCCGGCACCTCAGAAATTCGCCGCATGCTGATTGGCCGCGAACTGTTCAATGAGTCGAAATAACGCGAGTTTAAATAATCTCTCACAAGTGAATGGGTAGCACCTCACTGTAACTTACAGTTTGCGCCACCCATTCGAGCAAGGTGATACCGAGTTTCCGCTTTATAAGGACAATCAAAGTGACGCAATTAAGCAGTCGTATCAACGCCCGTAGCGATGAATTTAAAGCAAAATCCGACGATATGGCCGCCCTAGTGGCCGATCTTAAAACTAAACTCAATAAAATCGAACTCGGCGGCGGCCCTGTGGCGCTAGAGCGCCATTTATCCCGCGGTAAATTACTGCCACGTCAGCGGGTTGAAAAGCTGCTTGATGCAGGCTCGCCCTTTTTAGAACTGTCGCAATTTGCGGCGTTTGAAGTTTATGACGAAGAAGTGCCCGCAGCAGGCATTATCGCTGGTATCGGCCGTGTGAGCGGTGTTGAGTGCATGATCATCGCCAACGACGCTACAGTTAAAGGCGGCACTTACTACCCGATTACCGTTAAAAAACATCTACGCGCCCAAGATATTGCCAGCCGTTGTCACTTGCCTTGTATCTATTTAGTCGACTCGGGCGGCGCTAACCTGCCTCGCCAAGATGAAGTCTTCCCCGACCGCGACCATTTCGGCCGCATCTTTTACAATCAAGCGCAAATGTCCGCTAAGGGCATCCCCCAAATTGCAGTAGTGATGGGCCTGTGTACCGCAGGCGGCGCCTATGTGCCAGCCATGGCGGATGAATCGATTATCGTAAAAGATCAAGGCACTATCTTCTTAGCCGGCCCACCATTAGTCAAAGCGGCCACAGGTGAAGAAGTCAGCGCCGAAGAACTGGGCGGCGCCGAAGTGCACACTAAAATTTCCGGCGTAGCGGATCATTTAGCCCAAAACGATGAGCACGCGTTAGAGCTTGCCCGCCGCGCGGTATCACGCCTGAATCATCAAAAAGAAATCAAATCACTCTTAAGTCCTGTCAAACCACCGAAGTTCGACATTAGCGAACTGTACGGCATTGTCGGCACCGACTTGAAAAAGCCCTTTGATGTAAAGGAAGTGATCGCCCGTATCGTCGATGATTCTGATTTTGATGAATTTAAAGCCAACTATGGCGCAACCTTAGTGTGCGGTTTTGCCCGTATTCACGGTTACCCAGTCGGCATTGTCGCCAACAACGGCATTCTGTTCTCGGAGTCGGCGCAAAAAGGCGCGCACTTTATTGAACTGTGCTGCCAGCGCAAAATTCCACTGCTGTTTCTACAAAACATCACCGGCTTTATGGTGGGTAAAAAGTACGAACACGAAGGCATAGCCAAACACGGCGCTAAAATGGTGACCGCGGTTTCTTGCGCCAATGTACCTAAATTTACTGTGATTATCGGCGGCAGCTACGGCGCGGGTAACTACGGCATGTGCGGCCGCGCGTTCGAACCGACCATGATGTGGATGTGGCCTAACGCCCGTATTTCTGTGATGGGCGGAGAGCAAGCCGCAGGCGTTCTCGCCACAGTACGCCGCGACGGTTTAGCCCGTAAAGGTGAAGAATGGTCGCTTGAGGATGAAAAAGCCTTTAAAGCACCGATTGTCGCCCAGTACGATAAAGAAGGTCATCCGTATCATGCCAGTGCCCGTTTATGGGATGACGGCATTATCGACCCAGCGCAAACCCGCGATGTGGTCGGCCTTGCCCTATCGGCAGCATTAAATGCTCCTATCGAAGACACCCGCTTTGGTGTGTTCCGTATGTAAAAGGCACATGTGAAAAACATATGTCACACAAGAAGATAGGAAAAGAATAATGACAGACACATTAAACAGCGCTAGCGGCAAAAAGGATTTAAGCAACTTACAGCACGTGAGCCATGCGCTCAATAACGGCGTTGCCGAGCTTATCCTTGACCGCAGCGATGTGCACAACGCCTTCGATGAAGTGATGATTAGCGAGATGATTAGCGTCCTTAGCTATTTTGCTGAGCACAAACAATGCCAAGTGCTGGTACTCAAAGCGAACGGCAAAAACTTCAGCGCCGGCGCCGATCTCAATTGGATGCGCAAGCAAGCCAAAATGGACTTTGAGCAAAATCTAAATGATGCCAAAGCCTTAGCAAAACTGATGCAGGATTTAGATACCTTTCCTAAGCCCACCATTGCACTAGTGCAAGGTGCAGCCTTTGGCGGCGCACTGGGGCTGATTTGCGCCTGCGATATCGCTATCGCCACGACGCGCGCCAGCTTTTGCTTGAGCGAAGTGAAACTCGGATTAATTCCAGCAGTAATTAGCCCTTATGTTGCCCGCGCTATGGGTAATCGTGCATCTCGCCGCTACATGCTGACCGCCGAGCGTTTTAGTGCAGAAACCGCATTAAAACTTAACGTCATTCATCAGATCAGCGATGACTTAGACGCCGCCGCAAAGCCGATGATTGATGCTCTGCTAGCCAATAGCCCACAAGGCATGGCATGGGTCAAAACACTGCTGTCGCATCTTGAAGACGGCGTGATAGACCAAAAAACCATTGATTACACTAGCGAGCGTATCGCCCGCATTCGGGTATCGACCGAGGGCCAAGAGGGCTTAAATGCCTTTTTTGAGAAACGTCAGCCTAACTGGCAACAAGCGCACTCAATGCCCTCTCCAACGCAAATGCAAAAGCCAAGTGATACCCAAGGAGCCCTTTGATGTTGACCAAGCACATGTTTACCAAACTATTGATTGCTAACCGCGGTGAAATCGCCTGTCGCATCATCAAAACCGCCCATGCCATGGGTGTTCGCACCGTTGCTCTATATTCCGATGCCGATAAAGAAGCGCGCCATGTAGCCATGGCCGACGAATCCTTCTATTTAGGTGGCAGTGCGCCAGCAGACTCCTATTTAAAGGGCGATTTGATTATCGACATCGCCAAAAAAGCGGGCGCCCAAGCCATTCATCCAGGTTATGGTTTCTTATCTGAAAACGCCGACTTTGCCCGTAAATGTGAAGCCGCAGGCATCGCCTTTGTTGGCCCAGGCAGTGATGCTATCGATGCCATGGGCAGCAAAAGCGCCGCCAAATCCATTATGACAGCGGCAAATGTGCCCTTAGTGCCGGGTTATCACGGCGATGACCAAGCCGATGCGACCTTAAAAGCGGAGGCACTGAAAATCGGCTTCCCTATGCTGATTAAAGCGGCTTATGGCGGCGGCGGTAAAGGCATGCGTATCGTCGAGAATGAAGGCGAAATCATGGAAGCCGTTAACTCGGCGCGCCGTGAAGCGGCCTCTTCTTTTGGTAACGATAAGTTATTGATGGAGCGTTATTTACGCCAGCCGCGCCACGTCGAAGTGCAAGTGTTTGCCGACACCTTTGGCAACGCGATTTATTTATCGGATCGCGATTGTTCGATTCAACGTCGCCACCAAAAAGTGGTCGAAGAAGCGCCAGCGCCAGGGTTAAGCGATGCACTGCGCGCCCAAATGGGTGAAGCAGCCGTCGCGGCAGCCAAAGCTATCGATTATGTTGGCGCGGGGACTGTAGAGTTTCTGCTCGACACAGACAATAGCTTCTATTTTATGGAGATGAACACCCGTCTGCAGGTTGAGCATCCAGTGACTGAGATGGTCACAGGCCAAGATTTAGTGAAATGGCAATTGATGGTCGCCAGTGGTCAGCCACTGCCCCTTAAGCAAGATGAAGTACGTATTCACGGCCACTCCTTTGAAGTGCGTATTTATGCCGAAGATCCACAGAATGAGTTTTTACCTGCCAGCGGTAAGCTCAACTTTTTGCGCGAACCCGAGCAAAGCAAATACGTGCGTATCGATTCGGGCATTCGTGAAAACGATGTGATCAGTAACTTCTACGATCCTATGATTGCCAAGCTTATCGTCTGGGATGAATCGCGCCCGCGCGCCCTGCAACGTTTAGTGCATGCCTTAGAGTCGTATCAAATCAGCGGTCTTAAGCACAACATTGAGTTTTTAGCGAACATTGCCGAACACCCAGCGTTTGCCAATGCCGACTTTAGCACTGACTTTATTGGCCGTTATGGCGATACCCTGATTGGCACAGCTTCAAGCGAAGCTGATACAGCGATTGCCTTTGCCGCGCTGTATCAAGTGCTTGCCCGTAAAGAAGCCGCCAAAGCGCAAGCGATCAACAGCGCCGATCCTTACTCTCCTTGGGGTCAAGTGAGCGGCTTTAGACTCAACAGTTGCAGTCAGCACAATATTGCCCTGCTCGATGATGCCCATGAATTGCAGCAGTTAGTGATGCTTGATTTAGACGGCATGTATCAGCTACCGCTGCACGGACAAGATTGGTTGCTAAATGGCGAGCTGAAACAAGATTTACTGCTCGCCGAAATCAACGGCCATAAGAGTAAATTGCCCGTTAGCGCCCAAGGTGATGACTTTACGCTGTTTTTATCCTCTGGCAGTTACCACTTTAAAGCAGTGCAAACACTCGTGGTCGAAGAACAAGCCAGCAATGCTGACAAGTTAAAAGCACCGATGAACGGCACAGTAGTAACCCATTTAGTCGATGTCGGCACACAAGTTAAAGCGGGCCAAGGTTTGCTGGTGATGGAAGCCATGAAGATGGAATACACAATCGAAGCCCCCTTTGATGGCATAGTCACTGAGTTCTACTTTAAGGCGGGCGAGCTAGTGACCGATGGCGCAACCTTGCTTAACGTAGAGCCGTTAAACCTAGCGCCATTAAATGGGATTGAGGCTGAGCCCACTGCGACCAAGGAAGCCTAAGATGTCTTTCGTCAATATGAGCCAAAGTCTAAACGCCAAAGACACGGTCAGCATTTTCGAGATGGGCGCGCGCGACGGCCTGCAAAACGAAGTCGCAGTGCCGACGGCAGCTAAAATCGCCTTGATTGAATCACTGGCTGATGCAGGGCTTAAGCGCATCGAAGCGGGCAGTTTTGTATCACCCAAATGGGTGCCACAAATGGCCGATTCTGCCGATGTGCTCAAACAAATACAGCGTCAAAGCGGCGTGGTGTATAGCGCGCTCACACCCAACGTCAAAGGCTTTGAACTGGCACTGGATGCAAAAGCGAGTGAGGTGGCAATATTTGGCGCCGCCTCACAAAGCTTTAGTCAGCGCAATATCAACTGCTCGATAGAAGAGTCGATTGAACGCTTTATCCCTTTGATGGAATTAGCAAAAAAACACAATATTCCGGTGCGCGGTTATGTGTCTTGCGTGCTCGGCTGCCCCTATGAAGGTGAGATAGCGGTCAGTGAAGTGGCCCGTGTGTCTGAAATCCTTTACAAAATGGGTTGTTACGAAATATCGCTCGGCGACACTATCGGTGTAGGCACGCCGCCAAAAGCCCGTAGAATGCTGCAAACAGTGACTGAGCGCGTCCCAGTCGAAAAACTGGCGCTACACTTTCACGACACCTATGGCCAAGCATTAGCCAACATTTTGGCCTGTTTAGACTTAGGTGTGCGGGTGTTTGACTCCTCGGTTGCGGGTCTTGGTGGTTGCCCCTATGCCAAAGGCGCATCGGGCAATCTTGCCACCGAAGACTTAGTGTATATGCTGCATGGCATGGGATTCGAAACGGGTATCGATTTACAAAAACTCGCGTTAGCAGGGCAAGCGATCAGCACGCAGTTGAATCGTAAAAACGGTTCGAAAGTGGCCACAGCCCTGTTAGCAAAATAAAACAAAAACCATTAACGACACCAACAACCGTTATTAAAAACGCGCGTTATTTCCCGCGCGTTTTCTAAAGCATAAAAGGACATCACAATGGCAGGACTCAATAAAGTCGTCAGCAGCTATGAAGAAGCGTTAGCAGGCTTATCGGACGACATGACCATTATGGTCGGCGGCTTTGGCCTATGCGGCATTCCAGAAGGCTTAATCAATCAAATGGTTAAGATGGGCGTTAACGGCTTAACGGCGATATCAAACAACGCTGGCGTTGACGATTTCGGCCTTGGCTTACTGTTAAAACATCGCCAAATCGCCACTATGATCGCCTCTTACGTCGGTGAAAATGCCACCTTTGAACAGCAAATGCTCTCTGGCGAACTGAACGTGATTTTAACGCCCCAAGGCACGCTGGCGGAAAAAATCCGCGCAGGTGGCGCAGGTATTCCGGCATTTTTCACCGCTACAGGCTACGGCACGCCAGTCGCTGATGGTAAAGAAACCCGCGAAATCAAAGGCCGCCATTACGTGTTAGAAGAGTCGCTGACCGCAGATTTTGCCTTAGTGCGTGCATGGAAAGCCGATACCATGGGTAATTTGGTCTTCCGTAAAACCGCCGCCAACTTTAACCCTATGATGGCGACCGCGGGCAAAATCACTGTGGTTGAAGCCGAGTTTATTGTTGAGCCAGGCGAGCTAGATCCAGATCATATCCACACGCCGGGCATCTATGTTGACCGCGTTATTCAAGGCACGTTCGAGAAACGTATCGAGCAGCGCACGGTAAAAGCCGCGAAATAAAAGGCGCTGGCAAAACCTTGAAACACAGTTAACGCAATTGGCACTTAGCTCCCTAAAGTAAAAACTAAGGGTAAAAACCTAAGAGTAAAGACCAAAGCGTCAAAGCCAAATAGAAAGGATAGATATCATGGCATTATCAAGAGAACAACTGGCTCAGCGCGTCGCCAAAGAATTAAAAGATGGCTACTACGTCAACCTCGGCATCGGCATTCCAACACTGGTCGCTAACTATATTCCAAGCGGTATGGAAGTCATGTTGCAATCGGAAAACGGTCTACTCGGCATGGGCGAATTCCCAACCGAAGACACCATAGATCCTGATTTAATCAACGCGGGCAAACAAACCGTTACCGCCGTGAAAGGCGCGTCGTTTTTCTCTTCAGCCGAAAGCTTTGCCATGATCCGTGGCGGCCATGTGGATTTAACCGTACTCGGCGCCTTTGAAGTCGATGTGAACGGCTCTATTGCCTCATGGATGATCCCCGGCAAACTCATCAAAGGCATGGGCGGCGCGATGGATTTAGTCGCGGGCGCCGAAAACATTATCGTGACTATGATGCACGCCGATAAATACGGCAATTCTAAGCTGCTACCCGTGTGCGAATTGCCACTAACCGGTTACGGCTGCATTAAACGCGTCGTCACAGATTTAGCCTTTATCGAAATCAAAGATGGCGCATTTCATTTGTTAGAGCGCGCGCCAGGCGTCAGCGTCGAAGAAATCGTCAGCAAAACCGCCGGCAAATTAATCGTGCCAGAGCATGTACCAGAAATGGTGTTTTAAGCGTTCTCTAAAATGCGCAAGTAACGTATAGCGGCTAAGGTTGAAACTCAAGTTAGTTTGAAAGCTTTAGCCTAAAGAGTTTTGAGCGTTAACCGACGTTTTACGATACCAACAAGGCCCAGAAAATGATTCTGGGCCTTGTTGCTTTTGTCATCCCCGCGAAAACGGGGAACCATGAGTAAAATTCACCACCAGCTTGTTCACTACAAACCTTGTTTTTTGTGAGCTTTTGCAGTCTAGGTACTTTTTGAGAGCTTATCGCCATAAACAGCACTAATGCTCTGGCGACACGCCGTAAACCCATCCTTGGGGGCTCAACGAAAAAGTCCCTTTTTCCGATGGTCGCCAACGCAAGAGTGCGGTTTACTCCCCATCCCAGCATATTCAATAATGAATAATGTCGCGCATTAAACTGATAACACCATATGTTAGTAAGGTTCTTTGCTGGCGAATGTGTGTTCACCATCGCTACAACGGAGTCGCTTAATGCTTGCTTCAAAAATGCTACAGATAGTCATATTTAGCGCCGTTACGGTAAACTTGACGCCAGCTAAGTAAAAAGGATACACAGAATGTTAGATAAGTTTCTCAATAAACGCAGCCGAAGCCGCAAGCTGATGCGCGATTATCCAAAAAACGTGTTTGAATACAACCAGTATTTGTTGACTGGTTATATTGATACTGGGATAGCGGAAAAATTCGAGAGATTAAAAGCATATATTGATTACCCTGATGATTTTCGCCAGTGGGAGTTATTTGGATCTGAGTTCGCAGTACCTGAATGCCATTGGAATCTTGCGGCACAACTTACGTATATTGAATCAGGCAAGCTCGAGGCGGCACCGCTGCTGCATTCGCTCGCTTACGGCTATTTTGATACCGCCATAGACTATTACAAATACTGCACTGCGGTTGAAAACACCGGTGGTTTTACTAATGCTAGTTGGGATACAACCCATGTATTCAGGCTGGTGCTGATGCTTTTTTCAGGGCTTAAGACTGAGGCCGACGAGCTGTATTATGCCAACGCAATGGCTTGGCGCTCAGGCTGGATAATTCGCTCCCACAGTTTTATAGGCGATTTTTTGGTGCTGCTGTATGGGCGCTATTTGGGCGTTATTGAGCCGCCTTTTGCCACGGAAGTGCAAGTGACACTGCGAAAAACGGCTCCTTTCCCCTATGCGCCATTTTTAGATAACTGGGACACACAGGATATCGAATTCATCAGCACTATGCTGCAAACCCTGTGTGATCATCAGGTAGAACAAGCAGTTATTGGGGATAAAAAGTGCTTTTTTGAGTTCAATGGTGGACCGCACACATATTTACCATTGACAGCGTTAATGCTGCTGAAACTGCGATCCCTTAGGGGTTTGCCTAACCCACAATTCAGTCATCCAGCCTTTGGCGAGATCACAGCTTTGTTTGAACAAGTATCCACATCATTTAGTGATTATGTTGCAACGTTAGGGATACAGCGGATTGAAGATGCTGCTGATGAGGTGTTAACCAACACATTAACCAGAATGCAAAGCCAAGATTTTGATGCCCATGCTATTTTCGCCAAGCGACTGCCATCGTTTAGTGCTGGTTAAGATTTTGATTAACCAAATTTTCATAAAAAATGGATAACCAATAAAATTATGATTCTATTAATATTGAGGACCCAAGGCTTAAGGTTGAGCGTATTCAAGCCTTAAGTCATCCACAATACAAGCCAGAGGAAAGCTTATGTACCAGATTGCGATTGTGATATTTGATGAATTTACCGATATCGATTTCTTCTTAATGCGCGATATTCTCGGCCGTACAAAAACCGATTGGACAGTAAAAGTACTCGGGACCAAACCTAGCCACATATCAAGCTTGGGGATGACGGTTGCAACCGATGGTCATGTGGCCGAAGTCGCTGATGCCGACGTGGTATTATTCAGCAGTGGTTACAAAGGCGTACCTGCGGCACTTGCTGATACTGAGTTTATGTCCGCCCTTAAATTAGATCCCACACGACAATTGCTTGGCAGTATCTGCGCTGGGTCATTCTTCTTTGCCAAATTAGGGCTACTCGACAATCTTTCAGCAACGACTCACCCCGATGCAAAACCTGCCCTAGTTGCCATGGGCGTCGATGTAGAAGACTGCGCCCTCGTGATTAATGGCAATATTGCCACTGCGGGTGGCTGCCTTTCCTCACTCTATTTAACCGGTTGGGTTGCGGAGCGTTTATTCGACAGTGCGAAACGCCGCGAAATTCACAGGCAGCTTATTCCTGCCGGGCAAACAGATATTTTTGAAGCATTAATCCAATCCTCCATCTCCGCGGCCATTCGTTAAAAGTGATGTAGATACTCTCGATGAATGAAAAGGATCCCATGATAAAACTTAAAAATCTTCTCGAGGCTATAAAAGCCGAGCATCAAATAACCACCCCGAATGAGCTTGTGGCTTTGCTATCGCAAAATGAATTACTCATTCAGCAAATCCAAACTGCTGATGCGCAGCATTGGGTGCATTTTGCTAAGAATACCTTCGATGGTTGGTATTGCATTCAAACACCTATGCTCAGTACCTTTCATGTTTACTACCAAGAACGTGGGCAAAACTGCTGGGGAGAAGATGTTTTTACCGAGCAAAGTGCAGCCATAGCAGCGGTTATTTTTATGTCTGGTATTTGGGATCAAGTCCCCTAGCACTAAGCAAGTAAAAGCCTGCTCACTCATCCTATATCTTCACCTTCACGAATGGCGATATGTAACGAATCATTGCGCGACTTTCAATATCGAAATCATCCTGTTAGGGTGAGTGCTTAGATTGACTCATAATAACAGACACATTTTTAGCGCTCTGTTTAACTCTCTTATTGCCCAAAGGAGCGGTATCTATGGACTGGCTTATTATTGCACTCGCTGGCTTTTTAGGCGGCATGCTCAATGCGGTTGCCGGTGGTGGCAGTTTTATTACCCTTTTAGCGCTAGTGTTTGTCGGGGTTCCACCGATTGCGGCGAATGCCACGGGGACAGCCGCGCTGCTGCCTGGTTATATCGCCAGCGCATGGCGTTTTAGAAAGGATATCGAATATCCGGCGAGTCTTAGCCTTAAGAATCTGATCTTAATTGCTTTAATTGGCGGGAGTATTGGCGCGGGTATTTTGCTGACCACCAGCGAGCAAGTCTTCGCAAAGCTGATCCCTTGGCTAATTCTACTGGCCACCGCGGCCTTTATTGTTGGCCCTTGGTTGCTCAAACGAAGAATCGCTGAGCAAGGCGAAAACACCTCTACGCCAATGTTAAGTCCGATGACGGCACTGATAATGCTGTCGGCTGTGTGTATCTATGGCGGTTATTTTAATGGTGGCTTAGGCATCATACTACTCGCAAGTTTTGGCCTGATGGGGCAAACCAATCTACATGGGATGAACGGACTTAAAAATCTGATTTCAGCCCTGCTCACCGCCATTGCCGTTGTGGTTTATGCCGCGGGCAATGTTATCGATGGGCAATATCTGTTGCTGCTTGCCGTTATGGCGATTGTCGGTGGTTATGTGGGGGCGGCGCTGGCCTACCGTATTTCACAGCCCTTGCTACGCGGCTTTATTGTGATCGTCGGTTTAGCGATGGCTTTAGGCTTTTTCATGCGCTAGTTTTTCATGCGTTAGTTTTCATACGTTAGGCTTTTGATTTGTGAAGCTTAAACTCATAAAAGCTGGACAGGCGAGTTTTCGATACAAGGTCTCACCGATAAATTGCCCTTATGTGACTGACTTGTTACTCTGATCCATCCTATAGGAGAACAGTGTGATTAAGGATAGCGATGAAACTGATGACCTTGAAGCTGAGGACCTTAAGACTGAGTAAATTAATGCCAAAGACCTTGAAGCTAAGCACCTTAAATCTTGCCCTGTGTCTTATTGCATGCTCACCGGCTATTTACACCGAAACCGCTAGCGCAGCAACCATTAGCGTCAAAACGGAAACGGGTAATATTCAGGTAAAAACCATAGCCCAAGGGTTAGAGAATGTCTGGGGTATGGCATTCTTACCCGATGGCAGTATGCTCGTGACTGAACGCGCTGGCAGAATGCGCATTGTCAGCACGGCAGGCAAAGTGGGTGAACCCTTAACGGGTTTACCGCCGATGTATGCCAAAGGTCAAGGTGGTTTACTTGATGTCGTGCTTGCGCCAGATTTTGCCAGCAGCAAAAAAATCTATTTCAGTTATTCAGAACCCGCTGAAGGTGATGCAAGCGAGCTCAATAGCACAGCGGTCAGTTTTGCCACGCTCAATGGTAACAAGCTTGAAAATCTCACCCGCGTTTTTAGTCAACAACCCAAAATCAACAGCGGCCACCATTTTGGATCTCGTTTAGTGTGGGCGCCTGATGGCACACTGTTTATCACACTCGGCGATCGCTACAGCGAAAAAGATAGCGCCCAAACATTGGACAATCATTTAGGCAAAGTGGTGCGTATTCATGCCGATGGCTCAGTGCCTAAGGATAACCCCTTCGCCAATACGGCTGGCGCCTTACCCGAGATCTGGTCTATTGGTCATCGCAATATGCAGGGCGCGGCGATTAATCCCATCAGCAAAGTCTTGTGGACTGGCGAGCATGGACCTCAGGGCGGCGATGAACTCAATATTGATGAGGCGGGCAAAAACTATGGCTGGCCTGTGATTACCTATGGTGAGAATTACGGCGGCGGCAAAATTGGCGAAGGCACTCATAAGACAGGAATGGAGCAACCCGTCTACAAATGGGTGCCCTCGATTGCCACGGCGGGCTTTATGTTTTACACAGGTGATAAATTTCCACAGTGGCAAAATAATCTGTTACTCGCCAGCCTAAAGGGAAAAACACTGGTGCGTTTAGTGCTTGATGGCGACAAGATAATTAAAGAAGAGCGGCTACTGAAAACTGAATTAGGGCAAAGATTGCGCTCAGTCGTGCAAGGGCCAGATGGACTGATTTATCTCGTAACCGATGAAGCTAAATCAAAAATTTACCAGTTATCGCCGCAGTAATCTTAATCGCTGCACTTTAAATAGAGCGCTTTAACTAAAGCACCTTAACCACAGCAATAAGCTCAATCGATAGAAAATTTAAGCCTTAAAACGACAAAAAGTGTTCATCAGGAACACTCTTTGTCGTTGGCGTGGCACTTATTAATTCATGCCTTTATTCGTTCACCACACACATGCCCTGCTCGGTTTGTACATAGGGAGCTAAAATAGGCATCATGCCCTTCATCACCTGCAATGGCAGCGCCGAGGTAAAACTAAAATCATCGGATTTACTGCCTGGCACGAAGGCGGTCAAAGTACCGAAGTATTTGTCACCTAGATAAAACACGAAGGTCGCGGTGCGGTTCATCGCCGTAGTCGCCACTTTTTTACCTTGCTGCATCTGAGTCACAATACGGTTATCACCGGTGCCGGTTTTCCCGCCTATGGCTAACATGCCACCTTTTTCATCGGTAAAAATGCCCTTTAAACGACGTGCGGTGCCGTTTTGCACTACGTTCGCCAGCGCCGCTTTTAAGGCTTGTGCTACTTCATGGCGCATTACCCGCTCACCTTGGGTGTTCTGATTCTGTAATCTCACTTCATAGGGCGTATCTGCGGCGAAATGCAGCTGATTGATACGCACTGTGGGCAAACGATAGCCGTCGTTTTGAATAATGCCCATCAGCTCGGCTAAGGCTGCGGGTCGGTCACCCGAGCTACCCAGCGCTGAGCCTAAGGATGGCACCATAGAATCAAAGGGATAACCTAAACGCGCCCAACGTTGATGTATGTCGAGGAAGGCTTCAACTTCAAGCATCACTTGCACTCGAACATCACGAGCGTTTTTATGCCGCGTCCTAAACAACCAACGGTAAACCTCTTGACGTTGTGCTTCACTCGCCTGCTTAACATCGTTCAAGTTGGCATCAGGATTATGATTAAGATAATCCAGCACCCACAATTCCAAAGGATGCACCCGTGCGATATAGCCTTGATCTGGCAAATTATATTTATCCGGACCGTACTTGTTATATAAGCTCTTAATACGACCATCGGTATAGCTTACCTGCGGCAATCTTTGCTTCAAGAAAGCCTTAAATGCCGCCATAGGTTCATCGGGCAGTAAATAGCGATACGCCGCCGTCAACTGCTGCTCCGACTGGGACAAACCGTCAAAAAACATGTCGAAACGCTCATTCGCAGCCACTTTTTTGTACTTGCGATAAAACTTAGTAACGAAGGTATTACCTTCTCTATCAGCAAATACCCGCAGATATTCGTCACGGCGCGGATCTTTATCATTACGCAGCAACTGGGCCATATTGCCCTCGTTTTGCATACTACTGCTGTAATTCACGATATCGCGCATGAGGCGCACAAACGGCAAGTTAACCGAATCCTGCAGGGCTTGGTAAAGTGTTGGCGTTTTTAAATCTTCTGTTTTTTTAAAGTTATTAAACACATGCAACCCACCACCGGTAAAAAACTGTTCACTGGTTGAGGCCGAATATTCTCGCTGTAACGCCGCATCTAACATGCGGTCTAAACGTCTGTCGGGATTCAAAATCAAGTAATCAATCGCCCAACGGGTTAAATGATCCCTAGGTTCGATAATGATGGATTCCAATTCAATCCCATGTTTCTTGAAATACTTGTCGTGGATCTCGGCAATGATTTCTAAGTAGGTCGCCATCACCCGCAATTTAGCGGTTGAGCCCAATTCCAACTTACTGCCTTCGTTAATATCAAAAGGCTGATCGGTACTATCCGTCTGCACTCTAACTCGGTTGGCGGTCTCAGTGCGCTCATAAAGCGTAAAGCTATACAGTACGTTTTGCAGTTGGCTTGGGTCGAGTAACCGTTCGCCAAGCAGACCCACTTTCTCCGCGGTAGGCACTTGCGCCAGACTGCGTAAGTAGTGACTGACTTTCTGCTGTAAGTCACTGTGTAAGCTACTATTGACCGTCAAATCGAGCCTGTCTAAATCGTACAGCCCCACATTTAACATGCCCGCGGTACGAATCCGCACTGTGTTCACGCCCTTATCTGCGCCAGATTGGGTATTACGCTGCGGCTTGGCGACCTTAAACTGCAATTTCTGCGCGAGTGCAGCATCACGTAGGCCACGATCAATCAAATAATACTGGCCGAGTAAACGGATATGGCTATCGACTAAGTTTTCAAGATCTTCATGACCTTGCAATAGATAGTAAGACGGACGACGTTGGGCGATCATCAAGGCAACCACTTGTCGGAATACTTGTCCGCGCTTGGTGGCATTACCTTTGATCTGCGGCGATGCTAACAGCTTGTTTGCAGTATCGAAATCGGTACCAAACCACGCCCACAGTCCATCACCAATACCATGAACTTCACCATGATTTGGCGCCGAAGATAATGGAACGGTATTCAGGTAATCTTGAACGATGCGCTTACGAGCAGGTTCAGTGTTTTCACCTTGTTGGTACACGCGCACACTGGCCGAGCCAATTTGCAGTAACTTATCTTTAATACTCAAGGTTAAACCTTGGGAAGAATGGCGGAATTTCTCAATCTGAGTCGCAAGTGTACTGCCACCCGCGGTAGAGACATTCATACCAACCATTTCAGCAATTTGGCTCATGCCTGCCACCACAAAACGTGGCCAGTCGATCACAGGATTGAGTTTCTCTTCCGTCGTCCATAACTCGCGGTTTTCAATAAACAGTAAAGTATTAACGATTTCATTGGGGATCTTATCGTCGTCCTGATAAACCCGTTTAGGATAGGCAAATTCGTATAAATCAGTATTGCGGCAATCGAGCAGCGTCAACCCAGATTGAGCCTTTTCATGGTAAGGCGGAAAAAATCCAAGTTGAGCGTATTCCTGCAACGCTGGCGAAAACGCCACTTGTTGCGTTACCTGAAAATTCCGTTGCAATAACCTATCAATATACTGAGGTAACTTACTGTAGCCATGGCGCTCATCAAAAGGACCATAACTAGGATAAATAACCGCTTGGCTCGGTGAGCTTTCTAATTCATAGGTGAGCGTCTTAGCATATTGATTGATGAATTTTGCTTGGTAAAACGAAGTTTTAACCTCAAGTCCAATCAGCAATGCAGCGCAGCAAATCAGAATAAAAAATAAGAACCAGACCCTGCCCTTTGATCTGGCTTTACGCGGCGGCTTAACCTTAGCTTTAGGCTCAGGTTGTGGTGGACGAGGACGATAATTTTCGAACTTCATCTCTGATGTGGAATTAGGCAAAACAGCTCCAAAAAAACACTAAAATATTCATCTTTCATGCAACTCAGCAAATCCGTTGCCACTCAGTAAAGCAAGATATCAAACTCATCTAGCCATTATCCGGCTCTATTAATTAGTCTTAGTACCCATTATGTTCCACACTTTATCAAACCTAACTTCACTGTAAAGAAGGGTGCCTGTGACCCACAACCGCCACTAATCAATACTAATGTTAAGCTGATAGTACATTTTGCCAAATATTAATTTGTTGATATCAAGGTATTTTCAGCGATTAAGGCAACAGACAGTATGACTTAAAAACAAAACGAGCTAATTTAAGTCGCATAAAAAGAATGAGTCGCTCAATAATCACACGTGATTAACGAAGCCTCATCCCACATATTCATGCGCATCCCAGATAAATTCACGAAAATGCTTGCGACAGACAGACTCGTAACTTTCATTACCGCCAATCGCCACTTGCTCACCCTCGCGCATCACCTTGCCTTCACCATCAAGACGCACCACCATGTTAGCCTTACGGCCACAATGACAAATAGTCTTCAACTCAACTAATTTATCGGCCCAAGCTAATAAATAATGACTGCCGCTAAAAAGTTCGCCTTGAAAGTCCGTTCTTAGGCCATAACAGAGTACAGGAATATCAATATTATCGACCACATGCGTCAGTTGCTTAACCTGTTCTTTACTCAAAAACTGACACTCATCCACCAGCACACAACTTAATGGCGTAGCTTGATGCACATCGCTAATCATTTGAGTTAAATCATCTTGGCTACTAAATACCTGTGCTTCGGTTTCAATGCCAATACGCGAGGCCACTTTACCTTTGCCATACCTGTCATCTATGGAAGCTGTCATGACCAAAGTATTCATACCGCGTTCACGGTAGTTATAGGATGACTGTAATAGGGAAGTGGATTTACCCGCGTTCATAGACGAATAATAAAAATACAATTGAGCCAAGACTTATACCCTTTAAAAACGTTAGCGCTTACGCGTCTGCTACCAGAGCCAAATTGAGCGCTAGTCTAACATTGCGCTTCACATCAGAACACTAGCAGCCGCTAAGCTTTTATCATGAAATTCTGCAATGACACCAACTTATCAATCATTTTAATCCCCAATCGCCTCCTGAAATATTTCTAGTCCACTTCATTTAATACTCTTCCCTGCAAAAAACATAAAAAACGTCCCGATGCCGTTCAATTGTTAATGAAAGCTTAACTGAAACTTAAATGTTGTTTCATAAGGAAAAATTAGTAAAAGTTAAATTTAAAAAGTGTGATCTACCTCCAAAGTAATAGGTATAAATGGGCTTGCGCTCAAAAAATAAACATAGCGTTAACAGTAATATTTCATTCGAGACAAAACGTGCTCAATTAAAAAAAGAAAAGTATTCGATAGCTTGCAAATTGAGACCAACGGTCAAAGCACTAATCTACCCTGCAAACTTTAGTGCTCCACTCCGTCCTTTATTCGCATATTGGATCAAATGGAGATTATGATGAGAATTTTCACCTCTAGAAAACTGGCATATTTAGTTGCCTTAGCACTAACTGGCGCCCTTGTTGGCTGTGGCGATGATGGTAAAGATGGTGTAGATGGAGCACCAGGAACGCCCGGTATCCCTGGAACACCCGGTGAACCTGGAACACCCGGTGAGCCTGGAACACCGCCCCCTGTCACCAGTTCTACTATGACTAACGTCAAAGTGATCAACTATAGCTTTGGCGAAGGCAGTATCACTTACGAATTTGAAATTACAGATGAAAACAATAACCTAATCAACGGACTGTTAAATGCTCAAGCCAAAGTGGCTGCACTAACAGATAAAGGCTTCATCACTAACCGCACCGAAGCTGATAAAAATGGTGTTGCAGATAACGTCCATATTGGCGGTGAAGCAACTCAAGCAACCGTCGGCGCTGAATTGACCGCTTTAGCTGATGGTCATTACCAATTTAAAGTACCAATGAAAGGGGTTAATCCAAGCACTGAAGGTATTGTTTGGTTACGTGTCGGTGGTAATAATGGTATTGCGACCTCTAAACCTCTGGTCGTTAACAAACCTGAAGGCACCCATTCAACCACAACTGATAGTTGTTACTCTTGCCATATCGACTACTCAACAAGCCCTCGTCGTCATGCAAGCTATGTCGCTACTGGCATGGACAGCGAAGTCACCTTCGTGGAAGGCTGTTTAGTGTGTCACGGTTCAGTTAGCCGTGCAGTTGTCAATGCTGAAGGTTTCTCTACGGGTGGCTATGACAAACACCCTATCTAAAATTGGTCATATCAATCACCAAGATTTTACTAAAGACTTTTCAGTACAAAACTGTACATCTTGTCACGTTGAAGCACCTAAAAACATCAACGTAGCTGGACCAGGTTGTATTGATTGCCATGACAGTGGTGGCGTACCAGGGGCTATTATCCCAAGTAATGGTGCGGATCTGCGCATTATGCACGAAAGCAAAGCGGGTATAACCGAACGCCAAGCGATTCGCGCTAAGTATAAATTAAGTCTATCAACACCTGTTAAAGTAGATGATATTTCTACCAAGACAGACCACTATGCGCCGACAGGTGCTGCGGCAGCAGTAACCGCCCCAGGCTGGTGTACAACACTGACAGTGAAAGACACCGATGGTAACGTCTTTAGCATTAAAGACAACTTTAACTATTCTAGCCCGCTAGTATATGACGCTAAGAAACCCGTAGTTTATGCGGGCGCTTATTTACATTCCTATGAAAATGGCAGCTTAGTGGGTCGCCCAGGTAACCGTACTAACTACTACTATGGTTACAACACTGACGGCACTAAAAATATCTGTCATTTACTGACAGATATCAGCGCAGTGAATGCTAACTATGTTTATTCTGCCCGCGTGACATTCAGTACCGCTGGTTGGATGGAATATGATGGCAAGCAACGCTACCAAAGTAATGGCAGCCTAAGAGCGACAGGTTATGATGGTTCTATGGGCATATCCTTTACGGCTTACTCAGATGTCGTTAACCCTGTCACCACTCAAAAGGTCTCTGGCTTCGAACGTCGTGAGATAGCGAGTACTAACAGCTGTACTACTTGTCACAACGATGCCACTGCGTTCCACAAAAATGGTGCCTTCGATGAAGGTGGTAAAGCTTGTATCGCCTGCCATGACAACGGCATGGAACGTACTTCAGCAGCCTTAGGCGCAGGTTTTGGTCCTATGGTGCACAGCTGGCACTGGGGTAATGGCGCTAAAGTCGGTGAAGTTAAAGCTGATGGAACTCAAGCGCAAACCGCTAACGGTGCAGGCGCGATTGAAGCCTCTACTAGCTGCGTTGCCTGTCATGAAAAAGCGATTGATTTAAGCAAAGTGCCAAATCAATACATCGCTGAGCCAGGTAGCAAAATGACAAGCCCAGTCACCGCTAACTGTTATGCCTGCCACACTAGCGATTCAGCTAAGGCGCATATGGCAAGCAACGGTGGTGAAATCAGCATACCAAAGGTTGCTGACTGGTTTAAACAACCGACCTCTGAATCCTGTGCAGTATGTCATGACACAGGTAGAAGTTCTGGTATTGATAAATACCACAAGTTTACTCGCTAATTAATCATCTCATCATCGCGTGATTAAGAAGTAAGTAAAAAGCGGTACCTATTTTCCCTGCAAGGAAATAGCCAAAGGAGTCTCGCTAATGCGAGGCTCCTTTTTTACTTAGACATTACCCGATAACAAGCCATTTTCAGTCCTATTTAAGTTACTAACGTTACAGTCCTAAAAAAACAACAATTCAAAGGAAGTCACTCAATTATGCGTAAAAGTTTTATTGCCATCGCCATCGGCGCCACTCTCACCGCCGGATTCATGGCAGGTTGCAGCAGCACAGAAACTAAAGCACCTAACGTTATCTCGGTACAAACCCAAAACCCGCTGTTCCAAGCCAGTAACCTGCAGTATCAAGCCCCTGATTTTAGCCTCATCAAGAATGAGCACTTCGCGCCAGCCCTAGAGCAAGGCATGGCAGAGCAGTACCAAGAAATTCTCGCAATAGCCAATAATCCGGCAGCAGCAACCTTCGATAATACGATTGTGGCTATGGAGAAAAGCGGCGCCCTACTCAACCGTGCATCAAGCGTGTTTTATAATTTAGCAGGGTCAAACAGCAATCCAGAACTGCGTAAAATCCAAGGCGAAATGGCGCCAAAAATGGCGGCCCACTCAGATAATATCAACTTAAACCCAGCGCTATTTGCCCGTATCGAAGCCATCTATAACGACCGCACCAACTTAGGGTTAACCCCAGAAGCCGTGCGTTTGGTTGAGGTGTATCACCAACGCTTTATCATGGCTGGCGCTAAACTTACCGATGAACAAAAAGTTAAAATCCGCGCGTTAAATGAAGAACAATCAACACTAACGAATGAGTTCTCTCAGCGTTTATTACGCTTAACCAAAGAAATCGCCGTTGTGGTGGATTCAAAAAGTGAACTTGCTGGATTAACCGACGGTGAAATAGCTTCAGCCGCGAACGATGCCAAAGCGGCAGGTCACGATGGCAAGTATCTGATTAACATCACCAACACCACTCGCCAACCTGTGTTGGCATCACTGGAAAACCGTGAGCTACGCCAGCGTATTTGGGAAGCCTCAGCGAACCGTGGCTTAACTGGTGAAAACGAAACTGCGTCACTCGTATCTCGTTTAGCGAAACTCAGAGCCGAGCGCGCAACACTATTAGGCTATGAAAACTGGGCAAGTTATCGATTAGCACCGCAAATGGCCAAAACACCCGAAGCGGTTTACAGCATGTTTGGTTCAATGGTGCCTGCGGTAGTTGCTAACACAGAGAAAGAAGCGGCCGACATTCAAGCGATGATCACTAAAACCGGTGGGAAATTTGAACTGGCACCGTGGGACTGGGAGTTTTACGCAGAAAAAGTCCGCCAAGAAAAATACGCTCTCGATGCCAATAGCATTCGCCCATACTTCGAATTTAACCGCGTGCTCGAAGACGGCGTATTCTACACACTCAAAGAACTCTATGGCGTCACCTTAAAACCACGCCCAGATTTACCGGTTTACCATCCCGATGTAAAAGCCTACGAAATGTTTGATGCCGATGGCTCAAGCATGGCCATTTTCTACGCCGACTATTTTGCCCGTGAAGGTAAACGTGGTGGCGCTTGGATGAGTTCGTTCGTCGGTCAATCCTTCCTCGAAGGCACTAAACCTGTGGTCGTCAACGTGATGAACATAAAGAAAGCGCCCGAAGGTCAACCCACATTCGTCAGCTATAACGAAGTCACCACTATGTTCCATGAAATGGGTCACGGCACCCACGGCATGTTCTCTAAAGTGACTTATCCAAGTCTGGCGGGTACCTCGGTTTCACGCGACTTTGTCGAATTTCCATCGACGTTTGAAGAAGATTGGGCCGCCCATCCAAAAGTGTTAGCGAACTACGCGAAACACTATGAAACAGGCAAACCCATTCCCGATGAACTGCTGCAAAAACTGCTGAAATCTGGCAGCTTCAACCAAGGCTTTGACACTCTGGAATACATGGCCGCCGCATTAGTAGACATGGAATGGCATTCATTAAGCCCAGAGACGCCGCTGCAAGATGTACCAACCTTTGAAGCCAATGCCCTGAAAAAGCACGGCTTAAACATCAGTGCCGTACCTCCGCGTTATAAGTCGACCTATTTTGCCCACGCCTTCCCCGGCGGTTACTCGGCAAGTTATTACGCTTATATGTGGAGTGAGATTTTAGCGGCGGATGCGTTTGCCTATGTACAAACCCAAGGCGGGCTCAATCGTGAAATCGGCATGAAGTACCGCAAAACGATCCGTGAAGTGGGTAATAGCATAGCGCCAATGGACGCCTACAAAAACTTCCGCGGACAAGAGCCAACCACGGAAGGCTTACTTAAACGCCGCGGTCTAGATCAAGCACGCTAAGCTAAGAGTTGATAGCCTTGATGCTATAGACTAGAGATAAAAACAAACTCAGCCTTAACCAAAAAAATCAGCCAGCATAATGCTGGCTGATTTATTTTGACTTATTTGTCGTGAACGTTTGCAGTGAAAGGTTTCAATTAACGTCTAGCTAATTGTGCCTTTAGATTTGATTTTAAGTACGATAATACTGATCACAAATGCCACACTACAAGCCACTAAACCCGCGACAACAGACTCGGTAAATCCAAGTGCCACATAACCCACTAAGCTAATAAACGCCGCAATAAGTGCATAAGGTAGCTGAGTCACCACATGGTCAATGTGGTGGCAACTGGCGCCCGTAGACGACAAGATAGTCGTGTCGGAAATTGGTGAACAGTGATCGCCAAATACAGCCCCCGCCAGCACAGAGGCAAGCATAGGCAACATCATGCCTGTGTGACTTCCCATAGCCATATCAGCAGCAATCGGCAACATGATCCCGAACGTACCCCAGCTAGTACCGGTTGAGAACGCAGTAATACCTGCTAGCACAAACATTAAGGCGGGTAAAAACGCGAACGGAATATTTCCTGTTGCTAAACTCGCCATAAACTTACCGGTTTCGAGTTGACCAATCACCCCTGCGATTGTCCAAGCAAATAACAGGATGTAAATCGCCGGCAGCATAGAGCGAGCGCCCTGCACTATACCTTTGACTATCATCAATTTCTCAACGCCTTGCACTAAATTCAATATCAGCGAAACCGCTAGACCAATTAATGCACCAAAGAAAAGTGATGAACTGACATCGGTTTTCTCAAAAGCAGAAATAATATTAAATTCAATCCCTTCCGCCGCGAGTACTTGAGCGCCACTGTTAATCATAAAATAGAGGGTTGCAAATACCAACACGGTAATCGGCAGAAATAGACCTAAAATCTTACCGGTTTCGGCTTCAGGTAAATCCGCGTTCGCCCCAGGCGGTAATCCTTTAGACTCATCGTATAAATTACCACGTTGGGCATTGAGCTCATGCTCACGCATTGGCCCAACATCTAATCCCATAAAGACAACAAAAAGTAATAATAACAAGGAGAAGATTGCGTAAAAGTTCATTGGAATCATTTGAATAAAAATACTCAAATGACCCGTATCAGCAAAACCATGGGCAGTTAATATCCCGCCAATGAGTGCGATAATATAAGCACCCCAGCTCGAAACTGGAGAAATAACGCACACAGGCGCCGCAGTAGAATCTAATAAATAAGCTAACTTAGCGCGGGAAACATAATAACGATCAGTAACAGGTCGAGCGACCGAACCAACAACTAAACTATTGAAATAATCATCAATAAAAACTACGCAACCTAAAAACATGGTCAATAGTTTAGCGTCACGTTTATTACGTATATGTAAACGAGCCCAATCGGCAAAAGCCCGCGCGCTGCCACTTACGGTAATTAACGCTGTGATCATTCCCAGTACAATTAAGAAACCGAGAATATATAAGTTCCACGAATTTAGACCTTTATCAGTCCAAAAAAGCCCTTTAACGCCATTAAATACAAACTCACCCGTTGCTAAAGGTGAAAATTGATTGAGCAATAAAGCACCAATTAAAATACCTAACCCCAAAGAAAGCAGTACACGGCGAGTCAAGATCGCCAACACGATAGCCACCGCAGGCGGCAACAAGGAAAGTGCCGAATCGGCATAATTCATAACAGTCATTGATTATTATCTTCGTTAAATACGAATGGAGGGCGACTGAACTGGTGGGAAAAGGCAATAGATACCCAAGGTCACCTGTCCTATCAGTAGCGCTCCATAGTAACTATTCCCAATATCCATATCGGAAAATACTATGGCAGTGCTGCACCTATTAGGTACAACCCCAGCAGTTGATCGTGATAAATCGAACCACTTCGGCACCAAATCCTTTCGCAATCGATCAACGGAATCACCCTACTGATCACTACTAATATTTGGCGCGCCTCTACTTCTAAGAACGCCCTTGCACGGGCGTGAGGCACATAAAAACATAAGCGGCTTAGCAGATGCTACCGCAAAGCCACTTAATGTGACCTAGATCACAGATAAAATCAACTGAGACTTGTAATCAGCTCAGGAACCGCCTCAAACAGATCTGCAACGAGTCCATAATCGGCAACTTGAAAAATCGGCGCTTCAGGATCTTTGTTGATTGCAACGATGACTTTAGCGTCTTTCATGCCGGCTAAATGTTGAATCGCGCCAGAAATACCGACGGCAATATACAAGTTTGGCGCAACGATTTTACCGGTTTGACCCACTTGTAAATCGTTAGGCACAAAACCTGCGTCAACTGCAGCGCGTGATGCGCCAACGGCTGCACCGAGCTTGTCAGCAAGTTGCTCTAACATACCGAAGTTTTCACCACTGCCCATGCCTCGGCCGCCAGATACGATAATGCCAGCATTGCCTAACTCTGGACGGGCAGAAACTGTCAGCGATTGAGAAACAAACTGAGTTCTCGCTTCAAACACTTTATCAAGTGTCGTCACAGCCGCACTGTTACCTTCTGGCGCAGCGTCAAACGCACTGGCGCGCACTGTTATCACTTTAATGGCATCATGGCTTTGCACTGTCGCTAAGGCGTTACCCGCATACACAGGGCGCACAAAGGTATCGGCATTGACGACGGTAATAACTTCTGAGATTTGCGCGACATCTAATAATGCTGCAACGCGCGGAAGCGTATCCTTACCTAAACTTGAAGCCGAGGCCAGAATGTGACCATAGTTTGGCGCTAAGTCCACCAGCAATTTGGCAAAATTTTCCGCTAAATGCGCTTCATACACGCTGGCATCAGCAACGAGTACTTGGCTAACACCTTGTAGTGCCTGCGCCGCTTGGACAACCGCGCCACATTGGTGACCCGCAACTAAGACATGTACTTCATCGCCTATGGCACGGGCGGCGGTAACAATTTTTGCCGTATCGAGTTTCAGTGCAGCATTATCATGTTCAGCTAATACTAAAATGGCCATTAGATCACCTTCGCTTCATTTTTTAACTTTTCAACTAGCTCAGCTACCGACTCTACCATGATGCCCGCTTTACGTTCAGCTGGCGGAGTGACCTTCACAATCGTTTGGTGACTCTTTAACGTCACGCCTAAGTCTGCCACAGTAAATACTTCTAATGGCTTACGCTTGGCTTTCATTATGTTAGGTAGTGAAGCGTAACGGGGTTCGTTCAAACGTAGATCAGCGGTCACGACAGCAGGTAAAGGCAGCTTGAGAGTTTGCATGCCGCCGTCAATTTCACGGGTGACTTGTAATGTATTCGCTTCTAATTTGATTTCTGAAGCAAAGGTCGCCTGTGGCATATCCATTAACGCGGCAAACATTTGGCCAGTTTGGTTATTATCACCATCGATGGATTGCTTACCAAAAATCACCAGCTCTGCTTGTTCTTTGTCTTGTACCGCTTTGAGCAATTTGGCGATAGACACTGGCACGAGCTCTTCTTCAGTATCGATATGAATTGCACGATCTGCGCCTAATGCAAGCGCGGTACGCAGTTGTTCTTGCACGGCTTTATTACCAATACTGACAACAACCACTTCAGTAGCGCTACCCGCTTCTTTTAAACGAACCGCTTCTTCTACTGCGATTTCACAAAAAGGGTTCAACGCCATTTTTAGGTTTGCAGTGTCAACACTTGTATTGTCAGCTTTGACCCTGACCTTCACATTGGCATCAACAACGCGCTTAACGGGCACCAATACTTTCATAGGGTTTCCTTCCTACACTTTCATGTACATGGACAAAACATTGGTTAATACCAATGCAGGATAGAGCAACTTTACGTCCTGTTAACGTTAACGTCAACCAAAGTCAAACGCCTGTTTGTATTTTTTAATCCGCTGCAACGGCCACTTTTTTGGACACTTATTTGAGGGAATAAGAAAAGTTCAAAAAATAAATAATATTTAATTTCCTTAAAACGCATAATTTTATTTGATTCGAGCTATATTAGTTTCTATCATTTAGGTGTTGTTCACCATTATCCTGTATTAAAAATAGAGTGGGACGAAAATAGATATGAGCGAATTTTTAGAGATATTAACTCACGGCCGTCGTTTTAAAGCTGCAGTAAAAGAACTTAGCGTTGAAGAGTTACGTGATTTAGCCGACAAATTAGATAAAATTTTAGTAGAACGCGAGTCTATGGCTGAGGAAGAAGAACAAGCCATGGCAGCTCGTAATGCTAAGATTGAAGAAATCCGTCAACAAATGGAAGCCGTTGGTTTATCAATTGATGACTTAGGTGGCGTAGCTGTTAAAGCTGCTGCAAAGAAACGCGCTCCTCGTCCAGCCAAATACCAAATTGAAGTTGACGGTGAAATGGTTCAATGGACTGGCCAAGGCCGTATGCCTACCGTATTTAAGAACGAGATCAACAAAGGTCGTTCTATGGAAGATTTCTTAATCTAATCCAACCAAGTGTGATGGCGCTAATTTGCCAACACCAGTTTGCATAAAAGCTCGCATTATTTGCGAGCTTTTTTATATCCATCAATCGTTTCAAACTTAAACGACAGCCGTTAATTCCGCACCTCACTCCCGCTCAAATTACGTTACAATTCAGCCTTAGTATTTACATCTGCTTTCAGTTACTCTTTGTTCACCCTCACTCGATTGAATAAAATAATGCAGATAAACAATAAGATAATGATAAGCTGCAGCATAATCGCTAGCTTAGTATCACAAACAACATTTGCCCAACTCAATACTGGAACAACATCCAGTAAACTCACTGCATTTACCCATGCTGAATTAATTATTGCCCCGGGAAAGCGTTTAAGCGATGCCACTTTATTAATTGAAAATAATCGAATTAAAGCCATTATTGAGCACAACGACATTCCCGCTGGCGCATTTAGAATCGATTTGAGTGGTTATACAATTTATCCCGGATTTATCGATCCTTTTACTGATTATGGGATTGAGTTCGAATATCCCAAACTTAAGCTCACTCGCCCCGTCTATGATATAAAGCGTATCGGTGGTAATGCGGAAAATGGTGCAATTCATTCTGAAAAAGAATGGTTTAATTACATTTACCCCAATAAAGAACGCGCAAAAGAGTGGATTAATAATGGTTTCACCAGTGTGCAAAGTAGCAAACTCGACGGTATCTTCCGTGGGACGGGTGTCAGCCTTTCATTAGCAGACAAAACGGCTAATGAAGTGATTTATCGCGCCCGCAGTCAACCTTTTATGGCATTTGATAAAGGTTCGTCTGAACAAGATTATCCCTCATCATTAATGGGCAGCATTGCACTTATTAGGCAAACCTTTGCCGATGCAAATTGGTATAACCAAAATAAAAACAAACCTGCCAATGGCGCAATAAACAATCAAGTCGAATTTAATATTGCCTTTGAGCGTTTAGATAATTTAGCCGATAAGCAAATTATCTTTGAAACCAAAAATCTCAACGACCAATTACGTGCAGCCCATTTACTCAAAGAACATAAACTGCCAGCCAACCTACTTGGTAATGGTCAAGAATACTCACGCATCAATGAGTTAAAGGCGCTGAACTATCCGTTGATCTTACCTTTAAACTATCCGCAGGCGCCCGATGTAGGGACAGATGACGCTGATCGTGAAGTGTCACTGGCGGATTTAAGACAGTGGGAACGTGCACCAACCAACCCTGCGGCGGTAGCTAACGCAGGTATCCCCTTTGCGTTAACGCAGTTTGGGATTAAGACCGATGCCTTCTGGCCGCGCCTACGCCAAGCCATTGCCCAAGGTTTAAGTGAAGAAAACGCTCTCGCGGCACTCACCACCCAAGCCGCAGAGATGACAGGCACCGCCGACTTTACCGGTAAACTCGCGCCCGGTTATATGGCTGACTTTGTTATCACTAAAGGCAATATCTTTAAAGATGGCCAGATCTACAGTGTTTGGTTGCAAGGTCAGGAGCAAAGTCTGCGCTCACTTCCCCAAGCACGATTACTGGGAGATTACCAATTAAGCCTCAATAACCTCACGCTAGATTTATCGCTACATGATGAAAGTAAAAGTGATAAACCCAACATCCAAGGCAATTTAAGCAGTGGCGAACAAAGTATCTCACTCACTCAACTTAAGTTAGATGATAACGGAAGATTGAGCTTTACTGCCGATTTGAGCGCCGCAGGCATTAACGGCCTTAGCCGCTTTACGCTGTGGATGGCCGATGACGGCATTCAAGGTCGTATGGTCGATGCAAAAAGTCGCACTACAAATGTTGCCGGTGTCGCTTTAACTCAAACTGCAAAGCTCAAAAAAGCAGACCAAACAAGCAATAATGCTCCCAAGAATGAAGCCAGCACGAGCCTAGTGAGTCACCTCACCTTCCCTAACGTCGCTTACGGACTGAGCGAAGCACCTAAGGTGGAGAAGCTACATATCAAAAATGCCACCCTGTGGACATCGGATAAACAAGGTATTCTCGAACATGCTGATCTCTTGATGGCCAATGGCCGCATCGAAAAAATTGGCCAACAATTAAGTACACCATCAGGTTATCAAGTCCTCGATGCAACAGGTAAACATCTCACCGCCGGCATAGTCGATGAACACTCGCATATCGCCATTAATGGTGGCACTAACGAAGGCACGGATGCTGTGACTTCTGAGGTACGCATTGGCGATATTATTAATCCCGACGATATTTCAATCTATCGGGCCTTAGCGGGTGGAGTCACCAGCGCGCAATTACTCCACGGTAGCGCCAACCCTATCGGTGGCCAATCACAACTGATCAAAATGAAATGGGGCGAGTCGGCCGAACAACTCAAATTTGTTAACGCGCCCGCCAGTATCAAATTTGCTTTAGGTGAAAACGTCAAACAGAGTAACTGGGGCGAGAAATTTGTTCAGCGCTTCCCCCAGACTCGCATGGGAGTAAAAGCCTTATTTGAAGAAACCTTCGACGCTGCTATCGCCTATGAAAAGGCGTTAAAAACCTATGATAATCTGCGCTCCAGCGATAAAAAGAAAACCATCGCCCCGCGTCCAAGTTATCGTCTGCAGGCGGTCGCCGAAGTATTAAACCAGCAACGCGACGTACATATTCATTCCTATGTACAGTCAGAAATCCTGATGTTTATCCGCTTGGCCGAGGCCTATCACTTTAAAGTACAAACCTTTACCCATGTGCTCGAAGGTTACAAAGTGGCGAGTGAACTGGCTGCCCATGGTGCTGGCGCATCGACCTTTGCCGATTGGTGGGCCTATAAGTTTGAGGTGTATGATGCGATTCCGCAAAACGCTTGTCTGATGCAAAACAAGGGGGTGACCACCAGCATTAACTCAGACGATTATGAAATGCAGCGCAGACTCAACCAAGAAGCGGCTAAGTCTATGATGTATTGCAATATGTCGAAGGAAGATGCTTGGAACATGGTCACTATTAATCCGGCCAAGCAATTAAGAGTCGATGAATTTGTGGGTTCACTTACTCCAGGAAAAATGGCCGATGTCGTGTTGTGGAACGCAGAGCCACTGTCGATTTACGCCAAAGTGACACAGGCATGGGTTGAAGGAAAACGCTATTTTGACCGCCACCAAGACCAAATTGCCCAGCAAGCTGTGGTGAACGAGCGAGCCGCACTTATCCAAAAAATTCTCAGCAGTGATGACCAAACTAAAGCGGGTGAAAAAGTCACGCCACTCAACGAGCCACAGTGGCACTGCGACACCCACTATCAAGCATGGGGCCACGCTCATGAGGGAGCCAAATAATGCAACATTTATCTAAAACCGTTTTGTTTGTGGCGCTACTCGGCGCAATTTGCATCACGCAGGCCCCAGTTATGGCCAATGATATCGTACCTACGCCTAAACAAAGCCGCAGCGTACTGATAAAAAACGCCACAGTGCACACAGTCACTCAAGGCGTGCTCAGCAACACTGACGTCTTGATTGAAAATGGCAAGATCACGGCCGTTGGGCCTCAACTGACCAGCCAAATCAACAATGCAACCGCAGAAACCAGTGACACTCAAATCATCGATGCCAGCGGTAAACACTTGTATCCGGGCTTAATCGCCTTAGACACCAGCTTAGGCTTAGTCGAAATTGAAATGAGCCGCCCAACGGTTGATAACGCCGAGGTAGGCTATATCAATCCGCAGATCAGCACGGCCACAGCTTACAATGCGGATTCGGAGCTCATCCCGACCATACGTTACAACGGCATTACCCACGCACAAATCGTTCCGAGCGGTGATGGGTTAGCAGGACAATCGGTACTGGTGGATCTCGATGCATGGACGATTGAAGATGCGATGACACCAAGTGCTGGACAGTTCCATGTCTATTGGCCGCAAATCAAACGCATGCCAGAAGATGAAAAAGAGAAAGCCAAGGCCATCGAGAAAAATCAGCAGGCGATCGACAAGCTCAATATCGCCTTTGAAGATGGCTATCGCTATTTCTTAAGTGATAAGGCCAACGGCAAAGACAAAAACCAGAATGAAGATCCACAGTCTGCGACCAACAACCTGCGCTGGCAGGCCATGTTGCCGCTATACCAAGGCAAAGCGACACTGTTTGCCCATGCCGACAGTGTTGGCCAAATTGAGCAAGTGATCGCTTTGACGAAAAAATACCAATTCAAATTGGTGATTGTCGGCGGATACGATGCATGGCGTTTGGACTCAAGCCTAAGGGAAGTTAAGGCTGGAGTCATTTACCCTCATACCTTGAGTCTGCCTAAACGTAAAGATGAGCCAGTCGATTTACCCTTTAAGATCCCATCTTTACTCGCCAATGCAGGTATACCCTTCGCCCTTGGGTTCTCATCGGACTGGAATAGCCGTAACCTCCCCTACGCCGCAGGTTACAGCGCCGCTTATGGTTTAACGCCTGAACAAGCACTTAAGTCCATCACCTTAGATGCCGCAAAGTTGCTAGGTGTGGAGGATTTAGGTGCGATAGCGGTGGGATACCAAGGCAGTGTCGTGCTGTCAGAGGGGGACATTCTCGACCCTATGACCAATAAAATTGAGGCAATCTGGATTGAAGGACGGCAGATAGATCTGAATAATCGCCATCAGCAGCTTTATCAAAAGTACCTTAAGCGGTAGAATTTACTCAGATAATAATATCGCATCGGCGCAGCCTACCAAGGCTGCGCAGTTTTCTCCTCAACCTCAGGTCAAACCATGAAAATTATCCTCTCAAGTGCATTAGTGCTCCTGCTCAGTGCCTGTGCAAGCGACTACAGTTTTAACAGTAATTTGGACAGTGAGGCGATTAATGACTATTTCAAGGCATCCGATGTCATCCTTTATGAAGGTGATACCTTGCCGAAAGGTCATTATGAATTAAAAGGATTGGTCGAAGGTGAGTCCTGTCAGGCCGATACCAACGGTGCGCCCGCATCACTTGCCGATGCCAGAACCGAAGCCCGTCGCAATGCCGCAGATAAAGGAGCTAACGGCATTATCATCAAGCAATGTGTCATATTTGAAGAAGCTGCCCAAGGTTGTATCAGCCGTGCATTATGCGTTGGTCAAGCAGTAAAAACGGCTACAACAGAGTAAGCCTCACGCATATGAAGCATACTGCTCGCGGCGTGATCCTATAGTTTTCTAAGATTGCCCCTATCAACCGCTTAATGGCTAACGCTTCATGACCAATGCTGCATTATTAGCACACAAAGATGGGCCTTAATGATTAGCTTAGCATAATGAGCTTAGGCGGTTGTTATACTTACCCTTTAGGTAATTTTTTGCATGACATTTACCAACCAAATTATCGCAGTGGCAACATGCCGCACGCCCTATAAACAAAAATTTGGCATTCCAAGACAACCCGGACTTGTTGAAGCGCGTGGTTATGTCGAACTCGAGCCCCATGTAAATCATATCGATGCGGTGCGTGGCATAGAGCAGTATTCCCATCTCTGGTTGCTATTTTGCTTCCATGAGAATCTTGCCCAAGGTTGGAAAACCACAGTGCGCCCGCCGCGTTTAGGCGGCAATGAAAAACTCGGCGTGTTCGCCACTCGCTCCACTTTTCGCCCCAATGGCATAGGCCAATCTGTAGTGAAATTGCACGGCGTAGTACAGCGCAAGGGCAAAGTGTGCCTCGAAATTTCCGGTATGGATCTGCTCGATGGCACACCGATAATTGATATTAAGCCATACATTCCTTTCTCAGATTCGATTACCGATGCTGTAGGCGGCATTGCCCAAGACGCGCCTAAACTGATTTCAGTGGTGTATTCTGACCATGCCAAGACGCAGATTGAGCGTTACACCCTGCAGGAAACCTACACAGATTTAGCTCTGCTTATCCGCGGTGTGCTGGGGCAAGATCCTCGCCCCGCCTACAAAAAAGCCAAGGACGATCCTAAGTTATATCAAGTCGCCCTCTATGATTTAGATGTGTTCTGGCAAATGGCGGTCGATGACAATGACCAAGAATACATCTTAGTATTGGAACTCAAACCGGGGAAATGTGGCTAAATGTCCGCGCCAACGCCTACATCAAAACCTGATTATCAAAGCCAGCATAAAAAGCGGCTCTCTTGGATGCCGTGGCTGTATTTTTCTTTAAAAGAGAAACATTTAATCTGGGCCAAACCTTGGCAAGACGATATTCAAGCAAAACTTTGTGCCCTCGAAACCATCAACATCGGCGAGCACTGTTTTATCGCCCCCGAAGCTCAGTTATTCGCCGAACCCAATCGTGATATCCGCATGGGTAATCGCTGTATGATCGCCGCCGACTGTTTCTTACATGGGCCTATCACGCTAGGGGACGAAGTGGCGATTAATCATGGCTGTTCCTTCGATGGCGGCAGGGTCGGGATTCAGATAGGCAATCAAACCCGCATCGCCAATAATGTCACCCTTTACGCCTTTAACCATGGCATGGCGCCAGATACCCCCATCTATCAACAAGCTGCCAACTCCAAAGGCATTGTTATTGGCCAAGATGTGTGGATTGGCGCTCAGGCAGGCATAGTCGATGGTGTGAGCATTGGCGATCACGCTGTGGTGGGTATGGGCAGCATAGTGACGAAAGATGTGCCCGACTGGGCGATAGTGGCAGGCAACCCCGCCAAAGTGATTGGTGATAGACGGGATAAGTAAGCAGTAAGGATAATCTTGATACTAGCAGTGACGAAGTCACGCTCTAACAGCACAGCGCTCTTCCTTGTGTTATCCGTTATCCGTTATCCGTTATCCGTTATCCGTTATCCGTTATCCGTTATCCAGCATCAAAAAATGCTATTTATCTCCCAGCTAGTTGAATTTAACCTAAATCCCTAGGTGACATCACCAAAGCAGGTGATAAAATGGCGACCATTCAACTCAAATTTGGACATCGGTAATGCGCGTCAGCAAGTACCTGCTATCAACACAGAAAGAAACTCCTGCCAACGCAGAAGTCATTAGTCATCAATTAATGTTACGTGCGGGCATGATCCGTCGTAATGCGTCTGGCCTTTATAGCTACCTCCCCACGGGCTTACGCGTATTGCGTAAAGTCGAAGCCATTGTTCGTGAAGAAATGAACAAAGCCGGTGCAATTGAAATTCTAATGCCTATGGTGCAACCGGCAGACTTGTGGGTAGAAACGGGTCGTTGGGAAAAGTTTGGTCCCGAGCTGTTGCGCTTTAAAGATCGTCACAATCGCGACTTCGTACTGGGGCCAACCCACGAAGAAGTGATCACCGATCTGATTCGTAAAGAAGTCAGCTCATACAAGCAATTACCGCTGAATCTTTACCAAATTCAAACCAAATTCCGTGACGAAGTTCGTCCACGTTTTGGCATGATGCGCTCACGCGAATTCTTGATGAAAGACGCCTACTCTTTCCACCTTGACGTCGATACCATGAATGAAACCTATGAGGCTATGTACACAGCCTATAGCAACATTCTATCGCGCATGGGCTTAGCTTTCCGCCCAGTTTTAGCTGATACAGGTTCAATCGGTGGCAGCATGTCACACGAGTTCCATGTTCTAGCACAAAGCGGTGAAGATTTAATTGCTTACTCAACGGGCAGCGATTATGCGGCTAACATTGAGAAAGCCGAATCACCTATGCCAACTGAGCCACGCGGCGCAGCCACTGAAGCATTGCGTTTAGTCGATACCCCAAATGCGAAGACCATTGCAGAATTAGTTGAGCAGTTTGGTTTGGATATCACTAAAACGGTCAAAACCTTGATCGTAGTCGGTGCAACCGAAGCCGCTCCGCTAGTGGCGTTAATCGTTCGTGGCGACCATGAACTCAACGAAGTCAAAGCCGACAAGTTAGACTTAGTCGCATCACCATTGGAAATGGCGCCAGAAGCGCTGATCCGTGACGCCATCGGCGCAGGTCCTGGTTCACTTGGCCCTATCGGTCTTAAAATCCCTATCGTTATCGATCACAGCGTTAGCGTCATGAGCGATTTTGCCGCCGGTGCTAACGTTGATGACCAACACTATTTTGGTATCAACTGGGAACGCGATCTGCCGACAGCGCAAGTTGCCGACATCCGTAACGTAGTCGAAGGCGAGCCAACACCTGATGGTTCAGGCACTTATGCTATGGCTCGCGGTATCGAAGTGGGCCATATTTTCCAACTGGGCACTAACTATTCTAAATCGATGAACGCGACTGTACTTGACGAAAATGGCAAGTCACAGGTGCTACTGATGGGTTGTTACGGTGTCGGCGTGAGCCGTATTGTGGCAGCAGCCATCGAACAAAACTTCGATGACCGTGGCATCATTTGGCCAGAAGCGATTGCACCATTTAGCGTGGGCATTCTGCCAATGAACATGCACAAATCGCACCGCGTCACCGATATCGCCGAGCAGTTATACAAAGACTTAAACGAAGCAGGTATCGAAGTGTTATTGGATGATCGTAAAGAGCGTCCAGGCGTGATGTTCGCCGATATGGAACTGATTGGTATCCCACATACAGTGGTGATCGGCGATCGCAATATCGATGCTGGCGTATTTGAATACAAAAACCGCCGCACCGGTGAAAAACAAGATATTCCATTCGATCAACTGCTCGACTTCCTGAAAAACGCAGTTAAAGGCTAATCCTCAACGCGAAATGTAGACAAGCTGAAGATCAAAAACGAAACGCACTTGAGCCCAGCTTAAGTGCGTTTTTTATTGGACTTTTATTGACTGTCGCCGCTCACTCGCGACATGACTTTTTATATGCGGCTGTTTACCGCTGTATTTTGGGCACTGTATTTTTGGCAAGGTATTTTGTGCTAACAGGTACTGACTCGGAGCGACGCCCATCAACTGCCTAAACATATAACCAAAGGCTGAACCCGAGGCATAACCTAAGGATAACGCTGTAGTGAGCACAGATTCACCTCGGCTGAGCATTTGAATCGCCACCTGCAATCTAAGCCTTTGCAACCATTGACTATAACTCAGCCCTGTTTGCTGTTTAAATAATCTCGCTAACGTGCGGGCAGAGGCACCGACCTCCCGCTGCCAATCCACCAAAGTACGTTGCTCACTTGGATCGGCAAGCAAAGCCTCGGTAATGCGCAGTAATTTTTTATCCCTAGGATAAGGTAAATCCAAGGCGACCTTAGGGGCGAGTACCATAAAATCACGGATCACCATCAAGAGCCGCATGACGCGATCCTTAAAATCGGGATCAATTAGCCCAGCCTCACTCTTCACTAAGGCATTAACCTCTTGCAGTAATAACTGCAAAACAGGCTTCACACTCAAACAAGTACAGTCGGGTGGAAACCCGCCTATCCGGGTTTCATCCAAATACAGACTACTCAATTGCACCTGACCTAGCGCGATAACCTCATGATCGACAAAGGGAGGCACCCACACCGCTTGCTCAGGCGGCACAATGTAACGCCCCGCAGGCGTGATCACACTCAACACGCGTTGACTGGCATAAATGACCTGTCCCCAGGAATGACTATGGCGCTGCACATGTTCAAACGGCTTGAGTGTTCGCTTAAGCAACATGATGGAGGCACTTAGCCCTGCGGCGGCTAAACGTGAAGGTGCGACCTGCGTGTACTGAGTAATATGCAGCTGGGATAAATGCGTGTCAGTGACTTGATTCAAGATGTTATCGCCCAAAGTGATTTTTATATCGAAGCTTCTTTTCGTATTATCGAGCCTCTTCCCTATAGAAGCGCCTCTTTGTTTAGAAGCACCTTTTGTAAATAAGTGTCTTTTTATCTAGACATTAAGTCAATCTATCGAGCCTAAGCCAAAGCAGCAAACGCTAACATGTCATATCAGACTGAATAAATTGGAGATGACATGAGTATCCACATGGATAAAAACCGCGTAACGCCCGTTACATTACAAAAAATGAAAGGTAAAACCCCCATAGTTGCTCTCACCGCCTATGAAAAGCCGATGGCAGAACTGATCGATCCCCATGTGGATATGATTATCGTCGGCGACTCCGTCGGCATGGTGGTTTATGGGCAAGACTCTACACTCGGGGTTACCTTAGAAATGATGATTAATCATGGTCTTGCTGTCACTCGCGGCGCAGCACATGCCTGCGTTATTATCGATATGCCCTTTGGGAGTTATCAAGTATCGCCTCAGCGAGCCTTCAGACATGCCAGCCAAGTATTAATACGCACAGGCGCGCAGGCGGTAAAACTCGAGGGTGGCGCAGAGATGCTCGACACCACTCGTTTTTTAACCCAGCGAGGGATCCCTGTGATGCCACACATAGGATTAATGCCGCAACACGTGAATCAATTGGGTGGATTTAAAACCCAAGCAAGGGATGCCGCCGCCATCGAAGCCCTCGTTAGTTTAGCGAAAGACTTTGAGCAAGCAGGCGCTTTTAGCATACTGATTGAAGGCACATCCGAGCTCGCGGCGCGCACAGTTACGGCAGGAGTCTCAATCCCAGTCATAGGCATTGGCGCCTCACCCGCCTGCGATGGTCAAGTGCTCGTGACTGAGGATATCTTAGGCTTATTTTCTGACTACACGCCTAAATTTGCTAAACGCTATATCGACTTAGGATCATTGATCACTAAGGCCTGCGCCCAATATGCCCAAGAAGTGAGGACGGGTGAGTTTCCAGCATCGGAGCATTGCTTTGGCCTCAGCAAAACGACCAAAGTTACAGCGGATTAATTGTCTAAAGCGAAATGTTCCAGCAATCGAATAAACGATAAATCGAAATTTACAACTAATTGAGTCTACCGACTTGCTTTTTATAGGGGGGCGTTGCTTTAATAAAACTATTAAAACAATAAATTGAGTCTGAAGATTGCCTACATCAACTGCATTAGTCTTAGGCGGTGGCGGCGCTAGGGCGGCCTACCAAGTCGGCGTGTTAAAAGCACTGGTCCAGCTTTATCCACGCAATCATGGTATTCCCTTTAAAATTATTTGCGGAACCTCTGCGGGTGCCATCAATGGCACCGCTATCGCTACCCATGCCTCTTGCTTTCACCTTGGTGTCAGAAAACTCGAATGGGTTTGGCGTCACTTTGAAACTCGAAAAGTCTACCGAGCTTCGATCACAGGCGTTCTCAGCCATCTAACGAAAATGGCCCTCAAAGGCATGCAAGATGATAAGGTCAATACCGATGCAGGCAGTCTGCTCGATAATGATCCGCTAAGAGGCTTACTCAATGAGCTTATCGACTTTAAACGTATCGACCGTAATATCCGTAATGGCTCACTGACGGCACTGAGTGTGGATGCCTCTTGTTATAATAACTCTCGCTCAGTGACCTTTTTCCAAGCCGCGAAAGAAATCGAAAACTGGACCCGTGCCCGTCGCAGTGGCGAACGTATCATGCTCAATACCGAGCACCTACTCGCCAGTTCGGCAATCCCTATGGTATTTCCATCCATTAAACTCAACCAAGCCTATTATGGTGATGGTTCAGTCCATCAGCTAGCACCGCTCTCAAGCCCTATTCATTTAGGCGCCGAAAAACTCTTAGTCATTAACTTAGAGAGCCCGCACAAGCACTTTCCTATGGAACTAGAATATCACCCAAAAACAGCGACAATAGCGGGTCATCTGCTCGATACCATCTTTTCAGATACCTTAAATAGCGACCTTGAGAGACTAGAAAGGATCAATAACACTTTAAGCCTGATTCCTGAGTCAAGCCGTAACAAACTCGCCTTGCATCCGATTAAAGCCCTAGTCATCAAACCTAGCGAAGATCTCAGCAAAATTGCTGCCCGCTTCTATGATGACATGCCATGGGCCGTTAAAACCTTACTCGGCTTCATCGGTATAGACAGGCAATCAGACTCAAGTATTGTGTCCTACCTACTCTTCGAAAAAACGTATACCAGCGCTTTAATCGACTTAGGCTATAAAGATGCCATGGAAAAAATCGATGAACTTAAAGATTTCTTTTGCTTAAAATAAGCTAACGACTTAATCAGTTTCTTCACTAAAAATCATGCAAAATGGATAATATTAGTGCCGAAATTCAAACTTTCGCATGAGGAAGAAGATGGATTTAACATTGATAATTTTGTTTGCATCGCTTACTATGCTGTACTAGATTATCAAAAAATCATGCACATTTTTTCAAAAAGGGAATCACGATGAAAAAAACTTCACTAGCACTTATCGTTGCAATCACAGCATTCAGCTCTATGGCTGCAAATGCAGTTGAAGGCGAAGCTGCAGGTACTGGTACTGCTGCAAGCACTAGTACTGGTGTTATCGTTGCTGGTAGCGTAGCTGCTGCTGCTGCAATTGCTGGCGCAGTTGTTATCTCTAACAGTTCTGATGGTAACCCAATTACCAACACAGGTACTGGCACAGGTACAACTACAGGCACTGGTAACTAAGCTATTGTTAGTATGCTTTTAAACAGCCGCCTTATGGGCGGTTGTTTTTTTTGAGTGTTTACAAAGTTAATTTCATAACTTGAAATCTGTCTGATACCTCTTTAAATTCGCTATTTAATCCTAATTGAGAATAAGCAACTCGGATGCGTATATATAAAAAATTACTGTCACTACTGACAATCTCGATTGTGTTAGTAAACACAACCGCTTGTAGCCAAAGAATCAGCGCACTTAACGATACTTTGAAGTTAGCCTTTATCGGTGACAAAGATACTCAATTGTCGGAACAGCAAGTTAATAATATCCCCTATGCCAGTATCTATGCTCGAATCGATGGTATACCTCAAGCGTTCATTGTACTTGCACTTGCAGAGCCTAAGTTCACCTTAACGCTGCCACCGACTCCTGCAATAACAGAGTTAAAATGGCTCTCTGCAGATAAAGCCATGTTAGTAACAATAAATGGACGATTGGTTAGGACGAGCAACCTATTAACAGGTGATTTAATTGCAGTAGAAAGCAATGAGCCAGATCCTATACTCTTAGGCTTACATTTAGATAGCACTCCCAAAACATGGACTCGAACGATTGATTGGCAACCCGGATATCACTTTGGCTACCACGTAAATTCACATTTTAGTTTTATTGCTAAAGAAAACATTCTCATCAACGATACTCCAACCCAAGCGCTACATTACCTTGAATCAGTTTCGGTAGATAATCTCAATATTCAGTATCAAAATGAATTTTGGCTAACACCAGAAACAGGTCATGTGATTAAGAGTCGTCAAAAAATTGCCCCTAATCAGCCTTTTATCGAAATTACATTACTCAAGCCATTTGCGTCTTAGTGGAGTCCCAATGAGATCCTATTTAATGCCCTTAGCGCTACTGCTCAGTTCTGTTTTAGCGACAGTAGCTCAGGCTGAAACTCAATTGTTAGTTACAACGTCGTCAAACCAAGATGCACAAGTTGAATTACTTTATCCAACATCGATTCGTCTTGATAAAGTAGTACTGGACGGCTTACAACAACTTCAAATACATAATAAAAACAATCATAAAGAGATAACCCCTATTTATTGGTTGGGTGCAGCACTACTCGATATCCAAAACACTGCCGCTTTAGAAGCTAAACGCAAAGAAACCCTGTCCCAACTAGCACAAATGGGTCAAGCTGCAGATGACAGTATCTATACAGCAAAGCTTGCAAAACTTGCGCAGTTTTTACGACAAATCAAACTTGGACAGCGCGTAATGCAGCCATTACATCTTGATTTAATCAGGATAAATGACTCATACAACCCTCTAATTGATGGCCGTTTCGAACTTATCTTACCTCAGAGACCTACGACTGTACTTGTCATGGGTGCGGTAGCTAAAGCGGGAAGTTTTGAATGGCAAGTCAATAAAAATAGTAAAGACTATTTAGCGAAAGCAATTCCATTAGAAAACGCTGATAATAGCTTCGTATGGATAGTTCAACCAGATGGTAAAGCACTAAAACAACCAATAGCCTATTGGAATGCTCAAGCGCAAGATATTGCTCCAGGAGCTGTCCTTTATGTTGAATTTTCAGACTTAGTAGAAGACTACAGCACATTGAACGCCAATATTATTGAATTATTAAGGAATCGGGCTCTGTAATGAATAACGCTACCCATTCTAATCTTACGTTAAGTAAACTTTCAGCAATTGCTCTGGCTCTTTTCCCTTTATTCCATATCCAAGCCGATGAATTTAGCTATCCTCCACTCTTAGCCTCACAATCGGACTTTGGTGGTGTAGGATTAATGCAAATGCCTACAGGACGTATGGCTCCTGAGGGTGAGTTTAATTTTGCAACAACTTATAACTCTGAATACCAGCATTTTTCAGCTTCAGTGCAATTATTCCCTTGGTTTGAAACTACGGTTCGTTATACCCAAGTACAAGATCTACTCTACAGTAACGATCCGAGTTTCAGCGGTAACACCAAGTACACTGATAAAGGTATCGATTTTAAAGTCCGTCTAGTGGAAGAAAGTTACTGGTTACCAGAAACTTCTATTGGTATAAGAGATTTTGGCGGTACAGGCTTATTTGATGGCGAGTTTATTGCGGCCACTAAACGTGTTGGTCCAGTCGACTTTACCTTAGGGATAGGCTGGGGCTATATAGGAAATAGCGGTAACCTGACTTCGGATAAAAAAGATCTTAATGATAATTGTGATCGAGACACATCTTTTGGAGGAAAAGGTGGAACTGTCGACTACCAACGTTGGTTTAAAGGCTGTGCGGCATTATATGGCGGTATTGAATATCAAACGCCGTGGGAACCTTTACGAGTAAAAGTAGAATATGATGGAAATGATTATCTAGCAGATTTCCCCGTCACTGGTGGTGGCGTCGATATGTCACAAGACAGTAAATTTAACTATGGCTTACTCTACCGAGCAACAAGCTGGAGTGATTTCCACCTAAGCTATGAGCGTGGTAATACTTGGACGTTAGGTGTTAGCCTGCAAACTAACTTCAATGACTTACGACAAATTAAACGTGATACTCCTGCAGAGAAATATAAACCTATAGCAGCAGTACCTATGTCGGGTAAAAGAGTAACGCATGACGGTACAGAAGAAACAGCACAATCCTCTACCGATACGGCTATTTCAACGGTAACAACTCAGCCATTAGTAACAACTGAGTCATCAAAGTCAGAACCGGTTACAAACACGACTATCCACGCTGAAATGCCCAGCCAAACTGATTGGGACAGAGTAGCGACTGAGCTTAGTACTATCGCTGGTTACGACAATCCAAAAATCTATCTTGATAATCACATCGTGACCGTGGTTGCAGATCAAGTAAAGTATATGGACCGTAAAGAAGCCCACCATAGAGCGGCGACGATACTGGCAAATAACACGAACAAGCAGATAATTACTGAATATCGTCTTATTGAAACCCGTTATAAGCAGCCGATAACAGAGACACATATCGACGCTGATAAATTCGCTCAAGTAGCTACCTATGGTTATATCAATGCAGATATGGCGGATAGCACAGAAATCAGTGTACCAAGGTCGCCTCAAGGAACATTAGTAACCCAATCCCATGAGGATTGGTTGGATAAATTAAGTTTTGATATTGCCCCCACTATGGTGCAATCCTTCGGTGGTTCAGAAGGTTTCTATATGTTCAACATAGGTGTTACTGGCAGTGCAGCGTATCGATTTAATGATCGCTTGGAACTTTCGGGATCACTTTATTTGAATCTCTATGATAACTACGATAAATTTTTGTACGATGTTCCACCTGATGGTACCGACTTAAAACGCGTAAGAACGCTTATTCGTCAATATGTCCATGACTCAACGGTCAGAGCGACTAACTTACAGCTAACTTGGATGGATAATCTGAGCGATAACATCTCCTATCAAGCCTATGGTGGTTATTTAGAGATGATGTATGGCGGAGTAGGTACCGAATTCCTTTATCGACCGCTAAACAGTGAATGGGCATTCGGTTTTGATGTTAACTATGCGAAACAAAGAGATCCTGACAGCATGTTTGGTTTCTTCGAGGATGAAAATCAGTTTGACCCACTGACCAATCGCGCCTATCGAGTGCAGACAGGCGTAGTGACAGGACATGCGACCGCTTATTACCAGCCAAAGTGGTTCCCGAATACCTTGCTAAAAGTCAGTGCAGGCCAATATCTTACCGAGGACAAAGGCATAACTGTCGATTTCTCAAAACAGTTTGATAGTGGCGTTATCGTCGGTGCATTTGCGACTAAGACTAACTTGTCGGCAGAAGAATACGGTGAAGGTAGCTTTACCAAGGGATTCTATATTTCGATCCCATTCGATTTAATGACAATTAGACCGACTCAAAGCCGTGGCTTCCTCTCTTGGATGCCGTTGACCCGTGACGGTGGCCAAATGCTTGGTCGTAAATACAACTTATTTGATATGACTGATGCGCGGTCACCTTGGTATACCAGACCCAGTGTAGACCCCATTAAATAGTTAGTACGCAGCTAAACCTCAAAACGGGCAAGATAATTCTTGCCCGTTTTGTTTTCTGCCATTAGGACTAACTTACAATAGTAAAATCTGCACTGCCAAATTAGCTCACGACTCTATTGGCCATTTATTTAATACAAGTAGTGATTAGCTTTATGAGGGTGTGCTGGCGATGCTATCTCTAGCGGATAAAATCGGTGCGGCGATTAATGGCCAATCAATGGCAAACTCAGCACTGTTCCAAGCTAAAACGCTTTCATCTTCAGGATCATAATATTGAGTACATTGATAAATAACATCAGCATAATCACTAAGAACATAAAAACCGTGCGCAAAGCCCGATGGGATCCACATTTGCAGATGATTCTCTGCCGATAGCACTCGCCCAACCCATTTTCCATAGCTGGCCGAGTCGGCCCGTATATCAACGGCTACATCAAAGATGCTCCCTGCACAGACTCGCACCAATTTACCTTGTGGCTTACGCTGTTGAAAATGCAATCCACGCAGGACATTGTATTGCGAACGACTCTGGTTTTCCTGCACAAATACGGGAGGCTCAAATCCTCTTGCAGTAAAACAAGCATCAAAATAGGATTGCCTGAACGTTTCCTTAAAAAAACCACGCTCATCACCAAATACTTGGGGTTCAAACACCAATACTTCGGCTAATTCTGTTTCGCTATATTTCATCCAATACCTGCTTATAGAGTCATGCACGAAACAGCGAAATAGTAGGGTATAAAAAGGATCAATATATCCCGAATCTCAGCTTGCATCAGAGTGGCCAAAGGGTAATAAATCATTGGTTTATCATAAATGGGCAGTAATTGCTTACAGACAACCTGCGTCATAGGATAAAGACGCGAGCCAGTACCGCCCGCCAGCAAAATGCCTTTTCTCATTGAAATATTTAGGATTGATAAGCCATGTTGAAGTGCCAAGATTGTAGCATACAAAATGTCGCGAGCAGGAAGAACAGATAACAGTGCTGCTGGCTGTTAATGCAGGAAAAACAACGCAACAGAATAGTAAACCGCAAAAGCTAAATACCATTTTGGCTCAGTAAGATTTAAATTCGTCTTTTACTTTATGTAACATATAAGAAGACACTAACCAATCTCAACCCTTACTACTTTCAGGGATCAGCATCTCAATACGTAACCCCTGATTAGGCGCTGAGAAGAGTGACACATTACCATTCAGTTTTTGTGTGATCAGATTATAAATAATCGACATCCCCAAACCTGTTCCACCACTCTGCCTTGCAGTGGTAAAAAAGGGCTCGAATGCTTTGGCTTTCACTTCATCGGACATACCTACGCCATTATCTTCATAAATCATCTTGATCTGCGAAGCCATTTTTTCAACTACTATCACAATTTGCTTATCACCGACAAAATCATCAGGAAAAGCATGGCGAAAACTGTTAGCGACTAAGTTAGTGAAAATTTGTGCGATCGCACCGGGGTAAGAATCAATAAAAATATTATCGTCAAGTTCAACTTTTAAAGTGATATTTTTCTTACGCATCAAGGGTTTTAATGAACTAAATATCTGAAAAATATAATTCTTCAGATTAAAGCGCTCGCGTTCCAGTATCGATTGGTCTGCAGCAGTACGCTTGAAGTTATGCACCAGTTCTGCAGCGCGGGAAAGGTTACGCTCAATTAAGCATAAACCATCCTGCATTGTATTGATAAAGCTGACAAATTTATCCTCATCAAGCTCGTTTTTCTCAAAGAGTCCTTTCAATAGGGATAACTCATCCAAACAATGGGTCACGGATGTGACAGCTATGCCAAGGGGGGTGTTCACTTCATGGGCAACACCAGCAACTAAGCTGCCTAAGGCCGCCATTTTTTCATTTTCAATTAAGTGCTTTTGGGTTGATTTTAAAGTCGATAATGCCGTTTCAAGCTCTGCGGTACGCAGCTCAACTTTATGCTCAAGATCGGTATTAATGAGCTTAAGCTGTTGCTGATATTCAATGATCTCTTTAGCACTCATGGCTCGACCAAAAAGGTCGGCCAGTGCAGATGCAAAGGCCTTCTCATCCCGAGTCCATTCCCTCGCCTCGCCCTGATGTTCAGAACAAATAATCCCCACCATTTTTCCGTGGTGACGAATAGGACTATCCAACAAAGAGCTAATCTGATTCGGTTTCAGATAGGTTTCGACAAATTCTTTAGTGGCGGGATCCGTTTGTGCCTTATTGGCGACAATTGTGCGCTCATTGTCGAGCAGGCTAAAGTAATGGGGAAACTGCGCGCGACTGAGCACTAACGCTTCTTGTGGCTGCTGATTGTCGAGTGAATAATAACAAGTGATGCTCTGATTATCCGGACTCAACAACCAAATGCCCGCCCGAGAGATCAGTAATCCCTTACAAATTGAGCTCACGATAAGTTGTGATGCTTGAATGAGATCACCCTCATCAATAACCTGAGACTTACTGACATCAAATAAAATTCGATCAAGCATTCGGGTCATAGTGGCTCATCCGGAATGTGAATATGTAGGGAGGCAAACACATCTAACAAATCAAGGCTGGCTTCACATAACACAGGATCAAACTGTTTACCCGATTGCGCTAAGATGTACTCGCGCACCGCCTCAACAGACCATGCCTCTTTGTAACTTCGCTTGGAAAGCAAAGCATCAATCACATCAACAATCGCCATCAGGCGACCTTCAATAGGAATGTCTTCCTGCGATAGCCCACGGGGATAACCTTGCCCGTCCCAACGTTCATGGTGAGTATAAGCAATTCTAGCGCCCATTTTGGCAATGATACGATTTGAGCCAACCAACAGGTTATAACCCTTCTCTGCGTGGGTTTGCATAATCGCCCATTCCTCGGCATCGAGTTTACCGGGCTTATGCAAAATACTCTCAGGGATACCGATTTTGCCTACATCATGAAGTGGCGCCGCATAACGAATAGTTTCGATAAAGTCTGCTTTCATACCAATGGCAATCGCGAGCATTTCTGTCATGCGCGCTACGCGGCGCACATGGGCCCCAGTCTCCTTACTGCGCTGCTCAATGGCATCTCCAATGATTAAAATTAGCTCCCTTTGTGTCTGCTGCACATTTTCGCGGCCCGACAAGTTCTCAAAGGTTAAGCTCACATTTGCCGCAAATAGCTCAAGAATGCTGACTTGAAAATCCGTTAACTTAGTGTTGTGTTGTAAATAGAGAATACTGGTAACATGACCACTAAGCTCATAAAATCCAACATAGATATTGTCACGGATCAGCGAAGTTTTTAGCGCTATCGCTTCAATAATATGTTCCCGCACATCCCCTGGCAGAGTCTCAACGCTGCCACCTTCAAAGTAACTGATCATATCTCCTGTGGCGGCTAGCAGATTCATTTGAGTATCGAGGTAAAGATCTTGATGATAACTCGTGAGATAAAGAGCCGAGCTTTCAAGATTGAGCAGCTGCAAGGTCTGTTCGAGCACTGCACTACCAAAGTTATGCAATGTATGGCTCTTAAGTACAGAGGTGGAAGCAGCAATCACTTTTTCCATCCCCTTTTGGCTTTGCTCGATAATTTTTATATCGCGATAGGAGCGTAATGAGGTGTACACACAAGACTTAAGCCGAGCCGCGGTGAGCTCTGTTTTAGCTTTATAATCGTTAATGTCAAAATCCCGAATAACTTGCTCTTCAGGTGCTTGCCCCGGCTGACCTGTACGTAAAATGATGCGGGTACTGTGGTTATTTAATTCAGTGCGAATTTTTTGTACTAGCTCTAAGCCTGCATGATCGGTTTCCATGACGACATCAATAAAGGCCAAGGCAATATCTGATTCAGTTTGAAATAATGTTAAACCTTCAGCAGCGCTGTAACAGGAGTAGAACTGCAAGACTCGATTATCTAAGGTCAGATTTTTTAGCGCAAATCGAGTTACATCATGGATCCCAGGTTCATCATCAATAATGGCCACCTTCCAAATGCCTTGTTTAGGCTTATGGGATGTATCTTCGATAACATCAGCACTTTTCTTAAATAACGCCACAAAACCACCGTTTACGATGAATAGTTACGTTTTAGTATAGATTCAATCTTGAAAGTGACTAGTTTCAAAGGATAAATTATCATCCCATTAATTACCGCTTAGGACTAACAACTAACATAGTGGCCACTTAAAACCCACACAAAAACAACTTAAGCTATTGTTATAAAAATAGAAATAGAAATAGAAATAGCAAAAGTTAGCCTATCCTATCCTATCCTAGCCTTGGCGGGTATGATGAGTGCACTTGATACATAATTCCCAAAATTTCTATTGGAGCTACTATGAAAAAATCACTATGTTACATCGCACTACTGGCTTTATTCACCACGGCTTGCTCAGAAGCACCAAAAGAAGAAACGGCAGTCAATACAGCCCAAGCTCAAACAGAAGCGGCAAAATCCGTCCCAGTAGGTGATACCAGCCAGAACTCGCTCGATTGGGCAGGTAGTTATGAAGGCGTATTGCCTTGCGCCAGTTGTGAAGGAATGCAAACCCTAATCACTTTGCAAGCTGATAATAGCTTTGTTCAAGAAACCGTTTATTTAGGTAAAGATGAAAAGATTTTAAAACTGATGGGTAAAGTGATATGGGACGAACTGGGCCAGAAAATCACCCTAGAAGATGGTACACAATATTTGGTCGGTGAAAATCAGTTGATCATGTTAGACACTGAAGGCAAACGGATCACCGGCGAACTTGCTGCAAATTATGTGTTGAAAAAGAAAGGTCTATAAAAGCAGAGCAGGCAGCTAGCACTAAACTGCAGTACTAGATTATGAATAACGGAGGCTTTGCACTTACCGTAAGAGCAAAGCCTCCGTACCGTTATCCATAAGTCACGCAGAAATGTTCTGCAATCGCAAAGCCATGCTTTAGAAGTTGTGAAGCGAAGAAAAGCGAAACAAACCTTCTTAAACAATAAAGAGGCTATTTTGAATAACAGCATACAACTGATCCGCTATCAAGATTGCCCATCAACGCCATGGAAAAATGGTGGTGGAAGCACAAAACAGCTACTCATTTCCCCCATCAATGCCGAACTTACTGAATTTGATTATCGGATCAGCATTGCAAGTATTAGCAGCAACGGACCTTTTTCATCATTTATCGACATAGACAGGCAACTGCTCATTCTGGAAGGTGATGGTGTTGAACTCAGCATCAATAGTCATGAAGGGACAAAACAGATAAATGGCCTTGGAGCTGGAGAAAAGATATCAGGAAATACAAATACAACTGAATATAAGCGACTCACGCCAGCTGATAGCCCATTCTGCTTTGCTGGTGAAACCTCAATAACAAGTCAATTATTAGGCAGTGATGTTATTGATTTCAATGTCATGACCAAACGCGGCGCATTTAAAGCGCATACGCAAAGGCTTAGCTTTGATGACATATTTATCGAAGAACAGATTGCAGCCTCAAACAACTATCCAAATGAACTGCAAAAAACTGAAGCTTACGTCCCTATCATCCAAATACTTTGCTGCTTAGATACCATGACATGGGAGCATAATGGCAAGCTTATCAAGATCATGCCCTATGATATTCTCGTTTTCCAACAAGGGGATGGTATAAGGTTAAAATCAACAAGACCAAGTAGACTGCTTAAAGTGTCTATTACTGCCTGCAAGCCATAAAACGAGTGAATGATTACGAACTTCCCGAGTAAATCTTTAGTAAATCTCAAGTCCAGTGTACAACCGCGAGATAACAAAGTTCATTAGTGATATCAATATTGCAAGCCTCTCTCAGCCCTAAGTTACGATGCACCACCGTAAGAACTAAATTACTTATTATCTTAAAACCATGCTTATAAACGAAAAAAAGCCAAATCAAATTTGATTTGGCTTTTCAAATACCACAAGAAAACTAAGAAACTAAGAAACTAAGAAACTAAGAAACTAACGGAACAACTTTATTTTGTCCGTTAACAGCGCTTAATTTTTTCTTTTGCTGCCATACTAAATCACATATACCGTCTGTTGGGTTAAAACCTGTTGGTGCTGACAGTAAGATTTCTCGTATAGCTTCATGGTTAAACTCATGACAAGCTTTATCTAAGCGACTAAGAATAACTTCTAGCTCTTTCCAAGTAAGATAGCTTTCATTGGCAGTCATAATACGTTCATGCTCAGTGCCAGTAACATCATCACCAATTAGTAATTCTTCGTATAATTTTTCACCAGGACGTAATCCACTAAACTCAATGGCAATATCACCATCAGGATTGAGTTCATCCTTCACTTCAAAACCGCTGAGACGAATCATTTTTGCCGCTAAATCGACAATTTTGACTGATTTCCCCATGTCCAGCACAAACACATCGCCACCTTTACCCATGGCCCCCGCTTGGATAACTAACTGAGAAGCTTCCGGAATTGTCATAAAGAAACGGGTAATTTCACGATGAGTAACAGTAACAGGCCCGCCGTTGGCAATTTGCTTGCGAAATAACGGTACTACAGACCCAGAAGATCCTAATACATTACCAAAGCGAACCATGCAAAAACGCGTTTGATGTGTTTCTTTGGATAACGCTTGAAGTGCCAACTCGGCCATACGCTTAGTCGTGCCCATAATATTAGTTGGGCGTACAGCTTTATCCGTCGAAATCAATACAAAAGTTTCAACCTTTGCTGCAATCGCTGCACGAGCAGTATATAAAGTACCGAAGATGTTATTACGCACACCTTCAACGACATTGTGCTCCACCAATGGCACATGTTTATAGGCTGCAGCGTGATACACAGTTTGGACTTTAAACGATTGCATTACTGCTTGAACACGATTTTCCCGTTGTACCGAGCCCATGATCGGTAAAATTTTAACATCAAGTCCTAACTCAAAAGCTGTCGCTGAAAGTTCGCGCTCAATCGTATACAAGGCAAACTCAGATAACTCAAATAGCACTAATTTTTTAGGTGACTGTTTTAATATCTGTCGACATAACTCAGAGCCAATCGAGCCGCCAGCTCCCGTGACCATCACTACTTTATTGCGGATATTGGCAACCATTAAGTCGCAACGGGGAGTAACTGCATCACGCCCTAACAAATCATCGATTTCGACTTCTTTAATATCGCTATAAAGCTTATTACCACTAACCAGATCAGCCATTGCAGGTAAGGTTAATACTTGTACAGCCAAAGGTTCAAGCTTGACTAAAATCTCTTGGCGACGAGAGCGAGAGGCACTTGGCATAGCCAGCAACACCTTTGTAGCGGCTTTTTGTGTGATGAGTTTTTTAATAATAGAAGGCGAATGAACATGCACTCCTTGGATGACAGTGCCATGCAAAGTCGCATCGTCATCAACAAATGCAAAGGGATAATACTCATGGCTTTGTACAAGAGAGGTCACCAGTTGGCGACCACTCACACCAGCACCATAAATAATCACAGGTTCACCAACGCGCTTTAGACCAGCCCCCACTAACGAGCGCACCATAGCGCGAGTTCCACCGACAAATACCAAGGCAAAAGCAGCGTAAATAATTGGTACAGTACGGGGTAGGTTCGCCTCGCTGTAATACGCAATTAACACTAACGACACTGTTGAGGCAAGCACACCAACAATAATAGCGGTAAGTGCTTGTAACCCCATGTATCTAAGCACAGCACGATATAAGCCCAGCTTAGCAAACACCATGATACTCACAGGCACAACCAAAACAATGAGCAACCAGTATGTGCTATTAGTTAAGACACTCACGGCATCTAACCGCACCAACAAGGCTGCCCAAAATGCAACTAAGAGAAATACCGAATCAATCGCCACACTCACTAAACGTTTATGTGACCGTTTCAAAGAAAATAAACACTGCAAAAATTCCATTTTCCGCTCCAATTTACTCAAAAACTTCATAAATTCCATAATTAACAGCACCGCCTCCATACGCAAGAGGCTCAAACAACAAAGACCAACAATATCACAGCCCTGTTAAAAAATCTCTAACTAAGGATGTTGTCTAAAATACGAGCGACTGCTTTAACAGTATGCAAAATAATAAGATAGGGATAATCTAGACAAACTAATAGCTTCATGAAACAACATCAATAATATTTATAGCGTAGAAAAACACTACCAATCGAATCACTAAATATAAAACTGATAATCAATTACTTTGGTTTAACCGCATCACCACTACCACTCCCCGTAGCCGTCATAATAATGTATTTAAAGTAATCTTTGATGGTTAATGAATCGATCATCTGCTTATCAGTTTCAGCCAATAGTTTAGGCGTAGACATATCAATATTTTGAACTTGGGCTAATCCTGTTACGCCAGGCAAAACATTATAAACTCCCAAAGCATCGCGTTCTGCAATCAGCTCTTCTTGATTAAATAAGTTTGGTCGAGGACCAACTAAACTCATCTGCCCCATTAATACGTTAATTAATTGGGGTAATTCATCAATTTTTGTCTTACGCAAAAAACTGCCAAACTTAGTGATCGAGGCGTTACTGGCAAGATGACTCGCAACCGATGCAGTATCCTTTCTCATAGTGCGAAACTTAATCAATCTAAACGGTTTTTTGTCTTTTCCTACCCGAGTTTGGATAAAAATCGGTGAGCCTGTATCAAACAAACCAATGATGGTAAAGATTAATAATATTGGCCATAGGAATAACAAACCAAAGAATGCTGCAAGAAAATCAATTAAACGAATCATGTTCTACCATTATTTAGTTTTTGCTTGAAGAAAAGCTTGCGCTGTTTGTTTGAACCCTTCTTGTAGGGTCTGAGGTGGCTTCCAACCTAAGGTTTCTTTCGTATGAGAAATATCGACCTGCAATGAACCGGTTAATCTATCCACTACATCTGACTTATCAAATAGTTTACCCACTAACTTGTAACACCAAATAGGTATAGGGAGTTGCCATGTGGGTTTATCTAGTGCTTTTGCCATTTCACGAACCATTTCGGAGGTCGAAACATCATGGTCATCTGAAACCAAGAATACTTGATTTGCCGCTTTAGGGTGGTCAATACAGGTGATAATTAAATCAACAAGATTAGTAACTGACAACAGACTACGTTTATTATGATTAATGCAACCAAATGGCAGCGGAACTCCTTTAGAAACTAAGTTCATCAATGAGGCAAAATTTGCCTTTACACCTGGCCCATAAACTAAAGTAGGGCGAATAATCACAATCTCCATACCTGTTTTATGGCCTAACTCTAACAATTGCTGCTCCGCTTCAGATTTAGAAATACCATAATTATCCTGAGCGTTATGTATGTCGTCAGCAGTAAAAGGTTTATGGAACGACGTACACTCACCATTTACCTTAATACTACTGATAAAAATAAAACGCTTGACACCAGCATATGCTGCTTGAGATGCTAAATTTAAAGTTCCCAATGTATTTACTTCACGATAGGCATCTAAAGGATTGTTTAATAGTTCATTCATAACATGTGCTCTGGCTGCACAGTGAATTATAGTTTCAACTTTATATAGAACTGATTTATAATCTTCATCTGGAGATATTTTTTTATTAAAATAAACATATCCATTATTAAAACCATCAGTACATCTAGATAAACAAACAACACTTTCAGAAGGTATTTTTTCAAGTACTTGACTGCCAATAAAACCTGTAGACCCAGTTAATAAAATCATCTATTTATATACCTGCGCCCCATTCTATACAATATCCGTCTAATAGGAATAGGCGAAAGCCTAAGGAAAAATTTAATTATAAGATTTTTTAAAAATGAGCGTAAAGGAATGATTCCACATTTAAAACCAAAGTAGCTAACCTTCAACTCCTTGAAAAAATAATCAATACCTCCTCTACGACTCAACATATTATCACCTACCCGAACATCAACTAATACATCAGGTAAATTGTGAAAAACCAAGTCAGTTGCCGCCAATTTAAGCCAAAGATAATAATCTTCTTGGAAATTTTGGCCTCCCTCATATCCTCCAACTTCGATAACTCTATCTTTTTTAAAAGCTACAGTCACATGATTCAATGGTGAGTAATAAGCCATAGTTTTCCTAATGTCAGAGTCAGAACTAGGAACAATACGCTTACCAATAGGAACTCCAAAATCTATGAATTCAGAAATAGCACCACCAACCAAACCAACCTCAGGATTTTTTAAAATAAAGTCTGATTGAATTTCAAATCTATTAAGCCTAGAAATATCATCAGAATCCATTCTAAAAACCCAATCACAGGTACAATATTTCAACCCAATATTCAGTGCATTCCCTAACCCAATATTATTCTCCAACCTAATAAGTGAAATAGGTAGTAATGATATAAACCTAGCAATTACTTCATCAAGGTTCTCGTTGAGCTGCCCATCACAGATTAAGACTACCTGTTTAGCTTTAAATGATTGATCATACAAACTTTTAAGAGATTGTTCTAAAAAGAATGGATCATCCTTATAGTAAACAGCCATTAAAACACTAAAACTAAAACTCATAAACATTACCTTTTAAACAATCAACATATTTTTAAAGTTTAAATTGACGAATAAAATAATTGTATAAATTATGAAAGTACAACAAAATGCAATCAATTTTATTTTCTTATCACAAAATGCCTTTATAACAAAAGAAATTAAAAACATTTCATACACAGTAAAAAAAAATGCTCCTCTACCTGCTAAAGTTCCAAACGAAGAGAAAAGAATGATCCAGAGCGTCCCAAACAAATATAAGTTAAGTAATGGATTATAATATTTACTTTCAATTCTAGTTGAAAATAAAATAAATAAGAATGATAAAAAAACGTACTTCAAAGTTGCAGGATTAAATAACCCAACAGATTTTGCATACCCATCTTCACCCTCAATATACGTTTTGAATATAGCTTCAGAAACTAAATCCTCAGCAACGTATACGATGAAATCTTTCAAAATGAATGAAAATAAAATTGACACAATAAGCAATAAAAAAAACTGATAGAAGCTAATTCTAACTTTAGACTTTACAATAAAGAATCCTGGCATAAAAATTAAAGCAGACTTATGAAAGGATAAAGATATACAATAGATAATTAATGATAAAACTTGTTTCCGTTCGAGCATCATAAAAATAGCAAGAATGACTAGCGAAGAAGCTAAAGCACTTCTAAGTTGTGTTAACTCTTGATACAAGAAGAAATGCGATGTATATATTGCAATAGGCAAAAGTAGATAAGGAGTCGCATTGTAGCTAGATAACATCTTAATTACTAATGAAAAAAACACGACAGACAAAGTCAAAAAACCATAGTCTGAGAAATTTAAAATTTGTAATAAATAGATAAAAAACCGATATCCAATTTCGAACTCACTACCACTATCAAGACCGATAAGATGATTATAATAAGAGGCACTATCACTTGTAGAATTTAATGGCTTAAAAAAAGATAAAATGCAAATACAACAAAATATTAAGTAAGCAAAAACAGTGGAATTCCTTTTTCTTAAAAAAAAGCATTCTATAAAACTTAACAGCCATATAAAAAAATATACAGTAAAGTAAATAATCACAGCATGCACAACCTATAGAGTTCAAGATAGTCATCAGCCATTTTTCTTGAACTAAAATTAGAATCAAATAGTGTCTTACAGATTATTCTTCTTTCATTTACCTGCTCAAGAGTTATACTTTTCATTGCAGAGAAAAACTCATCTACGGTATTACCAACAACAATTCCAGAATCAGGACTTAACCTATTAATCTCTAAATGTGGTAGAATGTCAGAGATAATATAAGTCACGCCTTCAGATAAAGCTTCCAAAAGAGCCATTGGTAGTCCTTCGGCCATTGAGCTAGACAAAAATACATCTGAAGAAGATAATAAATCCCTCACATTCTTACAATTACCTAAAAAAATAATATTTGATTTATTTTGATACTTAGTATTCAAAGAAGATAACAGCGGGCCATCTCCGATAACTATAAATTCATATTTTTCAATATCTAACTTAATGAAAGCATCGAGTAATGTCTGGGTATTTTTTCTCTGATTAAGAACACCAACACTAACAAATCTAAGCTTATTGCTATTACAATTTCCGGACTTGCGAGGTTTTAATTCTGACTCGGAAACACCATTACAAATACTTTTAGTTTCAAGCTGAAAGTGAGATAAGAGATATTCTGCTACCGAATTTGAACAGGAAACACGATATTTTATTTTTTTTAACACTAACAAATGTAATCTATATAATATATTTCCGAGTAATTGACCATACAATAATATATAATCCTTATCCATAGAATTATGAATTGTTGTATAAGTATTATTGCTTGCACTAAAGGCAAAAGCAGAAGCTATATCTGGCAATAAACAATGAGAATGTACTACATCATAAAAATTAAGATCTATATCTGAAGCCAAAAAAAATACTTGTAAAAGCTTACTCCTTGAAGATATGAATATTTTATTTGCAAATTGTTCAAAATCTTTGAATCGCCCTCCTTTACTAAAAGAAAAGACATGAACCTCATTATCTTTTGATAATTTCTTTACCAATTCAAAAACCACATTAATAGGTCCTGCAGACTCCAATGATGGCACTATAAACAATATTTTCATAACTTTCCGGACCTATTACAATAATATATCAATACAATATCAAACCGTTATGACCAAACCAATCGCTCTGAATGATAAAATCGAATACCATAAATTAGTTAACATTTTACATTCCGAGTAAAACTAACAAGTCAATCGCCAAAATTTATATTCAATATTAATAAAAGATAATTCAACATGTTCACAACAACAATAAATATTGAAAATATCATTAATAATCCAACAATATGCTATTTAAGTAAGTATTTAGACATTTTTTCTGCTACAATTTTAGGTGCGTGCATCATTAAAGCATATTCTTGCCCATGTCTTTTAATCTCATCCAATTTCTCCCTATTCTCAATTAACGACTTTAGCTTTACATATATATCATTTTCATCATTAATTATTGGTATAATAGGGCAATTTGAAATACACAAGTCTTTTTTAAAAAAATCATTAGCTGGTGCTAAAACTACATGCCCACTGAGCAATCCATAAATTGCATTCATACCGTAAGAATTACCTTTAGTTTGATCAATTGAAATATCAACTGACTCTAGCAACTTCATATATTCTTCAAAGGGCAGTTTTTCAGGAAGAAAAACTTCGACATCATTAATATATTCGGATTTTATTTTATTTAAAGCTAATATAATTTTCCTAGTACCTTTAAAATCTTCTCTATTTATACCATGCATAATTCTTATTTTTTCGCCAAAAACTTTCGTTTTCAAATTAATTAGCATTCCATCACAGGCTAGTGGTATGGTACTTACAACTTTATTCTTATATTTAGATAAGGACCATGCTTTTTGGTAATCATACATAACTGGTATTACTCGATAAGAAACATTAGCTACTATTTTATGAACAAATAACTCAGTTAAACGAGTATAATACTTAACATCAGGAAATTGCGTATCAATGTAAGGCCAGGATCCTAAATTACCTAATTTACCTTGTTTAATGAACTCTACATCATCCCCACAAGCTAAAAGATTAATTCTTATCCCTTTAATTTTAGCTAACAATATTACTATTGGGCCTAAATATTTAAGTCCAAAAAAAGAAGGGTTTAATACAATAATATTATCAAAAGATAATATCCTGGGAATTAAAGCGATAAATTTAAATAGTTTTATAAATTTATTTTCATCATGAAATGAAATATCACCTTTTATTTTTTTGAACCCATCACCACCAAAACTTAAAACTTCTGCATGATAGCCAAGTTCATTAAACCCCTTAGCTAGTGATTTTCCATAACCACTATATTCACCATAAACTAAAACTTTCATAAAACACCATATAATCTTTGTTTTAAAAAGTGCAAATAAAAGCATTTCAAGTACACTTTAAAATCATATTTTTGTTAAAAAATTACTCAAAGCTATGTCAACATACACTAGCTAACAACTAACGTCCATAATAAATAGTAACTAAAAAATCATCTTCTCTCCAATAAAAAATTTCACCGTTCACAATCTTCCGCTCCAAAAAATCAACTACTTTAGGAGCAAACATAACTTTCTGAGAAAAATAAGATCAGCATTATTATACAACAATATAATTTATTTACTTCGATTTTACGAATTTAAAAGCTAGATTACATTTTTAGAAATTACCTATCCACTTCACTAGACGAAAACTTACACTGTCAAAACAATATTGATTCTGTGCTAACTACTACTAAACAATCTTCACAGCATTACCTTTTCAGTTATTCTCTGAACACATCTATATTTCAAAAACATAAATTTTATTCAGGGATACTGGTTACGACTAAAAAATACCTGTTTACACCAATTGTAATCATAGCGTTACTGTTTTATAAGGTGCTTAACATCTAATCTCAAACTGTAAAATTTCAAACATTACCCTACTTTATAGCGATTATGTCTGAGGGAGATTTTTATCCACTACAGCACCTGTAACACTGTTATCTCCGAGCGCCCCCTGTAAAATAGTGACGTTAGCTCCGATAAAAACATTTCGACCGATACTCACCGATTTACAGTGATGATAACAACATTATTAATATTGAATTGTTGAGCAATATTGATCTCAGCACTAAATGCCTTGCTTCAAGATAAAACTCACCACGATATAGGTTCTACGAAAGGTAGACTCCCAGAACACAACCATTATTCAAAAAACTTTAACGTTTCCTTGCACACTTAAGGCTTGTATGACACAAACCATACCAGTATAAAAATGTTTGGTAGCCAATCGAGCTTATTTAAAAAGATAGTGCGACGTTTAATTGTGATTAACGGGCAAATCTTTTTACATTTAAGATGACAATTAAAAAGTATATCGAATAATTAACAAAGTACGCAACAATTGCACCTTCCAAACCTATATTCATAACAAATAAGTAGGTTAAGGCCACAAATGATAATGAGAAGATAATTTCAGTGCACACAAACCATTTGGTAGCACCACGCGATAGCATAGGATAAGCATACAACCAACTGGCAATTTTTAGCACATCACCCGATAACTGAATAGCAAATAAATCTCGTGCAGATCTAAATTCTTCAGTAAATAATAATGTGATAGCTAAATCACGGAAAATATATATTCCTAACGCCATTACTACCACTATAGGAATAATGACTATTACTGTTTTATTAATTTCAGCAACAATAGCATCAATTCCCACTAACGATGAAAGTTTTGGTAAATAGTAGGTACCTAACGCTATAGTAATCACGCTAAGATACACTTCAGAAATTTTCCAAACAGCCTGCCACTGACCTGCCGCATCCCAGCCCACTTGGTCAATTAATATATTTCGCACAAGGATTAGGGATATAGGTACAGTTAGCGCAGTGGTTATAGCCATCAGCATATAGGCACCAATTACCTCACGTGACTTGCTGTCGGTAGCCCCCCACCAATAGCAAAACTTGAACCAAGGTTGGCGCAAATTAGCTATCAGCATAACAACTCCAATTAAGGCCGATTGTAAAGCCGCCGCTAAGAGTGCACCTTGAATATTGTACAGCACGATCATGGCTAACATCACGCCGCCTGAAACTAACACTGACACCATACCAAGACCGACATAGCGGCGAAATAACTGTTGACCGTTTATCACGGAATTACACAGGGTACCTATTGCGGATAATGGTAACACACACACAGTTGCCATCACGACCCAAGTTAATCCCGTATCTTCAAATAACCAATTAGCGATATGAGGAGCTAACAATAAACCACTCGGAATGATTATTGCTGAAATAACTAGCACCCATTGCAACGAAGCACGCCACCAAGGCGTACAAGCATCATATCCTCGGTCCTTATTTTCGGCTGTAAAACGTATAATTCCACTACCTACTGGCGCATTAATGATCCCATTAAGGCTTCCCACCATGCTCTGTACTTGACCAAGCATGGCTAAACCGGTTGGACCAGTATAAATCGCAACAACCTTGGCAATTACAAATCCTATTACCATTTTGAGTAAAGTTAACAACCCAGTCATTGCAGTGACTTTTAACAGACGCCTCATGCATTAAAACCATTTAACACATTGATCACTTTCTTAATAGTATCATTGCTCATGGTAGGATCTAAAGGAATAGACAAAACCTGTTGGTGAATCTGCTCGGTCAGCGGCAATTGTATTTCGGCATATTGGCGATAAGCCTGCTGCTTATGCGGTGGGATCGGGTAGTGAATTAAGGTTTGAATGCCGTTAGCCGCCAAATGCTGTTGTAAGGCTTCACGATTTTCACAACGCACCACAAACAAATGCCAAACATGGGCAAGCTCTTCAGTCACAACTGGCAATACAATTAATGGGTTACTGATAAGCAAACGATATGTTTGAGCAATCTGCTGACGACGTTTTGTTTCAACCTCTAAATGGCGTAATTTAACGCGTAACATAGCCGCTTGTATTTCATCTAGACGGCTATTGACACCCTGATAAATATTTTCATATTTTTTATGAGAGCCATAATTACGCAATGCTCTTAAAGTTTGTGATAATTCGTCATTATTGGTAGTTATAGCACCGGCATCACCGAGTGCCCCCAAGTTTTTACCTGGGTAAAAACTAAAGCCAGCCGCATGGCCCCAATTACCAGCCCGTTTACCGTTAATCTCAGCGCCGTGTGATTGAGCGCAATCTTCTAAAACTAATAAATTAAATTCATCGGCTAGTGCCATAATCTCCTGCATAGGTGATATTTGGCCATATAAATGTACAGGTAAAATTAATTTCGTTTTAGCGGTAATAGCTTTGCGAACAGTCTCACAATCTAGATTATAGGTTTTAGGATTGGGTTCAACTAATACAGGGATTAAGTCATTTTCAGTAATAGCCAATACTGAGGCAATATAGGTATTAGCTTGAACAATAACCTCATCACCCGCTTTAAGTTTACCTAACACCTTCCAAGCACGAATAGTAAGTATTAAAGCATCTAAACCGTTAGCAACACCGATAGAATGTTTAGTGCCGCAATAGCGAGCAAACTCAGTTTCAAATTGAGACAGCTCATTTCCCATAATATACCAACCAGAGTCAATAACCCTGGCGCAAGCTTCTTTTAGCTCATCTTGATATTGTTGATTAACTTTCTTTAAATCCAAAAAAGGAACTGTCATATTATTTCTCATTAAATTCACTTAACCATGCTGAAATAATCTCTGCCGGATAGCCACGATGAAATCGATTTCGCCATGGATATGCCTTCAATTTAGGATTATTGTACATTCTTAAAATTTTAGCATCGCAGATTATTTTTATTGGATTGCCATTAGCTAATTTACCTTCTGGAACATTTTCCTTAACAACTGAGCCAGCACCTACTACACTATCTTTACCTATAATCACACCAGGTAAAACGAGTACTTTGGCAGCTAAAACCGCAAAATCATTTATAGTTACACCAATTAGGTCTGTACTTGGCGGGGTAGGATCATTTGTTAGTAGCACTTCAGGAAATAGCCAAACGTAATCACCAACTTTTGACATTTTACCAATATGTACATCTGCATGACATTTTGTAAAATTACCGATAGTACAGTCACCTTGAATGTCTGAACGATTACCAAACTGACATCCGTTCCCTACTATCGAGTTTTCTCTAACACTGACATAATGACCCGTATTTAACGAGTCGCCAATTTTTGAACCTGCATAGAAAACATTGTGACTCCTAATATTACAATTATTACCAAATATTAATTCTTTCTTCTTCGCCAATATCGAAGGTATACCTAACTCAGAGTAAGCCCCAACACGACAACCAGAACTTAAATAAACATTATCATGAACTATTGTAAATGGTCCAATTTCAACATTCTCTTCAATTATGGCTAAAGGAGAAATAATTGCTGAAGGATGAATTAATACTGCCATTATGCAGTACTCCCTGCATCAACGGTAAGTGTTGTACCAGTAATGGAACTTGCACCGTCTGAAAGTAAGAAAATAGCTGCTGAAGCAGCATCTTCTACATTGGCTAACCGCCCTAATGGACTTCGTCTTTTAATTGATTGCAATTTTTCGCCTTGCAAACCAGCTGTCATTGCGGTTTCCATATAACCAGGTGCAAGTGTATTAACTGTAATATTGGCTTTACCGACTTCCCTTGCTAGTGATCTTGTAAAACCAGAAAGTGCTGATTTTGATGCACCATAAACACTTAATCCATTAAAACCTGTACTACCTATAATTGAACCAACATTTATGATGCGCCCACATTGATTTAACAACATAGAGCGGCTCACATACTTCGTCAATAAAATGGGAGAGGTAATATTTGTAATAATAAGTTGATTAATATCACTTTCGTGCATTGTTGCTAAAACACCATCATGACCTATAGCCGCATTATTTATTAATCCGTATGGGCGCCCATGATCTTTAACTATTTTTTTAACTAAATCTGAAATACCTTCAGTTTTGGCGAAATCATAACCATAAAAAAAAGCCTGATTAGGATAATCTAGCTTTAATTGACTAAATTCTCCCTCACGACGACTAATACAAACAACGCTATAATTATTCTCAATTAGTTTTTTTGAGATAGCCAATCCCAATCCTTTACTTGCACCTGTGATTATAACTAATTTCATGAAGCCTTACCTCTCATGACTTTTCCGACAGAATTTTTTTCAATTTCACTAACAAATTTGACTAGTGCAGGCACTTTAAATGGTTGAAGTTGAGTATGACAAAATGACTGCAGATCTTTTTTAATATAATTTTTATCAATACTTGGATCTTTAAGAACAACTTCACAAGCAACCAACATCCCCATCATTGAATTTTTTTTGCCAAAAACGTAACATTCAGATATAGCATCATGTTTTAAAATAACACGTTCAATTTCTTCAGGAATAACTTTGTTCCCTCCAACATTAATCGTACCACTTTCGCGGCCCATAAATAAAATCCTATCATCAACGATAGCAACTAAATCACCTGTATTTATGTATCCATCCATATCTAACTCTAATAAACCGCTAATCATAGTATTTGATGTGTTTTTAGATTTAATCCAAAGCGTACCATCTTTAATTTTCAGGCTTGTTCCTAATAAAGCTGTTTCATCTAAAAATGCTAACGGAAAACCCTCTTTAACATCTTTTACACTAAAGCCAACGCCAGCCTCGGTTGAAGCATATATATGAATTATTTTAGCTTGAGGATATATGGTCTTAAGACTGTTTAGAATTGTTTGTTCTGCAATCTCACCACCTAAAGTTATTCGAGTAAAGTTAATTGATGCACTTTTTGGATCCATTAATAACTTACGAAAAAAAGAAGGCGTAGCGGATAAACAGTTTGCATTGCTATTTATCAATAAATTTATGACTTGAGCGATACTACTATCAGACTCTAGAATAGTTAATTTTGAACCAGATAAAATTGTTTGAAAATAAACTTGTAAGCCAGCAAAACGATTGACGTCATAAACTAAAGCCCAATTGTAAGCTAGACCTTTAGCTATGTCAGTTTTAGCCGTTCCAATAAGCTGTTTAAGCTCGTAAGATACCAACTTGGGTGTCCCCGTTGTGCCAGATGTAGCGAGTATCATTTTACGTTTAAGGCCATCAAAAACTGGTTCAGATATTTTAGTTATTTCGACACCAGCTTCATTGAAATTAAAATGGTAATTAGACTGGGTTTTAATAAAAAAATCTTGCTCAATTTCTTCCTGTAAATCATCAGGCAAAATCAATAAATTTTTTGCTAAATAAGATACCGCTGGCAAAAACTTTGTAGCCAATTCACGATTTTTAAACTTAACAGCAATGTTACATCCAAGGTACTGAGAATTTTCATCAATAAATCGATTTGAAATATTAACTATTTCTGCATAAGTAATATTTTTTGATTCAACTGATAAAAAAAACCTATCACCAGGCACTATATTTAGAAGACTTAAAATTGTTTCTTGATTATTATTTTGAATATTTTTCATAAATTGCTACAAAGTCACCAAAAGTTTGAGGATAGACTGCATTTTCCATTAACTGAAATGGATCGTAATCAAGTTCTTCCTCTAACAAGGCTACTAAAATTGCAAAGCCTAATGAATCTAATTCAGTTTCTAGTAAAACTGTATCATCGCTTAATTCAGCATAAGATTTAGTTACACTAGTTTGCGCCAGAGCTTCATTAAATTTTTCTAAAATTATTTTTCTTAGCATATTTTAATTTCCTTTAAAAATTGTTGATAATCACGAATGTAATCATCTTCATCGTATATATCACTAGCTAAAACCATTAAAACGCAACCTTCAGAGAAATCGTACATCTCATGCCATTGCATCGCATCAATTAATAACCCTTTGTCAGGCGTAGTTAATATCACTTCTTGCTTATCTTTGCCATCATCCATCACAAAGCGACAAGAACCTTTAAGACAAATAGCGACTTGCTTAAGTTCTTTATGAGCATGAAAACCACGAGCTACGCCTTCAGCCGTGTTATAAATATAATAAACTCGTTTAATATCAAATGGAATTTGCTTGTTTGCTTCCAATGCCACCAAGGCACCACGCTCATCACCTAGCGTGCGAAAATCAAATAATTTAATCTGACTCATCGATATCTCTATTACTTATTCAGCAAATCAAACAAATATTGACCATACGTGTTCTTGGCCATTTGATTACCCGCAACAGCTAGCTGTTCATCCGTCAACCACTTATTTCGCCAAGCAATCTCTTCTAGGCAGGCTATCTTATAACCCTGTCTTTTTTCGATCGTTTCGACAAATGATGCAGCTTCCAATAGACTTTCATAGGTACCTGTATCTAACCAAGCAAAACCACGACCAAGCAACTCTACATTTAATTCACCCATTTCAAGATACGCTTGATTAATACTAGTAATTTCTAATTCGCCACGCTCTGATGGTTTAACGTTTTTGGCAATATTGACTACGCAATTATCGTAAAAATAAAGGCCTGTCACTGCAAAATTAGATTTAGGTTTTAGGGGTTTTTCTTCAATACTGATGGCCTTTTGATTTTGAGCGAATTCAACTACACCAAAACGCTCAGGATCTTTCACTTGATAGCCAAATACCGTTGCCCCCGTTGTTCTTGCTGCAGCTTGTTTGAGTATTGGTGAAAAACCTTGTCCCCAAAAGATATTATCTCCAAGCGCTAAACACACATTATCATTACCAATAAACTCTTCACCAATAATAAAGGCTTGTGCTAATCCGTCAGGGCTTTGTTGCACGGCATATTGAAGATTTATCCCAAAGTCAGTGCCATCACCAAGTAAACGTTTAAACGAATATTGATCATCAGGTGTAGTGATAATCAAAATATCCCGTATCCCTGCAAGCATGAGCACAGAAATTGGATAATAAATCATAGGTTTATCGTATACAGGTAGTAACTGTTTCGAAACACCTTTAGTAATCGGGTACAAACGAGTACCAGAACCGCCAGCGAGAATAATTCCTTTCATAGTAAAATCAGTTCCTAGATAAAGAGATCCTAGGTTTAAAGAAAAACTAGGACATAAAACAAAATAATAAAAGAGGTTAAATGCCTAAACGCTCTCGCTGATAGCTACCATCTTGGACATGCTGACACCACTCTTGATTCGCTAAATACCATTCAATGGTTTTACAAAGGCCTGTTTCGAAGGTTTCTTCTGGTTGCCAGTTAAGCTCATTACTCATTTTGGTTGCATCAATGGCATAACGGCGATCATGACCTGGTCTATCAGTTACATAGGTAATCTGCTCAGCATAAGGCGTAGCTTTAGGCACTAATGAATCTAAGATGCTACAGATGGTTTGCACCACTTCTAAGTTCTGTTTTTCGTTATGACCACCAATATTGTAGGTTTCACCAATTTTGCCCTCAGTAACCACTTTGTATAGTGCGCGAGCATGGTCTTCGACATATAACCAATCGCGGATCTGGTCGCCTTTACCGTAAATAGGTAATGACTTGCCTTCAAGTGCATTAAGGATCACTAGCGGGATCAGTTTTTCAGGGAAGTGATAAGGACCATAGTTGTTGGAGCAATTAGTCACTATGGTAGGTAAGCCATAGGTACGTAACCATGCACGAACTAAGTGATCACTTGATGCTTTAGAAGCAGAATACGGACTGCTAGGAGCATAAGGTGTTGTTTCAATGAATAATGGTAACTCTTTATTCGCTGAAGGCTCCGTTCCATCTTCTATATCATCAGGATGCGGTAAATCGCCATAAACCTCATCAGTGGAAATATGATGGAAGCGAAAGGCATTTTTTGCTTGGTCAGATAAACTACTCCAATAAGCACGTGTAGCTTCAAGCAGAGTATAAGTACCAACGATGTTGGTTTGAATAAAATCTGATGGACCTGTAATTGAACGGTCGACATGAGACTCTGCAGCTAAATGCATTACCGCATCAGGTTGGTACTTATTAAAAACTCTATCTAGCTCTACTCGATCACAAATATCCACTTGTTCGAATGCGTATCGTTGATTTTTTTCAACACTAAGTAGTGATTCAAGATTGCCAGCATAAGTTAACTTATCAACATTAATCACACTATCTTGAGTATTGTTGATAATATGTCGAACAACTGCAGAGCCGATAAAGCCAGCGCCACCTGTAACCAGAATTTTCACTAAAAAATACCTCGATAAAATATAAAATGTAACGCTTGCGAAAGTTAGAAAGAGGTTGACGGAACGCTTCGCGGCTAGAGCGGGCTACGCCCTGCTAGAAAAAGCAGAGCGTCGCTCGATAACTGCTCCTGCCTTATTCTACCTCTTACATCTGACCACCATGGATGGTGGAAATGTCAGATTTTGTATGGAACAAAATTGACCATGCAGTCGTTCGCTTCTTCTAGAGTCTAGAACAGCACTTTTTACTGCGTCCTAGAACGGAGCGTTAGCCTAAGCATCTTTCCTCATAAAATACCTAACCAACACAAACATCACGCCTAACATACCGCCAAGCAGTGTACCTAATACGCAAATTAGAGCGCGTTTAGGCTTTGCTTTTTCTTCAGGCACTAGAGCAGGGTCAATCGTTTTAAAAACGTATTCATCACGCACTTCAGCAAACATGATGGTTTTAGCTTGTTCTTCTACTAGTTTATACAAAATGGTTCGAATATCTGCCACATTAGTTAAAGCAATTTGTTTATTTAAAAACTCACTGCTACGATTCGCCTCAGCTACATCGCGGTCTTTCATTACTTTATTAATATCTTGGATTAACCAAGCAACCCACTGCTGCGCAACAGCTGGTGATAAATGCTCAACTGAAATAGTGACCATTCCAGTTTCTTTCGCTTTATTAACAGCAATCATTTTGCTAAAGACTTTATAGGCCTCCTGCATTGATGGTTCTGGTTTAAATGGCACTTTAGCTTCACGTACCCAAGTATTGGTTTGCTCATTATAAAGCTTAGGATCATAAATTAATTTATCAGCATCCCTATCCCATTTTTCAGCGGCCATTAAATCAGCGAGGATATTGTGCCTTTGAATAAAATCACTGGTAAATTGGCGAGATTTCAATACTTGAATGGCAAGCTCTGTTTTATCCGTACTACCCTTAGCACTTAAATTTACCCCAGCTAAGCTGGCTAAGCCGCCAAACTGCGATGCTAATGCACTTAAACCACCGCCTTGCTCTTCAGATGCAGGGGCTAATAAAGCTTCGGATTTATAAATATTGGGTTGTTTTATGGCAAAAATAACCGCACCAATCGCGAATACAGCTGTAATAGCAATAATCAACCATTTACCTTGCCAGATGACAGAGAATAATTCACGAAGATCAATTTCGTCATCGCTTGTGGTTTGAGGGAATTGCGCGTCTGTTTTATATGTGTTTGGATTTTGAGTAATTTGTGTATTCATTTTTTTAGGTTATAGGTCCTAGATCCTAGGTGCTAGACCCTAGGAAAGCTTAAAGATATTTAAAGAAGGTCCTAGATTCTAGGGCCTAGAGCGAGCTTGCGAGCGTCCTAGATTCTATGTACTTTTATAATCTGCGGACTCTTCTCGGACACTGCCTTTTCGTATTTTTATCAAAGAAGCAATCATTGCTGAAATTTCTTTAGCCTCTTTGATAAGAGTCATTCCGTTTTGCTTGTCTATCACACCAATTTCTATCGCAATATATATTTGCGTTATCAGTTCGCCTGATGAGCCTTTTGCAAAATAAAGAAACCTTGCAGATTCAGCGGTTGATTCACGTTCTTCCCCCTCTGCAATGTTTGAGGGAATAGAAACTGCCGCTCTGGTCATTTGATCTCTGAGCCCATAATCTCGGCAATTTTTAAGTTCCTTATAAACATCACATGAAAGGCGACAAGCGCGTTTCCAAACATCCAGTTGTTCGAATCGCATGATGTTCCTTAATTAGAGAAGGTCCTAGAGGCCGAAGGCCGTTCTAGATTCTAGGTCCTAGATTCTAGGTCCTAGAGCGAGCTTGCAAGCGTCCTAGCATCTTCGTTTTAAAGCCCTGCGATAACTGATACAGCGACGGCGGTGTTATAGATAATACCCGTGATCTGTGTCCAGAGACTTAGGTTATCTTTATATTCCGTATCTAATGGCACAATAATGGTATCACCCGGTTGTAACTGGTCTTCACTAGTAAACCAACTCGAACGGCCAGGCATGAGTACAGAACCATTTGCTTGGATAACGTAAGTGCGGTCTTCATCAGCACGTTTACGCGCACCACCGGACATAGCTAAATATTGGTCTAAAGTTAAGCCATCTTTAAATCTGTGAGTTGCTGGGTGCTGAACCTCTCCCATCACTGCAATGGTTTGTTTAGTCGATGGAACATAGAGGATATCGGCATCTTCAAGCTGTATATTCGCTTGTTCAATTCCTAATGAAATTGCCGCTAAATCGACAACAAGACGTCCTACGGCTTTTATATTTTCTAAATCGGCCAACATCAATTGCGCATCAGCATAATTGACCATAGTGCCATCCTGCGATACACCTCGTGTGGCTATATCTCGACGCAATTGATCGGCTAACTTTTTAATCTCTATTTGCTCTTGCTTACGAACAGATTCGCGCACAAATACAGCTGATGGCAAATAAGCATATTCAGTAAATCCACCCACACGAGCGATTAAATCGTTTAGTGTTTCACCGCGGCGGATATTGTAGCGTCCAGGGAATTTTACTTCGCCTCGAATTTCAACAACTTTAGATTCTTGCCAATCAGGAGTCGTCATCACTGTTAGCATGTCACGCCCAGTTAAACGGATATTGGCACTTTCGATTCCTTGCAAAGCTTGTGTTAAATCAAGATTATTATGCTTAATTCTCGAGCCATTGATATCGGTTGAGGTAGTGGTTAATTCAGCTCTAGCGGTATAAGCACCTTCTTTTAAACCACCTGCAGCGATCACTAAATCATTCACCCGAGCACCCACAGTCAGTGGATATACTCCTGGTTCTCTTACCTGTCCATCAATAGCAACAATTTGAATACCAGAGCCTGCTCGCCCTTGGCTATTTAATTTAACCATTACTGGGTAGAGTAACTCTTGACGGCCCATCTGATTACTGAGTTTAAGTAGCTCTGTATCGTCAAATAAATTAGCCAACATTTTATTGACTACGCCTTTAACAACCTCAGCCTCTTCAGACTCTTTCTTATCTGTTAGTACTACACCAGCAAGATCGGTACGTTGCGATAACTTAGTTTTATCGAGTTGAACAAAACCGGCTTTAAATAAATCTGAACCTAAAAGATTACTCGTATTTAAAGAAGTGACTTTTTCAACACGCTCTTTTACTAATTTATTTAACTCATAGCGATTCTGTATATCATCTGAAAAATTAAACAGGATGATTTTATCACGCGCATTTAAGCTAAGATCTTGGCCACTTTCTTTAGCACTAATTGCTTTCCCTGGTGAGAATTGATGCACTTCAATATCACCGTATTGATTCACTTCACGGATCACGATTGCGTAATCGAGATCAGCAGAAGCCGCTAAGTCTCCCCACAGAGAAGGTAATACGTCACTCACTTTTTGACCAGCAAACCATTGATATTTACCCGGACGAACAACTGCCCCGGCTATAGTGATGGCACTTTCGTATTGCTCCGACGCACTTTTTACACGAACAATGTCACCTGCTTTGGCCGGTGTGTTTCTACCTTGCTCAGAGGTTAAGTCTACGTTCACTATGGTTTTCAAAGATTTACTATTATAACGCTCTATTGAACTGCTTTTAGGATATGCTCCTGTATTTAACCCAGCGGCCATTGCGATAACGTCAGCCATGCTCTCATTGTGTTTTAGCTCGTAAATGGCTGGGCGTCTTACTTCGCCGGTTACGCTTACAAGGCCGCCGATAGAAGGAATAAACACCACATCACCAGAATGGAGTCTTAAATCCCCCGACGCATCACCTCGCATTAACAGGTCATAAAGATCTAAAGTACCAACTAGTTTGCCATTACGTTTCAGCTGTACATTACGTAATGAACCGATCTCGTTAACACCACCAGCGACAAACAGAGCCTGAGTGATGGTTGATAAACTTGAAACCGTATACGAACCAGGTTTATAGGCATCACCTGCCACAAAAATGCGTATCGAGCGCAACTCACCCATAGTGATGTTGGACTCAATACCTATCATTTGCTCACTAATACGCTGGGATAAAGAGTCTCTGAGCTCAGAGAAACTAAGCCCCATGACTGGTATTGGACCTAGCTCAGGGAACTGGATAACCCCCTCACGGTTAATGACGAGGTCATACTCTTTATTTTCTTTACCATAAAGCTGAACTTTAATGTTATCGCCTGGACCGACGAGATACTCTCCTGGAACAGGGACGTCTGACACAGGTGCAAATGTGCTTGGTTCACCAGCAAACATCTCATAACCGAAACGACGCAATTTTATTTTGCTGGGATCTTCAGAAAAATCTAACTCAGCTTTAGCCGCTTTTTTATCGGCATCAGACACACGAGGATTGGTGTCTCTTTCCCCTACGACTTCAGGATTTGTAACCTGAGTTTGGGCCTGAGAACCTGAAAGCATATTAGGATCAATACCGTATTGCTTAGCAAGCCTTGCCTGTTCAGATTTCGGTAATTGCTTGAACTGCTCAATCATTTGTGGAGATGGCGTAACGGCATGAACCTGAGCGCCCATCAATATTGTGGCGCTAAGGCCTACTATGATGAATTTTTTGATTTGTTGTAACACCAGATATCTCCGATTGGATTTAAAATGATAAAAAGCAAAGCATCGTTGCGCTCCTTCTAGATTCTAGAGCGAGCCTGCGAGCGTTCTAGAGCGAAGCGACCTAGAGCCACGAAGTGGCGTTCTAGCAGACCGAAGGCCGTCCTTTTTTGCTTTCAGACACGCTACCGATCCGCGTGGCGGCCCGAGGCCTTCGGCGTCCGCTTAACGAATGAAACTATTCATTCTTCAACTATATACCTCTATAAATGCCAGTTCGGCATCCATGCCTCTCGTTCGAGAGCTTAACCTGCGGTTTCTCACCTTTCAGACACGCTACCGATCCGCGTGGCAGCCAGAGGCCTTCGGCGTCCGCTTAACGAATGAAACTATTCATTCGATGTCTTTCAGACACGCTACCGCCCATAGATTGCGGCTTCTAAATTGCCCTTCGCGATGCGAAAATTCATATTTTTCATTAACATAAAAAAGTGTTACAAGAAATAGTTAAGCTCTAGACTCATTCAGTTTCGCTAGTAAAATACCTTAACCATAGGATGTAAACACTTAAGATAAGAGCTTATATTCTAACTTTATGATTACAGAATCTTACTTCAAAGATTCACTACCGATAGAACATTTAATGTTCAAACGGCCATTTTTAAGATCACACCTTAACAGGTTGCATTTTAAAAATGTAACTACAAACCCTAAACAAAATCAACAAATTGATTTTTAAGTAAATATTAAACACCTTGTCGCTTTGGTAAATACTTTATCAACTTCAAGGATAGCTAATATCTTACAAAATACTGAGCATTACTCTTACAACAGGTTTTGTACTTATGCACTTAAACACAAATTCGTTCCACACTTTGCTGTGGTACAGTAACCGTCTTTATCTGCCCCATAATGTTAAAAAGAACATGGCAACGTTTATTTGGGCATTTTTCTTGAAAAATGCCTTCGAGATCAACAAAAGGGCCATCAGTAAAACGAATTTTCTCCCCCGTTTTTAGCTCTAATGCTTCGGCCAATACTGTTTGGGAAGGCGTTAGTTCTTTCATGCGAATGGCATGGATAATTCTGTCGTCAATGGGCGTCATTTTCTCTTGACAATTGACGATTCGATTAACGCCACGAGTAGAATGGACCTGCCTGACACTTGTCTGACTTGGGTCAAAATTGATGAATAAATAATTAGGAAAGAGTGGTACACGACAGACTTGTTTGCGCCCGCGCTGAGATTTCTCTTCAGAGACCATAGGCAAATACGTCTCTAAATTTTGAAGTGCTAAGTTCTGTTGTGCTCTCGCTTCACTACGAGGTTTACAATACAAAAGGTACCATGCCTTCATAAGCTAATCTCACTACCCTATAAATAAGTGACGTCCATTCACGGGTCGCAATCATAGCAAAGATGCTCAAGTCGGTGGAAGTAATTTTTCGACTATTCCAGTCTCTCGCTCGGTATGCATACAATGACACTCACATTAACTAATTCATAATTAAAATCACAACACTATACTGCTGATAATGTCACCACTTAGCTTACCAAAATTGACTTTGGTTGCTTTTAAGGGGTATATAAGGTGGGATTTTAGCGAAAATACCCATTTTACTGCTAAACACATTACTTTTATTATAAGAACGTAACAATAACCCATACGTAACTAGCGGTTATTCAACAATTAATGAATGCTATAAGCGCGAATTAATGGTTGATTAAACTTGCAGGCGATATTGGGACGAGCAACAACCATTTTTCTGTGGTGACATCATCCTGTTTCAGGGGCCCACAGGCAATCACGAGCTTAAGGTGGAAGACTTCATGAGCGTAGCAAAACCACAAGGAACGATGCTTGGGCATCCCAAGGGATTGTTCTTGCTGTTTACAACAGAACTTTGGGAACGATTTAGTTATTATGCAATGCGTGCCATTTTGGTACTGTATTTAGTTGATCAGGTGGGTAAACAAGGCGGTGGCGGCTTAGGATTTAGCCAAGCTGACGCTTTATCCTTGTATGGTACTTTTACTGCGTTAGTGTATTTAACGCCGCTGATTGGTGGTTGGTTAGCTGATAATTTTCTGGGTCAGCGCAAAGCCATTTATTTTGGTGGTGCGTTAATGGCGGCAGGCCAATTTATGCTAGCTGCGCCTCATGCTTGGTTTCCAGGTATTGAAACGACCATTTTTTATATCGGTTTAGGTACCCTCATTCTGGGTAATGGTTTATTTAAGCCGAACATTTCCACTATGGTGGGCGATCTCTACGAGGAAGGTGATCACCGTCGCGATGGTGCATTTACTATTTTCTATATGGGAATCAATTTAGGTGCGGCATTATCCGGCTTTATTGTTGCTTGGGCTTATACTAGCTTTGGCCACACTGAAATGGTTAATGGCCAAGAGGTTTTTGTTAATAACTGGCAGGCAGGTTTCTTCTGTGCTGGTATTGGTATGCTGCTGTCGCTGGTGATTCAATTTTTATTTGCTCAAAAACTGTTAGGTAACATTGGTACCGTGCCAGCGGCCAAGCTAGAACGTGAACGCCAGGCTAAGCTAGGCAATACCCGTAAAGAACCACTTACTAAAATTGAGCGTGATCGTCTCAAGGTAATTATGGTGCTGGGTTTGTTCACTATTATTTTCTGGGCGGGCTTTGAACAAGCGGGCGGGTTAATGAACTTATTTACCAATGAGTTTACTGACCGTTACATAGGTACTTGGGAAGTGCCCACGACTTATTTCCAATCGCTAAACGCTATTTTTATTGTGTTATTTGCCCCTGTAATTGCTTCTATCTGGATCCGTTTAGGTAAAAATGAACCTAATTCGCCAGTGAAATTTGCCTTAGGTTTGTTCTTATTGGCGATTGGCTTCTTGTTCATGATTGGCGCTGTGGTTGAGATGGGTAGCGATCCTACAGCTAAATCAAGCATGTGGTGGTTAGTGGGTGCTTATTTCTTCCATACTATGGGTGAATTATGTTTGTCACCTATTGGCTTATCTATGGTGACTAAACTTGCTCCACTGCGTATTGCCTCTTTGATGATGGGCGCTTGGTTCCTGTTTATTGCGATGGCGAACAAGGTTGCTGGGGTCGTAGGCTCTTTGATTGGTCACGGTGGTGGCAAAGAGGAACAACTTGCTAATGCTATGTCAATTTTTGCTGGTATCGCGATTACAGCGGCTCTGTCTGGCGTGATCCTGTATTTTATGGCTGACAAATTAGTCGATTGGATGCATGGCGCAGAAACCAAGCATCACACTGAGGCTGAAGCCTTAGAAAGTGAAATTGCAGTGACGGCTGAACATGAAGCGATAAAACGTTAATTATCCTGTTCGACTGTTTTTGACTGTTAAAACAAAACGCCTTACTCGCAAGAGTAAGGCGTTTTTGTTAAGTCAGCTATTCGGTTACATACTCAATTTCGCCAAAGCGTCAAAAAACTAAAGGCTTAACTGTAGAAAACCACCAGCAGGTAGCGTTGCATCATAGACTAAGCCCTTAAACTTGTTATCAAGTAAAGCTTGTTTATGCTCAGGCTCACTTGTCGCAATACATAACTGTTCTTGCGGTAAAATACTGCGGAACTGAATGCTCGGTTTACCCCAGTCTAACACGCCAAGCTGAAGACTCTCAGACAGTGCTAACGGGCTTAATCCCTCGTCATTACGCAGATAACAACGCAGCCCCTTCCCCGCCTGTGCAATAGCTGCACGGTACTTAGTTAGCTCAATGGCAACATAAATCATATCGGCTTTGATATCGAGACCAGATTTCACTAAACGCTCGTTCAAATAGCTCATCATGTTAAAAGGCTCAATAATGCTTTGACTCTGACCATTTCGAAAATCTTTAAGCTTCTGATTAACAAAACTTCTCAGCAGAACGCAGGCAAACGCAGCTCGATTATCCTCTGGGTACAAATGGGCCATGTACATAATCAGGTAATCACTACCTACCATAGTTGAATCAATGAAATAACTGCTTATATCGCTATTTTTATAAAGGCTATAGTCAACCTTGGCTGCCGGATAACTAATATTTGAAGCGGGAAAGAGTTGTTGCTGAACTTGTTTTGCCGCAGCAACACTTTGCTCAAGCAATGCTAGATTATCACTTAATTCTTGGTGGGATAGCGCGTCAAAATCTGCGGCTTGAGTATCATCAATGTAGGAACTATGAAGGCTTTGTTTAATGGCTTGTTCAATAATAAATAAATCAGATACTGGCTTAACGAGATAATCACTTGCGCCAATGCGTAAAGCTTCTACGACGTCAGCCATGACATTATTACCCGAGATCACGATAGAAGGCACTAAAGGCGCTAACCTTGTCATTTCCTTAAGCATATCGAGCCCTCCGAGCTTAGGCATACTCAAGTCTGCAAGAACAATATCGAAGCGCTGCGATTTAAAAACTGACAATCCTTGTTCACCATCACAGGCTTGTGTAACTTGCGCACCTCTGCTATCGAGAAAGTTTGCAACAATCTGCCTAAACACGGGGTCATCTTCAACTAAAAGAACCGCAACACCATTTAACGCCATAAAGGTTCCCGAATAAAGTTCATCGCATAGCCATTACTCAAGTGAATATGCCAATAACAAAATTTAACAAGGCTAGCATTTGATGACTAAAGACAAATGCTGTCAAGTACGGCCAATAGGGTTACTCAAGCTCCTGCATATACTGATCGAGCAACTCATCATCATCTTGCTTTTGAGGGACATTACCATCATAGACTTTATAGTCCATGTGCTGTAAATATGCATCTTTGACAAAGGCATAGGGATCGAGTGCATTATCAACAAGTCGCTCTTGATCGATTGCTGATGCTCTAGAATGAAGGTTTTTAAGTCCCCATTTAACAATGGATTGCCACATTGTTAACTCAGACAATGGAAAGTATAGACCATCAACCCAATCAGACGCGAGTTCTCGCACAACATAAGGACCCGCAAATGGCGCCATGAAGTAAGGTCCATTAGGCACCCCATAATAACCCAGCACTTCATTAAACTCATCTTGCTTGCGGCTCATACCCATCATGTCAGCGACATCAATGACACCTAATAAGCCGACAGTAGAATTGATTGTAAAGCGTCCACCAGCATTAGCTGCCCAGCCCCACTTACCCTGCAGCACATTGTTTACTAAGCTGCTAGGTTCCTCTAAATTCTGCACAAAGTTATTGATACCTGTTTTAGCAGGCGTAGGAATATAATCGTTATAACCATGGGCTACAGGACGATATAAATATCTATCTAGGTAGAGATAATTGAAGTCCCACATAGCTCGGTTAAAGCCTTCGAACGGATCGCGGGGATCATCATAGGTAATTTGTACCTTAGCAGGTGTTTCCTGCTGAATGGTATCTGGTAGGGATACTTCAGCCGATTGCACTTTAGGCAACAGCATTAACCCCAGAGATAATCCCATCCATTTTAACTTCATATCGCTCTCTTAATATAAATGTACAGTTTAGACATCAAATTTTCGCTAAAGTGACAATACAAAAATGACGATATAAAGATAATTCGTCTTAGTGGCATACTATCCAGTATGACAGTTCCTTTGTCACAAGGCGCATAAGCATACTTGGCAAAAAAAATTGGTCAATTGTTAATTTTACTAAACGAATGTATCGCAGGATAAACTATATAAGGTCATTAAATGGAGTCGATTCCACTTGTCAGCAGTCAAAATTCGCAGTTACACACTGCGATGGCTAACACTGATGCCCTCAATGCTACTCCACGCCCCATTCCGGCTCAGGTGCAAACATCACCTGAGGGAGATAGTATTATTCTAAACGGTACAGAATATAATTTAAAGCTAGTTAATGCTCAACAGCGGCAAATATTGTTGACTGCTAATAGCTTTTTAGTCACGCCCAATGCGCAGAACAGCTCAACTCCAACTACGATAGTGCAAAACTCAACTAGCCAACTGCTTGCATTAGCTACACCTCTCGTACTGAAAATTCCTGAGGCAGTGATCAATCTTGCGCAACAAAATGGCATCTCTCAGACGCAGCTTTCAACGCTCGCGGCTCGCACACAGGGCTATCCATTACCCAACGTCACTATAGTTAACAAGGAGTTTCAATTTGCTAATGGTACCGTTGTAGCACAAGATCCTGGACCCCAGCTGAATCAAGGTGAATTCATCGCGAAAATAGCCTTTCAACAAGGGCGCCCTATTTTATTACTCACCCCAATACAGAGCAAACTCGAAATCATAATTGGGACGCCAGTAAATGAAACTCAGGTTCCCACAAATAAACCATCTTCTGATCTTGTGATCGCGAAAATTGAACCAGCCCAGATCATTGCGTCCTTTCTAAAAAAACTCGAAAATATCAACTTTCTACCTGAGCCCACAAAACAAATTGTCACGGCCAAAGTCGATATAATGCAGCTTCAAAGTAAAGTAGATGTTCCATCAGCGCCTACTGCGACTGGCTCACAGAATATCTCTAACGCGCAAGTCATAACGCCAACAACTAAAGACTTAGGTCAGATCAGCACCCAAAACTCAGCCCTTGAAAATCGGCTTGTGGGTCAATCGCCGGCATCACAAATGGGTGAAAACGTAAATAGCAAAAACGGGTTACCTCAAAGCTCAAAAACGTCACAAGAAATCCTAAGTGTGAGTCCTACAGACATAAACAAACTTAAGAATATTTTAGGATCAAGTAACCAAAAGAGTGAACAACAAGGCAATGATGCTAAGACTGACACTTCGATAAAAGTAGCTGATGTCTTACAAAAAGCGTTCAATAAAGCGGGGGCACTTCCTATTGAGCTATCTCGTTCTAATAGCAACTCGAATTTAGCATCTGAGTTATTGAAACTCCTACCGCATTTAGGGCTACCACCACTGAGCAAATTAAATGATATTGATGAGCTCAAAGCCAACATTCTCGGTCTAGCGAGTCTAAATCTTGCTACGCCTCAATCAAATCAAGCCTCTATGCTCATGAATGGGAGTGCAATTACCTCACTTTTTCAGCTGCTACTTGGCTTTAAAGCCAATAACAATTCGAATTCCGTTAGCAAAAAGCTTGCAGACTACCTTGAGCAGTTACAAGCTAAAGTGGGCTTCTCCACTAAACTACTTGGGCAACTGAGCAAAGCAGGAGGCCTTGATAGCATGGGACTATTAGCCTCTAACCTGCATTTATACCAACAGGCAAGTAATGAGAGCGCAGGTAATTTAGTGTGGTTCTTCGCCCTGCCCTATGGCATTAACCAACGACAGGAGCAACTGGAAGGGAAATTTGAGCAAGAAGCCGATCCTGATGACCCAGATAAAAAAATGGGATGGCGTTTACAACTGAAGTTTAATCTAGCACAAGGACCTCTGCAGATTTCAGCCCAAAACCACAATCAACAATTAGATATCCAGTTTAAAGGCAATAGTCAGATACTACTTAATAAGGTTAGTAACTTTTTAACGCCCTTAAGCCAAAAACTATCACAACTGGGTTTTACGCCTGGTGAACTATCAACTCAAATAGCGCAAGTACCAGCAACCTTATTACCTGGTGATCATTTCCTCGTAAAGACAAAAGCTTAATGAGTGACAATGTTCCAACACTAATATTGAGTTCATTATACAAAACATTGGAAATAACGATATGAGTGAAGAGAGTGAACCTAAACAAGCTGTCGCACTGAGCTACGATGGCCGTAACGCTCCTAAAATAGTCGCGACTGGTGAAGGGCTTATCGCAGAAGAAATTATTGCCTTAGCTAAGGCTAACGGCGTTTATATCCATCAAGATCCCCATCTGAGCCATTTTTTGCAATTGCTAGAGTTAGGAGAGGAAATTCCCAAGGAGCTTTACCTGCTTATCGCCGAACTGATTGCATTTGTGTATATGCTCGACGGTAAATTTCCTGAGCAATGGAATAATATGCATAAAAAAATTGTCGAGAAGGCATAAAATAAAAAAGCTAATTCAGAAAAATTAGCTTTTAGTGTTCAATTGGCTACCGATTACTTACGATGCAGACGGATCAACAGCTCGGCTTCAGCTTTAGGTAATTCGCATTCCTTAATCAATTCGTCGACGCCAGCACCAAGCGCGACCATCTTCATGGCTCGAGTATAAAGTTTTGCCTGTGGATCCTGTTGAGTCGTCTCTTCAATCCGTTCAGACTGTTGCAATATGCGTTTCTCTAATTCAATAACACGACGGCCTACACCGATTGTGCCACTGCGTAATTCTTGCAATTCGCGTTTAAAAGACTCTCGCTGCCGATCGCCCTCTTTAACTAACACAGTCAATGCCTCAACTTTGCTTCTTAATTTACTCAATTGCTTTTGTAAAAAGAGTACTAACCCTAAGCATGCGATGACATAGACTAACGCTGCGATCAAAAATTCATCGCCCATCAAAAATCCTTATACTCACTCAAAGCCATAGATTTGGAGCTGGCTTACAATTGAGTTATCTATTCCAAAGTGCTCACTTAACGTCACCAATATAATTGGCCATTGTTCAAGCTATTATAAAAAGACTTCGTCTACCCATAAATCGTAAATACTCAACATCATCGATTTATTCGCAAATAAACAAAATGGCTGAATGAATTCTAATCATTCAGCCTTATCACACTCATTGATTAGATCTGAGTCAACTCGGCCCATTCTTCGTCGGACAATAATTTGTCGAGATCAACTAAGATAAGTAATTCATTGTCGCGATTGCTCACGCCTTGAATAAACTTAGCACTCTCTTCCGTTCCAACATTAGGCGCATTGTCAATTTCAGAGCGGCGCAAATAAACTACTTCTGCAACACTATCAACTAAAATACCAATGACCTGCTTTTCAGCTTCGATGATAACGATTCGGGTTGAATCATCAACTTCAGCAGACTGTAATCCAAAACGTGAGCGGGTATCAATTACAGTGACAACATTACCACGCAAGTTAATGATGCCTAGAACATAATAGGGGGCACCGGGTACAGGAGCTATTTCAGTATAACGCAGCACTTCCTGCACTTGCATTACGTTGATACCGTAAGTTTCATGGTCCAACTTAAAGGTAACCCATTGTAATACTGCATCATCTTTACTTGCAGCGACTGCTGCTACATTTCTTGTATCTTTCATGTTTACCTCAACCAATTGAGTCCTGACAACCTAAACCCGCATTAAGCATTTCAACTAAGGCTTGTACGTGCAAAATGCCACACATCTGTTCTTTCACTACACCCGCTAACCAAGGGCGTTTACCCGCTTGACTACGCCAGTTGACTTGCGACTTATTAATTTTTACCGCATTGACCAAGGACTCACAAGTCAATCCCCAGTTACTGCCTTCTAATAATACAAGATATTGATAATTTACTGATTGCGCCAGTTTATCTGTGTATTTTTCTGGCATAACCCACGCACAAGTATCAACAATGTTCAATTGCTCCTCCCTATGCGTCTGTACACCAAGAAACCATGCGGGTCGACCAAAGATGTGGTTTATCCGCTCAACTTTTACTATTCCGCCTAAACTCACCAAAGGCACGGCCAATGTCAGCCCTGCTACTTTAAAGAATAGTACCTGAAACTCATCATCGAGCACTTCTTGCAAATCTTTTGTCACACTAGGAGGCGTAATGCCGACTTGTGTTTCTGGCACAACCACTGGCTCAACGATTTCATCAGCAACGGTTTCATTAACAACAGGCTGAGCTTTTGGTACTTCCACCACAACAGGTTGAACATCAATAGGTGGCGCTATCTCTACTGAAGGTGGTATCGGTTCTAACCTTGCAGTCTTTAGTACTGGCGCTAATAATTTCTCTAACGCTTGCTTATTCACTTGAGCTACAACCTGGCTTACCGGAGCAACAAACTCATGTTGTCTTGGCGCCGCTTTTGGTTGCAACTGCGCAATAGGCGTTATGGCCTTCTCTACATTCTGCGGTGCGGCAGTGCGACCATTTTCAGCCAAAATTGCCGCATCGAGCAATGCTGCCTCCGTTTGATTAACGGCAACATTTTGATTTGAGTCTGCTTTTACAATGCTTTGAGGGGAAACAATCTGGTTTGGACTGTCGTCTTCCTGCAGCAATAATGCGAAAAAATCAAAAACAGTTTCATCAACCGATTTTGACATGGCCAAACTCCCCAACTAATAAGAAATCTAATAATCTTTCATAGGCTTTAACGCCGCGGCAACCACTCGCATAATGCGATGCTGGTAAATGTGCCAAACTGGCATCTCTAAACTTAGTGTCTACTGGAATAACGTCTTTCCACAAAGTATCACTGTATTCGGCACCAAGAACTTGCAAAGCCGCAGGTGATGCTTTGGTACGTTTATCGTACATGGTTGGCACAACAGTGTAACTGTAGCGCGTCTTCTTAGATCGCCCCATTAACTCCATTGTTTTAATCATCCGCTCTAGCCCTTTAATGGCAAGAAACTCCGTCTGCACAGGAATAATGATATGCTGACTTGCCGCAAGCGCATTGACCATTAATACCCCCAGTACGGGTGGGCAATCAACGATAGCAACATCATAATCATCAGCAACCAGTGCTAATAAATTACGTAGTACTAATCCCATTCCTTCTTGATGACCTAAGGCTCTGTCCAAGGTAGCCAATGCCATAGTTGCAGGTAATAAATCCAAACCATCGACTAAGGTTGGCACTACATGGGATAAAACGAGTTCCTTAGAAAGGTTTTTATGGGCAAGAAAAACATCAAACAACGAGCCTGGAACCTCTTCAGAATCAATACCTAAGTAATAACCTAACGAAGCATGTGGATCGGTATCTATCATAAGAACACGCTTACCACGCTTAGATAATGTTCCCGCTAAACTCGCTACCGTCGTGGTTTTACCTACGCCACCTTTTTGATTCGCTATGGTCCAGACTTTCAAGAAGTGACCCCTACCTATACTGGTTAATATGCTAATGAACTAGAAAATTGTGAGTTCACAAATTCTAAAAATTACTGCTCTTTTCTGGTCGTGACTCGAATGCCGCCATTGGGCAAACTAATCACTTTGACACCATCGGCATTCTCAGATATCACCACGGGCAGCATCTCTGCATTTTGGGGGGCAATTGTCTGAGAAACAGCTTTAACCTCTTTTTCTGGCGCTTGAAGCTGTTTAGGAATAGAGGATTCCAGATTAGTTTTTTCCTTCGCCGTATCTATTTCAGTATCTGGTTTGCCCAGCAAAGGCGGAATGCTATTTTGTACCGGCTCAGGACCAATCGCTACAGCCTTCTGCTCACCAGGAGCCGCTAATTGCAACATTGCTTTAGTCTGATCGGGATGAGACGCTAACCAAGTTGCAATGGCTTCAGCCTGTTCGTCAGGTACCATTAACAGCACCTGAGTCGATTCCAAACGTTTTACATCCGCCTGCAGCAAACTATTCTTACGCTTGTAATCAAGGCTTAAGGCACCAAGAACCAAAATGGCTATGCCCATCAACAAGATGATGAGCACACTATTTGTGCTCATCGGATATTGATTTTTAGACACGAACAGACTCTTTTAAAATACATTCGGCCATGTTGTCTAAGGCTATCGACTGGGTGGCAATCCCTGCACTCGCAACGGCTTGTGGCATACCATAAACCACACAACTGGCTTCATCTTGCGCCCAAATGGTTGCGCCTACAGCTTTCAACATCCGCGCGCCTTCTCTGCCATCCGCCCCCATGCCAGTTAATACAACAGCAAGCACATCACCACTAAAGGCTTTAGAAGCAGAAGCAAAGGTGATATCCACACAGGGCTTATAATTCATATCAGCACTGCCTGCTATAACTTTTAATCGGCCACTTGCTCCAGTACGTTCAACCATCATTTGCATACCACCCGGCGCTAAATATGCACAACCCGGTTTAAGAAGATCGCCATTAGCGGCCTCTTTTACTTCAATCTTACATAAGCCATTTAAACGACTCGCAAATGCAGGGGTAAAGGCAGCAGGCATATGCTGGATTAATAAAATAGGATGCGGATAGTTTGCCGGAAACTGCGTGAGTATTTTTTGCAGCGCAACCGGACCACCAGTAGATGTACCGATCAGCAATAATTTATACTGTTTACCACTTGCACGAATCGTCGTTGCCGTTGACGTTCTAACAGGAGCTGCGACAGGCGTATGAGTCGGTATACTCGTTGTACCTAAAACGCTACCTGTTGGACTTGGACGCGCGCTAGTTGTTGGCGAGACCACCGGACGTGCAATAGGACGAAACATTCTGCGTCGTCCCAATGCCTTAACTCTTTGTTGCAACAATAAAATGGCATCATCTTTGTTGGTCGCAATATCTTCAAAACGTTTAGGTAGAAAATCTAATGCACCAGCATCTAAAGCGTCTAACGTTGCTTTAGCGCCATCATGGGTTAAAGAAGAAAACATCAAGATCGGAGTCGGACACTTAGCCATGATTTCACGAACAGCAGTAATACCATCCATGACAGGCATCTCAATATCCATTGTGATAACTTGGGGATTAAGCTCAGCAGCCAACTTCACCGCTTCGGCCCCATTTGAGGCCGTCGCGATAACTTCCAGTTCAGGATCTTGATTGACTATTTCACTAACACGTCGTCTGAAAAAACTTGAGTCATCAACGACTAATACTTTAATGGCCATTCCATTCCTTAGCTTGGAAACTAATTCTTACTTTTCGCATAATGCTTTAGCAATCCAGGAACATCTAAGATCAGTGCAATACCACCATCCGATGTAATTGTCGCACCAGCCATCCCAGGTGTGCCATGTAACATAGCGCCAAGAGGTTTAATAACGACCTCTTCTTGTCCTATTAAGGCATCCACTACAAAACCAATTTGCATCATGCCTAATTGCACGATAACCACATGACCATGCTTTTTATCGCCATGTTTAAAGGTCGTTTTGTTTCTATGTAGCCAGTGTTCCAAATAGAACAAAGGTACTGCCTTATTACGCACTATGACAGTCAGTTGCCCATCAACAATATTGGTTTTTGTGAGATCGAGATGGAAAATCTCATTCACGCTAGATAGAGGTAATGCAAACACTTGTTTAGCGACATCGACCATTAAGGTAGGCATAATCGCTAATGTTAACGGTACTTTAATCTCAAGTATCGTTCCCTTACCTTTCATAGAATCAATATGTACAGTGCCATTAAGCTGGGTGATACGAGTTTTTACCACGTCCATCCCAACACCACGGCCTGAAATATCTGAAATCTCAACTTTAGTTGAAAAACCTGGTGCAAAAATCAAATTATAGGCTTCGCTGTCTGTCATCCGCGAAGCAGAATCTTCATCGAGTACACCACGTGTTATCGCGATTTTTTTAAGTTTCTCAGGATCCATTCCTGCGCCATCGTCTTCGATTTTCAGCAGTATATGGTCGCCTTCCTGACTTGCAGATAAGGTAATCGTTCCCGTTCTTGGCTTACCACTGGCTTCACGCTCGTTTGGCATCTCGATACCATGGTCCACAGAGTTACGCACTAAGTGGACGAGTGGATCGGCAAGCGCTTCAACAAGGTTTTTATCTAAGTCAGTTTCTTCACCGACCATGATCAAATCAATTTCTTTGTTTAGTGTACGAGCAAGATCACGTACCACCCGAGGGAAACGACCAAACACTTTCTTGATCGGTTGCATACGGGTTTTCATCACAGCGCCTTGCAAATCGGCAGTAACGAGATCTAAGTTCGCAAGAGCTTTCGACATCTCCTCATCATCACGGCTGATGCCTAAGCTCACCAATCGATTACGCACTAACACTAACTCACCCACCATATTCATGATCTGGTCGAGTCGTGCGGTATCTACACGTACTGTTGTTTCACCCTGAGGCACATTCGCAGAGCTAGCCTTAGCAGGTGCTTTATCGACAACCGCAATTTCCACCTTAGGTTTTGCAGCAACGACTGGAGCTGGTACTGCGGCTTTAACTGGCGCAGGAGCATGTGGTGCAGCAGTAGGTGCTACAGTCGAAACAGGGGGCGTAAGCACTTTAACTTCGGCTTTCGCAGGTGCTCCGCCTTTCCCATGGAGTTCATCGAGTAATCGCTCAAACTCATCATCAGTAATTTCATCAGCATCTACAATCGGTTGAGGCGCAGGTGTTGCCACAACCTTAGGTTTAACAGGCACTTCAGCCTCAGCTTTAAATTTACCTGAGCCATGAAGTTCATCCAGTAACGCCTCGAACTCATCATCAGTGATGTCATCACCTGATGTTGAAGGTGTTTTAATTGGTGAAGCAGGCTTGACAGCAACAGGCTCAGATACAAATGTGGTAGCAGCGACCGCAGGTCCCTTTCCTGAACCATGAAGCGCATCCAATAAAGCTTCAAATTCAGCATCATTGATATCATCGATACTTGAAGACGTATTTTCAATGGAAGATGAGTTATCACTTATGTCAGCAGGGATTTCTTGAAGGGTAGGAGTATCAATAATGACTTCAACAACAGGTTCTGGCTCTACAACCTTGGCAGAAGCGACTTCAGATGGCAAAGGCGCACCTGAACTGAGCATTTTAAGTCTCGCTAACAAACCTGAATCGGCGGGATCTTGTTGCTCGCCCTGCTGGGTTTGCGCAAACATGGTATTAATTGCATCAACAGCCTGCAAAATAATATCCATCAACTCTGCGTTAACGCTACGCTTGCCTGTCCGCAATAAATCGAAGGTATTCTCAGCCTCATGACAAACATCCACCATGGGAGTTAAGCTAAGAAAGCCAGCACCACCTTTAACGGTATGAAAACCTCGGAAAATGGCGTTCAGCAAGTTAGTATCATCAGGATTATTTTCAAGCGCAACGAGTTGCTCTTGCAGAAGCTCTAAAATTTCACCGGCTTCGATTAAAAAGTCCTGGAGTATCTCTTCATCTACATCAAAGGCCATCAAATTGACTCCCAGTTAGAAACCCAGACTCGATAGAAGATCATCCACTTCGTCTTGACCCGTTACCACATCTTGACGAAGCTCGGCATTCATTATCGGGCCTTCTGCTTCAATATTATTTTTCTGAGCAATCTGACTTTCAATCATAGGTTGCTCACCAAATACCGTCAGCATAGAAACCAGATTACTTTCTACTTCCATTACTAGATCAATAACACGACGTATTATTTGTCCTGTTAAGTCTTGAAAATCTTGCGCCATCAAAATTTGATTAAGCAATTCACGTAATCGAGTCGAGTCATTTGCACTACGAGACATAAGGTCTTGTACATCGTGACAAAGGCCCTTAAATTCAGTCAGCGCTATCTCTCGTCGCATTAATCTGTCCCAAGATGGCATGACATTTTGAATATTTACGGTCACGGCATTAGCCAAAGGTAAACATTCTTCAACCGCATCCATGGTTTTATTTGCAGCTTGTTCGGTCATGTCAATAACGTAATTTAAACGTTGCTTGGCATCGGGGATCTCTGTATTGGCTAATTCAGCAAGACGATTATCAACTTGAAAATCCATCAGCGCACTATGAAGTTGCCGAGTTAATTTACCTACTTCTTCGAATAATTCTCGTTGCAGTGGAGCAGCAAGCTCCCGAAATAAATCATCTGCCTGACTTTGCTCACCTGCACTTAATAATTCAACTAAATGCTGAGCTTGCTCGAGCGTGATGAGCCCTGATGTTTGTGACTTCATAGCTCATCCTTGCTCAAGCGAGTCGTTCGAATATTTTATCTAACTTCTCTTTCAGCGTTGCAGCGGTAAAAGGCTTAACCACATAACCATTCACTCCCGCTTGAGCGGCAGCAATAATCTGTTCACGTTTTGCTTCAGCAGTTACCATTAATACGGGTAAATGCTTTAGCGAATCATCAGCGCGAATTGCTTTTAACAGATCGATTCCTTGCATACCAGGCATATTCCAATCTGTAACAACAAAATCAAAATCCCCCTTTTGCAACATCGGCAGGGCTGTTGAGCCATCGTCTGCTTCTTGGGTGTTATTAAACCCCAAGTCTCGCAACAAGTTCTTGATGATACGCCTCATTGTCGAAAAATCGTCAACAATGAGAATCTTCATATTCTTGTCCAAGGTTTCCTCCGGTGAGCTGACATTCTGTGCTCGATTAATAATTATACTTATGTCCAGTGCTTGAGTTTAGCTTTCAATCGCAACATTGCCTGACTTAATATCTGGCTAACCCGCGATTCACTGACTTCAAGAATGGCGCCAATCTCTTTTAAATTCAATGCTTCATCGTAGTACAGGGATAACACTAATGCATCTCTTTCAGGCAATAATTTAATTGCCTCAACCAGAGCAGAATGAAATTGGTTCTCAGCTAATGCTTCAAATGAATCATCATCGGACCGATCACTCACTGTAAGTATATCCTGAGATACGCCTAAATCTTCTATCCCTATGATTTTTCCGACAGAAACATCGTTAAGAATATGATGGTACTCATCGAGCGTCATATCAAGTTTTTCTGCAATTTCTGTGTCGCGTGCATCACGGCCCAGTTCTTGCTCTAACTCATCAATAGCGTGTGCAACCTTACGATTGTTACGATGAACGGAACGAGGGACCCAGTCGCCACGACGAATTTCATCTAACATGGCTCCACGTATGCGTATGCCGGCGAAGGTTTCAAATTTCGCACCCTTGCCACCATCAAACTTGGATGATGCTTCTAGTAACCCCATCATCCCAGCTTGGAGTAAATCATCTAACTGCACAGATGCAGGTAGTCTGGCGAGTAAATGATGCGCAATTCTTTTAACCAACGGAGCATACTGTTCAACGATCGACGATTTATTGTCTAAACAAGTATACGCAGCGGCTTTATTCACTCGTTTTTTCCTCTTGAAAATCTGGTCGTTGTACTAAACGCTCAACGAAAAACTCCAAATGCCCACCAGGTTGCTGCGGCACAGGCCAGCTCAAAATTTTATTTGCCAATCCTTGATAAGCAATTGCCGCTGGTGATTTAGGATAAGCTTCAACCACCAATTTTTGTTTACGAACAGATTTACGTAAGTTTTCGTCAAATGGAATCGTGGCGACTAATTCAAGTGCAACATCTAAAAATCTGTCGGTCACTTTACTGAGTTTAGCAAATAATTCCATACCTTCGCGTAAACTACGCACCATATTGGCAACTATTTTAAAACGGAACACGCCATGCTCACGGCTGAGAATTTTAATCAGGGCGTAGGCATCAGTAATCGAAGTGGGTTCATCACAAACAACGACTAGCACATCCTGCGAAGCACGTGAGAAACTGAGCACCATATCTGAGATCCCAGCCGCAGTATCTACGACTAGAATATCAAACTGAGTCCGCATCTCACTAAATGCACGGATTAATCCAGCATGTTGCGCAGGGCTTAATTCCACCATCCCCTGTGTTCCTGAGGTGGCAGGTACTATGCCTATCCCCTTAGGACCACGCACAATAATATCGTCAAGCTCTGCATCACCAGAGAGAACATGAGAGAGGTTACGCTCGGCACGAATACCCAGCATGACGTCGACGTTTGCTAAGCCAAGGTCAGCGTCAAGTACCAAGACACGCTTGCCTTTTTCGGCTAATGCCACAGCAGTATTAATAGAAACGCTGGTTTTACCCACGCCTCCTTTGCCACCAGTGACCGCGATTACTTTCACTTTTTCGTTATAGGGTTGATTCATCATACGTAAACCACTTGCTTGATCCAGGGTCATAAATCTACTCAAATGCACAGGCCATATTATCTGACCACGCTGTGTCTTGTAATGATTGTTGTTCTGTACTATCTAACGCTGCGAGTGCCTGCTGGGCTAAATCTAGGGTATCCGCAACTTTCATATCTTCAGGAACTCTTTGTCCATCAGTTATATAACTTAATGGTAATCCGTTTTGGATCAACACACTTAATGCCCCTGCTAACGACACAGATTCATCGAGTTTTGTGAGAACGACACCAGATAGGGGAATGCGTTTAAAATGATTGACTGCATCTTGCAGCACACGGCGCTGCCCTGTCGCAGACAGTACCAGATAACTGCGGATAGGTATCCTGCTATTTGCAGTTAAATTATCAAGTTGCTGGTAAAGGCGCATATCTCGCTGTCCCATGCCAGCCGTATCTATCAATACTAGCTTGCGATTCCTAAACTGATAGAGAATTTGCTCTAATTCATTTAGATCATGAGCTTGCTTTACTGGGCAGCCCATTATTTTGCCATAAGTTGCTAATTGCTCATAGGCTCCGATGCGATAATGATCTGTGGTAATTAAAGCAACATGTTCAGCACCATGATGTGCCGCAAAACGGGCAGCAAGTTTAGCTAATGACGTTGTTTTACCAACGCCAGTAGGACCAACTAATGCAACCACCCCGCCCTGCTTAACAATGTCATCGCCCTGATTATCAAGCATATTAGCGAGACTTTGTGGTAATGCTCTGACTAATTCAGCCGGCGTATAATGCTGGCTCAGCGCGGCTAATTTATTCGCAACCGCAGGGGAGAATTCAGCCTCAAGCAATTTGGCTTCGAGCATAGCACCGACGGGATCGATGCGTTTTTTATGTTCCGTCATCAAGGAGGATACTTGATGTGTCAGTAAATTACGCAAAGAGGCTAATTCATCACGCATGGCCTCAATATCGGCAGTTTGCTTCTGAGAGGTTTGCGGTTTCTTGTCAAACGTCGCCGGAGGATCACGACGTTCGGGCTTCGCTGCGGCTGGCGCTTGTAACCCTTTAGCCCATGCAGGTAACTCGGCATCAACTTGCTGATGTGACATTTGTTGATTCAAACGGCTTTGCTGCTTCTCAAGTAAGGCTTGTAATGAGTCTGCAGGTGCGGCTGGCTTAGCGCGAGTTTCTACACGAACTGGCTGCTTAGCACCCAGGGACACGAGATCGTCGCTCACGTCCATAAAGGTCGGTGCAGGCGCAGTGGCTGCAGTTTTCGCTTTAGGTTCGTCATAGTCAACGGCAGCGACAATTTCGATGCCACCGTTCACTTTTTTATTTGACATAATGACGGCATCTGAGCCGAGTGTTTCTTTCACTTGGGCCAGTGCGGCGCGCATGTCTTTGGCAAAAAATCGTTTAATCTTCACTTATGCGTCCTCTACTGGCCGACTGCAGATACGATACGTATTTGCTTCTCATCAGGTATTTCTTGATATGAAATGACTCTGAGATTAGGAATAGTATGTTTAACAAAGCGTGACAGCGTCGCGCGTAACATACCTGACGTCAACAATATGGCGGGTTGTCCGACCATTTCTTGCTTCTGAGCCGCATCGGCAAGGGACTGCTGCATGCGTTCTGCAAGACCGGGTTCAATATTAGGACCATCACCACCGGTTGCTTGCATTGACTGATGCAACATCTGTTCCAACTCTGGCGCCAAAGTAATGACGGGGATTTCGAGCTCTGGGCCTGAGATTTCCTGAACTATCATACGTTTCAAAGCGATACGCACAGCGGCAGTCAAGACTTCAGTGTCATTACTCTTAGTGCCATATTCTAACAAAGTTTGCACTATAGTACGCAAGTCTCTAACTGAAACCCCTTCATTTAATAGGTTCTGCATCACTTTTACGACATGTCCTAGTGGCATGATATCTGGAATAAAGCCATCAACCAGCTTAGGTGAGTGTTTCGCAAGCATATCCATCAGTTGTTGCACTTCTTCGTAGCCTAACAACTTAGCGGCATTATTTGTGAGTAATTGACTAATATGAGTTGCAACAACAGTGGCGGCATCGACGACGGTATAACCTAATGTTTGTGCGTGCTCACGTAACTCAGGAGCGATCCATACCGCTTCTAGGCCAAAAGCGGGATCGCGCGTTTCGATACCATCGAGTTTGCCATAGACTTGACCAGGGTTGATCGCCAATTCGCAATCATGACGAATATCTGCCTCTCCGACGACGACGCCCATTAATGAAATGCGATACGCATTAGGCGATAAATCTAAGTTATCGCGAATATGCACCGCGGGCACTAAGAAGCCTAGTTCCTGAGACAACTTTTTACGCACGCCTTTGATACGGCTTAGTAACTCGCCACCTTGGCCCTTGTCTACCAGAGGGATCAAACGATATCCAACCTCAAGACCAATAGTGTCAACATGATGTACATCGTCCCAACCTAGCTCTTTAGGCTCTTTATCTTGTCTTTCTATTGGACCCGATTTCACTTGTTCTAGCGCTTTAAGACGTTTGTTTTCATTTCGTTTATAAACAAAATAAGCTGCACCAGCCGTCATAAAGGCAAAGCTTAAAAACGCCATGTGCGGCATACCAGGAACAATACCCATGACAAACAGGACTCCGGCGGCGATACCCAATGACTTATGACTGTCAAACATCTGACTCATCATCATTTGGCCCATATCACCTGACTCGTTTTGACGAGTCACCATCAAGGCTGCGGCGATTGACAATAATAGACCAGGGATCTGCGCCACTAAACCATCACCGATAGTCAGTAAGGTATAAATTTCAACCGCTTCAGAGAAACTTAAGCCATGCTGCACAATCCCTATGATGAAACCACCTACGATGTTGATCACTAAGATCATGATACCGGCAATCGCATCCCCTTTAACGAATTTGGACGCACCGTCCATCGCACCATAGAAATCGGCTTCACGGGTCACTTCGGCACGGCGTATTCTCGCTTGATCTTGGTTTAAGGTTCCAGCATTTAAGTCAGCATCGATTGCCATTTGCTTACCAGGCATAGCATCCAAGGTAAAGCGGGCACTGACTTCTGCGATACGACCAGCACCTTTAGTCACCACCGCAAAGTTGATGATAATCAAAATGATAAATACCACTAGACCAACGGCATAGTTACCACCGATCACCACAGAACCGAAGGCTTCAATCACCTTACCCGCGGCATCACCGCCATTATGACCCTCAAGTAAAACCACACGAGTAGAGGCAACGTTGAGCGCAAGGCGTAATAACGTCGCCACCAGTAACACAGTTGGGAAGGCAGCAAAATCTAAGGGTCTATCGGTATAAATAGCCACCAGCAATACGATGAGAGCTAACGCAATGTTGAATGAAAAGAGTATGTCTAATAGAAATGGAGGGATAGGTAAAACAATCATGGCCAATGCAGCAAGCACAACCACCGGCGTGCCAATGCCTTTAAAAGTGCTGAGCCTAATTTGTTTTACTTGACCAAGAGTCGCTTTAACATCCATTCGCTATAACCTAAACTTTGACGTGTAATAGCATGAAGCAAAAAACGCGCCAACAAGATTAAAGCCATTAATGAAGGAAAGATATGTACTGTGACTGATTGATATACATAAAATTAGCCATAAAAAAACAAATGAACTCGACATCATCAGCTTTGCCAATGACTACCATCTGAGACTAGTGGTTCAATATTTCAATTCATCTGGTATAGGTTGATTGAGTGGGACAGGAATAGGTTTACGGCCGCGTCCTTTTTGATATTGGCGCAGCTGGAATACATAAGCCAAAATCTGTGCGACAGCAGTAAACAAACCTTCAGGGATCTGCTGATCTAACTTAGTCGTATGGTAAATAGCCCTTGCAAGTGGTGGGGCCGAGACAATCGCAATATTGTGCGCGCGGGCAATCTCACGTATTTTAAAGGCCACATCATCAACACCTTTCGCTATCACAAAGGGAGCCGCAGAGCGCTGCACATCGTATTTAATCGCAACGGCAAAATGCTCAGGGTTAACGACAATCACATCGGCATTTGGCACTTCAGCCATCATACGCCTTTGTGCTAGTTCACGTTGCATCTGCCGTATATGCCCTTTCACCTCAGGTTTACCCTCAGTGTCTTTATATTCATCTTTTACTTCTTGTTTGGTCATCTTAAGTTGCTTGTTGTGATTCCAAATTTGGAACGGCACATCGATGACGACAATAAATAAAATCGAGGAACATAACAAGATAAACATCCAAACCAACAAATCTAATGCATGGTAAACATTACCTGGAAGATGGTCGCTAGACAGCAACATAATGTCATTGAAATAGAAGCTTAATAAAAAATAAGCAGAAAACGCTACTACCGAAAATTTTGCAATACCTTTGGTGAGTTCAACCAGAGCCTGTACGCCAAACATACGTTTAAAACCAGCAAGGGGACTCATTTTACTGGCTTTTGGCATCATAGCTTGGGTCGAAAAATTGATCCCTCCAAGAGAGACGTTACCGATAAACGCAACAACCACAATCAGTAGCATAATTTTAGCCATGGGCCAGGCTATTTCACTCGCAACAACGCCCCACACTTTGAACATTTCATTCGTATCAAAAATTTGCGCCCTATCCATGGTAAATACAATTTCAAACACCCGAGTTAGGCTAATGGCCAAACTTGGGCCTAGCATATAAAACCCACATGCTGCCGAAATTAATACCGCTGCAGTTCCAAGTTCTTTCGAACGTGCAATCTGTCCTTTTGTTCGCGCCTGTTCTAGACGCCTCCCCGTGGGTTCCTCTGTACGTTCATCACTTGACTCTTCAGCCATGGGCTTCTCCTAATCCCATCATATCAAGCCATCAGCGTTACATTGGAGCGCTAACATATCGCAAAGCAGCACTTGAGCCGTCGACCATACTTCATCGAAGTGTGCCATTACCGGTGTTAGGGTTAACCACAGAATAAACAGTCCACCAATCATAGTGATCGGAAAACCAATAGAGAAAATATTCAATTGTGGCGCGGCGCGGGTCATGACCCCGAAGGACAAGTTGACTAATAACAAGGCGATAATCGCAGATATCGACATAGTGAGTGCCGCACCAAACATATACGACCCCCAATCAGCCAGCGATCGATAACTTGTCAGTGTTAAGCCTTGATTAGAAATCGGCAAAGTTTCAAAGCTTGCCACTAGCATACGGATCATCAAAAGATGGCCGTCCACAGCTAAGAAAATCAATGTCGCCAATAAAAGAAAAAAGTTACCAATAACTGGTGTTTGTTGGCCAGAACCAGGGTCAACCATAGAGGCAAAGCCTAAACTGGTCTGCATACCAATGATCTGTCCAGTGAGCACAAAGACTTGCATCACCATTTGAGTCACAAACCCCATGGCAACACCGATAATAATTTGCTGCGCCGTGATGAATACTGCGCTTAACGAAAATAAATCCACATTTTGAGTTGGAGGAAGAACGGGTGCTATCGCAAAGGTAATTGCCATCGCCAATAATAAGCGAACTCGTGTTGGTGTCGTTGCCGCCCCAAATACTACCATGACCATCAACATGCTCGCGACGCGAAACAATGGCCAAATATAAGCGGCAATGGTTTGCATTAAGGTATCGAGCAGCAGCTCCATCGCGTTAGCCTATCACTTGAGGAATGCGATTCACCATCTCGATGAAAAAGTCCATCAGGGTTTCAACTAACCAATGTCCCATAAACATTAGGCCAAAAAGTGTCACTAACAAACGCGGAAGGAAACTTAAGGTCTGCTCGTTAATAGAAGTCGCCGCTTGAAACACAGCAACGATTAACCCTATCCCCAACCCTGGCAACACAATAGCAGACACCATCATAACGATAACAGCGAGAGCTTCACGAAAAATATCAATTAGCGCCTCAGGACTCATGTGTTTACTCTCCCTTGGCTATCCGAAACTATTCGCTAATGTCCCGAGAACTAAGCTCCAACCATCTACGAGCACAAACAACATGATCTTAAACGGCAGCGACACTATCATGGGAGATAACATCATCATACCCATAGCCATCAAGATACTCGCCACCACTAAATCGAGTACTAAAAAAGGCACAAATAGCATAAAGCCAATCTGAAATGCGGTTTTTAACTCACTGGTAATGAAAGCGGGCACTAACACACTCATAGGTGCTTCTTCGGGAGACTTAATATCCTTATAGCCAGAAATCTCAATAAAGGTCTTTAAATCCGTCGTTCTTACTTGGCCCAACATAAAGCCTCTCAGCGGCTCTTTCCCTTTATCAAACGCTTGCTGCAAGGTTAATTGCTCATCGATATAAGGCTTCACCCCTTCATCATAAATCCGGTCGAATACCGGTGCCATGATAAAAAAAGTCATGAACAAACTCATGCCAATTAAGACTTGATTAGATGGAGTCTGTTGTAATCCAATGGCTTGGCGTAATATCGACAGGACAATGATAATCCGCGTGAAAGAGGTCAACATGATGAGCATCGCAGGTAAAAAACTCAGCGATGTCATCAGCAGTAAAATCTGCATTGTGACCGAATATTCCGTTGAGCCGTCTGGCGCCGTTGTTACTGTTACAGCAGGTAAGACGCCATCTGCGGCCCATGCTGACGGCATCAATAGCAGCATAACTAACCCAATTAACGCGAGAATACGTATTGTCATTGTTTTAATTTCGCCTGACGTAATCGACTCGCAAACGAATCAGCTTCTAGATGGATAGGTTCAGCTAACTTATCAATCAAACTCACCTGCTGCGAGCTAACCCCAAGCAAATATTGCTGTTCGCCCACCTGAACCAAGACTAAACGCTCTTTTTGACCGAGGGAAGTCACAGCAATGGTCTTTAGTACGCTATTGGTCGTGGGGACTAAATTAAACCTTCTCAGTAAATAAGCTAACGCGAAAATTAATAATAAAACCAGAATCAAGCCACCTAACATACTTGCTAAGGTCGCAACTTGAGAAGGTTCAGCCATGTTTGCAGCAGGCGCTATTGAAGCAATATTCGCTGCGCCTTCCCCACCGAGGCTATCGGCGCTCGCTTGAACCGCTACCACTAAACTCTGTATTACCGATGTGCTCATTTAAAGTTCCAACGACTTTTACATCTCGTATTATTTAAGCTTTTTAATTCGCTCAGTTTGACTGATCACATCCGTTAAGCGAATACCGAATTTATCGTTTACCACCACCACTTCACCGTGAGCGATAAGCGTGCCATTGACCATCACATCTAACGGTTCACCTGCAACTCTATCTAACTCAACCACAGAACCTTGGTTAAGTTGTAATAAGTTTCGAATACTAATATAGCTACGGCCCACTTCCATCGAAATGGTGACAGGAATATCTAAAATTGTATCTAACTTAGCCGCTTCAGCCTTAGAAATAGGTCTTGAATCATCAACCAGCTCATCGAGTTCAATTGCGTTGGCTTCTTCTAACGCTTGTTCTGCCATTGCTGCAGCCCAATCATCCGTATCGTCTGTGCTCATCTTACTTCACCTTATAATTCTGATATATCACGAGATTTACCCTTACGCGTCACCAATTGCAGCTCAGATTTAACTGTCTCTGGCCGAGGGATTTTCTCACATATTTTAAGCGCTAGGTTATCTCTAGAACGGCCCATTTTACAACGATATGTCGGTAAATCCTCGATTTTCATCATGATAAACTCGGGTAACTCAATAGGAATAATATCGCCCGCTTTAAAATTCATAACCTCTTTGAGAGTTAATTCATGTTCAACAATATTGGCATCGAACCCGACCTTCACATCCATGATTTCATCGTGCAATGCCTGTGACCAACGCATATCAGTATCTTGCTTGTCACTTTGCACACCCGCATCGAGTAACTCTCGGATAGGTTCAATCATGGAGTAAGGCATAGTGATATGAAAATCACCACCACCTCCATCGACTTCAATATGGAATGAATTAATCACCACAACTTCGGTAGGACTAACAATGTTCGCCATGGCGGGATTGACTTCAGAGTCCAAATAATCAAACTCAACATCCATTACGGGCGCCCAAGCATCTTTATAATCTTCAAATATAATCTTAAGCAGTAACTGTACTATTCGTCTTTCTGTCGGCGTAAATTCTCGCCCTTCAATCTTGGCATGGAAACGCCCATCACCCCCAAAGAAGTTATCTACTAGGATAAACACCAGTCGCGCTTCCATGGTGATCAATGCTGTGCCTTTGAGCGGGCTAAAACGCACCATATTCAAGCTAGTAGGAACAAAAAGCGTATGTACGTACTCACCAAACTTGAGCATCTGTACACCGTTGATCGACACTTCGGCCGCTCGGCGCATCATATTAAACATACTAATGCGCAAATGGCGCGCAAAACGCTCATTCACGATTTCCAGCGTCGGCATACGCCCACGAACTATTCGATCTTGGGAAGAGAAATCGTAGGAACGGGCATCTTCTCCAACAGCGTCAATTTCGTCATCATCGACGTCATCAACCCCGTGCAATAGCGCATCAATTTCGTCTTGGCTTAATAAATCACTCACTATATTGCCTTCGCCTCTTTTGGTGCTGAAGTTAAAGGGTTATTGCATTACAAAACCGGTAAATAGTACTTTCTCGACAACCTTACGCCCAGTTACTGACTGTAGAGTATTTTGCACACTCAAAAGTGCTAACTGCCGTAACTCATCTTTCCCCGCTTGCGTGCTGAGCTTTTGCACATCTGCACCACTAAAGGTCGTTAAAAGCGCATCTTCAATCAGCGGAATATGTTTTTGTGTTAGCACATCATCATCGGTACCACGCACCATCAGCTGCACTTTAATCTCAACTAAACGAGCCCTATCAGGCCCAGGTAAGTTGAATAAGAAAGGACGCGGCATAGGCACGTATGATGCGGTAGCTACTTCTCCTGATGCTGGTACTTCAGCCTGAACAGCACTATCTGCTGCTACGGCGGGAACCTCTTCGGTACTGCTTCCCATAAAGAACCAGACGCCGCCACCGATTAACAGCGCGACTAAAACGCCTACACCAGCAAAAATAAATAGTTTCTTCTTACTCTTAGGCTCTTCAGTACTTTCAAGTTCTAACGATTCTTCCTTAGCCATCACTATTCTCTTTAATTTAGGCGGAAACTCATTACAGTTTTATTTGAAACGTAATTATGTCAGTCATTGCTATAGGTTACCTGCTTAAGCGTAATAATCTATACCTGAAGTTACACTAATCGCTTGATTTAAACCTAAATGTAACTCTTCTGCCGAGATTTCATCCATATCAGCCGCATTTGAACTGCCGCCATCACCGAAACTACCTTCCCGACGCTCACCTTGATCGCCTTGAGAAACATGGCTGTCAGCCAACTGCATCCCTTGCTCTTGCAATAACTCACGTAATCTTGGCATAGCTTGTTCAACCAGATCACGCGTTTGCGGCTGAGTAACATGGAACTGTACTTGGGTTTGGTCGCCATGCACTTGGATCTTTACCAACATATGCCCAAGCTCAGGGGGATCGAGCCGGATTTCCGCATGTTGGATGCCTTGACTCACCATAGTAATCAATTGCTGCTTCATTACAGGTGAAAATCGTTGGATCATCTCCTGCATTTGGTTTTGCTGTTCTACTCCTTGACGCAATGACAGCTGAACTTGCATGGTTTCTTGGCGATTTAATTGTGACATCGAGAGTGTCTGTATGGATGATGTCGACTTAAGTTCTGAGAAAGTATTACTATCATCCATAAAACTTTCGTCTCTGGGAATATCCATCGCAACCGTTAATTTAGCATCTTTCAGTAATAGGTTAGCAGCCAAATCGGAATTGGGACTCCCATCAAGATCACTTTCTGTTACAGATGTTGTATCTAATGGTTCAGATGAAGTTGAAGAGCCTAAGGTATTCAGGTCGAAAGTATTTCCCGAGGTCGCGATATTAGCCGTATTGGGACTATTCACTGTCGAGCTACTAGTCGTTGCTTTTGCCGCAGTGTTGGTTGCCGACTTTATCGTTGCACTGTTCGCTAAGCCCGCTTGATTAATCACAGCATTAAGTGTGACCTCATTCTCAACTAAAGACTCATCTATACTCACCCCGACTTCAGTGGCAGAGACAAGCTCAGTGTCTTCTAAAGGTAATTCTGAAGCGTCATCGGTCAAATTTGGATCAATCACAGCATCACTATCCGCTGACACTTCAAGTATATTTGGGTCTATGGGGAGAATTTGTACGAGTGACTTATCAGTCAAAGAAGATGGTTTCACGTCATCTGCGATTGAAATTGCTGCCATATCTGGGCTAGTAGAAACTAACTTTTGTAATTCAGCAGAAAAACCCGCGTCATCGGCATCTATATCTGATGCCAGTTCAATCTCAGCAGAAACAGTAGATGCCAATGCTGAGCCGATTAATAACGCTGATGAAGTATCAATATTTTCTTCACCAGTTATATCTTCTTCAGCATTTAAAAATGCTAGCGGCAAACTATCTCCATCTGATGCCGTTTTCTTCATATCATTTGCCATGCTAATTTGGGCAAAAATGAGATTTACGTCGGCGTCATCAGTTGATATATCGTCATCTTTTACTTTATCCGCAGAGGTAACCTGCACAGTATCATCAGTGTTAGCAATGGTTTTTTTAGACGCAGAAATAGAAAATGAGCTAGCGGTGACTGACGCAAGTGTAGATGAAAAGTCTTCATTATTAGACTCTTGGGAAGATGTCTTAGCGGAATTGGCCGCAGAGTTGCCTGTTTTACTTAACAGGATATTGGTCATTTGTTGCATAAGTGCTCCCAAACATCACCCAGCAAAAAAAGAAAATGGCTAGGTAGAAACGTCAATTAAACACTGCGGTTGCAGGGTCATGGACTAAATCAAAGCAAATAAGATGCCAAAACATCAGGTTTTACGACAGCATATCGAAAAGAATTAACTCTGGGAGGTGTCAAATTGATGCTTATGCCATCAATACAAAAAACTAAAGAGCCTATCCGGCTCGCGAGCAGTAAAGATGCCTATCATTTCACTAACGTTGATGACGGCGATAAAATTGCTGGGAAGCAAATTCATCGGTCATTTTTTGCTCCCTTTTTTGTTCAACCACTTGACGCTTCTTCTCTTTACTGGCTAAGAGTAATTCTACTGCCTTACGTTTTTTTTGCTTTTCCAACCAATGTTGTTGTCGATATTCTTTTTGCTTTTCACCGTCGGCTACGACGCGATTTTGCTGGATAATAGCGTCATCAATCTGACGAATAAAACGGTGAAACTGGTGATAGTGACTAGCACTAATGGCTTGACCTTGCTGGGATTGCATTTGCTTCATGTATTCTAAGCGATAGTTATTTAGAGCACTGAGTTGATTCAACCGTTTTTGACACTCTAACTGCGCAGATTTTAACAATAAAGCCGCTTGTTCTTCGGCATCATTGGCAAGCTTTAACACTAACAACAAGGGATCGGCGTTAGCCATACTAGACCTCGATTAATTCGATGACGCCATTATTTGCACTGTGCAGCAAGTTGCCCAAGCATGACTTGGCTATCGGCAAAGCTAAATGCATCACGCATGGTTTGTCGCAAAAAAGCATTCATTGCTGGCTGCAGTCGTATCGCATTATCAATGCGAGGATCGCTTCCTTGGGCATAGGCCCCAATAGAAATCAAATCTCGATTTTGCTGATACAAAGAATAGGTTTGTTTCACGCGGCGCATAGCCTCCAAATGTTCATTGGAAATCACCATAGGCGCGACTCGGCTAATAGAAGCTTCAATATCAATTGCAGGATAGTGCCCCGAATCCGCAAGCGAACGTGACAAGACAATGTGACCATCGAGGATCGCCCGCGAAGCATCGGCAATGGGATCCTGTTGATCGTCTCCTTCCGTCAACACAGTATAAAATGCCGTAATTGAACCTTGTCCAGGGCCACCGTTTCCGGCGCGCTCAACTAAACGTGGCAATTTTGCAAACACAGAGGGCGGATAACCTTTAGTCGCAGGCGGTTCACCCACAGCCAAAGCAATTTCCCGCTGCGCTTGGGCGTAGCGCGTTAAACTGTCCATAAGCAATAAAACGTTATAGCCTAAATCGCGGAAATATTCGGCAATACGAGTAGAGGTTTCACAGGCGCGAAGGCGCATCAGAGGCGATGTATCCGCAGGCGCAGCAACAACGACTGAACGCGCTCGACCTTTCTCACCAAGAATTTCCTCAATAAACTCTTTCACTTCCCGGCCACGCTCACCCACTAGCCCAACCACAATAATGTCGGCGGTAGTACCGCGAGTCATCATACCTAAGAGTACACTCTTACCGACACCTGAGCCCGCAAACAAGCCCATACGTTGGCCTTTGCCCACGGTCAGCATAGCGTTGATAGCGCGAACGCCAACGTCCAGCGGTTCAGTAATAGCACGGCGAGATAAAGGATTAATGGCAGCGCTATGTCTTGGCGCTTGTTGGTCCGTTTGCAACGCGCCTAAACCATCTAAAGGCACGCCGTTACCATCGAGTACGCGTCCTAGCAGGGATAAACCAACATTGAGTCCAGTTTGTTCCCCCAAAGGCACAACCCGCGCACCAGGCAATACACCACGCAATTCTTCAATGGGCATTAAATATAATAGTTCGCCATCAAACCCGACCACCTCGGCTATTAACTCGCCCGCCATGGTTTCGATCGAACATAAACTGCCCACAGGCGCACGGCAACCGCTTGCTTCTAAGGTTAAGCCGACAACACGCACCAGTTGACCACTGGCCACAGCGCGAAATGGCGGCACCTTACCCTGATGATGATTAAGCCTATTCAGCAGTTGATGTTGGCGATTTTGCATCTGATTCTGCCTCTAATTGCTCACCTGTGTTTGAGGCAAATTGTATATCCTCAGCATGTTGAGAAACCGTATCGACAACCTGATCATCAAGCTCTGATCCCACAGCCTCAGAAGCAGCAATGTGTTTTGCGGTATCTTCAACCTCTATCGCCTCTTGCAGTTGACGCTGCTTGTCACTTAAGTGAGCATGTTGGTTCCGTAAGGACTCAAATACAGCATCGATACGCGATGCGAGGGTCAAATCCACTAAAGAACGATGACTACTGAGAATACAGTCACCTGGACTTAAGGAAGGGTCAACTTCAAGTTCCCACTTACTGCGGGTCAATTGAGCGCTGGAATAAAGTTGTTCGACTAAAATAACATCGTCAGGATGCAAGCGGATTGTGACCGTTTGTTCTTTTATCGGCAGCGATTCTATACCTAAGCGCAATGCCGAAAGCACTTGTTCTGGATGAGTTTTTAATTCGTGGCCAATGACAGATTTCGCTAATGTCATACTCAGGTTTAGTAGCGAGAGTTCAATATCGCCATCGAGCAATTGCAATGGTTTTTCAAATTGGGCTAATAAGGTTTCAAAACGCGAGAGCAATATTTTTGCTTGGGCTAAACCGGTTTCTAATCCTTGCTCATGCCCTTGGGAGAACCCTTCAGTATGGCCCTGCTCTAACCCTTCTAAACGCCCTTTTTCTAGCCCTTGCTCATACCCTTGCTGCTTACCTTCGCTAAAGCCTTCTTCTTCGGCTTGGGCGCGAATGTCTTCAATCTCAGCAATAGTCGGTGGAGAAACACTTTCCACTGTAGTCGACTTAGCGGCTTGATGATTTGAATGGCCGAACAGATTTGAGATAGAGTCATCATCGGCTTCAGTCACATCTGGCAGCGCCCAGTGACTAAATTCGACATCTCCTTCGCTCAAGACCTTATTCAACAATTTATTGTCGCTCGGATTAGAGGAACTCATCGCCACCACCGCCGCCTAACATGATTTCGCCGCTGTCACTTAAGCGACGAGCAATAGACAGGATTTCTTTTTGGGCGACTTCCACTTCACTGATGCGAATTGGGCCCATGGCTTCAAGATCATCACGCAATAATTCAGCGGCACGTTTTGACATGTTACCCAAGATTTTTTCTTTCAGCTGATCATCTGTACCTTTGAGCGCCTTCATCAGTACATCTTGCTGCACTTCACGCAACAGGGCTTGAATACCGCGGTCATCGACATCGATTAAGTTTTCAAATACAAACATCAAATCTTGGATTTGCTGCGCCATTTCTTCATCAGACTCGCGCATGGTTTCCATCAACTGGCTTTCGATACCCGTGTCTAAGTAGTTCATTATGTTGGCGGCCGCTTTTAAGCCACCCATTTTCGCGGCCTGGGCGCCACCTTGACCGGCAAACTGTTTCTCCATGATGTCATTCAGCTCTTGCAGTGCAGCAGGCTGCACTTCTTCAAGATTTGCAATGCGCATCATCAAGTCTAAGCGGGTATTCTCAGGGAATTGACCAAAAATTTCCGCCGCTTGATCGGGTTCTAGATAAGACAAAACAATGGTTTGGATCTGTGGATGTTCGTTTTGAATAATGGTCGCCACTTGGCGCGCATCCATCCACTTCAACGAGTCCAAACCTTTAGCGCCACTGCCCATGATAATCTGTTCAATCAGATTACCCGCTTTATCTTCACCCAGCGCAGCAGTTAAGGCTTTACGGACGAACTCTTCACTGTTGAAACCAATTGAAGAATACTTTTGAATATCATCAAGAAACAGCTTATGTACCCCGATAACTTTTTCCTGACCAAACTCATCCATTGCCGCCATGGCCATACCCACTTTTTGCACTTGCTTCGGCTCTAAGTGTTTTAAAATGGATGCAGCATCAGCCTCACTCAAACTGAGGAGTAAAATAGCGGTCTTTTCAACGCCACTAATATCTTTGATATTAAAGGCAGGTGCGGCCGCAGGAGCCACTTCTTTCGTTTTATTCTCAGCCATTGTCTTGTAACCAGTTTTTCACGACTTGAGTAGAGAGCTCAGGCTCATTCGCCACGAGCGCACGGATAGCTTTAATCATATCATCATCTTTGTGAAGATTAGGGATATGAATTGAACCATCGTCAGCATAACTGTATTCCGCCTCTTGAGTATTGAGCATCCCTAGCGTATCAGCCGCATATTGGTCCTCAATTTCTGCTAATTCATTACCTAATCTGCCATCCTCAGGCATATTCACACTGTCAGGATAGATTAAGCGTTTCAGCATAGGACGTACCACAGCTAAAATCAGCACCAAAATCACTAGCGCACCAATACCAAGCTTAATCGCACGCCAAAACCAAGGTTGCTCCCAAAGCTCAGGTGCGGGTAAATCTTCAACCAATTGATCCATAAAGGGAACGGTTACCACTTCCAGCACATCACCCCGTTGTGAGCTAAAACCAACCGCGCCTTCAAGCAAACGACGGATATTGGTCAGTTCTTGTTCGGTACGGGCAACACGGGCTACTTGACCATTTTCTCCAGCGGCACCAGGTTTAAAGTCCACCGCGACTGACACACTAATGCGGCGCACTGCACCAACTTGCTGGCGAGTATGGCTAATGGTGGTATCTAATTCAAAGTTACGGGTCGCTTCGCGGTGCGAATTACCTGTTGCAGCCGTTGCTGACTCTGCCGCTTTTGTTGCATCTTCTGGAATATTAGACTCCATTGGCGGTTGATTGGATAACGCGCCAGGGATCCCACCAGAAGAGCCGCCAGTGGTGTTATTTTCAACGGTCATTTCACTGCGCAGTGCCGGTAAATCAGGGTTAAAACGCTTAGATGTTTGCTCAACAGCAGTAAAATCCATACTGACGTCGACTTGAGAGGTAAAATTATCAGGACCTAAAATTGGCACCAGAATCGATTCAATCTTAGTGCGATATTCAGCTTCTTTTTGCTGTACTAATTCAAGTTCACGGCGAGCCGTCGCAGACGCGCCATCTTGACTGCCAGAGTTCAATAAACGGCCGTTAGAGTCAGTTACCGTCACCCTTGATGGTTCTAAACCTTGTACTGCAGAAGCAACAATATCGACGATAGCATCGACTTCACCTTGGCCTAAGCCACCGCGACGGGTATTGATCACCACAGTTGCACTCGGTTTAGAGGCATTGCGGGCGAAGACGTTTTCTTTAGGTAACGCAAGAATGACTTTGGCACGGCTGACACTTTGTAGTTGCTCAATCGCACGGGCGAGGTTTTCTTCTTGGCTATGCTTAAGACGAGCCTGTTCCATGCGTTGGCTGACACCAAAACCACTGTCTCTATTTAAAAAATCTTGGTTGGCTGCAGGACTGTCGATACCTGCACGGCTCAACATCATTTTGACTTCTTGATATTTATCTTCAGGAACTTTAATAACGTCCACGTCGATTTGGTACTTAACTTTATTTTTATCAAGTACATCTAGCACTTGAACCATTTCCTGAGTTTCCATTTTACCCAATGGACGATACTCTGGCTCCTGTGCCCACAGCATGACAAAGACCGCCAAGGCTAAACAAATCGCTAAGGCTAAAATCATAGTCACTTGGCGCATCATATCGACACCGCCAAGATTTCCCATCATTCCTGACTTATGTTCTTGCTGGACACCTTGGTCAGCTAAACCGGAATTGGATCCGACAATCATTTCTGTACTCACGATTCGTACCTGCTAATTGGGTTATTCACTGGCCTAGACAGGCATGCTCATTATTTCTTTGTAGGCTTCGACAAGCTTATTACGCACTTGCACTGTCGCCTCGAAAGCGACACTTGCTTTCTCACGGGCAATCACAGTGTCCGATAAAGAAACGGTAGTATCACCCATCTCTAAACGTGTCGCGAGGTTTGACGATGCAGACTGTAAGCCGCTGACATTGCCGACGGCTTGCGATAGCAACTGACCGAAGTCTGCACCACTGGTGTTATTCACTTGCTGCATGATATTTGGCTGAACGCCAAACGACGGCGTTATTTCGCCTTGGAGTTTCTGCATTTCCTGCAGGAATGAATTTGCGCCTATTTGCATGCTGAGCTCCCAGTCGTCGAATTCTTGACGATCAAAATACCGATAACGGGACAATGCAAAATAACGGCCAAGTTTTCAGATGGTCGTGATTGATAATAAATTGACGGGATAAGAAGATGTCAATATCTAAGGATTTTGGATGAAATGAGCCACTTTTACGGTTGTGTATTTTAATAAATACAGCCTCACACTCAATGTGGAGGCTGCGAGATGATAACTTGAATTTATAGACTAATTTGGCAGTTGGATCCCCATATCACGCATCCTTGCCATCTTGTATCTTAGGGTTCGTGCGCTAATTCCTAGCTTTTCGGCGACTAACTTACGACTTCCTTGGCATTGATTAAGGGTCTCTAAAATAATCACATGTTCTTGAGCTTTGAGCTCTTCACCTAAACCGTCTGGCTCAGAAGAAAATGGGTCTAGATCTTCACCGCTTAAAATCACATCCTGCGCATCGATAATAATGTCATTGGCAGTGATCAATTGACCAGCTCTTAATATCAAAGCACGCTGGATCACATTGTCGAGTTCACGTACGTTCCCAGGCCAGCGATGACTCAATAAACGTCGACGCGCATTCTCATCCAACTCAGGCACATCGGCAACATTCAATGCCTTAGCATGTTTAGCCAGTAAATGACGCGCAAGAGGTAAAATATCTGCAGGACGTTGACTTAACGCAGGCCAAGCTAAAGGAAATACGTTAATTCGATAGTAGAGATCTTCCCTAAATCTGCCAGCTGCGACCACTGCCTTTAAATCACGATTGGATGTGGCAAGCACGCGCACATCCAATTTAATGGTTTTACGGCCACCTAAACGCTCAACTTCACGCTCTTGCAAAACCCGCAACAACTTAGCTTGTAAGCCTAAATCCATCTCAGAGATTTCATCGAGCAGCAAAGTGCCACCTTGAGCCTGCTCAAATTTCCCCGGACACGCTTGATAAGCCCCCGTAAATGCCCCCTTTTCATAACCAAAAAGGGTGGCTTCGAGCATGTTCTCAGGAATAGCGGCACAGTTAATGGCCACAAAGGCTTGATTAGCACGGCTACTGTGTTGATGAATATAACGGGCCAAAACCTCTTTACCCGAACCGCTAGGACCTAAGATCATGACAGAGGCATCGGAGGCGGCAACCCGTTGAGCAAGTGCTAATAAGGCTAAACTTTTTTCATCAGCGACGACGGGCTGATCCACATTTTGTTTTAATGGCAAATAGCGTGAGACTTGATTGAGTAACACTTCTGGTGCAAAAGGTTTAGCTAAATAATCAACAGCGCCTAATTTTATAGCGTTCACCGCGCTACCAATAGTCGCGTAGGCCGTCATCAACAGCACTGGCAACTTAGGATGATGCTGCTGCAGGTAGTTCAATAAACCTAAACCACCAATACCTTGCATCTGCACATCGCTAATAACTAAATCAAACTGATGTTGTTTCAAGGCTAAAATAGCGTCTTCACCGGAGGCAACATCAACACACTCATACTGAGCCAGCATTAAGGTATCCAACAAGGCTTCACGTAATGAAGCATCATCCTCAACGAGCAATAACTTTGCTTCAGACATGGGTAATCTCCAAAGGTAATATCACCGCGGATTTAGCCCGTGGGAATACTAAAGACACAGTACAGCCTTTATTCGGTAAACAACTGAGTTGCAGTTGCCCCCCATGATTGCGCACCACAGATTGCACAACGGCTAACCCAAGCCCAGTTCCCTGCGACTTAGTCGTAAAGAAAGGTTCAAATACCTTCTGCTGCATAGTGGCGTCTAAGCCTTTACCATTATCGATGACGTCCAATAATAACCGTTCGCCCTCTTCCTTCGCTTGGATACGAATTTCAGTTGCTCCGGCTTCTATGCTGTTCATGACTAAATTATTAATCGCCGAGCTTAATGCATTGGAATTAGCTAACATCGAGCTGCTTGACGCATCATCAAATAACAAGTCACAGCCTTGCTTTGCCGCTATTGGCTCACAATTTGCCAAAACATTGTCGATAACCTCAGCCAACGAGATTAGATCTCCAAGTTCATCCTGACGGCCTTTCGCCATCAATAGCATGTCGTTAACCTGCCGCTCGAGTTCATTGAGTCTATCAACAAGTTTTTGTTGGAATTTAGCTTTAGCGGCATCGGATAACTTCGGACTCGCAAGGTTTGAAGCGTATAACAAAGCGGCTGATAAAGGCGTGCGCACCTGATGAGCCAAAGTTGCTACCATCTTGCCCAGTGCAGATAAACGTTGTAAATGGGAGATATTTTTCTGTAATAACCGAGTTTCAGTCAGATCAGTTAGCACAATTAATTGACCAGGCTCTGGCGTCAATGGCGTAATCGCTAATTTAACGCGGCGGCCATTACGCAGTGACACTTCGTGGCCATCATCGTCCTGTGGCGCAAAGGCACTGTGGATCACATCAATCCAGCGAACACCACACAAGGAGCGCTCAAGTAATTCAACTGCTACCGGATTAGCATCCGTGACTATACCGTCGCCATTGATAATCACCACGCCGGATGGCATAGCCTGTAAAATATGCTCCATTCGATTGGACATATTAGCGGCCTCACGCAGTTGGTTCCATTGTTTGCTAGTGTGCTTGAATGACTCAATTTGCGCTAGTGGGTTGGCTGACATAGTCACTCCGTCAAAAAATTGCTTATGACGGGGTGACTGCAGTATCTATGCCAAATTGGAAATTGAACTTTAGAGGTTAAAACAACTTATATAACAATAAAATAGAAAACTAATCTTTTGTCATTCCGTACTTACGCATTTTTTCTACAAGCGTTGTACGGCGTATTCCAAGCATTTCAGCAGCGCGAGCTACGACATTATCTTGTAGCTCTAGCGCCTGACGTATCATGTCTATTTCTAGTTCTGCTAACAAATCCTTAAGGTTCACACCTTCAGGCGGCAGCTCACTAGGGAAACGCGTTTCAGGGATTTCAACCGGCTCTTCATCGCTAAAGATAGAAGCTAAAGCATCACGTTCCTGTTGCTCTTCACTCATCTCTACACAATATTCGGGCACATCGATATGGCGATATTTGACAGGTAAATCGTTAACATCGACCAGTCCACCCGGATATAAAATGGTGAGGCGTTCGACTAAATTAGACAGCTCGCGCACGTTGCCCGACCAAGCATGTTCTTTCAGAGACTCTATCGCACGCTGCGTAAAACGCACCTTACCACGGCCTTCGTTATAGACTCGGCTAACTAACTCTTGTAATAGCAAAGGCACATCGTCCTTGCGATCACACAACGCGGGCATTTCAATCGGGAATACGTTTAGGCGGTAATAAAGATCCTCACGGAACTCATTAACGCTGATCATGGTTTCTAAATCTCTATGTGTCGCAGCAACTACGCGTACATCAGCATTAATTGTCTTAGTACCACCAACGCGCTCAAATACCCGCTCTTGCAGCACACGGAGTAATTTAACTTGCATTTGTAGTGGCATGTCTCCTATTTCATCGAGAAATAGTGTACCACCTTCAGCTAATTCAAAACGGCCTTTACGAGAACAGATTGCCCCAGTAAATGACCCTTTCTCATGACCAAATAGCTCACTCTCTAATAACTCAGGCGGTATCGCACCACAGTTAACAGGGATAAACGGACCATCACGGCGCTCAGACAAATAATGGATATTACGGGCGACCACTTCTTTACCTGTACCTGATTGACCCAGAACAAGCACGGTTGCCTCAGATGTTGCTACTTGATTTATCAAGTGCCTCACATTCGCAATACCATCACTGCGTCCCACTAAGCTTCTGAATAACTTTGTTTGATTCGCACTAGTAGGGACTTGAGGCCGTTTAACTTGACCGAATACTTGGCAAAAGTGTAATAATTCAGTGAGCTGAGGATACGTTAAAGGTTCTTCTATATGTCCAAGAATATTAGACACTTGCAGATCGTCAACATTGCCAAGCAACAGCATAGGTTGCCATGGATGTTGACCTGCGATGTTTTTAAGCCCATCAGCATCCATAACATCAGTTAGGATAACTAAAGCTCGAAAACGGGTATCTTGGAGGCTAGCACTTAATTTTTCGGTGTCAATTTGTACAAATTGCTCACCTAAAAAATCCAAAATGCAACACAGGCGATTTAATCGCTCTGATGGAGGGCCGATAAGTAAAATTCGTTGATCTGTTTGCATCATTCAGTAGGCCGTAAAGCTCTAATATGTATTAATTCGCATTAATTATTTATGATTAGTTGCTGTAAAAGCTTAACAAATTCAATGTAACAATCTGTGCCACCATCACTACTTGTGATGAATATTGTATTATCAGCAGACGAGAAGCAAGCCTCAGATGAGGTTTATGCCAAACTGAATTGATTTTAGTTCATTTACATCATGATTCTAGTCTAAAACGTCAATACTTTGACTTTTAGCCAAAAAAAAGACGCAACCAGTGCGTCTATTTTTAATAACGAAATAAGATATTAACCCGCTTCAGAATGCGCAGAAATATTATGTTTATCTGCAGGAATTGCATCCCAACCTTCTTTGATAGTACGTAAAATATCACATACATCATCAATCGCTTTCACATCATTATTTACGTTAGCTTCAGAAATTCTACGCAACATAAAGTCATATAAATCACTCAAATTTCTAGCTATCTGGCCACCAGCATCCATATCTAGGCTATTGTTTAAACCAGTAATAATCCCAATAGCTTTGCCAATGTACATACCTTTATTAGACAAGTCATTTTGTTCAATCGCAAGACGACTTTGTGCTAAACGTTGCAGTGCCCCCGCAAACATAAGCTGAATAATACGATGTGGTGACGCAACAGTAATTTCACTCTCTAAAGACACCTTACGATACGATTGCAGTGATCCTCTCATAAACACCTACCTGTTTAAATCTATAGTCTCATAAACACTAATCTGGCGCTTATTCTTATTACCTGCATGTAATAATGCTTGTCTATCTGCCATAACAACACTTGCTTTACTTGTGTACTCTTGAGTAAGTTCAAGCTGATGTTGAAGATAATCAACATCTGTCATATTAGCATCAGCCACTAATACATTGAGTAAAATTTGACGCTCTCCAACCAGTACTTGCAAGTTCGACACCAACTCGTCAGATTGAGGCTCTTCAGCAGGAAGCTGAGTCAGTTTATTTAAATTTTCACTCAAAAGGACATTAAGCTCATCGAGTTGTTTCACTTATACTCCCCTTACTCATTTATAATTTCACTATCGTTTTTTAACAGCTCCAGGAAGCGAATTCAAACGATCAACAAGACCACTGCTCTGCTGATTTAGTTTTCCAACGACAAGATCCATCGCATTAAATTGCTTCGTTAAACGGGCTGTTAGTTGATCCATTTTAAGCGTGAAAGCTTCTCTTCTATCAGTAAGCTGGCTTTGTTGATTAGTATATCCGGTTTGACGTGACGCAATTAATCCTCGAGACTTGACATAACTATCAGCAAGATCATTAAAGCGATTAGCAAGCCCTTTATCTGGTGTCGAGAATAATGCCTCAACACTGGCCATATCTTCAGAGATGACTTTATTAAGTTTAGTATCATCAACAGACAACTTACCATATCTATCTGTTTTTATACCAATATCATATAATGCTATCGAACTGCCGCTATCAGTTGGCACTCGTTCACTCGATATACTTCGGAGTTGCGATTCTATAGAACGGATCATAGAGTCGCCCTGTAATGCAGCTGCTGTTTTTTTCTCTTTATCATAGGATGACATTTTATCAACTGCAGTCGCTAAACTATTATAGGCATCGACAAAAGCTTTTACATTTGCCTTTACTGCATCATCATCTTGTTCAATTTTTAACGTAGTCGTCTTAGAAACATCGGCATCAGTTAAGTTTAACGTCACCCCTGCAATAGCATTTTTAACTTCATTAGTTTGTGAGGTAACTTTCTGATTATCGATATAAACAACTGCATTTTTAGCATCTTGAAGCGTGGAGATATTTCCAGCACCGAACATATCATTGAGTCCAGTTCCAGTCGTGTCATTAGCTGTAATACTAATTTGATTGTCTTCACCTGACTTATCTGAACTAAAAACCAATCGACTGCCTGCATCACTGGTAATAACAGTTGCAGTTACGCCCGCATTATCTGGGGATTCATTAACTTTTTTAGCAATGGCAGCAAGTGAATCGGTAGCCGAAACATCAATGGAGAAATTCTTACCATTGATACCAAAATCAAGGCTCCCTTCACCTACAGGTAATCCTGGATCTGCAACGTTTTTTCCAGCAATTTTATGATTTACCGCAAGTTGCTCAACTTTAATACCATAGCTACCCGCTTGTGCGGTTTTGTCTGTTGTTGCTGACAAATAAGTTTGATTACTAACAGAAACCTTACGCAGATTGAGGGCATCGCCAGTTTGAAGTTTTTTTAAGGCATCTTGAAACGTAGACAACGCACTTTTTAAGGTTCCCATAGCTGAAACTTTTGCTTTGATGCTGTCTTCCGTTTTATTAAACATCGCTTCTTTCGGTGTTTTTTCGGCATCAACTAAAACTTGCACAATTTCACTAATTTTAAGGCCAGATCCCATGCCTGTCGCTGTTAATGCCATATAGACCTCTCAATCAAACGTACTTACAAATATTTATGCTTCTGTTTTCATCAAAAGCCCTGTGACTTCTGATAGTTTTTCTGCCAAGGCTAATGCTTCTTCACTCGGCATTTGTCTAATCACATCACCAGTATCTCGGTCAAGTACAGTCACAACAGCTTGTCCAGAGTTCTCATCAACCTTAAATGCTAAACCTTTACGCATCATAGACATCATATCAGACAACTCTGTGGCAACTTGAGCCAGCTTACTTGGATTCTGTTCATTTTTCGTTACATCTTGTTCCACAGCTTGTTCAATAGCCGTATTTCGCTTTAATTCAGCATCTGGAGCAGATGCTTTTAGCGGCGTTTGAGCTAAATCAACCTTACTGTGAAGCATAGAAGGTGAACTTGCTATATTGATATCCATAGCCATACCTCAGCAAATTTAGTAATAACTTTAAATGGTTACATTAAAATTACCCTATAAAACTACATTAACCTTTTAAAGTGGCAAAGGGAGATCCGTTACCGAACCTCCCTTATCACTTTCTCACTATTCTGCTTAAAACTACAGCAGTGACAAGGCCACTTGAGGTAACTGGTTGGCTTGGGCCAACATTGCAGAACCCGTTTGTTGCAACACTTGGTTCTTGGTCATTTGTGATGTTTCTTTCGCGAAATCCACATCCACAATTCGACTCTTCGCATCAGCAACGTTGGCTTGAGTATTAGCACTGTTACTAATGTTGTATGCTAGACGGTTTTGTTTAGCACCTAAGTTAGCACGCTGACTATCAATCGTTTTAATGGCAGCATCAATCGCAGCGAGTGCAGTTGAACGGCCAGCTGAACTTGCAACCGACAAACTATTAACAGATAACGCACCAGCATTCGTTGCTTTTACTGAAATCGTAATGTCTTCGCCTTCTTGGTGTCCGACTTGGAAGGTCTTACCTGCGGAGAAATCACCATTCAGTAATTTTGTGCTACCAAATGCAGTTGTATCACCGATTGCTGTAATTTCTAATGCCAGTTCATCAATTTCGCTTTGCAATGCTGTCAAATCGTCAGTACTGTTAGAACCGTTCTCTGCTTGTACTGTCAAATCACGCATACGTTGAAGCATGTTAGTCTGTTCTTGCATCGCACCTTCAGAAATCTGGGCGATTGAAATGGCATCGTTAGCATTGCGCATACCAACATCAAGGCCACGCACTTGGCTGTTTAGTCGGTTCGATATCGCTAAACCAGCAGCGTCATCTTTGGCACTGTTAATACGCAGACCACTGGATAAACGTTCCATAGATGTGGCCAAACCGCCTGCGGAAGTATTTAAATTCTTTTGAGCTTTTAATGAAGTGACGTTTGTGTTTACTGTAATGGCCATGATCGTTTCCTCTTTATACCTGGCTTGTGAACTTGCCTGTCTACTTAAGCCAGGCGGGTCTTAGTGGTTACAGTATATTTAACGGCAGCATCTTTTTTAACTTTAGAGTTATTTTTTAAAATATCTTGATTTTAAAAAATAACTCTAATTATCATAAACATAAATATCAACTCCTATAAAACTTTGCCTACTTTTCTAGATAATTCTAGAACAAGTAGGCAAAAGTGCTTCATATAACATCACGCAAATAACATTAACCAAGAAGAGATAATGCAACTTGAGGTAACTGGTTAGCCTGTGCAAGCATTGCAGAACCCGTTTGTTGTAACACTTGGTTCTTAGTCATAACTGAAGTTTCCTTCGCAAAATCGACATCCACGATACGACTCTTAGCATCAGCAACGTTGGCTTGAGTATTAGCACTGTTACTAATGTTATAGGCCAAACGGTTTTGCTTCGCACCTAAATTGGCTCGTTGATTGTCAATTGTTTTAATGGCAGCATCAATATTCGCAAGTGCAGTTGAACGACCAGCAGAAGTCGCTACGGATAGCGAATTGACAGATAAACTTGCAGCATTGGTTGTCCCTACCGAAATAATGACATCCTCAGCTTCTTGGTGCCCTACTTGGAAGGTTTTACCCGCAGAAAATCCACCAGTCATTAATTTGGTATTACCAAACGCCGTACTATCACCTATAGCAGTAATTTCTTCTGCTAATTGATCCATCTCTTTTTGCAATGCAGTTAAGTCATCAGTGCTATTCGCACCGTTTTCTGCTTGAACAGTCAAATCACGCATACGCTGCAACATATTGGTTTGCTCTTGCATCGCACCTTCGGCAATTTGAGCAATTGAAATCGCATCATTTGCGTTACGCATACCCACATCTAAACCGCGCACTTGGCTGTTCAAGCGGTTAGAAATGGCTAGACCAGCGGCGTCATCTTTCGCACTGTTAATGCGTAGACCACTGGATAAACGTTCCATTGAGGTCGCTAAACCGCTACTGGAAGTATTTAAATTCTTTTGTGCCTTCATTGAAGTCACGTTGGTATTTACTGTAATAGCCATGTTGAGTTCCTCTTCCTAGTTATACCGCCAAGGCTTGGAGCTTGGCTAAATTTTTAACAATTTATCTTACAGATGGATAGGTACTTGCTTTCTGTTAAATAAAGTCGAACAGGGAAACAGAACCCACCTTACTAAACACGCTAGAGACTGCGTTCAATGCAAGCTGTTGCTTTTCAAATTCCGTAATCGCTGATGCATAATCGAGATCTTCCAAGAGTGATAGCGCTGATGAGTTCACCACTTTCTCCTCGGTATGAGTCTCTTTGTAACTCTCGACAACTTTCAGATTATTCCCCGCCACACTTCTGGCAGAACTAATTTGATTGACGCCACTATCGATGTTATTCAATATCTGTGCCAACTGAGCTCGACCTTGGGGAGTGTTGGCAGAATTAGGGTCTTCAATTAATGCAATCGCATTACTGATCGTATCGAAAATACTGACTTCGGCCTGCGGCTCCATGGTGAAACTATCGCCAGCGCTGGGTTTTCCATCAATTTTAACTTCTATACCATTAAAACTAATGGGATTAGTGGCATCGAAGTTAGCTACGTTTGCGACAGGATTACTTGCAGAATCGAGCACTTGCAAGTTAGTACCGCCAGCACCATTATCAGTGAAGTTAAATGTATATGTATCAGCAACATAAGTTGCAGCATCAGCAATTTTTGCTGTTTTAACGCTAAACTCCCCCTGCTGGCTGGCCAAATAATTGACGCTATAATCACCAAGTCCATTGGGTGCTTTCATAAACGCGCTATCGCCAGGGATGTTTGTCCCCATGGCAACACCCGTTTGTACTAAACTATTTTTGACGCCAGAGTCGCCGCTATACACTATTTTAGGCGGCGTCGAGTTATCAAAAGCAAAAGGTTCTTTATCGGTACTGAAACCAGAGAACATATAATTGCCAGATTCATCCTTACTATTGGCAATAGAGAGCAATTCTTCTAAGCTGCCTTTCATCTCTTCGGCAATCATTTGCCGCTCAGTTCCTGATAGTGTGCCGTTTATCGCTCGCATAACTTGCTCACGCATAGAGCCAGTTAAATCTTCAGCACTACCGAGTTTACTTTCTGCCACAGCAAGACGATTTGTCGCATAGTCAATATTTTTCATAAACTGATCGACTAGCGCATTTTTCTGATTCAGATTATCAATACCCTGTGACGCCACAGGATCATCACCAGCAGTATTGACTTTCTTACCACTGCTCAATTGGTCAAGAATTTTGCTGGTCGCCGTTTGCTTTTGCAGCACACTGGTAATGCTTTGATTAAAAATCTGCGCGGATGATAATCGCATAGTTAAATCTCCTAACGCACTGAGGATAATAAGGTGTCAAAAATCTGCTGTGCAGTCGTCATGATCCGCGCAGAGGCTTGATAGGCTTGCTGAAAACGCATTAAATTTGCCGCTTCTTCATCTAAGTTCACGCCCGACTCACTCTCAACTCGCGCATAAGCTTGTTGATACACGGCCTCTGCCGAACCAACACGCACTTCAGCCGCTTTCGTTTTACTGCCTACCTCGAGCTTAGTGTTCTCGAACACATCAGCTAGGGTCGACTTTCCCCCATTCATCACCTTACTTTCGCTCAACTTAGCCATAGCGACAGCATTAGAGTTATCCCCCTCTGCGAAGGATAAATCGAAGGTAAATCTGTCATTGCCTGCAGCCGCTTTGCTGTCAACTTCAAAGGTAAAACCAAAAGCGCTAATACTCGGAGGCGTATAAGGGGCTGCAGCCCCAAGGGATGTTCCCGCGGCGTCGAATGCTTCATAGGTTGGAGGCACAACTGTGGTATCGAGCTTTATCGTCAACTCACTGCCCGTTACAGGGAAATTTGCGGCATTACGATTGCTAATTTGAGTCAACTTCACTTGGGTATTGCCCGAGTTAGCGGCATCTGCAGTAATCTTTGGTGATGCGGCGGCAATGCCTTTAGGGTCTTTCATGACCACTTCAATGCCATTTGAAGCACCTGCTGTCGGGCGAATGGCAAAACGATCGCCAGACGCCATAGCGCCCGCTTTTATATCAATTGAAAATCCAGATCCACCCGATAAAGTCGAGCCAGTTAACGTCAGTGGCGTAATTGCCCCCGTTTTCGAATCTCTCAGCTCATAAGTTGCAGGCGCGGTAAATGACAGTTCGTAGGCACCACCTGTTAATAAACTGGTGTCATCTATGGTGACGCCTAACGTTGCATTACCTGTATTACCAGAAAAACCTGCTGCACGGCCCAAAGACATCATAGGATCGTTGATATCTTTGAAGATATTGGCACCAACTTGCCCATTGAGGTCAATACCTTGTGCTTGCATTTTATTGAAGTTATCAGCCACGCCCAAGGCTAATTGATCGAGCTCATGACCCGCGGGAATTAACGTTTGATCACGATAATCAAAAATGGCCCCTAACTGACCGCCAAGTTTACTCGGATCAACAGTGACACTTTGCGAACCAATACTTGAAGTCAATTGGAGCTCATTTGGAAATGGATCACCCGCTTGGATTCCCATCGTCATAGCAATTTCACCAGAAACCAACATCACTGAGCCACCAAGCATTACGCTCTTAGCACCATTTTCTAATGGAATAACATTCACTTGAGCGTACTGGCTTAACTCTTGAACAAGTGCATCTTGCTTATCAAGCAACTGCGCATCCTGATTCGGCGACTTCATTAACTCTAGGTTTAAATTTGCCAGTTCTGTACTGATCTCATTGATACGCTTAGTCATACCAGTGATCTGGTCATTGGTCTGATTAAGCTGGCCATTCAAATACGACTGCATCTGATTAAGACTGCTAGCAACTTGCTGTGCGTTTGTTAGGGTCGAACTCCGAATACCCAAATCTGCAGGCAAATCAGCCACACTATTCAGCCCCGAAAACAGGTCATTCAAGCTTTGTGGCACAACTTTACCTACCTGTGAAAACAGCTGATCTAACTCACTCAATTTACCGTAGCTGGCTTCGGCGGCGCTTAACGTTGTTTGGCCAATGCGTAATTCTCTTGCAGCATAGTCATTGTAGATACGCTTAACGTCATTAACGTAAGTTCCTGTGCCATAAAAGCTACTACCAAAACGCTGCGATTCAAGAGTCGACTGGGTTGCCACTTGTCTGTGGTAACCAGCGGTATTGGCGTTAGCTATGTTATTACTGGTAACACCCAGTTGCGACTGGGAGGCAAGCACCCCAGTTCGCGCTATATTCAGTAGATCAACGGCCATTAGTTGACACTCCTATGAACAAACAGGGTTGTAAGATTCATCATTTGTCTTCTCCTGGCAGAATTGATTTCAGTTCTTCACTGATCGACTGCATCACTTTAATCACTTTTTCAGCGTATCGAGGATCAGTGGCATAACCCGCATCCTGCAAAGCTCGGATGAATTGGGTAGGGGAAGCGGCCACTTTTTTCGCATCTTGATAACGTTCACCTTCGGCAATGAAGGACACAAAATCGTTAAAGCTATGCTCGAAATCACTGTAAACTCGGAAGTCAGCTTTTTGCTGAACAGCAACACCGTGCTCAAATTCTAAGGTACTGACGTTAGCCTTATCGCCTAACCAACGACGATCAGCTTTAATGTTGAATAGGTTATGACTCGGCGCACCGTTATTGCCGCGGACGATTTTTTGTCCCCAGCCAGTTTCCAGTGCTGATTGCGCCAATAATACTTCTGGTTGGGTACCTAATGTTTTTGCGGCTTTTTCAGCATGTGGATATAAGGTCGCTAAAAATTCTTCTCGACTACCAAACCTGACAATCTTTTGGGTTTCCCTAAATGCTACCGTCGGCAAAACTTGGCCGCTAATCACAGGTTCTACCACTGAAAGTGATTGTTCACTCCAGCTCGGCTTAGGCGTATCGATAGCCAGTGAACGATTAGGCGCATCAATGTCCATTGATGAATTGGCATCTTCAGCTCTATCCGGTTCAAATACAGGCCGAGCGATAGCAGCCGGCACACCATGATTTACAACTGTGGGTTCAACCACAGGAGCGGCTGAACTCTGCATAGGCACATTAAGCGCTTTATCGTCATGGAGCATTTTCATGCCACCATCGTCACGCAATACCGATGCAGGCGTGAAATGACTTGTTTCGGGAGAGAGTTGCTGCACCATCATATCGGCAAGGCCCAATACACCTTTGTCAGATAAATCGACCGATAACTGCTGATCGCGCATCTGCTCGTAAAACTGAGTGTATTGGCTATTGAGTGGACTATCAGACTGAAAAACCGCATTGGCATCGCGCATACTTTTCATCAGCATTTGCACGAAAATACCTTCAAATTGTTGGGCAACCTTTTTCAAGGCGCCCTTCTCATCTTTCTGAGCCTGGGCGCGGAGTGAATCTAGCCCGCCCAGGTCAAGAAAATGTGATGAACTTGAAAGCTTTTCCATGATTTTCCCGACAGAAATTAGATGATGATAAGTTCACCATGCAAAGCTCCTGCCACTTTTAATGCTTCAAGTATTGCTAACACATCTGAAGGGGCTGCACCGACTAAGTTAACCGCTCTAACCAGCTCATCCAGCGTAGTGCCTGGATTAAACATAAACATACGGCGGTCACTTTCTGTCGCTGTAATCGTACTATTACTCGTGACGGTTGTTTGACCATTTGCCAACGCGTTAGGCTGCGAAACCTGTGTCGCCTCCGCGATAGTTACAGTCATGCCGCCATGGGTAATCGCCGCAGGGAGTAAGCGTACGTTTTGCCCAACCACTATGGTTCCAGTACGTGAATTAACGATCACTTTGGCAGATTCCTCTGCGGGAACAACATCAAGGTTTTCAAGCGTTGCTAAAAAGGAGACCCGTTGTGATACATCACGTGGAGCAGTTACCTGAACAGACGTCGCATCTAAAGGACGCGCCATATCAGGACCTAATAGATCATTGATCGCATCGGCCATTCGCTGCGCAGTAGAGAAATCCGAACGACGTAGGTTAAACGTCAAATAATCGCCAGTTGAAAATGGGGTAGCTACACTACGCTCAACAATTGCGCCATTCGGTATACGACCTACAGTTGGCGTATTTTGAATCACCTTTGAACCATCTAAACCATCGGCACTAAAACCACTCACCACTAAACTACCTTGGGCGATCGCATACACATTACCGTCTACCCCTTTCAAAAAGGTCTGTAATAAGGTGCCACCGCGTAAGCTTTTGGCTTCGCCTAAGCTAGATACCGTCACGTCAAGATCTTGACCAGGTTTGATAAAGGCAGGCATATCCGCGTGTACGGCTACCACTGCAACGTTTTTAATTTTCGGTTTGACGTTGTCAGGAAGATTAATCCCAAAGTTTTTGAGCATAGTCATAAAGGTCTGCTCGGTATAACTGGTTTTTTCCCCCGTTCCCGGTAAACCGACCACTAAGCCATAACCAATCAACTGGTTACTACGCACACCTTGCACATTGGCAATATCTTTAATTCGTTCAGCCTGACTAGGTAGAGAAAACACTAGCATGGCAACGGCTAACACCAGTTTATATTTCATGATACGACTCCTTAGAAGGGCCACCAGTCGCTCATAAAGAACTGGCTTAACCAGCCCACTTTTTGAGCATCTGCGAAAGTGCCTGTGCCACTGTATTGGATACGGGCATTAGCCATTCGCGTTGAATCGACAGTGTTATCGGGTTTAATGTCCTGCGAGCGAACGAGACCAGTGACACGAATAAACTCATCACCATTATTGATTGAAATCCATTTTTCACCACGGATCACTAAGCTGCCGTTGTTTAGCACTTGCATCACGTTTGCCGAGATGCTGCCATCTAGACTATTGCTCTGATCCGCATCCGATTCACGCTTAGTGTTCATGCTATCTTTGTAACGCAAATCAATTGGCACTCCGCCAATGGACACATTACTACCACCTGCAAAGATGGGATCTAAGCTCATGTCTGAACCTTTTTTGATCTGATTGCCTGCACTCTTCTTAGCTTGAGTCGATTCCTTCAATACGATAGTGATAATGTCACCGACTTTGTGGGCGCGTATATCCGAATACAAGCTAGATGCTTGGCTGTCTTGATAAATAGAGCCAGTTGCGGCAATTTTTGTCGGCGGTGCCTCTGGGTATACCGGCGCGTAAAAGGGATCATCCGCAAGGGGTTTCTTTTGCGTCGAGCTACAAGCTGCAAGCAATAACGCGACGGCCAACACAAGATATCTAGCCATGATGTTTGCCTCTATAAATTCTGAGTCACATAAGACAGCATCTGATCTACCGCTGAAATCACTTTTGAGTTCATCTCGTAAATGCGCTGACTTTCGATAAGGTTCACCAGTTCCTCGGTCACGTTCACGTTAGAGGTTTCTAAGGCGCCTTGACGAATAGCACCCATACCATCTAACGAAGCGGTACCTTGAATGGGCGTGCCGCTCGCACCAGTTTCCGTATATAAGTTTTGTCCCATAGGATCTAGACCCGATGGATTAATAAAATCCGTCATAGTCAACTGACCCACGACTTGGTTCTCAGCGGTACCCGGCGTTTTTACTGAAACTTCACCCTCCGCTGAAACGGTAATACTGGTCGCATTATCAGGAATAGTGATCGCGGGTTGTAGCAAATAGCCAGAACCTGGCGTCACAATCTGACCCGTATCGTCTAAGGTAAACTGACCATTTCGAGTATAAGCAGTGGTTCCATCAGGGAGCTGGATTTCAAAAAATCCAGGACCTTCAATCATGAGATCCAGTGAGTTATCCGTCGTCAGCATGTTACCCTGAGTAAACATTTTTTGAGTGGCGACGACTTTCGTACCCGCACCTATGTTTAATCCGTTGGGTAGCTTAGTGTTAGATGCACTAACACCACCCGCTTGGTTAACTGTTTGATAGAGTAAATCTTCAAATACTGCGCGGCTTTTTTTGTAGCCCACAGTGCTAGCGTTTGCTACGTTGTTTGAAATCACTGAAATATCAGTTTGCTGTGCGTCTAAGCCAGTTTTACTAATCCATAACGCCGGATGCATAATCTATCTCCTAACTAATACGCATTAATGAAGATGAAGCGCGATCATTCTCTTCCGCGGTTTTCATCATCTTGACTTGCAATTCAAACTGGCGCTGAAGATCAATCAAAGACACCATTTCATCAACAGGGTTAACGTTACTGCCCTCTACGGCACCACTTTCAACTGCGACGAAAGGGTCAGCTGGTGCTGGTTCGCCTGACATTTGTCGAAATAATCCATCTTCACCACGCATCATCTGCGCATTGCCGGGATTAACTAACTTCAATCTCGCCACTTCTTCTATCACTTCAGCAGTCGCCCCTTGAGGGCGAACAGACACTATGCCATCCTGTGAAATTGACACTTTATCAATAGGTAATGGCAGCACTATCGGGCCAGCATCCCCCATCACGGGATTGCCTCTGTCGTTATATAACATGCCCGTCGCATCGAAACTGAGACTACCGGAACGGGTATAAGCTTCACTGCCATCTTTCGCCTGAACGGCAAACCAGCCATCGCCTTTAATGGCAACATCGAGATCCCGTCCAGTGGTTTTAATCGGACCAGAGCGAAAATTAGCTGACGGAGATTCTGTCATCGCAAACACCCTTGAAGGTAACCCTTCACCGAAGGCTTGCATCGATCTGGCCTGCGCCATATCTGATTTAAAACCATCGGTATTAGCATTGGCTAAGTTGTTCGCACGGAGTGCCAGCTCATTCATATTTTGCTTAGCGCCACTCATGGCGACATAAAGGAATTTGTCCACAGACTGCTCCGTCAAATTTTCTACATGACGATATCAAAGCAAGCATCGTGCCAATAAAAATTAATTTTAATTTACTGATAAATTTGAAGAATAAGGAAATGAAGTGAGTTGACAGCAGGATAAAGGCTAAGTGTTGCCACTGGCGGCAACACTTAGTTAAATAAAGTAATGATTAGCGGATTTGTAATACGGTTTGTTGCAGCGTGTTATTCACTTCAAGGGTACGGGAGTTCGCTTGGAAGTTACGCTGCGCCGAAATTAAATCGACCAGTTCAGTCGTTAAATCGATGTTCGATTGCTCTAACGCAGATGAACTGATGCTACCAAAAGTTCCACTATTTGCCTCACCCGCTAACGCAGGACCTGAAGCTAAACTGGCTTTCCACGACGTATTACCCACTTGCGTTAAACCTTGTTCGTTAGCAAAACGAACTAAAGCAACCCGTGCTAAAGGCACGGTTGAACCATTAGAATAACTCGCGGTCACTAAACCATCTTCGCCTATTTCAACGTTAGTTAAGCGACCTACAGTCGTACCATCTTGCGTCAACTCAGTTGCACCAAAAGGAGCAGCATATTGCGTTGGGGCATTAAACTTCACAGTCAACTCTTGAGTACCATCGGCACCTGGCCCTAAAACACCCGCACCACTGACGCCCAAAGCCTCAGTCTTGACTATAGCAGGATCGCTACCTGTGTAGACACCAACAGAATTGAACTTGAGTACAGAGCCTTTCCAACCACCAGCAGTTTGAGCTGTGCCCGTTGCATCAGGTGTACCATCGCCGGTGATATCTGTTTGATAAGTACCAGCAGGACCGGCTAGATCGACTTGCTTTCCATCAACAGCATAGTAAGCCACCCAATTGTTCTCACCATTGTACGAACCGTCTTTGGGCTTAACAAAATAAGTGGTCATAATATGTGGCTCACCGAGTGAGTCATAAATTGTCATTGAAGTAACGTTATTGTAGGTTTTTGCATCTAGAGGATCGAATGCCGCGGGGTCGAGTGCACTTTCCTTAGCATTTAAGTTCATTTGTAAAGTAACATTCTCAGTCTTTACAGGGCTACCTGCAGTGTCTGGTATTTGTACCGGCTTAGCCGTCGTTAAACTCACTGATGTTGAGTTCCCATCTTTATCCACTGGGAAAGTTTGCAAATAATTACCCGCAGAATCAACCATGTAATTATTTTTATCGACCTTAAATGCTCCAGCACGGGTAAACGAGTGGTCTAATGTACCCAGTTCAGAGGCAGTAACGAAAAAGCCACCACCTTTAATCGCCATATCAAGGGAGTTATTCGTCAACTGTAAGCTACCTTGATGGAATTGCTGTGCCACTTGACTCGTAGCAACACCACCACCGACAGCAGTTTTAGCATTTGAAAAAATAGAATTAGCGTAAACATCCGCAAATTCAGCACGGGACTCTTTAAAGCCAATGGTGTTCGCATTAGCAATGTTATTCGCCGTAGTGTTTAAATCTTTCTGCGCGGCAGAAATGCCACTCAATGCAATGTTAAACGACATAATTCACCTCTACACTTGACTCAATTCATTTATGAGCAACTTACGCCCAATTCGGATACTGCAAAAATTCTTTTATGCAAACTTAGGTTTCAGACACAGCTAACACATCGGTTAACTTGATGCCCATACCGCCTCTCAAGTTAAGAATCGCGCCAGTACTGGCCGTACCGAGAGAAACGCTGGTCACATGAGCATAGGTCGAGACTGGCAATTCTTGGGATTTCCCATCCACTAAACCACTCGCCTTGATCGTATAGTTACCTGCGGTTACAGGGTTTCCATCTTTATCGAGGCCATCCCAGTTAACATCGACATTTCCCCCCTTACTGCCATCAACTTTAAAGGTGGTCACAACTTGGCCTTTCTCATCCTCAACACGTACAGTAACTTCAGGAATTTTAGCTGGCGTGCTAATCACACCTTTTATTGTTGGGCTTTCAGCTGAAATGTTACCTGTATCAGTTGGGATCAATACCTTGCGACCAACAAGTCCTGATGCCTGTAATGCTTGGCTTGATGTCATAACACCGTTTAAATTAACGATTTCCTTATTCAACTTAGTAATACCATCAACCGTCGAGAATGATGCCATCTGCGCAATCATTTGGTCGTTGTCGACGGGCTTAAAGGGATCTTGCATCGATAACTGTTGGCTTAATAACGAGAAAAAGTCATCTTGAGTTAACTGCTGGCTTTTTGCTTCCGGTACTATTGAATCTTTTGGCAAACGTATGCCATCAAGAAACGGATTACCCGTTGAGCTGGTTGATGAATTCGTCGTAACGGCATTTGGCTGACTCTTATTTTGAGCCGTCTGCGCCGACGCTTGGTTAATTTGATTAATGAGGCTCACAGCTTACCTCCTAAGTAACACATGTTATTTACCCATCCCAAGTGTTTGTTGCAGCATAGACTTAGCTGCTTCAGCGACTTGAACATTCATTTGATATGAGCGCGAAGCAGAAATCATATCTGCCATTTCTTCCATGACATTAACATTCGGTTTATAAATAAAGCCGTCCGCATCCGCCATTGGATGATCAGGCGAGTATTCTTTCAGTAGTGGTTTATCACTTTCTACAATGCCTTTTACTGCAACGCCTTGAGAAGCTTGTTGCTGACTTTGGGCTTTAGCCATTTCGGCTTCAAAAATGGGATGACGGGAACGATAGGTCTTATCTACACTACTCGAGACGGAATCCGCGTTGGCTATGTTGCTCGCGGTGGTGTTTAGCCTGACCGATTGAGCAGACATTCCCGAGCCAGCAACATCAAATATGCTAAATAAACTCATGATTAATCCCCTCTCAACGCTTTCTTCATGCCACTAAACTTACTATCTAAAAAACCTAGCGACATTTGATATTCAAGTGCATTTTGCATGAATGCCGATTGTTCCTGTTGGATATCAACAGTATTACCATCACCGGTATCGGGTTGATTCGGCACACGGAACTTAACAAATTGCCCAGTCAACTCCGCAAGCCCAAAATGCTTATCTGGCTCTTGCATTTCAAGACTATTTCGCTGCTGCTGTTGGCCTCGAGCGGCCTGCATTGCCGCAGAAAAATCAACATCGCGGGCTTTGTAATGTGGCGTATCTGCGTTAGCGATATTGCTTGAAATGACTTCAGCCCGCTGCGCTCTAATACCGAGAGTGTATTGATGCACACCCAGTGCATTATCAAAATTGATCGCCATAAAATTGCCTCCTCGTGTTCTCACGAAAATAAAGCAATTCATGTGCCAACATCAGGAAAATTTTGAGAATAACAACAAGGATGAGCAAGTGATGGGTAAAAAATTACCGACAATTGTCGGTAATTTTCTTTAGAGCGGCTGAGTTAAGTCTTTTTCTGGTAATAAATGCCAGGGTTACAACGAACCATATCAAACTCGTCCGTTAAACCAGCGATAGATTCTGATGCACCGAGAAATAAAATCCCTTTGGGATTGAGAGCGGCAGCGAATTGCCGCAAAATTTTTGCCTTTGCCTCTGGTGCAAAATAAATAAGCACATTGCGGCAAAAGATAATGTCGAACTTGCCAAGCAGACTATAACTCTCAAGCAAATTATGCGCTCTAAAGTTCACCAACCGCTTCACATTATCCTTTAACTTCATATTGCCAGAAGGTAATGCATCAAAAAACTGACGCTTACGTTCTTCAGATAAACCACGCGCTAATGCCAAACTATCGTACTCGGCATTTTTACAGCGTTCCAACATGGAAGGAGATAAATCCGTTGCTTGAATCGAAGCACTACCAGCCAAGGCACCAGGCTTCTTCTGTTGATACTCAAGAATAGTCATAGCCAATGAGTATGGCTCTTGGCCTGACGAGCAAGCCGCAGACCAAATTTTAAGCGGACGCCCCAGACGACTGTATTCTGGTAGTAGGACATTATTCAACAACTCAAATGGATAACGATCACGGAACCAAAGGGTTTCATTGGTCGTCATAGCATCGATCACTTCAGCTCTGAGCGCACGCTCAGTAGGCTTCATCGAATGCTTAACCACATCAGATAAGGATGGCAGGTTATATTTGCCCATCAAAGGAGCAAGACGACTGCGCACAAGATATTGCTTATTTTCACCCAGTACGATGCCGCTGTGTTGCTCTAAGAACAACCTAAATTGATTATATTCAGCCTCAGCGAGTGATTTATTTGGCACATTCACATCCTAAATCCTATAGCAAGCACCAAAATCAGTGCGAAACCATCATGTTATAAAGTCGAGATTATAGCGTAAAGCGTATCTAGGTACTAACCTACAGCAATTACAAACTTAAATGCTTATTCACAGCAGCGGCCAGTTCGTCAGGATTAAACTTAGCGATAAAGTCATTAGCCCCCACTTTTTGAACCATTGCCTGATTGAATACACCACTTAACGAAGTATGCAGTACCACTTTAATATGCTTAAGCTTAGGATCATCTCGGATTTCAGCGGTCAGGGTGTAGCCATCCATTTCAGGCATCTCAATATCAGAGATGATGAGGGGGATCTCATCGGCCACATTATCCATCTCTTTGGCGATTTCTTTAAGCTTGTCTAATGCTTCGCGACCATCTTTTGCGGTATCAATTTGTAAATTCAATGACTCAAGTGAACGAATAATTTGCTTACGCGCCACGGCAGAATCATCAATAACCATAATATGGTAATGCTGAGTTCTGTCGAGGGTCAGTTTTTCATTGGCTTCTTCACTGATAGCCGTTTTAACCGGTGAAATCTCATCTAAGATTTTTTCCACATCGAGAATTTCAACTAATTCACCTTCAATTTCAGTCACAGCTGTCAGATAAGAATAACGACCAGCACCTTGCGGCGGAGGCATAATCGCTTCCCAATTCATGTTGATGATCCGCTCAACAGAACTGACCAAGAAGCCTTGAACACTGCGGTTATATTCAGAAATAATGATGAAACAGTTTTCAGTGCTCGCTAAAGGTTTTCCCCCTGTTGCCGCACTCAAATCAATCACTGAAATGGTTGTTCCACGAATATGAGCAACACCCTTCACATAAGGATTAAGTTTAGGCAAAGTGGTCAGTGGTGGACACTGCAGTACTTCTTTCACCTTAAACACGTTAATCCCAAACCGTTGACGACCGTTTAATTTAAAAAGCAGTAATTCTAAACGGTTTTGTCCAACGAGCTGGGTTCGTTTGTTGACTGAATCAAGAATACTCGACATAACTCTGCCTTGTTGTTCTGTTTATGTTCGGCCCTATAACTCAGTTGAGTATAGGCATATTAATTGCTTACGTCTTATCTATCGATAAACATAGTCGAAACTGAGTCAATCTTCTGACAGTGATGCAAATTATTATTACAGTGGTCAGCTTCGAACTTAATAAAAGTATAGGTGCATTCTGGCGTTACAAGCTAGTCTCTTCATTATGAAAGTAAATTTAGTCTGTTTTTTTAGTCTTTTCACCCTCTTCATGCCCGCTTTTGCGAGTGCAGAGCCTATTGTCCCCACCGTATCGGCAATCTCAGAATTAGCTAAAGCGCTTATTTCAGAAAAAATATCCGTTCCAGAAAATGCCAAAGTAAATATTTCGCCACAGATGGTTGACGCAAGAATGCTGCCGTCACAATGTTCGTCTCCAATGAAAGTTGAACTGGCTAGCGATAGGGAAATTAGCCGTAATAACACCTTAAAAGTCAGCTGCGATACACAAGACTTAGCTTACCCTTGGCAAATCTATATCTCGGTTCGGGTGGATATCTTATTCCCCGTTGTTGTCTCAACCGAAATCTTAGCACCAGGCGAACTCATCTCTCCTAGTCAAGTAGAAGTCCGTTACATTGAACAAAATAGCTTGAGAGGTGCCGAATTCGATGACCCGAGTAAATTGGCTGGCGTGCGAGTAAAACGACGAGTAGCAAAAGATAATCCCATATTAAGTAACAACTTATGCTTCGTTTGTAAAAATGATTCGGTATCTATCTACGTTCGTTCTGGCTCATTCGAGCTCAAAACAGTAGGCGAAGCCCTACAAGATGGCAATAAAGGTGATCGGATCAGAGTCAAAAATAGCAGTTCAAACAAAGAACTAGATGCTATAGTCACAGGCATTGGCGAAGTTGAAGTAAGAATGTAAAATAATCTAAAGCTTTTTTGTAAGCTGCCGATACCCCAGTTAAGAAATCCCGTACACACGACGCTGGAGCCTAAAATGGCAATTGATATTAGCAAACTCAACACTGCAACGACTGCGCAAGTTCGTTCAGGTGCAACGAAAACGAGCAGCGATCAATCTGCTCAAGTTGCTACAAAATCGACAACACCACAAAGAAGCGACTCTGTGGTCATTACGGCCCAGGCACAACAACTTCAAGGAGCTCAGACTAAAATGGCTAGCCTTCCTGAAGTTGATCAAAAGAAAGTAGCAGAAATCAAACAAGCTATTGCCGAAGGTCGCTATAAAATTGACCCAGAAAAGTTGGCTGCCAATATTGCAAGTTTTGAAGCCGAACTTAATGACTTAAATAAAGAGTAACTATGACTGAAATAGCTAAACTGGTAGATCTACAACACGCCCATTTGGCTGTTCTTAAGCAAATCATACTCAAGGAAAAAGGCGCTTTGGTTGACCAAAACGCCGATTTACTGCTTTCCCTTGCTAACGAAAAATCGCAATGTCTGAAAGAACTAAAGACTAATGATGATATTCTGGCAAAACACAGTGATAAATCGCTACTCACTCAGCAAGTCGAACTCGTGCATAAAATGGCCGAGATCAAAGACGCATTGACTGAATGCAAAGAATTAAACGAACAAAATGCCAGTTTAATTGAGATGAATTTAGCGAGTTTAAATCGCTTTGCTCAAGCTTTACAAGCCAGTAGAAACGCCTCCAGCCTCACCTATAACGATAAAGGCAAGACCTCGACTATCTCAAGTTTAGGCAATGATTTAAAGGCCTAACAAGCGCATCACTCCCACTTAGCATTCCCTTTTCTAAGCTCTGATTAGATCTTAATGTCTTGTACAAAAAGAAAAGCCGCGTTAATACGCGGCTCAATACATGCTGTTGAACATACATTCAATAACGCTAGAAATACGTCACTTCCTTCACTCGTTGTGGACGGTTCTGTTGTTGATAAAGCGCCCAAACCTGTGAAAAATCAAGTTCTAACTCAGTCACATAATGCTCGCCTGCTGGATAACTCTTAACGACTCGTGCGCCGCGGATCACGCCAGAAACTGACGCTTTGACATTATCGTCCGTCAACATCCAATCACTAACACTGCTGTTTGCCGTTATTTTCTGCCCATAAACTTGTTCCGCTAATTCACGATAAGCCACAATTTTTGATGCCTGCATAGCCATCAACACTCTTTGTGATTGCTCTTTAGCCGGTTGAGTCGCTAAGGGCGCATATCCTATAGCCGTTAACTTAGGAAAACTCGGCGGCGGCACATCTTCCCATTGCACATATCTATCTTTAGCAGCGCAGCCAGTTAGCATTAGCCCCGTGATAAGTAATAAAAGGTAGTGTTTCATTTTCCATCTCCTAAGACACGTACTTCATTCATGCCCGGACTCGCCTGACGATATAAGATGCCATTTTGTGACACAATTTGCTCCGAAGGCTGCATGTAGTTTGCCAACTCTTTTTGAGTCACAAAAGTTTGAGATGCCGATACCACGCGATTGTTACTAATGTTCACAATCCGAGTATTGATCGCCATACCATTGGTTACTACGCTCATAGTCGAAACGACAAGATGCTCAACAGGAAGATCTTTCGACAATTTTTGCCAATCTCGCGTCAAAATAAAATCCCCGTCAGATGTGACTCTCAAGCCATCAGCTAAGTTTAAATCCACCACATTAAACTGAAAGCTATGGAGCGACGTCATTAATCCTTGCTGTAACTGTTGCGCTAACGCATTAGTGCCATTCAAATCGCCCACTAATACTGGTGTTGCAACTACGATAGGTTGATCAGCACGCAAAGCATCATTTTGCTTAACGAGCTCAGTCACTATTCGCTGTGCTAAATGGTTGATCACTGCCGTTGGCGGCAACCCATTGCCATCCACTAAACTCGGTTTGGGCGGCGTAACAGGTTTAGCTACACATCCACCTAACATTATCAATGTTAAGGGAATAATCACACGCTTTAGCATTGGATTTACCTCATCTATGGGTGCATTGGCAGTCAAGTGACTCACTTTCTAAGCTTCAAATTTTTAATGAGTAACAAAAACCAGCAATCTTCGGACCAATATTAACCTCAGTCCGACAATATTCTTCTATTACCCAGTATATCGACTGTAACAATGGAAACTTTATCAAAAGTTCTCATACTCAGGCACGAAATTTGCTTTATTGCCATATTAGGTTAAGAGTCAGAAAACTGGCTCGATTGGTAATATCGCCATTAGCTTAGCGATAAGGATTGAATTGATGCACATACCAGGTTCAGCTTCGCTCATCATTTTGAGCCTTTTACTACTTTCTTTGCCCACCAGAGCCGAATGGATAGAAGCCAGCGGAGAAGCAACTATTATCAATGGTAATACAGCTCAAGCAAGGGAAGAAGCAATTAATCAAGCTGTTAGCTATGCGACATTAAGCACAGGTATTCAAATATCCAGCGAGCAACAAACCTCTAATGGTAACCTCACACAAAATAACTTTGCGATAAATCGCAACGCCCAAGCCATAAACATCCAACTCGTAAGTGAACAAATTCAGGGAAATAAAATATATGTATCCCTACGCCTCGATCTAAATGATGATCCAACACAACAGTGTCCTAATGGCCAATTAAAGGCCGCTATTTTAATACCTCAAACACAAATAAAAGATCGTTCTCAGCTTAGATATGGACAACTTTCAGGCTTTGAAGAGGTCATTTCAGAGGCGTTAGGGAACACTATAGAAGATTACTCTTCAACTGGCTTTAGTCACATCCATGCTAACGAGCGACTCGATATTGAACAAGACCTAGTGGATATTCGCGGTTATCGACTCCCAAGCTGGCTCAGTGAAATTACCGACAGCCAATATATTCTTCAACCGCAGATCATTGATATATCGATAGAGCCTGTACAACCCACCTTCTTAGGATTTTGGGATGAAGCTCCGCTAAGGCAATTTCAATTCAAACTCAGCCTCTATCATGGGATCAGTGGCGAAGAGGTCTGGAGCAAAAGCTACAGCACATCGGCCCCATGGGAATTTGAAGAACAGGCTATCATTGCTCCCAACAGTAATAGATTCTGGCGTTCCTCCTATGGAAAAAGTATTACTCAATTAATATTGCAAGCTACCCGAGATTTAGACAGCACACTTAATTGCAGGCCATTACTTGGCCAAGTCGTTAGCCGACAAGCAGACAGGATTATATTAAATCTAGGCCGTAAACATGGCATTCGTGTCGGTGATAAATTCCAAGTAGTATTACAACAAAACTTACCCGATAGACTCAATGAAATGCGCGCCGTCGCGACCAAAAGTCGTGCAACGGTAAAAATTGAGCAAGTAAGCGAAGAAAGCGCTACCGCAGTACTTGTAGACCAAAATGCCGCCTACAATGTGCAGATAAACGACATAGCGCTTAAGATTTAAGCAACTAAATCATAAGCCTTTTAATCAAAGATAAAACCAGTATAATCACTGTCGTCTCTTCATAGCTCAACAGGATAGAGCAGCCGCCTCCTAAGCGGCCGATCGGGGTTCGAGTCCCTGTGGAGAGACCAACAGCCTATATAAATCAATCAGTTACAAGCAAGTTTTCGTTTTATCCTACTCATATCCTACTTTATATCTTTATATCTTTTTTTTCTTCCTAAATTGAAAATAAATACTTGATTTTGTTAAAGCATTATGTTATTTGACTTTTTTATGGTTTTTTGTTATATTACTTTAAATCAAATGTCAATTTGATTATAAAAAAACAAACAAAAAAATAAGGGGTTATGATGGAAATGATGTTATTAACGAACGAAGAAGCCGCAACTTTTTTAAAAATTTCACCGAGAACGCTTACCAATTGGCGATCAGCCAGAAACGCGAGAATCCCATTTTCGAAAGTTGGTCGAGGTGTAAGATACAATCAGCAAGATCTAGTTGATTTTGTCAATTCGAACACCAAACAAATCTCATAGTCATTCAATAAAAAAGAGTCAAAAATATGAACTTTTACATTGAACAATAAAAAGCCGCTGAATAGCGGCTTTTCAGTCTATATTAAAAATCAGTATCAGTAAAAATTTAAGACTCACTAGACTTCTACATTCGCTCTATAGCATCTGAATTCATTTCATCGACAAGAACAACTGCATCATTGATTTTTTTGTTTTCCGTCTCCTTTTTCTTTTTCTTTTTATTTATAATTTTAACTTTATCAATATCATTGATTTTTTCAAACTCGAAACCACTAATATGATTTAAAGATACAAGCTGCTCAAGAGCAATTTTTAACTTTCTCTTTTTTTCTCTATTTTCCATTTTTGAATGACCCAAACGCTCTAAAAACTTATATAAATCGACATAGAAACAGCTCTGTCTTTTGAATTTTTTAGTCTGAAGATAAAGATATACAGCTTTTGCGTACTGCGTTTTTATTTTGTAATACACAGTCAAATCGATCAATTCTTCAGAAAAATCAGCAGTAGCTATTGCGCCTAATTTCCTGCTCAATTCAATTTTAATCTCTTTAGATTCAGTATCATAAAAAGTGCTTTGAAAAAGTGGAAATGACAATCTAGTTGTATATTTATCCACATCATCACATCCGTCTTTATAAAAGAATAATTCAACATGACAAAATTCTAATCGCTTTATTCTCTTTACTAATACTTTTCTCTTAGCTTCAGTTCTTGAAGCTTTTGATAGTTTCAATGCTTCAAACAATTCTTTATCAGTTAATGAAATACTAAATTTTCTATACTGTTGATATTTGCTAATTATAATAGCAAATAAAGGAAAGTCATCCGATGCATTCAACTCTAAACCGTTATAAACAACTCTTTCATTTTTAGTTCTTGAAATATCATAACTAACTAACCCTCTTGAATTTTCATCAACTTTGTAATTTGATGTCGCGAAAATTGGCGCATGTATAATTGATGATAACTGCATAGATTCTGTGCTTTTTTTTATTTTTTTCATATTAATGTTCCATAGTTATAAGTAATAGATATCACATTTAAATACGTTGTCAACAGTAGCACACAATAAATTTATAATTATTTTAAACTTTTTATTGAGCTAATAAATATAAGTAGTAGCTTGAATTATTATTTTAACAACTAGACAAGTAAAAAAGAAACACACGACAATCATGATTGATTTCATCGTAAAGATAAAGAAGGAGCACACAAATCATAAAAAAGCAGCCACGAATCATAAAAAAGTAGCCACAAAATATTGATGTAGCCCTTGTTGTGCATGGTTTTCAAAGTCTGTAACCGTTTTTAACCTTTCTAAACCTGCTTGTTAACTTATCTTGAGATTACATTATCGTTAACTAACTTTTGTATATTGATCACTATTTAATTCACTTCACTACACAAACAGGGTTTGTTTCGTTTCGTTCACTTTTTATCTGATGAAAAGCTTGATTATATTTAATTGAACTTTAACTATTAAACATCTGATTAAGTTTTTTTAAATTTAGTAGATAATCTTTGTTTTTTATCAATTTCAGCAGAAATTTCAGCATTATTTATTGCGTTAATTTGTTCTTCATTATAAACAATATTTGCATGTATAGACGCTGTTACAACTTCATCAGCAGCTTTTTCAATAATATTTGACAAACCTCCAGAACTAATTTCTTTAAACCATAATTGGAATTTATTATAAACATTTCTAATTGATTCTAGTGTTTTCTCTAAGTTAGTCATTTCTTTTCTCTGTGATTTTATTATACTTCCATTAGATTCAATTTCAATTTTTTGCCTTTCTAAAACTGTATTGATATTTTCTTCAAGTTTTTTCTGCCTAATTTCTCTTTTTATTTTTTCTTCTCGAACATAAACAGATTTATCTTTATGCTCTGCATTCGTAATCTGTTTAGATATTCCGCGCCTAAAACCCAAATGTTTGAAACTTTCTGCAACTCGGTCTTGCATAGCTACAAAATTTTGATTGAGTTTATACTTGGTCAGTTCTTCGTCATTTGAAGCTCTCAAATCATCATCACGCTTCGAATCTGCTAAAGACTGACGTATGTATGGTTGATGTGAAGAAAGTGGCTTTAAAGGCTGTCTCTTGAACTTAAAATCATAATTGAAGAACAAGCAGTGTGCATGAATGTTTCTTTTCCATTTACCACTTGCTTGATCAACGTGTCCTTCGTCCATATGTAAAGCTCCACCCATAAATTTCATGCCATGTACACTTTCTTCACCTTGGCAATGTGTTTTTAATCTTTTCTCAAGACCTTTTGCTAATTTAATTTGTATGTCCGATTGACTTAAATTAGGATATTTTAATTTAAGCTGTTTTTCTAAAAATTCAATTTGTTCTTCAGAAAAAATAACAATCATCTCAAGAGTAGCATTCATATCTTTTCTTGATTTTTTGCCAGTATCAGCTTCAAAATCAAGTTTTACTTTATTATAAACATCAATTAGATCTAAATGTTCAAAACCAGATCCAACAAAATTAATATTTAAATAAGAAAGACCTTTATTTGGATTTAATGATTTAGTATTCCCCAGTCGAAGTATATGATCTAAAAGTTCAATGGTTCCTTTATGCTTTTCAGTTTTTGTTTCAAAAACTTTATAAGATCTACCATCTTTATTCTTTAGTAAAAGTCCCTTTTCGTCTTTAGCCCATATTTTCCTTTTTTTATATAGTTCACATTGTTGATCTTTATAATATGCAGTTCTAACAGATATAAAATCACTCATTAATAACCACCTTTATTATTATATATACTTTAAACATCTCAGAAAAATATATTATTTCAATAGCGATTTAGAATAAAATTTTAACACACTAAAACTTTGTTCCAAAGGTGTGTTCTGCGAAGCTAAAATCTTGTTCTAAAAAACACAATATTGACTTGAAAAATATTTATTTCATGCAACAATTTAATTTATAGCATTTAAAAAAGAGGAAAATATGGATAACAAAAGAAAAAACAGTAATGAAGATATTTCAAGAGTCAATATCACTTATGATCCACAATATGAAAAGAACATTCACGACTGGCTATTAAAACAGCGTTTCTTAAATAAACATAAGGACAATAGTAGTAAGGGGGAAGGGAAATCTAAAGGTACAGGTAATGGATTTAGGAAATAAAATCGACCAAGCAAAAAGTCTTATAGACCATTTTTATTCTATTCATAGTGAGCAACTTAATCATCATGATTCTAATATTAATTTTGATCTAATTTACTTTATACATTTTTATCATATAATTCTGATGAAAAAGATAAAAAATATTTTCAACTTATCAGATGAACAGTTTGAAAAATTACAACTAAATCCAGCATTTCAAAATAACATTATAAAATACATCGATGCTGTAGTTATTAAACTAGCAAATAAAGCATTAGATCAACGTCTATACTACCCTCGCAGAAAAACATCCAGAAAACCTTGAACCATATACATGTATTTCAGCTGTAAAATTATATCCTCATAGATCTACCAATAATTTTATTATTCAACTGATTATAGTTTGAGTCAGTGAGTATTGAATTTTCATTTGGGTCAATCCCTTGCTCTTGTAGCTTATTTATATAATAAGGCACTTTCTCTTGCCCATAACAACGATTAAAGCGGTCAATCACTGTATCTGATGAGAAACACTGATCCACATCGTTATCAAAGATATCCACCAAACCGAACTTATCACACAAAGTACCAGCGTCATATGCAGCTAAAGCAGAGATCCCATAGTGCTGCTGTAAAAAGTGATAAAAATCTTCCTCTAATATAAAACGCTGTTCATCAGATTCATTGACTTCATGTGCAGTCTCTAGCAGTTCAAACAACCCCACTTGACTAAATCGCTTCACCAAATAACTATCTAATGCTTTACTAGCAGTGGTATTCACATACTCAGCAATAAAAAGGGTCTTAACTGACGGCTCAAAGTCATTAGTTTGAATAGAAAGTCTGAAAGCATCTGAATCAAATTGCTCAACCAGTGTAGCTTGATATTCTCGCCCTTTAACGACAATGTAGTCAGCGGCAAGTTTCCCCTTAGTACAAGCAATGCTCAAAAAGTCTTTATTCGAATCTGTCTTCTGACGCTTCAACCAAGCATGAATGTATTTCGCTGACGCTTTATCTAACACGCCAGGCAAGTTAAATCGCTTCATCAACTGCTGGGATGATGATTCTGCGATCACTTCCTCAAAAGCGTATTGAGTTGAGCCAAAGGTGTGGCCGAATTTACGAGCTAAACGACTTTGATGACCAGTTGAGTGACTCATTTCATGCGCCAAAACTCCAGTATAAGCTAACAGACAATGTTCACCTGTAAAGCGAGCCTCATCGACCATAGAAATTTCATCTCTCTCAATATTGTAGTAACAGGATTTCGGATGAGATATAAGCGGCACACCCATCTGGATTAATGCACCTTGTAACAACGCCTTTGCCGCGAGGATTCTCGGTTTAAACAGCTTCTCTCTTTCATCGTCAGTACGGCAGGCTTTCAACTCGGCCAATAACGCTGTTTCTCTGAAGTCCTTAACCCACTTTTTATATAGGTCATTATCATCCAAACCTGCGTCAAATTGAGAAGCATGGTATAGCTCAAATAACCTCAGTACCTTTTGATCTCGGTAATGCTCCTGTTCTGAATCCGCCAGAGTCATATATCGTTTATAGCTGAGCCATTTTTTCGGGTCATCGCTTTGCAAACTGTCATTCACGTAAAGCTCAACCACCTTTTGACCAATGCATAAAGGCGTTTCTGGCTCAACCAAGCCCAGTTCATCTAGATTGTGCTTATTAAGGAAAATCGGTGTTTCTAGCCCCATTTCCTGCTGAAGCATCGACAACAACATAGCATTATTACCTGTATAAAGTTGACCCGTTTTCGCATTTTTAGGGTTCCCGTAAATCACATGTTCACTCCACGGCAGCTTAAACTGATACTCTGTATCAGTGCTTTCAAATGCTTCAATATATTTGCGATACATCGTTTCAACTTGTTCAAGCACCGTTAAGGATTTTGGCGCTATCGATTCGTTAGCTATAGTAGATAGTCGCTGCTGTACTGATTTAAAATCATTTTCACTCAATACTGTTCTATCCAAGCAGGCGTGCATGTAAAGGCTGGTAAAGCCGTTGTCTTTAATAAAACTGTCAAACTTTTTTCTGGTTATTATATCAGCAGGCGTTTTTCCTCGATTAATATAGAAGTCTAACTGCTTAATAGATTTAACCAGCCTGTTTAGTGATACAAACTTTTCCTTAATTTTTTCTACTATTTCAACATTATAATTTTTCATATGACACCTCCAAAATAAAAGTGCCAATCTAAAACTTAAATAAAATTCACTTTAAATAATAAAATATGCACTACACTTACATCGTTACATAAGAAAAATTAATTTCAACCTTTACGACAAATTAAAATAAATTAAAAATAATTATTTTAATTTATCACATACTTAATATTAATTATCACAAAAACGTAAAAAACGGAAGGTTACAAACACTTATTCGCTTGATATGATAATTACAGATAAACAATAACAATAAGGAGAAAGATATACGCGCTACAAATTATGCATTTCAAACCGTAAAAATAAATAATTAAAAACATCAAAGGAGATACACATGTATATAGATCAAAACTTAATCAGAGAAGTACTAATTCAAACTGAATACCTTACAAAAAACAACATGGAACAGTTCATCAAAGATGAGCAGCACTTTATCGATATCGAACATTATCAAAATCCTAAAGGCGATTCGAGATGGAAGTTGACACTCACATCTGGTGATATGTATATTTTTGCCATTGTAAGCGATGATGGAAGCTTTATTATAGAAGGCTGGACTCAGTCAATGAACGAACCCGTCGTTGAAGTGGGAAATAATCAAGAGTTAGGCGACTATTTAGTACAGCTCAGTAAGGAATAGTTCGTGAAAATAATACTTTAGAAAAGTGTATTTCAACCACCTTCTTAAAAAGAGCCGTAACAATACGGCTCTTTATTTTTCTTGTGTATATCATGGTACTTTAAGCTCTATATTCCTCGCATGGCAACCGCATGAGTACTTACTTTTTTAACTCTAAGTTTTACCCGCAAGTAAAAAGAACAAGTAACCATCCTAGCCATGAAGATTTAATGAACTATGGTAGCTCGTTAAACGCTCTAATTCCGTTCAAGAAACGTTCGCGATCTTGCCCTGATATGCCTCTGTATTAAAAAATCACATTACGCTTAAAATTTTCAGCTTGTTCAAAAATCTCTTTATACACCTCATCACGGTCAATTGGTGGGTAGCCCCACTCATCAAGAAGGATGATTAAGTCAAAATGTAATTCAGCCCTAATATCATCTCGCTTATTCCAGTCAGTGTATTTAGCTTTATCATCAATAACTTTTTTTACTTCTTTAGCTAGACCAGTCAATTTTTCTTCGGGATAATTGAAGTCGTATTTATGCGCCAGTGATATTAAAATGTCATAGAATGCTTTTTCTTCAAAATCTATTCCCATTTCGCCAAACGAAGCCATTTCAGCACGTAGTTCATTGTAAAGGTTGATAATTTCATCTGAAAAATCATTGATTACTTCCGAGCGAAGTACATTCTTTTCGTCACGCTCATTGTACTTTTCAACCAACATATTCATTTTCTTGGTGAAATCGACACCTTTCACTTTATTGGTCTTTTTAAACTCACCAATCGCCTTAGCAAGCATTTGCTGAAGCAGTTGAAGTTTCGTATTGGGCTGCTTCACCATCTCCAGCTTGGCAAGATAATCATCATCGAATATATCAATCTCGCCACCGTCTTTCTCACCCAGCTTAAAGATCTCTTCGACTCCATCACTGATCAGAGCATCTTTGACCAAATCCCTTACTCTGCGGTTCATTTGCTCTACATCTGGCGCACCGCCAGTGGTGATTTTAAATACTATGGTTCGAACAGCTAGATAGTAATGAATCTTGTCTTTATGGGCTTGGGTCAGCTCACTGCTTCCCACACAAATGTCATAAGCCGATTTAAGACGCTTAGTCAGATCCATAAACGTCTTTTCAAACTTCTTGGTTCTGAGTGCAAAATCAGCCGAGGCATTCAAGCAATGTAACTGCTCTAGGGGAGTGCCATTGAAGTATGGCTTTGAATCGAACTTATGGAATAACCCACCCAACAGACTTAGGTGATCTTTAACGATAATGACCGACTGTTTAATGTCTTCTAGGTTCTGATCTTGCCCTGCTGTGTATTGGGAAAGAGCAAGGTTCATCTGTTTTTTTATGCCGATGTAATCGACTACCAGACCATTCTCTTTACCTTCAAATTTACGGTTTACTCTCGAAATGGTTTGAATCAGATTATGCTTTTGCAAAGGCTTATCAATGTAGATGGTATCGAGGAACGGCACATCAAAGCCCGTTAACCACATATCGACCACAATTGCGATTTTGAAGTTCGATTTGCCATTTTTAAACTGACGATCCAGCTCTTTACGATACTCTTTACTACCGAGCTTATTCCACAACTCTTTATCATCATCTTTGTCACGAGTCATAATCATCTTGACCCGTTCCATCGGCTTCACTTTCTTCTTATCGCTTTCTGATAGGGTTGCACCGTCCTCACAGACTTTTACTTCATCCCACTTAGGGCGAAGCTCAAGCAGCTCTTTATAGAACTGATAAGCGATTTCACGACTACTACAAACGAACATTGCTTTGCCTTTTTGAGTCGTGCCTTCTTCAACCCGACTTTCATAATGTTCAACAAAATCTTTTGCTATAGCTTTAATACGGTCAGGGTCTCCAAGTATGGTAGACATACTCGCCATTGCAGTTTTGCTTTTATCGATTTGATATTCGTTCGCCCCAGCCTCTTCACAGGCTTTATAGTACTTTTCAACTTCATCAAGTTGACGTCCATCGAGCAAAACCTTTGCCGCTCGACCTTCATATATGATACGAACAGTTATTTCATCATAAACCGATTCAGTCATTGTGTAGCTATCAACTATTGCGCCAAATACATCAAGCGTTGCGTCAATGGGTGTACCTGTAAAGCCAACATAAGTCGCGTTGGGTAAAGAGTCGTGCAAATACTTAGCAAAGCCGTAAGTTTTCTTCACCCCGTCTTCGGTAACGGTAATTTTTTGCTCTAGATTTATCTGGCTACGGTGCGCTTCATCCGAAATACAAATGACATTGGTTCGCTCGGTGAGAATATCTAAATCTTCAGTAAACTTATGAATGGTGGTGAGGAATACACCGCCACTTTTACGCCCTTTCAGGTGTTCACGTAGTTCAGCACGGCTTTCTACACTGATAATATTCTGATCACCCACGTAGCCTTTCGCATTGGTGAATTGGCCTGATAGCTGATCATCAAGATCGGTACGGTCAGTGATGAGAATAATGGTTGGGCTACCTAATTCGACATCTTTCATCAGTAGGCGAGATAAAAACAACATTGTGTAGCTCTTACCACAACCAGTCGCACCGAAATACGTACCACCCTTACCGTCACGAAGAGGGTCACCACTCACCAGCTTACCGTGCTCATCAAAGCACTTCATATGCTGTTTGATATTGGCGAAAAGCTTGGTTGCTGCGTAATACTGAGGGTAACGACAAACAATCTTTTCTTGTTTGCTTGAAGTATCAGGAAAGTAGATAAAGTGACGTATCACATCAGTGAGTCGTTTTTTGTTAAACAAACCGCTGATCATAGTAAACAATGAATCAATACCGTCTTTGTCTAGCTTCTCTTCACCCGTAATTTTACGCCAAGAGTAAAAGAACTCGTATGGGGCAAAGTAAGACCCCATTTTGTTATTCACACCATCACTAATCACGCACAAGGCGTTGTATTTAAATAGCTCAGGAATGTCTCGGTCATAACGAGTGGTAAGCTGCTTATACGCATCATAAATGGTCGCTTCTTCACGAATTGCGCTCTTAAACTCAAACACTACCAATGGCAAACCATTGATGTACAAGATGCCGTCAGGGATACGCTGCTCATAGCCTTGTACCTCCATTTGGTTAACGATTCGGTAGCAGTTGTTATCGAGATCAACATAGTCGATAAGCTGAATGTATAAATCTTTCTGGCTTGCGTCTTCACGCTTGAGCAAAAAACCATCAGAGACAAACTTCATGATGGCTTTGTTGGTATCGTAGAGATCCGAGGCTAGAAGGTACTCAAGCTTATGGATGACTTGTTCTATTTCATAGGTGGTAATAGCTTCCACTTGGTAGCGTTTCACTAGAAATTCACGAAGATCGGACTTAATCAGCACATCTTCAGGTGCTCGCTCAATCGCCTCACCATGAGTGTGTGGATAGCCTTCTTTCCCTAGCAGTTCAATAATGGCTTGTTCTAGCCGTTCTTCTGTGAATTTCATTGATTAAGCCTTTGAGATCTTGGTAAGCAGAGTATTTTCCATTTTCTTCAGCAATTCAGCTTCTTGTCTAAACGTTTGAATATTCTCTTGGATTGTAGAAAAAATTGAAGTATCAACGTAGTTCTTGGTTGTCTCACTGAAATAAGATAATGAGAGTGCTGCTACTATCTTGGTATTCAATACGCTTTGCACAGAGCCTCTAAGTGATCCTCTAACCTGCTCTACAGCCGAATCAGATTTCATAAACACTTGCACTACTTTAGAGGACATTCTGCTAGTCTCTGGTTTCACAATTATCACATTCAAACAGTTTGCCTCCTCATTTCGATCAAAAATAACTGGCATACCATTTGAGCCGTGACGAGCAACAAGTACATCACCATATTTAAGTTGAGACTTTTTATTTTTCTTATGAAAGTCAGGAAGTACAAACTTGTTGTCAAAGTAGCTCATACCTTGATCTGTGAGATCAGTTGTTCTTAATAACCTGACACCTTCACCTTCTCGACAGTAAGAAGAGTGTAAAGTACCGACAAAACCTACACACACTCGATCAACTAACTGCTCTAACCGATAGTGCTCCCAACCTGTTGGGATTTCGGAGTCACCAGACATTACGAGTTCACCACCTGAAGATTTATAAGGCTTCCCTTCTAGTTCAGGCTTACCAATGGATTCTGCATATTCTTTTGAGATCGGGAACTCGAAATCAACAAACCACTGTTTGTAAATTGCTTGAGCGGTATCTTCTAGCTTTTGAGTAAGTTGCTCGTTAAGTGCAATACGGTCATTCACCACATTGTATTCACGCACGATTTCACGCTGCTCTTCGATAGATGGGACTGGCAATTCAACATCACACATCTCTTGCCAATCGAAAATTTCACGAACTGAACCGTGAGACTTAAATCGAGCATAGCGATCAAATTCAGGTCGCCTAAACCACAGCATCAAATATTCTGGGTCTAGCAGATTTGAGTCTATAACCTCAAATACGGTATAAGCTTGGGATACCAACGCCTGATCTAATGACTCAAGCATTGCGATACCGATTTTATCTCCTCTACGAGACGTATCAGGTACGTAAGTGAATTGATGTTTTCTGACGATTTTGTACTTTTTAAAGTCAGTTCCTACAGTGTTAGCAACAGAATCAATAAACACCTTCTGGGTTGATACACCAAGTAGGTTATCCTTACGGTTTTCTTTATTTCTTGAGTCAACAACCCGAATAAACTGACCTAGCTTTTTATAGTTTGATCTCATAGCCCAGCTCTTTAAAAACATTTAGTAAGTCGTTCTTCGATTGTTCTTCTTTTGATAAAAGAGAACTAAAGTCACTTCTTAGACTTTCCATCTTTTCATCAAAGTCAACGTTCTCATCTCGGTTAATGAACTCAATGTACTTACTAGGGACAAGCGAGTAATCCTTGGCTGCAACCTCAGCTTTCTTAGCCGAGTAACAATATTCTGCAATATCCTTGTACTTATCTTCCGCCCCTTCTTGCTGCCAAGTATGAAGCGTATCAGCAAAGTCTCGAATATCTTGCTCAGAGAACTGAACATACTTCTTCTCAAATGGTTCACCACGTTGACGAAGATCCATAAACAAAATTTCTTCTTCACGATCACGATAATTGCGAGTGACATCTTCGTGCGGAACTGTATGCGCTTTTTTGTTTTTGTTAAGTATCCACAAGGTGACACTGATATCGGTGGTGTAGAACATACTGCGAGGCAGAATAATTACCGCTTCAACCAAATTATTTTCAATCAGCTTTTTGCGAATGGCTTTTTCTGTCCCATCGCCTGATAGCGCACCGTTTGACAGAATAAAACCAGCGACCCCATTTTCAGACAGCTTGGAAACCATATGCAAAATCCAAGCATAGTTGGCATTACTGCTTGGTGGTGTTTCGTAGCCGTCCCAACGATGATCATCAACCAGCTCATCGGAAGCTCGCCAATCTTTCTGGTTAAATGGTGGGTTTGCCATAATAAAATCAGCTTTTAGGGTTTCGTGCTGATCATTGGCAAAGGTGTCTTTGGCGGCTGCGCCAAGGTTGGCAGAGATACCACGAATAGCGAGGTTCATTTTCGCTAGTTTATAAGTTGCACCTGTGTATTCTTGACCATACACAGAAACGTCTTTCTTGTTGCCTTTGTGGTTCTCAATGAACTTCATTGACTGAACAAACATACCGCCCGAACCACAACAAGGGTCATAGATTTTACCTTTGTATGGCTCAATCAGTTCTGCAATTAGGTTAACGATGCTCTTTGGCGTATAGAACTCACCTTTACCTTTTCCTTCTGCAATTGCAAAATTTGCAAGGAAATATTCGTAAACTCGGCCAACCACATCTTGGTGCGGATTGGCTAGAGTATCAATGTTGTTAATCACATCTATCAGCGCAGAAAGCTTGCTGACGTCAAGCCCTAGACGTGAAAAATAGTTATCAGGCAGTGCACCTTGTAATGCTTTGTTGGTTTTCTCAATAGTGCTGAGAGCACTATCAATCTTTAGTGCAATATCTTCTTGTTTAGCGCGCTTCTGAATAAAGCTCCAGCGGCTCTCTTCTGGAAGATAAAAGACATTATCCTTGGTATAGGCAGGAACCATATCAATGTGCTTTTCTAGCCCTGCATCTATGAGCTTTTGGCGCTGTTTCTCGAATGTATCACTGATGAATTTGAGGAAAATTAAGCTTAATACAATATGCTTATATTCGGAGGATTCAACACTGCCACGCAGCTTGTTAGCGGCATCCCAGAGTGTTTCCTCAAATGACTTTTCGTTTTTCTTTACTGCTGGTTTCTTCGCCATTGATGTAGTCCAATAATGAAAGCATGTTGCAATGCTTTAGCATCGCAAAAGATGCAATGACGATATCACATTTTGGACAATATTCGCTAAGGTAATGCTGATTTTATGATGTTTTTCAATTTGTTTAGTGTCACTCAAGGAAGTTAAAAAACTCTGCATAGGTATAGTTAGCACATTGCACAGCATCAATAACTCATTTTTGATATGTGCCCAACATTAAAAACCTATTATTGCCACTATATTATTTAATAGCACCTTTTATGTTGTTGTTTTATTTTCTAAATCAGCCCTAACCTTCTCTAAAATATCAGAGTTTTCATCACTAACATCCTGTACAGCTTTCACGATTTTTGAATTATTTAAGTGGGCATAGTGTTTTTTGGTTGTTTGCAAATTTTTATGCCCCAACGCACCTTGGGTCAAACCCAAATCAGATGTATTATTATATATTTCTGTAGCTAATGTTCTTCTAAGGTCATGAATGGTAAGATTTTCTTTTCTATCTTTAGAGTAAACCCCTGCCCTCCTACAAATCCTTCGCCAAAACGCCCCTTCGCTCGTTTTTTCTGAAATATGACCTGTTTTAGATAAATCTGATGGAAAAACAAATTTAGAATTCTTTGTTAAAATCCGTCTTTGCAAAATTTCAGTCGCTCTTTTTGATAACGAAATTTGCTGATTTTCGTCATTTTTTACCTTTAGAGTCCATGTGCTACCAAGAAGATCTATATCAGACCAAACCATCGATAAAACGTTTTGTTTTCTTGCACCAGTTTCGATGATCATCCAAACAATATCTGAATATATAATTTTCTCCTCTTCTTCTATCGCCTTGAAAAGATTATATTTTTCATCTTCTTTCAACACTCGTGTTCTACCGCTGGGAGCCGTTAGTTTTTCTAATGCAAATAATTGATTAAAAGGTATTTTTCTCTTTTTAACAGCGAAATTTAATGCAGCCTTAGAAAAAGTCAAAATTTTGTTGTAAACGGCAACCGTATTATCCTTTTTAAAAGTATCTTCAAAATAAGTTGCATCTATATCTTCAATTTTTTTATCTGCATAAATCGGCAAAACATGGTTTTTGAATGTAGCTTTTGCATCTTTAAGAGATATTGGTTTCTTAAGATCCATCCTAACGCAATTTTCAAAATCAGTTATGTAGTAGTCAACAATTTTACTAAAAGTAAGAACACCATCATCTTCATTTTCATCTTTCTGGATTTCGACTGTTTTGTGAGCATGCTTTTCGATCCGAGGATCGATTCCCATAGCGATTTGCCCGTTTATCGCTCTCGCCTTGTTTCGAATCATTTCGATGGAAACATCATCTGTGATTTTGCAAATATCGACTTCAATTGGTTTACCTTTAAACTTACGGTAAACTGCAAAAACGATCTGGCCTGATGGTGATTTGCGGGCAACTAATCCTTCAACTTTAGGATCGTTGTAGCGAATGCGCTTTGAAACAGCGGGTAAGCTTTTTAGCTTTTCAATGGTAAAATCTTTGTCGCTTTTGAGTTTTGCCATGATACAAATAATCCTACTTTTTTTGAGTTATCCTACTCTATCCTACTTTGCGGAGGGTTTCAAAGTGATTACAAGTGATGTCAAGTTGTATCATTATACAATAAAAGCCCATAAAAACAATGATTTGTCGAGTTTTGATAATTATGTACTTGATAAATATATGTCTGGTTCGAGTCCCTGTGGAGAGACCAGATAGTGACCTTGGTGATATCAAACTCCTAGAAATCCTCCGGAGAAGCGGAATGACCGAGCTATTTGCGTCTAATCTCAATATTATCGTTAAGCGTTGGCCTATCGTAGCTGCTGCGATTAAAAACCAAACCATCAATGAATTAGATGCTCACCTTATCAACGGTCGTAATCAAACTATCAGTGTTAATGGTATTCAGCTCAGTAGTCGTCATGACCGCATCGCCGAAGCACAGCTTTTTATCAAAACATTACCAAGCAAAAGCCATCAGGTGACTGTTTATGGAGTTGGTATGGGTGATGTACCCAGCCTCCTGATTGAAAATCCTCACTATGCTCGTATTGAGGTATGTATTTTAAATTTAGCCGTATTCGCGTTACTGCTTTGCTATACCGATCAGAGAGAATGGCTAAGTCATCCTAATGTGACCTTATACGAACAGGCAGGAAAAACACTGAGTTTTCCATATATTGCAATAACACCTGAACTCAATTTAGTCAGCAATGAAAATGCAATTATCCGCGATTTGATCGTCTTTGAATTAAATCGTCAGTATGCCAATCAAAAACATCTTAATAATGAGAGAGTTGAATCTCGATTTAAGGCCAATATAAAAAATATAGAAAATGATCCAAGCGCAAATTTGTTAATAAAGCGATATAACAAGCCACAGTGTTTTGTCATAGCATCAGGCCCAACCCTTGAAGATCATTACGATTATCTCTTTAAACAGCAACAGTTACCTGACAGTATAAGACCATTAATGATTGCAGCAGACACTGCGTTGAGAGGGTTAGTAAGCCATGGAATCTATCCCGACATAGTGATCAGTATCGATATAAATATTCGCCTAGATCATTTCGCTATAGAAGCTACAGATAACATCTCATTAGTATACTTTCCTAAATTGGCGCCTGAAGTAATAGAACAATGGAAAGGGAAAAAATATTGTGCTTACTCAAAGCATAAACAATACGACGCTTTGGCTAATTATTACCCTAAACTTCGTTTATATACTAATGGTAGTGTTATTCATCCAATTATAGATTTAGCAATTTATTTAGGCGCTTATGAAATATCAATGTTTGGTTGTGACTTTTGCTATGCAAAAAACAAAACTCATACATTTTGGCCTGATGGCTCATTAGGGCCAAAAATAAAGAATGCTAAACATTGGATCCTGAATGGACGAGGGAAAAGAGTACCAACAGACTTGAATTTCAGAGGTTATCTACGTAGTTTAGAAAATTACATTAAGACCAAGCCTAATGTGAGATTTTATCAATCAAGCCTTGAAGGTGCACGAATTCAGGGGACACAGTTTAAGGATTTTAATCGATGAATTATGAACTAAGATTGCAAGAGCTAGTAGATAAATTAATTAACACTGCACATCATTTCAGGCTAGGACAAGAAGCTGATGGTTCAAAAAAACTAAGAGAATGCCTAAATATAATTGAACCTATTATTGAAACATTAGATGCAGATGCTAAAAGTCAAATATTTAAAATAATCCCTCCAATGCTAACTGCCCAAGAAAATCAGGACTGGTTAGCACTAGCGGACTTTCTTGAATACGAAATACCCAGTTTATTACAAAAGAAACCCATTTGAGCTGAGTTTTCAACTTAAAAGTAGATAGAAATAACTATCTACTTTTAATATTACATCTTAAAAAGATCACCAAGAACGACAAAATAGAATAGCTTGTTCTAGATCATCTTTAGTATCAACTTCCCTTAATACGATCTCTTTTGAGGGAAGTGGTAAAGTTAACTCTATTGATTCAAAAACATAACCATCTATTTTTGTCAAGAAGTTACTAGGTGCGACAAAAACGTTTGCCCATTCATACTCTTCACCTTGATAATTTCGATTAAAATAGGTGACAGATTCTCCTTCCAATCCAACATATACAGCTTGCTCACTATTTGCTTTTGCCACCCCTATTAAAACATCAACAGAGCTTGCAGTCTTAAGAAAATCTAGCATACTATTTTTTCAACTAATAGATCACCATCTATATATAATGTTTTCCCTACTAAATTTTTAGCTCCTTGATGATAACTATAAGCTGTATTAGTCGTTGCATAATCAGGATTTCTTGCAATAATAACATTACGGTGATAAACAGAACAATACTCAACAACCATTTCTTCACGATAGCCAACAACTACAACTATATTTTTGCAATATCCATCCAGCAAATTAATTAACCTTGATAATAAGTTTGTCCCTTCAATATCAATCATACATTTCGGAATGCCAAGACCAATCCTTGCTCCCATACCTGCAGCTGCAATCACAACATTTTCAATAAGTTGCATAAAGAATCCCCACTATGAACAATATAATTCGCTAAATTTACGAGTGATTTAGGAGGGTGATGAATAGCCCCAAATGCAATTTTTATATCTGACTCGAGAAACATCGGAACATCATTCATTCCGTCACCAACAGCAATAACCCTGTCAAATCCCATTGATCTGATATTTTTTATCGCTTCCGATTTAACTAAGACTTTATCAAGTTTGATATAACCATCACTATATTGAGCAGATGATGAATAATAATTACACTCAAACTTATCTAGTAAAGGCTTAATCCATAGGTCAATATTGCCGGTTACAATAAAACATTGCTCACGATTTTCTTTTATAAAGTTTAATAATTTCAAGTCTAATGGCACTTCATCTATAATTGAGTTAATTCTCTCAATTGAAACTGTTGATAACAGTAATACTCTCAATTTAAAAGATGAGATAAAATCTATCACACCGTCCATAGTTAGCTTTGTCAATAATGCCATTTCCTCAGAAATATTTAATTCTGAAGCAATACATGGTAAAATCTCTAAAGTAGTTAATGTGCTATCTAAATCAAAACAATATGCTGTCTTCATTTATTAAACCTATCTTTGGTAAATATAGTATTTTTGCTTAGTATCACTTCGGTTAGATAAAGCAGCACTATGCACATCACCACTTTCTTTTAAGCTAAATCCTGAATGATTAAAAACACTATCAATCATTTCTAACAATTCTAATTCAGTTCTATAAATCGCATTATACTCTTGCTCCATATCATCTGAAAAATGTTCGATAATGGATAATCTTTGTGCAACACCAATTGGTTCCCTAAAAGCAATTAAAGCCTTCTCGGACATAAGATGAAGCAAAATATCTAAATAAATTTTTAATTCTTCGTCATTCATGTAGATCATTACACCAAATGATAAAGCATGAGTGCATATTCCTTTAAAACTTTTACTTAATATTTTTCTTTCCCAAAGAGGTGAAACAAAAAAATGCGCATTTTTATAACTTTTAAATTTTTTACTGGCAATCTCAATAAATCCGTTAGAAATATCAGCACCATAGTATTGCCCACAATAGGGAATAATTTCTTGTGCCCAGCGCCCTGTACCACAACCAGCATCAAAAACGATACTGCTTTGATCAATTCCAAGTTTTGGGAGCAACAATTTTTTTTCAATGATATCTCGATTTATTGCTAATTCAGGATTTTTATCCTGATAAATAACAGCACTTAAATCTCCAACCACTGCTGATTTTTTCGCCCTATCCTCAAAGAACTTTACGACATTATCGTAGGATAGTTTTAATTTATCGTCGCCATAAATCCTAGCCATAATTTTCTCCTACATTTATGAATATAAAGTCCACTCTTTGTTGGCAACACACCAACTACCGTAAACTCTTGTCAAATACTGATCATACTTATTGGGTACTGGTAAATAAATTCCTTTTACATTCAAAAAGTCAACTGTAACATAATGTTCAGCATCATAACGCTCAACTCTATCCATGACTTCCAAACACACAAAATCAGAGAAGTTAAATTTGATAAATACATCAATATCGAGAATTACATTATCACGATTACAAGATATAAAAACTCTTGAATGCTCACATTCAACACCTTTTATCAGCTCAATTTTAACATCACATCTAATAGTTGAAGATATATGTTCAGATATAAAAGAAAAACTATTAATAAAATAACTTTTATTATCGTCTAAAATGCAAAAGTCAAGATCGGAATCCCATGGGATTAAATTATTATCTCTTACTACACCAAGTAACGTCCCATAATCCAACCAATATCGAATATTTAAATTACTCATTATTTTTGAAAAGCTAACAATAAAATCCCAAGCTAAAGAGTATAGAACTTGATCAGAAAATCGATTAGACTTTAAGTAATACTGAGGCAATACAATAATACGTTCTTGGCTTATATTATATTGCGCTAATTGCGCTAAGATTGACTTAGAGTATCCACTTGCTATAAGAATTTTGTCAAAAATCAAATCGCAGTTCAATTTTGCGGGAGCATAGATAGGAATTTCATCTAAAAAGGTATTGTGCTTTTTTAGATCATTGTCGACAATGGCGCTAATATTACACCCTTCAAGCTTTAATAATGAAAGCGCATTTTCGCCACCACCGCCAGCACCAAATAAAATACAAACTCCTGAATAATTAGCCATGACTCCCCCAGTTACATTTTTTCCTACTGCAAGAATGTAAAATATCGATCCCATCCCAATACCAATCAAATGCAAGTGCTTGGCCAGGTTTAACAACACGATCAACACGTCCAACAATATAATTTAACTCGTCGCGACATTGTGCAAGTGACTCACCTAAATAGACACAAGTCTGAATATCCCAATAAGTATTTCTAATCGCCTGCCAATTTGGCATAACACTCTCAGTTAATAGACCTGGACCTGTATAATCTAAAATGGTCGGTTTTTGATGAGAAAATACGCTAACACCTTTGTAGCACGTTAACTCTTGAGATTGAACAATTGCAGCATTCATTTGGCTTTGAACTAAACGTTCCATTACCAAACTAGAATTAAGCCCAAAAGTATAAAATGTCTCTTCTAATAGCCTTTGCTTTACTGCAATATCAGGTTGTCCAATCCAAACTAACATAGTGGGCGACGAGCAAGCTTTTTGATCGAATAACGTACAGTCTTGTTTAAATTCACTCACTAAACTTGCCCATGTATCAGTATCCAATGTTGATACCCATTGACTATCGATAATCGCCATCGAACGACGGTCAGGAAATACCAATTCTTGAGCAGTAGCTGATAATCCAAGCTGTCTAATCGCACGGATTGTTTTGTCTCCTCCCCATATCACTCTCAGATGACATTCTTCGCTAAACCATTTGGTTATTTCATCATTATGCTGGTAGCGGATAAAACGGGTTCGCTCTGCTATTGGGCTCCAACGCGACTCTAGTAACATTGCAGAGAGTAGTTCCAACATTATCTCTTGAGTGGGGTGTTTACGTGACGATAATCGGATAATGCTCGAATTTCCCATTAACAAGGCCATTATCCAAGAATAAAATGCTATTGTCGGGACGTTAGATGGTACCAAATGAAAAACCATTCCAAGTGGCGCACGACCTGATAAGCGAAGGACCTGTTGTTCAACTTGCCGTGGACGTAACCAAAAACCAAAAGCCGCTATCTCTGGTACCATCCGATATTGCTGTTGAAGACGTTGTGATAAATCCGCTAAAAACTCTCTAATAACAGGCGCAAAACAGGCTAAAGGGACAGGATTAAATCGAGTCCCGGTTTGTCCTCTAAGTAAATGTTCGACTTCAGGAGCATCTAAAGCTTGGTTTATTGAAATGTATCGCTGCATCCCCTGACCTCTGCGCCTTTTTGACGTCCAATCACTTCAAAATACTGTCCCTTACGACCACAGCAACAATTATCAATCCCAATTATTCGCCCAATATCTTCTGTTAATAGTGAATGTCCTGGGTAACTTTTAGGGATTGCCGAAAGCACTTGTATTAGCCCCTCTTTGCCTATGGGTAAAGGGGCTAAGGTCGTAGGCTCTCTGATTATCACATCTGAATAAAGTGGAGCATGTAAATGGCCCGATTCACACTCAACAAAAATTGAACCTATTTGCTCAGCCATCCCATAAAAATTATGGACTTTAGCAATACCTAACCATTCGCTACATTGCATTTTAAATGTCGCATTATCAACTGCCTTATGTTGCAACTTTTTCCATCCGCCACTGTGAAATAATATTCCTTGTTCAAAAGATAATTTGTGTCCTCTTTTTTTTATTTGTTCTAAAAAGTGTTCCCATACCATAAAGGTAAAACCAAATAAAATGATGGGTTGATTTGAATACCGTTCACAAAAAGCATCTATGGTTTTCCAATCTGGTTGCATATTGCTATCTAGAGCATAGGTATGATCTCGACCGAGAAATGATAGGCCAACAGCGCCAGCTCCTCTGGCCGAAAAATCATTTCTATTTTGTACGAGTGATGTTTTTTCAATCAACAGCATTGGCAGTCGCTGTTTTCCGATAAACTCTTGAAGGATCTTAACCAATACTTTTGTCTGTAACGAAGCAGTTTCTCTATCAAGCACTATTTGAGATGCAGCCCCCGTAGTCCCTGATGAACTGATCATTTTGAATATTTGAGCATCGGGAATACTTTGTAACTTCATCAACTTAAAAAGTCGGCAAGCAAGATAAGGTAGCTGGGCATAATCCTCACTATGTCCCCAGTGAAATGCTCTTAATATATTAGCAAAGCTAGGACAGTTGACCTCGTGATGAGAGGTCAGCTTATTCAATTCAGCTAATAACAGCGCTTCCTTCTCAACCTGTGGCAAAGCGAATATGGAGTGTTCCCAAAGCCAATTCATGATGATGACTCCAATAATTGCGGCAGCGTATTATAGTCAATCTTAAGATTTGAAGTCCGAGGCAAAACAGGAACAAGGATGAACTTAATCACGTTAATAGGAATACGTAACCAGAGTGAAAGTTGTTTTTTCGCAGCATCTATATCTTGATCCGTTGGCTCATATGCGATCAGCAACTCATCATCTTTATTAAGGCAAGCAGTAATAATAGATTTATTTTCGAGAAATGTTTCAATATCTACAAGGTTAGTACGTTTACCGAAAAGTTTGATAAAACGTTTTAAACGCCCACAAAGGTAATAGCGCCCCTCTGTATCACAATAAGCAACATCTCCAGTAGCTAACTCTTTATATTCAGCACCCTTGGCAAGATCGAACTCACTTTCAGCATAACCCATCATCACGTTTGGTCCACGGTAGATAAGCTCACCTTGCCCTTCCGCTAATCCGTCAATTGGTTTTAAATTAAATTCACCGCCAGGAATGGGACGACCGATAGAATTGGGATGCTCAACGATTTCATTTTCAGCTATCCAAGCCATTCTTGGAGCTGCCTCGGTTTGACCGTACATAATAAAAAATCGTTTATGTCGTTTCAAAGCTTCGGCAGCAAAGTGCCGCGCTAATTCGGAATCAAGCCGACCGCCTGCTTGCGTCATAGTGCGAAGATATGGGTAGCTCGACCAGTCAAACTTCAATTTATTTAATGTTTGATAGGTAAAAGGGACCCCCGCAAAACTAGTTACCTCCAAGTTACTAAGCAAGGACCAAAACTGGCGATCCATTGTACTATATTCGCTTTGAACTAAAGCGGCACCAACGGCAAGATGACTATTGAGAACAGAAAGACCATAGGAGTAAAAGAATGGCAAACTTGTAATTGCCCGCTCATCTTGATTTATCTGTAAATACTCAGCAATTGCTAGCGCGTTACTTTGGAGATTTTCTTGAGATAAGCGTACCCATTTAAATGCACCGGTACTTCCGGAGGTTGGCAATAGTAAAGCAAGAGAAGGATGCAACTTAGCGTGAGTTGTTTTACTTTTTGTCAACTCATGCCACATACCGGACTCATCAATCCATGCATCAACACCATAATTATCAATGGTCAATTGCCGCTGCTCGTGACTCATCAATGGGTCAGCAAGCATGAGGGTATGTCCCAGTCTTAAAGCGACAATGTAATGAAGAACGTGTGAAAGACGATTAAAAAAAGGTAAGTAAATTAAACATTTTGAGCTTGGATAAGTCTGCTGAAGCTGAAGCGCTTTCTGATGAATATCGCCATATGTCAGCCAACCGAGCAGAGGTTCCCACCACGCTAAGTTTGGATTATCAGCTTTTATATGTGACAACATTTTAGTGACGCCACACCCTTGAAGGCAGATATTCAAATCAGCATCCCCCCATCAACACCTATCACCTGACCCGTGACATAACTTGCCATATTAGAGGCCAAAAATGCGGCGACATCAGCAACTTCACTAGCTAAACCAGCTCTTCCCATGGCTATACTTTGCAAACGGCTTTCATAGGTATTTTCGTTTAATATCTTAACGAGATCAGTTTCAATAAACCCCGGCGCAATGGCATTAACTCGGATTTGTTTACTCGCTAACTCTTTAGCTAAAGATTGAGTAATACCTATCACCGCAGCTTTGCTTCCTGCATAAACAGATTGTCCCGCATTTCCAACTCTTCCCATGATAGAGGCAATATTGATAACTGATCCTGAACCTGCTCGCTCCATTAATCTGGCAGCATACTGAGTACAATAAATCACACTATAAGTGTTAGTTGAAAAACTTCGTTCAAGCTGCTGATGAGTCACCATACCGAGCAAAGCATCATCCATAATGCCAGCATTATTAACAAGTGCATCTAATGTTTTGGTTTGCTTAAATAAATGCTGAAATCCTGCTTTTACGGCAAGTGGATCCGATACATCAAAGCATAACGCGTGGCAGTCTGTACCATACTTAGAAACAATTTCAGCTCTTACCTGCTCAATTTTGTTTGAATCGAGGCCATTTATCCATAATTCAGCACCTTGCTGAGCAAATTTATGGGCAATAGCTAGGCCGATACCACGATTGGCACCAGTTACTAATGCTTTTTTACCTCGTAATAGTGACATTATGAATTAACGCCATATTTAGCGAGTATCACCCTCGCTTTACCAACACTACTCATATCGATAATGTCATCAGTATCTAAAAGTACGTCATAAGCATCCTCTAGCTGAGCAATTAATCCCATGTGTGCCACGCTATCCCATTCGGGTACAGAGTTGTAGGCTAATTCATCATGGATCTTTTCAATATCGAGCCCTAATGCGTTTGAAAAGAGTACTTCTAATCTGGTCATCTAAAAAATCTCCGCAATTTTTCACGTGCAATAAAATAATCACTTGGAAGTAATTCTAATGCGATAAAATCTTGTTTATTCAACAATACTTGATAGCCTAACTGCTGATTGAGCCTTAAAGCAGAGTGGTTATCGGTTTTCACTAATGTTCTTATCGCCTTGATTTGTAAAGTTTCAAACCCAAAATCTAATTGTGACAATGCAGCTGCTACCGCAAGCATTGGGTGACGTACTGGTGACGGACCTAAATAAATTCCTGCGTCAGCAATATCTTGCCCAAATAATTCACCAGAAATATTCCCCTTTAAATTGACATAGCCTGCTCGTTGTCCTTTACACCATAAAACCCAATGCTGTTGGTCATTCCGATATTGAATACTTTCAAACCAGTTGCGTTGTTGATTCGGCGATATATAGTCCGTTTGCATCATCTGTAAACGAATATCATCTCGATTACGCCAACGTCTAAGTAGCGGTAAATCACACATTTCGACAGCGCGAAGTTCTACACCATAATTATTCAATTTAATTCTCAACTCTATGCTGTATGAGTTTTAGAGCTTGCCACACAATAGTGTTATACAAACTCCCAACACATCGCCGTACCTGCTGCAATATCCTGTTTGACGGCTTTACCGAGTAACTGATGTAAATATTTTGGAGCAATGCCTAAACCAGGGCGAACTGAACGAAGATTATCAACCGTCAAAATATCGCCAGCGCTCATATCCCGACTAACATAAAGAGAGCGCCGATATTTTCTTGATGCAATCTCCTTTGTTGTACATCCATAATGCACTCGTCCTAGGGCTACACGGGCTCTTTCGGTTTCCATAACGAGCGACTTAAACTCTCTCGGCTCAAGGGAAAACTCACTATCAACACCGCCTTCATTTCTATCGATAACGAAATGTTTTTCAATTACGGTACCGCCAAGAATCACAGAAGCAATTGAAACGCCAATCCCTTGCGTGTGGTCAGATAAACCCACTTGACAATCAAATAGTTGTGCTAAATGAGGAATAGTTGATAGATTGGCATCAACAGGCTCAGCAGGATAATGGCTAGTGCACTTTAATAAAATCAAGTCGCGACATCCATGTTGCTTTAATACCGTAACAGCTTCAGCAAGCTCATGAATTTCAGCCATTCCCGTAGACATAATCACAGGTTTACCCGTCTTGGCGACAGCCGCCAGTAAAGCATGATCATTATTTTCAAATGAAGCTATTTTGTAACAAGGTACGTTAAGTTTTTCCAAGTATTCCACTGCCGTTAAATCAAATGGCGTACTAAACGCAACTAAACCTAACGACTTAGCATAATCAAATAATGGCTGATGCCATTCCCAAGGTGTCATAGCCTCACTATAGAGATCGTAAAGGCTTCTCCCTTTCCATAAGTTGTCTTGGTCCTGAATAAAAAATTCACCATGGCTAACATTTAAGGTAATAGTATCAGGAGTATATGTTTGTAGCTTAATAGCGCTCGCCCCAGCTTCAGCGGCGGCCAATATCATCTCTTTGGCCTTTTCAAGCGATTGTCCATGGTTTCCTGATAATTCTGCAATGACAAACACTGGCTGGCCAGGACCGATGTGACAATGGTCAACTTTGATTACCTGCATGATTTAACTTTCTCCCATACCTGTTGTAGCCAAATATATTTTTAAAGCATCTAAAACTCTGGGCAAACCATCATCAAGATTGATGATCTGTCGCGCGTTATCCGATAATTGTTGACGTAATTCTAATGACCCTAACAGCCTGTTAACCGCTAGAGCAATCTCTTCTGAAGTGACATTCTTAACGTCTCCAAGAAATTGACAAGCTCCTAATGAAGCAAGGTATTGGGTTGTTGCAATCTGGTTATCGGCAACCGTGATTACAACTGAAGGTACACCAGTGATACAACGCTCCCAATGGCTACTTCCCCCTGCGCCGAGTGATAAAGTCGCATTTGTCATTAACTTTGCAATATAATCGCATTGCACATGCCAGCTTAGGTACTGACAATCAGCAAATTCCGCAAATAGACTTTCTTTCCAGGGATTCGAGGCCCCCAGAACAACATCAATATTAAAATCTTGAGCTTTGAATGCTGGTTTTAAAACCCGAGTCAGCCCCAACAATGCAGTTCGAGTGACATTTGCGGAGTCACTTCCACCAAAAAAAACCAAAATATTTGGTACTTTTTCGAACAACATAGGATGGTATTCCAAATAAAACTCATCCCTTAATAAGGCATATTTAGGGCCTAGCAATAACAAAGTCTCTTTGTTGACTAAATCCCGATATCGATTACTGAATTCAGGCAATAAATTTTGATCAAGCAGTAAATCACAATCGTGTTTACGATTTGCCAAGTCATCAATCACCATGATTTGCTCGCATTTAAGTCGCATCTTGCAGCAAAAGTGCTCACTTAGCCCATAGTGATCGACAATGAGTAGATGATATTTATTACTTCCAAGTTGTTTAAGACAGATATCAGCCTCATTCTGCTGGCAATTTACCTGCAACTCTTTGCCAGTAAATGCCAAATCAACCTCATTTATATCTAACTCACAAACACGGTATCCTTGCGCACGTATGTGGGCATTCATATTGCCAAGTGCATTTCGACAAAGAAATGTAATATCCAGATTGAGGAAGGTTTTCTTTAACGCGCTCGCGAACGCTAAACAACGGGCAACATGTCCAGTACCGATTCTAATTGAGGCATCAACTCGAATGGCCAATTTCATAGCTTACCTTGCTTTTTCAATACATCATATAACACCTCAGCGCGTTCCCAATCCGCTAAGGTATCAATATCCGCAACCATATAACTGGGCAAGAGTTTCATTCGTGACCGAGCACCAAATACTCGAGTTTCCTCATTCAAAAAAGCACTAGCTCTCCCCCAGTAGAACTGACCAGCATCATGATATGTCTCAACTAAATCTTGCGATCGTTGACCAATACTCTTGTTATCAAAAGGTAATATGCTGCCATCGGCATCTAATATCAAAGCCCGTTGGATGGGGAATGAAAAACGGCAAGCCGAAAATACATAATCAAGATTGGGTGCCGATTCAAGTAACTCACCAGCCTCTCGTAAAAATGAATATTGAAGCAAAGGGGTCGTTGCATATATACAGCAACAAATGTCAACAACGTCGCCTAAAGAAGCTAATTCATTAAGGGCATGACGCACGACTGGAGTGGTACCGACAAAATCATCTGCTAACTCACTCGGGCGCATAAAAGGGGTTTCTGCACCAAAAGATCTAGCAATCGTGGCAATTTCCATAGAATCAGTCGATACAATTATTTTATCAAAGCTCCCACTACGTATAGCGGCAGTAATTGGATACGAAATCATCGGTTTACCATTAAAATGACGAATATTCTTATGCGCAATACGCTTGCTTCCTCCTCGTGCGGGAATAATCGCCACTCTCATATCAACAATTCCCTTAAGTTGTCACAGATATAACCAATCTGCTCAGCAGTAAGATCAGGATATAAAGGCAACGTCAGTATCGACCGATAGAAACGCTCAGCCTCAGGAAATTGTCCTACACTAAACCCGAGTTTCTGATAGTAAGGTTGAAGATGAACAGGAAAATAATGCACATGCACTTGAATGCCTTGAGCCCGCATTGCGTCAAAAATCGCTTTACGTTTATCAGGTTGTAATAACCTAATGATAAACAAATGCCTTGCACTGTAGGATTGTTCTATTGGTTCAACAACGTTGATAGGCAAGTCCGTAAGTTGGCTACGGTATATTGCAGCTAATGTATTACGTTTTTCCACAAACTCGTCTATCCGAGTTAATTGAGACACACCGAGTGCAGCTTGCAGATCCGTCATCCGGTAATTAAAACCTAAATGGTGCTGTTCATAATACCAGTCGCCCTCTTGCGGCCTTTCCATTAAGGCAGGATCTTTAGTGATGCCATGGCTTCGATACATTGCCATTGCGTCAGCAATAGGTTTACTGTTTGTTGTAGCAACTCCACCTTCAGCCGTGGTAATTATTTTTACCGGATGAAAACTAAAAATTGTAATATCGCTATATTGGCAAGCTCCAATTTTTTTTGATTGGTAGGATCCTCCAATGCCATGGGAGGCATCCTCAATCACTTTAATACCATACTGTTTAACCAACTGCGCAATAGCTTGCATATTGCAAGAATGTCCCGCCATATGCACAGCGATGATCACTTTTGGTAGCCGACCATTTGCATTAGCTAAGAGCAACTTGGCAGCTAAGGCCGAAGACGACATATTTCCCGTTGTAGGTTCAACATCGACGAAATCAATCTCTGCACCGCAATAAAGGGCACAGTTTGCCGAGGCAACAAAGGTAATAGGCGTCGTCCATACCAAATCGTTGCTCACAACACCTAAGGCTAAACAAGCGATGTGTAATGCCGAAGTCGCGCTGTTGACTGCAACACTATAATTAGCACCGACAGATTCAGAGATTGCCTGCTCAAATTCAGCAACTTTTGGTCCCTGAGTAAGGTATTCAGACTGCAGCACATTAACAACTGCATCAATATCATTTTGATTTATATCCTGTTTTCCATAAAGGATCATGATATTGCATCCAGCTTTAGTATTTCATCAATACTTAAAAAATGTGGGTTGTTACCCGAGTGGTATTCAAATCCTTGTGACACCGCTTGCCCTTTTTCATCCAATAAATTTTTCGTATAGTCGTTTTCACGGCTAAAAAACTTGATACTAGGAGTTATCACAAAGTGATCAGCAAACTCAATGGTATGGTGTGAGTCATCACCAGGGCACATTACCTCATGCATTTTCTCACCCGGACGAATACCGACAATTTGTTGTTCCAAATGTGGACCATAAGCTTTGGCCAGATCAGTGATTCTAACCGATGGTATTTTCGGAACAAAAATTTCACCGCCTTGCATTCGTGCAAAATTTTTCAAAACAAAATCAACGCCATCTTGTAATGTAATCCAAAAACGCGTCATATCCGGATGAGTAATCGGGAGAGAGGTAGTCCCATTTGTGATAAGCTGCTTAAAAAAAGGAACTACAGAACCTCGTGAACCTACCACATTACCATAACGTACTGCTGAGAAACGGGTTTTACCATCACCGACTACGTTATTAGCGGCCACAAAGAGTTTGTCGGAGGCCAGCTTAGTCGCACCGTATAAATTAATCGGGCTTGCAGCTTTGTCAGTTGAGAGTGCAATGACTTTTTTAACATTATTACTGATAGCGGCACGAATGACATTTTCCGCTCCATAAATATTGGTTTTTATACATTCCATTGGATTATATTCAGCAGCAGGGACCTGTTTTAGGGCTGCTGCGTGGATGACAAAATCCACGTCTTTGAAAGCCTGCATTAATCTCTCACCATCACGGACATCACCAATAAAATATCGCATACAAGAGGCATTAAAAACCTGTTGCATTTCATACTGTTTAAGTTCGTCTCTGGAAAAAATGATCAAACGTTTAGGCTTATATCGTTCAAGAATAGTTTTAGTGTATTTTTGTCCAAATGACCCAGTGCCACCGGTAATCAAAATTGTTTTATTATCAAACATAAAGCTCCCCACTTACTGTTTAAACCTTCGATTAACTGCTTGTGACAACTATGAGTCAACTCTTCAATAGTGCTTCATACATACAAGTTTTGCGCCAAAAGTTGGTATGAGAATTAAACCTGTAAAAATTCCATGTCATAAAGTGATATCATTATAGGCAAGTATAGGTAAAATATAAATTTTTTATAGTAACCTCGTTTTTCGAGTAATAAACAAGCACTTTTGTTTAAAAAAATAAGGCCAAGTCACAGTGTCAAATTTTTGCTGAGTAACAGGCACAAAAATGGAACACTATTTGCTGATAATTAAAACATGGCATCGTGTAAGCGACATATGAATCTGCTCTTAAGTGATTCGACCTAACCGAGGAAAATATGCAATTACAAACTAACATATTGAATAACTTTGCGATAAGTCGCTTCAATGAGTACTACTTACCTAGTATTAACCGCCACATGTTTGAGAGCATTGATTCTAAGAGCATTTACGACAAGAAGTTTAAAGCAACATTTTCAAAACAAGACAAACTCAATATTGTAGTTGGGATGGACTCTGGATTATTAGCAAACTATATTCTAGAAGAAGGTATTCCAGAGGGTAGTAAATTTGTTTTTATCGAGTTGTCTTCAATATGCCCTTTATTAGTGATTGACATTCCTTCTGAGTTGCAAAGTAAACTCGTCATTATTGACGAATTAGGATTAGACGACCTATTTAAACAAGAAGATATTAAGCTTTTCATCGCAAAGGGAGAATATACCCTCACATCATCACTTGCAGTAGTGTCAAGACACATGGAAGACTATAACGCACTATTTAATCTTGTAGAGTCAAGATTGCAGAATGAATATTTTGACAACAGAATCAGTTTCACACAAAAAATATTTGTTAAGACACAACTTGAAAATATTGCAGATAATCACACGCAAGTAAAACTCCTTAGAAATACTTTTAATGGAAAAACTTGTATTGTCATTGCTGGCGGACCGTCATTAGACAGTAACATCCAATGGATAAAAGACAACCAAAAAAATATTTTTATCATTGCGGTATCAAGAATTGCAGGAAAGTTAACAAATTTTGGAGTTTCCGTAGATATTGTTGTGTGTGTTGATCCGCAGGATGCTAGCTTTGATGTTAGCCGTGGCATGTTTGATTTAAATGACAAAACTCTACTTGTTCATTCATATCATGTAAGCCCTAAAATTCTTTCACAGTGGCCAGGGAAATGCATGTATATGGGACAGCGTTTTCCCTGGAAAAATGACGCTGACATCGACAATATCACAACAGTTGGGCCTACAGTAACCAACAGTGCCGTTCGTTTGGCTATAGAGATGGGATTTACCAGAATATTGCTTAGTGGTGTTGATTTCTGTTACTCAAAATCAGGATATAGCCATGCCAGTGGAACAATCGAAGCAAGCTTAGGCCCGAGATTAGGGCATAATACAATCTGGGTCGAGACATATGACGGTCATCAAGCTGAAACATTAATACAACTAAAGTATGCAATGGAGTCCCTTGAGTATGAAGCCAAAACCTATACTAATGTTGAAATGATTAATCTTTGCAGTCATGCCGCAAAAATCAGTGGGATCACTTATTGTGACCCCACAACTATTACATTGGATAGTTTTACGACAAAAAAAATAGCGTTAAGTTTACCATCACTAACAGATTTAAAGCTTGATTTATTGAGCACTAAAAATGAGTGTCTAAAAACAGTTAATGATACATTAGAATTATTAACTCTAATAAAAAAAGCAAAAAAATTATCAATAAACCTAAACACTAACTCAATAAAAAAAACCAATGCATTAGAAAAGATAAACACAATAGAAGATAAAATTAACAAAAAATATAGCCAACTAGCTAAGCTATGTAAGCTTTATGGATATTTTGAATTTTCTCACTTCTTATCAACGAGAGATATAGAGAGCTGGACTCAATCTCATATGAATAAGATGACAAAAAAATACTATGATGCTTTTCTAGAAAGTTGTATCAACATACTAAATTTAATTGAAAACTCTAGTTGTAAGTTACAATTTCGACTTACTGAAATGAGCAACACTCCACTTGCAGAATTAGCAAAAAAATGGAAACAAGATAATCAACCAGGAAGAAGTATTATTTGGAAAAATTGGCATCAGCCATGCATTTTATCTTCAGATGAGCAATTAATCTTGGCAGAGTTAGAGCATCTTTTTAAACAAAATCTGACGCAAGTAAGACAAGCTTTTGTTGAAAAGCTAAGTGCAGGGTCTGCGATGGAGAGGATCTACACTAAGATATTACGACTTAATCAGTCCCAAAATCATTACGGCTTATCTCACATAGTCAGTAACTTACACCAAATGATAGAAAATGATTCTGAGGCTAAGCGACTGTATTATTTAGCATTGTCATTTAAGCTCAGTCTTGAGCAACAACCTCAACAAGCCTTAGATGCACTATTAGTATTACCAGAAGATATCTGCACTGAGATGGAGTTAAAGCATATTATTTTACTGGCGCTCAAACTAAGTAACCTTGAGCTTGCAACAGCAACTCTAGTCAAAATTTTGGCTTATAGTGATGAGTACATGCCTCAGTATGCGCATATTTTAAAACTCCAAGGCAAGATTCAAGACTCAGTTAATGTCTACCTAGATTACTTAGAGAAGTATCCATCGGATACACAAACATGGATAAAACTTGGATTATTCATGTTTGAAATCAATCAAGTAGAAGCTTCGCACACTGCATTTTCTAATGCAATTAATGCCGATCCCGATAATCAAGTGGCACGTGATTACTTATCTGAACTCACAAGACTAATGAACGTCTCACAATAACAGGCTCAAGATCACCGAACTCGCATATTCGTGTTCGGTGATTTCACTATTACCTCGCTAGACCGTATAATTAGCCTCGTTTCAGCATTGCTCATCTGCATATCCTAGGAGATTTTGTTTGGCTCATACCTATATACCTTTAGAAACTTACCGCCGTAAGTGGATTTTCAACCACAAAGACTTGCCTGTCACTGACGAGGACAAGGTGCATATCCTGCCGTTAACAGATAAAAGTGCGATGGAAATCTGGAATCAATGGATCAGCAACAAGAGTAGTCGTGCGGAGCAATTTACTAAGGGAGATTGGGCGGCGAAGGCTGATGCTTGGGTGGAAACAGATCATTGGCAGAGCGCTTGGGATAGTGAAGATAGCAGTTTACCCACCATGTTAGCTGAGTTTATACAATGGCCCGATGAGACGCCGGTGTATTTTTGCTATGAAAAATATCAGATTATTGAAACTCGTTGGGATGTGTTCGTCCGCAATTGGAAGTGTTTTCTTTTCTTTGACGACGGTCCCATTTTGATCTCGCCAAAACAGAAACAAGCGGTGATGTTCGAACAGAGTGGTCAATACAAGCTAGGCACTCGCGGATAATTTATACAGGGCACTTAACGCTGATGATTTCCCATCGATAGCTTTACGCCAACACTTTTACGCCGATAATTTAGCGCGATGAGTCATCTTGTTGGCATGCTCATATTTAATGATGAGTATGCCATATTAGCCATTTTCGAATAATGCGTAAGCACAATTAGCCTATCTCTCTCCTCTTCTTTAGATTAACATCCGTTTTCGGTGTCGAGTATTTGAGAAGTTTGGGTCAACTTTTTGCTGTAAATACTCATAAAAATCTGCTTAAAACCCAATAATTAAAATAGAAAAATGAGGTGTATTATGAAGTTACTCTCCACTCTTACCCTAGCAAGCGCGCTGTTATTACCCCACACATTAATGGCCAAAGAAGTCTCAGGAGTGCAAGTCGCCGAGACAGTGACATTAGATAGCCAAACATTACAGCTCAATGGCGCGGGCGTTCGCAGTAAGTTCTTTATGGATTTATACGTAGGTAGTTTGTATTTGCCAGCAGCATTGAGTAGCACAGCAGCGGTTATTGATGCACCAATTGCGGCAATCCGCCTTAACATTACCTCAGGCATGATCACCTCAGAAAAAATGCGCGATGCGATCACTGAAGGTTTTGAGCAAGCGACGGCAGAAAACACCGCCGATATTCAACCGCAAATAGATACCTTTATGGCGCTGTTTAAGGAAGAAATTAAAGAAGGTGACCAATTTACCTTAGTCGCCAATAAAGCCCGTGGCGTGACAACCTATAAAAATGGTCAGGAACAAGCCACCATCGAAGGTGAAATGTTCCGTCAAGCACTGTTAAAAATTTGGCTAGGTGATAAGCCAGCCCAGAAAAGCCTCAAAGAGGCCATGCTGGGCAAATAACTGACATTAACGTTAGAATTTGAATTCGATATCCAAGGCCGCTGCGCCTTGGTTATCCATTTCAAGCGCGGCTTGATTTGTCACTTCTAACTCACCATCAAAGTAATAACCAGCATAGAGATTTACAGTTAAAGCAGGCGTTGCTCGCCAACCGCCACGCAGATAACTCACCCATTCGTTCGTTTCCACAGCAATATCATCATCCTCAATAAGGAATCGCTCAGTACGACGTGAACTCCCCAAACCAATATTCCAATCAGGATTGAATTGATAACTGAGCTCTAGTCCTGCTGGACCACTAAAACCAGCTTGGAATGGATTAGCCAGTGTCCAATGTTCATCTATCTGCCAACGCATGGCAAGATAAGGCACAGTGCGAACTTCATCGATATCATTAAGATACGCGACGCCAAAGCCAATCATGTTTCCCGAATCAAATGCATACATGGCCGATGCCACAATACCGTAACTCTGAGCTTGGCTAGCCGATGCAGTATCGGCGTAGGCGTATTGGATCTGCGGTGCTAAAAAGAAGGCCCAATGTTTATCCATGCGATAATTTAACGACACTCCGGCACGGTAACGATTAATATGATCCCAATTCTGTCCGTCGGTACCAAACAGCGATGCGACATTGTTTGCGCCAGTAAGTGTGATGTTACGCCAGTCATAATCAAGTCTGTCATAACCCACACGAAAGCCTAGCGACCATTGCTTATCCAGCGACACATTCATCCCAGCATTCAGTAATAAGCTGTCCCTTTGTAGCTCTGTATTGCCATTGGCCACCTCGGCGCTCTGGGTGCTGATCTGCGTGACACTTAATCTAAAAGGTTTGTATTCCTGCGAAGATTTATCCGCTGCAATAGCGGCACAGCTCATTAACGGTAACAATAACAAACTGCCTTTCAGCAACCGCTGTTTTGCGCTTAATGGTGCGAGTTTTCGATTAGCCACGCTAGCTCCTTGCATTTAAAATAATGGATAAATTTTTGTGCATAATACGCGCTATTGAATAAAAAGGTTCACACTTTCAAAATGAAGATACAAACTAATACCTCTAAAACAAACAAGCCTTCACTCTACCCGATGCGCCCTCAAGAACATGTCAGCACAACCCAATATATAATGATTCCTGTCGTCAAAAAGCTCATCGGCCACTAATCCCAATTCTAATTTAAGTTTTAACTCACCAAACAACATTAAACATAAACGCACTGCACTATGGTGAGCATTACCAAATCGATATTGCCCTAACGCCTCTACAGCGACTAAATAATCCGCCAATAAGCCCACTATGTGTTTAGGGCCTGCATCAAAGAACAATCGCGACACTTCAGGATGACTTTCGGATTGCGCCACACAGGCTTTGAATACGGTAATAGCTTCAGGACTGACGATCATCTCCCCAAATTGCAAGGCAAATTGGGTTAATGCCGATTCCGGCTTAGTGGGATCACTTAACAAATCATCGTTAAGATTATGGCCAACACACTTAGATTCAATTGCCGCAACAAATAATTCATCTTTGCTGCCGTAATGGGAATATACGGTTTGTTTCGACACGCCCGCAAGCTTTGCAACCTCATCCATACTGGTATGAGGGAAACCTTGACGACAAAACAAATCAATAGCAGCCACAAGGACTTGCTGACGTTTCTGTTCACTACGGCTCAAAGGTAATTGCGTCTCAGAGGAATGCGTCATATCAACTCTCGAATAGATAGACATAATTAATTGGCATTAGTTAAGCACAAAATAGACTAGACAGTCTAGTTTTGTACAACTAGACTAGCAAGTCTAGTTACATAGCATTAACGTTTAACTTACAGCGGAAGCCTTTAAAATGGATCGAACTGCCCGACTTTCTTGGCGCACTCTTAGCGTCTGCGTGTTTGCTTTAGCCACATTATCCGCCTGTCAAAAGGAAATCACCGAACACGCTACGACAGCCACGCTACCCACAGTCACAAGCCAAGCGTTGATCCAGACCCCTAGTTATGAACACTTTCAGACCTTCACTGGCACCATCCGTGCAGGTAATACCACAGGTGTAGGCTTTGAACTAGCGGGGAAGTTGAACAATTTACAGGTCAATTCTGGGAGTAAAGTTAAGCAAGGACAAATACTTGCAGTTCTCGATACCCGGCTACTCGAAGCCGAGCGTCAAGAGATCCAAGCAAGTCTGGCACAAATCCAAGCCGATGTTGATCTGGCCACCAGCACTCTAAAACGTAATCAAGAATTGAAAAAATCGGGCTATGTCTCTGAGCAGCTATTAGATGAAAACCGCTCACAATTAAATAGCTTAGCCGCAGCGAAAAACCGCCTATTTGCCTCACAGCATGCCAATCAACTTAAGCTCGATAAATCCATCTTAGTGGCGCCCTTTGACGGCACCATAAGCCAAAGGCTACATAATCTTGGCGAAGTGATTGCCGCGGGCAGTCCTATCTTCACCTTAGTGGGTAACATCAATCCTGAAGCTTATATTGGTGTTCCTGTTGCGCTAGCAGAGCAATTTCACACCAAACAGCAAGTGCAAGTTAGTGTACGAGATCAAACCTTTCCTGCTGAAATTGCCGGTATTAGCGCTGAAGTCAATCCCGTCAGTCGTACCCTACAACTTAGGATCAGCCTACCCCAAGATGCCCGTGTGATTAACGGTGAAATTGCGTATCTGCATCAACAACAGCAAATCCCGCAACCGGGCTATTGGGTACCCATTTCCGCACTGACGGATGGTATTCGCGGATTATGGAATCTCTATGTCATCGCAAACTATGAACAGCAATCCATCATAGAGCGCCGCGATGTGGAAATCCTCTACACCACCCAAGACATGGCCTACATTCAAGGCGCGATTCAGCCTAATGAAATCTATGTCAGCCAAGGGCTGCATAAGCTGGTCGTAGGCCAAACTGTATCTCCCATTGCTGCAGCCACGAGGTAATTATGATTAAAGCCTTTGTTGAAAACGGCCGCTTAGTCAGCCTCGTTATTGCGCTATTACTTGTCGCAGGCTTTGGTGCGATATCGAGCCTACCGCGTACTGAAGATCCCCACATAACTAACCGTTTCGCCTCAGTGATCACCCCTTATCCTGGCGCCTCAGCCGAGCGGGTCGAAGCCTTAGTGACTGAAGTCATTGAAAACCAGCTCAGACGTTTGGAAGAAATTAAGTTGATCCAATCAACCTCTCGACCAGGGATTTCAGTTATACAGTTAGAATTGAAAGACACAGTTAAAGAAACGGCTCCCGTATGGTCTCGAGCGCGGGATTTATTGGCCGATGCGAAAATTAATTTACCTGAGGGCATACAATCTCCCACACTCGATGATCAAATTGGTTATGCCTACACCGCCATCTTAAGTTTAGTGTGGAATAGTAATACGCCCGTACAAGTCGACATGCTAAACCGCTACGCAAAAGAATTACAGAGTCGGCTCAGGCTGTTATCGGGCACGGATTTTGTCAAACTTTACGGCGCACCGACCGAAGAAATGCTAGTGCAGCTTGATGGTAACAAGATGAGCCAGTTACAGCTCTCTCCTGCTTCAATCGCCCATATTCTCAGTGGCGCCGATAGTAAAATTGCTGCCGGTGAAATCAACAACCGTGAATTTCGTGCCTTAGTTGAAGTCTCCGGCGAGCTTGATTCTTTAACCCGTATTCGCCAAGTGCCGCTTAAAATTGATAGCCAAGGACAAATTATTCGCCTCGGCGACATAGCCACTGTGACTCGCCAAGCTCAAACCCCAGCGGATAGCATAGCGTTAGTCGATGGTGAACAAGGCGTAATGGTTGCAGTGCGAATGATCGATAATACCCGTGTTGATCTTTGGCAAGCACAAGTCAATAACGTCGTTGACGAACTCAATCGCGAAGTCCCCGCCAATATCCAGATCCAATGGCTATTTGAGCAAAACAGTTACACCAGCGAACGACTTGGCGGGCTAGTGGTTAACCTGCTGCAAGGATTTGTCATCATCTTGCTGGTATTACTCCTCACCCTAGGCTTAAGAAACGCCATCATAGTGGCGATTTCATTGCCGCTCACAGCGCTGTTTACCTTGGCCTGCATGAAATATATCGGCCTGCCGATACATCAAATGTCGGTGACAGGACTCGTCGTCGCCCTTGGGATCATGGTGGACAATGCGATAGTGATTGTCGATGCCATATCGCAAAGGCGTCAGCAAGGAATGAGCCGTTTAGCCGCAGTGAGCGAAACCTTACACCACCTTTGGCTGCCCTTAGCGGGATCGACTATCACCACTATTTTGGCTTTTGCGCCCATAGTACTCATGCCCGGTGCTGCGGGGGAATTTGTCGGTGGTATTGCCATGTCAGTGATGTTTGCGCTGCTGGGCTCTTACGTGATTTCCCATACGCTAATTGCAGGGCTCGCGGGACGTTTTAATCATGAAGGTAAACAGGATGTCTGGTATCAACACGGGATCAACCTCCCGCTAGTGAGCCAATATTTTCAAGCGAGCCTGAGAATTGCCCTTAAACGCCCCATCGTCAGCGCGCTGCTTATCGGCATTACGCCAGTATTAGGTTTTTTAGCCTCGGGTAAGATGACGGAGCAGTTCTTTCCGCCATCGGACAGGGACATGTTCCAAATTGAAATCTATCTTGCGCCCCATGTGAGTTTAGAAAACACCTTGAACCAAGTGCAGTTGATGGATAAAAAACTCCACGCAGTCACAGGGATCACTCAAGTCGATTGGGTGGTGGGCGGTAATACGCCCTCATTTTATTACAACCTGACGCAGCGCCAACAAGGGGCGACTAACTATGCACAGGCCATGGTAAAAGTGACTGACTTTGAGCGTGCCAATGAGTTAATCCCCGAATTACAACAGCAATTTGATAGCGCTTTTCCCGAAGCGCAAGTACTAGTTCGAAAACTCGAGCAAGGCCCGCCCTTTAATGCGCCAGTGGAGTTAATGATCTTCGGCCCGAATCTAGATACTTTGCGATCATTGGGCGACGACGTTCGTAATATTCTCGCGCAAACGCCGGACGTACTTCACACACGTGCAACCTTAAGTGCCAGTGCACCTAAGCTGTGGCTACAGGTAAATGAAGATGCCAGTCTAATGAGTGGGTTAAGCCTGACGGACATTGCCAAACAGATCCAAATGTCAACCACAGGCGTTATCGGTGGTAGCGTGCTTGAGCAAACAGAATCCTTACCCGTACGAGTTCGCCTTGCTGATGACAGTCGCGAGCAGGTGAGCCGCCTTTCTGAAATTCAATTAATGACACCTTCGGGTGAGTCTGTTGCATTATCAGCCCTCGCCCACAACGAAGTGCAAGTGAGCCGCGGCGCCATTCCAAGGCGCAACGGCCAAAGGGTTAATACCATAGAAGCCTACATCGTCAGTGGGGTATTACCTGCTCAAGTGCTTAATGATGTTAAAGATAAAGTGGCTCAATTACCGTTGCCATCGGGTTATCGCATTGAAATCGGTGGGGAAAGCGCTAAGCGTAACGAAGCAGTCGGTAATTTACTGTCCAATATGATGTTGGTCGTCACCTTGTTATTAGCCACTGTGGTGTTATCGTTCAACTCCTTTAGGCTTACGGCGATTATTCTATTGAGCGCGATACAATCAGCAGGACTTGGCCTATTAGCCGTGTTTGTATTTGGTTATCCCTTTGGATTCCCAGTCATCATAGGGCTACTTGGATTAATGGGACTTGCCATTAACGCTGCGATTGTGATCTTGGCCGAACTAGAAGATATGCCGAGCGCTCGGCTCGGCGATATGGAAACCATAGTGTCTACCGTCAGCAGCTGTGGCCGTCATATCAGCTCAACGACTATTACCACCGTGGGCGGTTTTATTCCGCTCATCATTGCTGGCGGCGGGTTTTGGCCTCCCTTTGCCATTGCTATCGCGGGCGGCACCCTGCTGACGACTTTACTTTCTCTGGTATGGGTTCCAACTATGTATTTGCTGCTGATGAAAACCCGTACGGCAAACACCCCATCCGCGATTCAAGCTCAAATCGCATCATGAACTAGATATTGATACAGTTTATCTTTAAGGTTTAATCGCTCTAATTTTAACGCTAAAAAGTGCTCATCGGCGGTGGGCACTTTTGTTAACTCCAGCGCCCTAATTTTATTATCGAGTTCATGGTAACGACTAGCCATGGTCGCGAAGACGGTATTATTCACTTTTAAATGCTTAATTTGATCGACAAAATCAGGAAACTCATAAACCAACGCATGATTCTCACCTAGCATATACACTTCTCCTATAATGTGGTTCTAACACTATGAACTCCATTCACCTTAAGCAGCTTAGTCTATACCTTCAGAATACAGCCAGTACTTGGGCATGTTATCTGCTAACATTTCTGCAAAATAAGCTGATGAGTCCAAGTCTAAAACTGCAAAAATATCAACGAAATGAGTTTAAAATTGCAGAAGTTTTAGACCCACATCAAGACTACAGAGTAAAACTTAGGCTACATTGATGTAACCGTTACCTATAGGATCTTACGATGAATTATAAAAATTGGCCTATTGCAAAACAAATTGGCGCCCTCGCGTTTATTCTCACTCTTCTCATCTTTGGCGTATTGAGTACCGTCTCCTATAAAGCCGCTTCAAATGTATTAGAAGATAAAGGTATCAGTGCCATGAAATCTGAAATGCGTGCAGTTTCAGACATGTTAGAGCTGCAGTACGATAGTCTTCTGCAGCTTGCGAGACGCAACGCCGATGTTTTTAAGGAAATGTATCCTGGACAATTTAGTCTGCAAAATAAAACTGTCAATGTGATGGGAGTAGGCTCTCCAGCCCTAATGCATGAACAAGAACAAGTGAACTCATCAAAAAGTAAAGTCGATCGTTTTGCTAATCTAACTGGCGGTACCGCTACAGTATTTGTGCGTGATGGCGATGACTTTATGCGAGTTTCGACTTCGCTCAAAAAAGCCGATGGCAGCCGTGCACTAGGTACTTCCCTTGGCAAAACACATCCAGGCTATCAAGTGCTGCTCAGCGGTAATGAATATGAAGGTTATGCCAAACTTTTCGGCAAAGACTACATGACAGTCTATCGTCCAGTGAAAGACACACAGGGCAAAGTTATTGGTATCTTATATATTGGCTTCGACATCACCAGTTCCTTAAAACAATTACAAGAAGCAGTTAACAGAATCACCTTAGAAGAAAGTGGCCATTTTCTATTAGTACGCAAAGCAGACAATGTGTTAGTCGCCCATCCTAAGTTCAACGCAGGTGACATCATCACCGAAAGTATGCTTGATGGCTTAAGTGTTGCGTATGCCACCCAAAATGATGCGGAATCCCATTACAGCAATAGTAAAAATGAGCCCATGTTTGCCTATAGCCAAACCGTAACAGGCTGGAATTGGGTGCTAGTGGGTCAAGTCAAAGCAAGTGAGCTTAATGAAGAAAGTATGCAATTGCTCACCATCAACGCCATCGTTGCTATCACAGGGATCGCGCTGATCACAGCGCTATTATCAGTTGTCTTAATTCGCGCACTCAAACCTTTGCATGCCCTCCAAGTGCATATGGAAAATTTAGGCAGTGGCGATTTTAGCCATCACTTAGCGCCATCAGAACCACAGAGTCAAAACGAAGTGGATCGAATTACGACCAGCGTATCAACTATGTCCTCAGAGCTCAGGCAATTGATTATTGCATTGCAGGATTCAGTCATGAGTCTAGAGCAACAGGCCTCCAAGGCACAAAGTATCGCGAAGCAAAATGGTGAAGAAGCTCAAGCTCTAATGCTACAAACGGATCAAATCGCAACTGCCATCGAAGAAATGTCGACCTCGATCCGTGATGTGGCTAATCATGCCCAAGATGGCGCAGTTCAAAGCCAGCAAGTGGATGCCGCATCCAAAGAAGGTCAAAACCAACAGACGAAAGTGGTGCAGGATTTACTCAAACTCAGTCAGCAACTCAGTAACAGTCATCAATCGGTTGAAAAAGTCAGCCATGAAAGTGAAGCGATCAGCAAAGTGACCGAAGTCATTAACAGCATTGCCGAACAAACTAATTTACTCGCATTAAATGCAGCAATTGAAGCGGCGCGCGCAGGCGATCAAGGTCGAGGCTTTGCCGTCGTTGCCGATGAGGTGAGGACTCTCGCCCAGCGGACCCAGTCATCCATTGTAGAAATTGGCCAAACAATTGAAAAGCTGCAAACTCAAGTGAAAAGCACCACAGAACAAATGAGCCAAAGTCATCAATTAGGAATGGAATCTGCAGCACAGGGTGAAGCAACGGGTGAACAACTGAAGGAAATCACCCGTAGGATTGGCGAACTCGCGATTAGCTCACGCAATATTGCCTCGGCTACTGAGCAGCAAAGCAGTGTTGCACAAGAGATAACCCACAATTTGCATCAGATCAGCGAACTCGCTAACGAAGGCGAGCACCGTGCCACTGAAACAGTGCATTCTGCCAATGAACTGTCTTCCTTAGCCGCCGCCTTAAAACGCCAAATAAGCCAGTTTAAGGCATAACTCAAATACGGACTTAGATAACCTGAGCTCGGGATAAGCAGAGCCGCTGAATAGGCATCTTTTCGGGCCTCTCTGCGTTGCTCTGTCTAACCATAGCTCGCTATGGCGTACGACAGAGCGCCTTGATATGCGCAAAAATCTGCGCATTCAGTCAGGAAATAGATTTTTCGTTTTAAACGAATAATTTTATGTAATTGATTTTATTTGTTAAATTTAGATTTTTCGACACTCGTTATCCCGAGTTCAGGTTAGATACAGAGTTAGTGCTTTATCAAACGTTAAATGCCGCCCTAACTGGGCGGCATTTTTTATAACAGCACTACATCAAAACGATAGGAGCAACATTTAAGAAAGGGATTTGGGACTTTGATTTAGGATCCTGACGTAAAGGAGTAATGGAGTAATGGAGTAATGGAGAAAATATCTTAAACCATGCGAGCAAGCATCTGCAGAGAGCACAATCAAAAAGCGATGATATCAGGCCTATTCGCTGCAGTTATACCACCACTCTGCAGCGAAGTTAACTGCTTGGCCTAATACAATAACGCCGCTCTACTTCAAACTAAAATAACCTCAGCCCATCAAAAAATCCCAATAAAAAACCCCGCTAATGCGAGGTTTTTAAATCGAGTTTAGACGTTACTCGGCATCTTCTGCCGATCTGTCCATGTTCTCTGTATTTTCAAGCCACAGGGCATTGATAATCCCGAAAGAACAGGCCAACAAAACCCCTAATATCCACGTAAAATACCACATAGCAGATGCTCCTTAATGCCTAATAGAGTGAGGCTTTGTTATCTTCAATATGCTTACGGCCGATACGACCAAACATCTTGTAGTAAGTCCAGACAGTGTAGCTCAACACTATAGGTACGAAAATCGCTGCAGCAGCAGTCATAACACCTAAGGTCATTTTACTGGCTGTTGCATCCCACATAGTCAAACTGACGTTAGGGTTAAGTGATGATGGCATGACGAATGGGAACATTGCTGCACCGCAAGTCAAAATCACCATAGCCACAGTGAGTGAGCTGAATAGGAACGCAAAACCTGAACGGTTAAAGCGGCTAACCAAAATCACTAGCAGAGGCAATGCCACACCTAAGATGGGGAACAGCATAGTGATGGGGTATTTGTCATAGTTGGCAAGCCAAGCACCCGCTTCAATTGCGACGGTTTTCATGGCTGGGTTAGAAACCGCATTATGGTCCAGTACTGAAGTCACTACATAACCATCAATACCATTGGCTAACCACACACCCGCAGCAGCAAACAACACAGCCACTAACAGTGCGAAGAATTGCGTGGCTTTCGCAGCACGAACACGCAGCTCACTGTCAGTCTTCATTTGTAGCCAAGAAGCGCCTTGCATCATAAACATGCTCACGCTCACAAGACCTGCCAGCAAACCGAAAGGATTCAACAGGCCGAACAGACCACCATGATAAGTCGCACGTAGGAACTCGTCGAATTCAAAAGGCACACCTTGCAACAAGTTACCAAAGGCCACGCCTATGATTAGCGGAGGTACAAAACCACCGGCAAACAAAGCCCAGTCCCACGACTTACGCCATTTTGGATTTTCGATTTTAGAACGATAATCGAATCCGACTGGACGCATGTAGAGGGCAAACAGCACTAACATCATGGCGACATAGAAGCCAGAGAAAGACACTGCATACACCATAGGCCAAGCGGCAAATAACGCACCGCCTGCTGTGATTAACCACACTTGGTTGCCGTCCCAATGGGGAGCAATAGTGTTAACCATGATACGGCGTTCAGTATCGTCTTTGCCTATAATTGGCAGTAACGCACCGACACCCATGTCAAAACCATCAGTAACCGCAAATCCGATGAACAGTACGCCGATCAGAGCCCACCAGATAACTCTTAATATTTCATAATCAAACATAATGAAATCCTCTGCTTAGGCTTCTAGGTTCTCGAAATGATAACGACCAGTTTTCAAACTGCTCGGACCAATGCGGGCAAACTTAAACATCAAGAACATCTCAATCACCAGCAGTACAGTGTAGAACAAGGTGATAGAAAGGATACTGAACCATAAGTCGCCAGTCGTTAAGCTTGACGCAGACATAAAGGTCGGTAGTACCTCAGAAATCGTCCAAGGTTGACGACCATACTCAGCCACAAACCAACCACACTCAATCGCGATCCAAGGCAATGGCAAGCTATAAAGTGCAGCTTTAAGTACCCATTTTTTCTCGGCAATTTGATGACGTGTGCTTTGCCAGAATGCCGCAGCAAATACGAACAACATGATAAAGCCTAGACCTACCATCACACGGAAGCTCCAGAAAATCGGTGCTACGTTCGGGATAGAATCTTTAGCTGCTGCTTTAATTTGCTCTTCAGTCGCATCGACCACTTTGTCTGTGTAGCGTTTTAGTAAGAAACCGTAGCCTAAGTCGACTTTCGCTTCTTCAAAAGCAGCACGTAATTCAGGCGTTTCTTCACCCGCACGCAGTTTCACTAGCATGGCATAGGCTTTCATACCGTTACGGATACGCACTTCATGCTCAGCAATCAAGTCATGAATACCAGTCACTTCTTCATCCAACGAGCGTGTTGCCACTATACCCATCGCATAAGGAATTTTGACTGCAAAATCTGTTTTCATGGTTTCTTGATTCGGAAAACCGACAGCAGTAAAGGCCGCTGGAGCAGGCTCTGTATGCCACTCAGCTTCAATCGCTGCTAACTTAACGCGCTGTGCTTCACCCACTTTATAGCCAGATTCGTCACCTAACACGATAACCGACAGAATCGCCGCCATACCAAAGCTAGCTGCAATCGCGAATGAGCGACGAGCAAAAGGTAAGTCACGTTTCTTGAGGATGTAATAAGCACTGATCGCCAGTACAAACATGGCACCCGCCACATAACCCGAAGCGACGGTGTGAACAAACTTAACCTGCGCGACAGGGTTAAACACAACCTCAGCGAAGCTGGTCATTTCCATACGCATGGTTTCGTAGTTGAACACTGAACCCACAGGGTTTTGCATCCAACCGTTTGCCACTAGGATCCACAATGCCGACATGTTAGAACCAAAGGCCACTAACCAAGTCACGACTAAATGCTGACGCTTAGTGAAACGATCCCAACCGAAGAAGAACATACCCACGAAGGTAGATTCAAGGAAGAAGGCCATTAAACCTTCAATAGCCAGAGGCGCACCAAAGATGTCCCCTACGTAATGCGAATAGTAAGACCAGTTAGTACCAAACTGGAATTCCATTGCCAAACCTGTGGTAACCCCCAAGGCAAAGTTAATACCAAATAACTTACCCCAGAACTTAGTCATATCTTTATAAATTTGTTTATCTGTCATCACATACAGTGATTCCATGATAGCCAGCAAAAATGCCAACCCCAAAGTCAAGGGAACAAATAGGAAGTGATACATGGCTGTCAGCGCAAACTGCAACCGCGATAGCTCAACAACCTCTTCAACAATCATCGGTGACTCCTTACTTGGTGCGTCCAATTGCTATGACAAAACCCGCGTCAATCACAGCAAGTGCCTTTGTAGGATAGTGAGTTTTCATTTTGTGTTTATATCTGCGACAACAGTATAAACCGTTAAATTTAATCTTTTGCATTAGTTCGAAGCAGCAAGGGCTAAAAAGTACCAATATCTGTTGCATATTGAGACGCTAGTCACACTATCGCAAGTAACTGAGACCAACACCCTACCACTCAATCAATCAAATGATTTCATCGATATAAATATCAGATAGTTAAGATATTTATTCATTTTCATTTGTGGCTATTTTATACCACCTCGCTTTGATGCAAATCAATCAAACTCAGGGGTTTAGGTGGGTTTTGCGGTGAGGCACACACTTCCCCACCAGAGAGGATTGACAATCGAGAAAAACAAGAGTAGTGAGCAGCTATTAATTGATATAAAGTCATACTTTTACCAACTAGGCAGTAAAAATCAGTTCTAATCATCAAAAAACCAACAAATAAATAATGTTGCAACAAATTAACTAAAAAATATTGTCACAAATTTAAGTGAGCCATAATTTAAAACCTTTAAAATCAAATATAAATACATATAAATATAAAAAATCACAATCGAACAGGCTAAAATGCATTAGTTTTAATAATGAATATTTGTATTTTTTCTCGTTTGAGAAGCTAACCTAAGTTGTTTAATATATGTCCTGTGTTAAGGAGACAATTTGGTAGAACTGGTGTCGTAGCCCAGCCAAGACCAACTTCGCGCACATAGGTACTAACTTTTGGTGTGGAGATATCGATATGACTAAATTATTTGAACGTCTGGTTAACAGCTACAAGCGTGTTTTTGTTGAACTTTATACAGCTAATGAGCTGAAATAATCCCCAGAATTACTCGTGAAATTAATTGCATTTATGTGAAGTTTTGTTAGCGCAAAACGGGCCCCCATCTCCCTGAGATTGGGGGCTTTTTCTATATTAAGACCCTAGCATCCCCCAACAACTCCAGAACCCCATAAAACACCACGCCCCGTATCAAATGCGCAACATACCTATTAATAGGTATTTACCGATTAAAGTGGCTATTTTGCCACTTTAGTCCATTAGATTATTTGCAATAAGCGTTAATAATTTGAAATACAATCACTTCCATAAAATGCATTTTATATATAAAAAAAGGAGCGAAATTATCGCTCCTTTTTTACGCTTTCATTACCCTGCTTTTGCCCCTCAACAAAGGCAAAAGCCGTTGACTTTAAACGCTTAACCTAAGGTCACTCGCGCATTACGGAACATACGCATCCAAGGGCTATCTTCACCCCAAGCATCTGGATGCCAAGAGTTCGCCACAGTTCTGAACACACGTTCGGGGTGCGGCATCATCAAGGTTACGCGGCCATCTGTGGTACAAATCCCAGTCAAGCCATTTGGCGAGCCGTTCGGGTTTTGTGGATACTGAGTCGCGATATCACCTTTACCATTGACAAAACGCAGCGCAATCGTGCCTGACGCTTCGGCAATCGCCAGCGCTTCAGGGCTAGCAAACTCAGCCAAACCTTCACCGTGAGATACAGCAATTGGCATACGTGAACCTGCCATACCTTGGAAGAATAACGACGGGCTCTGTTGCACTTCAACTAAGCTGAAACGCGCTTCAAAACGCTCTGAGCGGTTACGCACAAAACGTGGCCAATGCTCGCTGCCTGGAATGATTTCTTTCAGGTTTGACAGCATTTGACAGCCATTACACACGCCAAGGGCAAAGCTTGAGTCACGTTCAAAGAAACGAGAAAACTCATCGCGAGCTCGCTCATTAAACAGAATCGACTTAGCCCAACCTTCACCCGCACCTAATACATCACCGTAGGAGAAGCCACCACAGGCCACTAGGCCTTGGAACTCCTCTAGGCTGATACGGCCAGATAAAATGTCCGACATGTGTACGTCGCGGCTTTCAAATCCGGCGCGATCAAAAGCTGCTGCCATTTCCACGTGGGAGTTAACGCCCTGCTCACGCAAAATCGCCATCTTAGGCGCAGCGCCCTTAAGGATATAAGGTGCGGCAACATCAGTGCTTGGATCAAAACTTAAGTTAACGGTTAAGCCTAAATCGGTTTCGTCTTGCTTAAGTTTGAACTCTTCAAGCGCGCAGGCTGGGTTATCACGCAGAGCTTGCATACGATACGTGGTTTCTGACCACACAGTACGCAGCGCTACACGGGTATCACTGAAGATTTCACGCGCGCCATCTTTAATGGTGATGCGTTGATCGTCGGCTAGAGTTCCGATCACATGGCAAGGCACGCCAGCGATAGCGAACTGAGCGGCAATTTTCGCAGCATTGTCACGGCTCACTTGCAGCACAGCGCCGAGCTCCTCATTAAAGAGTCGTTCTAAATCAGTGCCCTGCAAGTCCTCTACATCTATGTCTAAACCTGTATTACCGGCAAAAGCCATTTCCACTAAGGTAGTGAATAAACCACCGTCGCTACGGTCGTGGTAAGCGATAACCGATTTTTTAGCGACTAGATTTTGCATGGTTTCGAAGAAACCGCGCAGCAGTGCAGCATCGTCAAGATCCGGCGCAATATCACCCAGCTCACCAAACACTTGGGCTAAACAAGAACCGCCTAAACGATTTTTGCCCGCACCTAAATCCACTAACAGTAAAGACGTTTCGCCTTTATCTGTGCGTAGCTCTGGCGTCACTGTATTGCGAATATCTTGCACCACACCAAAGGCGGTAATGACCAATGACATAGGTGACGTCACGGTTTTATCCGCGCCATCTTGCTGCCATGCGGTCTTCATCGACATAGAGTCTTTACCGACCGGAATGGTCAAGCTCAGCTCTGGACACAATTCTTCACCTACGGCTTTCACCGCTTCATAAAGACCCGCATCTTCACCTGGGTGACCCGCGGCAGACATCCAGTTGGCAGAAAGCTTAATACGCTTAAATGAACCGATATCGGCACCAGCGATGTTCATAATTGACTCAGCCACAGCCATACGGGCAGAGGCGCCAAAGTCTAGTAGCGCTAGCGGTGTACGTTCACCCAGTGACATAGCCTCACCGGCGTAGGTATCAAAGCTTGCCGCAGTCACAGCGCAATCGGCCACAGGCACTTGCCATGGACCCACCATTTGGTCACGGTTCACTAAACCCGTGACTGTGCGATCGCCAATAGTGATAAGGAAGGTTTTATCCGCAACTGTAGGCAAGCTCAGTACGCGTTTAACCGCTTCTTTAACATCAATCTTGTTTTGTTCGAGCGCTGGCGATACGGCTTTGGCCGATACCACATCGCGGCTCATCTTAGGCGCTTTGCCTAATAAGACTTCGAGCGGTAAATCGATAGGATTATTGTCGAAATGGCTATCGCTAAGCGTCAGGTGTTTCTCCGCTGTCGCTTCACCCACAACCGCAAACGGTGCGCGCTCACGCTCACAGATGGCAGTAAATAGCGCGAGGTTTTCAGGGGCAACTGACATCACATAACGTTCTTGTGATTCGTTACACCAGATTTCCAGCGGGCTCATGCCAGGCTCATCCGAAGGCACATTACGCAGATTAAACAAACCACCGCGCTCGCCGTCATTCACGAGCTCAGGGAAAGCGTTCGACAAACCGCCCGCGCCCACATCGTGGATAAATTGGATAGGGTTTTTATCGCCAAGCTGCCAACAGCGGTCAATCACTTCCTGACAACGACGTTCCATTTCTGGGTTTTCACGTTGCACAGAAGCAAAATCTAAGTCTTCACTCGATTGACCCGATGCCATAGACGAAGCGGCGCCGCCGCCCAAACCAATGTTCATCGCAGGCCCACCGAGCACAATCAGCTTAGCGCCAACGGTGATTTCGCCCTTTTGTACGTGTTCTTCACGAATGTTACCTAAACCACCGGCTAGCATAATTGGCTTGTGGTAACCACGGACTTCAACACCGTTGTGGCTGCTGACTTCCTGCTCATAGGTACGGAAATAACCGACCAATGCCGGACGACCAAACTCGTTGTTAAATGCCGCGCCGCCAAGAGGACCTTCGGTCATGATGTCCAGCGCACTGACGATACGCTCTGGCTTGCCATAGTTACCTTCCCATGGTTGAACAAAACCTGGGATTTTTAAATTGGATACACTAAAGCCTGTTAAACCCGCTTTAGGTTTAGAACCACGACCTGTCGCGCCTTCATCACGGATTTCACCACCCGAACCGGTTGCAGCGCCAGGATATGGGCTGATAGCGGTTGGATGGTTGTGGGTTTCCACTTTCATCAGGATGTGCATTGGTTCAGTGTGGTAGTTGTATACCCCATCAGGATCGGGGAAGAAACGACCCGCAACCGAACCTTCCATCACAGCAGCGTTATCTTTGTAGGCAGATAACACGTGATCAGGCGTGGTTTCAAAGGTGTTCTTGATCATCTTGAACAGTGACTTAGGCTGAACTTCACCGTCAATGGTCCAATCTGCATTAAAAATCTTATGACGACAATGCTCAGAGTTCGCCTGAGCAAACATCATCAATTCGATGTCATGGGGATTACGGCCTAAACGGACGAAGTTCTCGACTAAATAGTCGATTTCATCTTCGGCTAAGGCAAGCCCCAACTCAGTGTTAGCCACTTCAAGTGCGCGGCGACCTTCGGCAAGAATATTGACGCTCTTAAACGGCGCAGGCTCAGTACGTTTGAACAGCACATCGGCTTTGGTAAAATCATCGAGGATAATTTCAACCATACGATCGTGCAGCAACGCATTTAAGGCTTGTTGCTGAGGCGTTGTCAGTGCATCTGACTCGACATAATACGCAACGCCTCGCTCCAAACGCTTCACTTTACCAAGGCCACAATTGTGCGCGATGTCAGTGGCTTTTGAAGACCAAGGAGAAATAGTACCGGGGCGAGGAGTGACAAACAGGAGTGAACCTTGGGGGATATGAGCTTCTATCGCAGGTCCATAGGTGAGAATTTTTTCAAGTTGCTGGCGTTCATTTGTGTCGAGCAACTCGCTCAAATCCGCTAAATGGACATACTCAGCATAGATTTGGCGTACCGGAAGCGCCGCGTTTTCGCAGGCCTCCATCAGCTTTTGCACCCTAAACGTCGAGAGTGCAGGGGCTCCGCGGATGATCTCCATCACGTCTATTCACCTTATTATTTATTATTGCAGGGGTCAGAGGTGGCGCTATTATAAGGAAATGTCTGTCACAAATCACCTGCGACCTTACGCAAAACAGTGTTTCCTGTGATATAAAAAGCCCAGTATTGTGTCGGCTGTACTTTCCCCCAGAATGATTTTTTTTCGAAATCGCAGACAAACGGATATAATCCCACCAATGTCAGCCAGTTCACCACTAATGCCCCACTGTTAACTCGCTATCTATAATATTGATTTTATTTACTATAAGTACATTTAATGACTCGATTTCTGTTCGCTCTTATCTTAGGTTTCCTACTGACTGCCTGTCAGCAGGTGACCGTGGACGAAACAGAATTCGTGCCGAAAAAATTAACTGAGCTAAGAGTCGGTACACTTTACGGCCCACAGATTTATATGACCTCGGGCCAAGGTGATAGCGGTTTCGATTACGATATGGCGGTATTGTTTGCCGAATACTTAAATGTGCCCTTAAAAATGGTGCCCTACACAAACCGTATCGAGTTGTACGAAGCCCTCAAAAAGAATGAAATCGATATTATTGCTGCAGGCATGACAGAAACGCCCACAAGGCGAGAACAGTTCCGCTTAGGTCCACCGCTATACCGGGTGAATCAAGTGTTGGTGTATCGCGAAGGCATGCCAACCCCAAAAGACATCAGTGACTTAAAAGGCAAGATCACCGTTATCGCCGACTCTTCCTTCGTCGAGACCTTGACCCAGTTGCAAAAGCATTATCCAACGCTGGTGTGGGATCAAATTACCGACAAAGACAGTGAAGAGTTGTTGGCCATGATTGCCAACAAAGAAATTGACTACACTATCGCCGACTCCAGCAGCGTACAGATCAACCGTCGCTACCTGCCCGACCTACGCTCAGGCCCTGTGCTAGAAGAAAAACTCGATGTGATCTGGCTGTTACCTCCCACTCACAGTGATGAACTTATGAGTAAATTGCTGGCCTTTTGGCACCAAGAGAAGCTTGCCGGCACGCTGGATCACCTCAACGAGAAATACTTTGGTCATGTAAAACGCTTCGATTATATCGATACTCGCGCATTTATCCGTGCCATTGAGACAGTATTGCCGCGTTATCGACAATTATTTGAAACCCATGCAGGCAATTTAGATTGGCGTAAACTGGCAGCAACCAGCTATCAAGAATCACATTGGAATCCTAATGCCCGCTCGGCCACAGGAGTGCGTGGCATGATGATGTTGACTCAGCCAACCGCCAAAGAGATTGGGATCACCAACCGACTCGATGCCGAAGAAAGTATTCGCGGCGGCGCGGCGTATTTGAACGATATGATCAACCGCCTGCCAGAATCGATCCCCGAGAGTCAACGCATGTGGTTTGCGCTGGCCTCTTACAACATAGGATATGCCCATATTGAAGATGCACGTAAGCTTGCGGAATCGATGGAGTTAAATCCCAATGCTTGGCGAGATTTAAAAAAGGTACTACCGCTACTGCAAAAGCGTAAATATTATCAAAAAACACGTTATGGTTACGCCCGAGGCAGTGAAGCCGTTCATTACGTCGACAGCATCCGTCGCTACTATGACACGTTAGTCTGGGTGGATAATCAGTCGAAACAACCTGACCCCGATGATGACTCGAGCGACCTTACTGTGGAAGAACCCGTGATTCCTGCGGGAACGTTAAGCCCTGATCAACCTAAATAGCTTAACTCGTTAGCGCTCAGATGCATGGGCCAAACGACAATCCAACAACTCACTTCTTATATATCAAGTACAGAGTTTTACGTAACAAGAACATCAATATAAAAACTCAAGATGTACGTAGATGTCTTCAACAAGGTGCGATATCAAACAACAGGAGAACCGAATTAAGGTTTGCCAACCTAACTCAAATTTGCGATGAAAAACATCGCTTAGTTCAGCTTATCTGACCAGTGCTATTGCTGCACTCCTGTGCAACTGCTACTGTCTTGGGTTATGACCTAAGATAAATCTCTGTAGGGCATCGATAATAACAATTAATGGGGTCAATATGAGAAGAAAAACCATCAACAATACCGTTGCGCGTCGTCGTACTTTGCTAAAAATTCGTCATCGCCGTATTTTAAATCGTCAAAAACTCTTCTTTACTTTTATTCAGTCTCAGGATTAATCCTGTCACGTTAATCGGCACTTACCCAATAGCTTGCTGCGCCTTTTGAGCCTGTTTCAGGGCTTTTTTCTCTTCCCTGCGACGTTTAAAAAAACGACTCAATTGCGCGCTACAAGCATCGGCCAGCACCCCAGATGTGACTTCAACTTGGTGATTAAACGCCGGATGTTGCAGCAAATTCAGCACAGTACCCGCTGCACCCGTTTTCTCATCCCGAGCACCAAATACCACACGAGCAATTCTGCTATGCACCATAGCGCCCGCACACATAGCGCAAGGCTCGAGGGTGACATATAAAGTCGCATCTAAAAGACGATAGTTTTCGACCAAACGCCCCGCTTCCCGCAGACATAAAATTTCCGCATGGGCGCTAGGATCGTGTTGGCTAATGGATAAATTGTAACCCGTCGCAATCTGCTGACCGTCTTTGACCAATACCGCACCCACGGGCACTTCGCCCTCGGCCTCGGCTTTTTCTGCCATCAGCATCGCGACTTGCATCCAATGTTCATCTAACTTCATTTGGTCCACTAGGCTGTCACTCATCTGTAAAAATACGGCAATTATACCTATAACCAATAAAAAAGGCGCACTTGGCGCCTTTCACTGAATAAGGATTAAGCCCTCTCGATTGTTGCCTGAGTAGATAATGGGCTTTCATCTCTCTCGGGATTGGACATGCAGAGTTCGGGTAGAGTAGCCCTTATTCAAACCTTTGTTCACGCTCCTCATCCTCCCGCTGTTCACGCAATTTCTCATGCTCGATCAACTCAACCAGTTTTGCTGACACCGATTTAGCAGCCATCGCAATATTCGGGCTCCCATGTTCAAGTAACCCTCTAATAGCATCCGCTCTAGGTTGCATCGCATTTGCTCGGCTACCAGACCAAGATGAAGGAGTAACACGTTCAGCAAATACCTCCAGTATGGCAACCGGATCAGGAGCCGCTTCCAACAGCCTGATGGCTGATTCCGATATTGTTATTGTCCCTTCATCCTTTGACCAAAGGCGGACACCCTTCGCGACAGCAACCCATACTCTGGTCTCGTTTCGACTACGACACCACTCAATCAAATCGTTCACATCAATTTTAGCGAGAGGAGTCCGACGCAAACCACCACAGTTAATAAAAAAAAGTCGCCAACGTTGTTGTTCTTCAGTTCCCTCAAAAATACGATCGAGGAATGCTTCTGACATCAATGCGGCGGTCGTCTCAATAGACTTTTCAAAGTCATGAATGTAGCCATAGTTCTCATCAACAACAGAAAAAATCATATCCAACCACTCTAGCTTTTCGGCTTCGTTACCATCGAAACGCAAAGCTGTACTGACGACCCGAGCCATATGATGATCCATAGACCCACCAGAATCGCGGTCACTGCTTGAAAACCTCTGTATCGCAGCCCTTAGGCCAACTAGTCGAAAGTCTGGACCAAGCGAGTCCACCACTTCCTTTTCGCTATACAGTCTCATGGTTAGAGCTTTTAAAACTACTACATCACCATTTGGCTTACTCAGAAGTCGCTGAGCAAGATCAAGGACACGGGCTCTTGGCAAATCAGCATAGTCGTCCCGCCATAAGATTGGCTCATACATCCAGGAACTTGTGTCAGTATCTTCCAACAACGCTATACAGCGATCTAAATCGATTTCAGTAAACTCCCGCCGGGGATGCAAGCCGACTAACACTCGTCGAAGTTCAGGATGTTGTGCGCACTGATCGAGTAGATCTTGGGCTAGAGCTAAATCGACGGAGTTTACAGCTTCAATGAAGCCGCCGAAGACTGAAAATCCTCTATTAGCTTCGGGTTGTAGTCCCAATTGATCAATGAGTTGCTGCCAGTTGACCCGCAAATCCTGTGCCCCTTTCGCCAAGCCCCTCCCAAATGCGGTGCGATAGGGCATCCAATCGTTGGAGAACAGGTTACACCCCAACTCGCCAAGCTCATGCTCTGATGCGGCGAAGTCCTCACCCAATTGAAGCGCCTTGGCTTCAAGTCGCTTCTCAGCTTCGCTATGCTTGTTGGTGTCTTCATGATCAAAATCAACGTCAAGCGCCCAATAGTAGTGCTCATTACTGAGCACATATGTCATTATTTCCGAAACCAAGTCATGAGGCTCCAACTCCCTCTCCAATGCGGCAAGGTTGTCTGGCAGTGACTCTACATCATCCCCGTCTTTGCGCTTAGTATGGTCGAAATAGATCGTTGTTCGGACGGCTTTCCACCCCTCACCCCAAGGGTAATGCGCATGTAACTTGCGCGCTGCATCAATGAGTTTTTCCCTAATTGCAACTTGTCGCCACATGCCTCTAAATGCTTTCGCCAGCGTCTGTCTTGCGAGATCTTCAAGAGTCGAATCACTAGAGGTTCCCAGTTTGACAGCAACGTCGATAAAGGCGCTACGCCACTGCACAAGCTGATCGTGATTGGGTTTAAATCCATAGTCTCTTGGGCGAGCACCAAACTCATGTCCCCCTGACCCACTCCACCGCGCTTCTAAGGCAGTAGAGAGCATCCTTAAACCCAGCGACCTACGTCCAGTAACACTTGATGAAAGACATTCATTCATGATCGCAACGCGCTGTTCTAAAGTAGCGTGGGTGCCAGAGAGATATGCTTGGAAGAACTTTGTTATCTGGTTTCGCACCGAGGCGTTATTATTACTTTCCTCTTCTAAATCAGCCAGATGAATGAGCAATCTAATGCACCGTTCAAAGGTGCTCGGTTCATACGCCAGCAATAGCAGAAGATTGATAATTGACGTTCGCCGAGATTTATAACCCGGTTTCATGCCTTCAAAATCAGAGGAGATAAGTACCGCTTCAATCCTGTCGAGCAGAACTTCAGGCGCTACTGGTGCGATATAATCCAGCATTCGTGCCGATATATCGTTTAATTCTGTTATCCGCCCCAGCAACCCATCGGGTTGAAGCCAAGTTTCAACGATCTCTTTCGCCACAGGATGATCGTGCAACAACCCTAGCCTATGTGCGAAAGACATGAGTAAGCGTTGACGTTCAGGGGCTTCAAAGGTTTCTCTGAGTTGAGCAACTGGGATATTATTCAGTGCCGACATAGCCAACTTATTGGCAATGGCATGGGGCAAAATAGCTCTCCAATAAGCCCTCTTCTGTACTATATGGCGGTTTGATAACTTGTTGACTGACCGAGACAACTGGCTTGAGGAATACCCAAAGTTCGAACCCAATACCTCAAGTTCGTTTTGGCCTTTCTCAACAGTTGCTACCGAGAATGAATATACCAGAGACAGAATTTCAGCGTGCTCACGCAGGTTATCATCAGGGCCTTTACGCTGCTCAAACAAGCGATCAAACAACTGAGTATCAGAAAGCTGAGCTAAACTCTCACCTTCCTCAACCCTCTCGGCAATAGCCAGAGATACCCTCGAATTACCATCAGCAAACGCGGCAATTCGGCGGGCGTTATTCTGGCCGATTTTAGGGAAACGGCGCAGCAGAAGCTGTTCAGCCACCTCAGGCCCTACTGCTTCTATATGGATGACCTCAGTGGTCTGAGGCTTATCGTCTCTGATGTCATATTCAACCGTGATAAGGCTGACCTTTGTACCTTTGGCAGAGACTTTACTGGCTAGTAAGGTGTGCAATTCTGAAGGGCAATTATCAAGGACCATAATAGCCCGTTCCCCTCTGCAATCAGCCTATCTAGCATTGCTGTAGCAGAAGGCTCCGGACTTTCACCTGTGTCGACATAGACTGCGATAGTCCGGTCAAGCGCATCTGTGCCGACTGTCTCATCGAAAAGTGCCTGTACGATTCTGGTCTTTCCAACGCCAGATAACCCAGTGATGCGAACCGCCTTCCTAGTAGAGCGAATAAGATCTCGCATCGGTGCAATGGCGTCATTAATGCTGAGCTGTTGCCCCCTGCCTGACGGCAGAGTGACGGTCACCCCTGGTGCTGAAATCAAGGTGTCCAGCGCCCCCTCGGGTGGATTACTCCATGCGCCGTATGGCTGCCAACCGGAATATCCCTGACCGAGATTTCTTTTTGTCCAGAGCATGACTGACGGATGTTGCCGCACCCATTGAGCCAGTTTAGAACGGTCGTAGAAGTCCAAGTAAAGATTGTCACTATTAGGATCATCCGCCACGGCATCTCGCATAGCTTTGATGCGGTCCCTCTTCATAAGAGGAGAGCAATCATCACCTAAGCTGACAATGATATAGCTCCCACCTTTTTTAGCATGTTCAGAGATGGTCGAAGACAGTTTCCCTGCGGTGACCATTTCCTTGATAATTGCAGCCCTCGGCATCGAATGCTTTTTTGCCTGAAGAATGGTGTTCGGCCTTTCGAGAAAACCTGCGCTCAGCTGTTCGACAGGGACTTGAACGTGAATATCAATCCCACCATCAGCAGCATTAATTGAACCTGACCAGTTTACATACGCAGGGCTATGCCCCTGCGCCGCTATTTCAGCCTCGGCGAGGCGAGCAATCAACTCTTCGAGCAGAGTATCAGAGAGTCGGAGTAATTCGTCTTTCTCAATATCAAAAATTGCCACGGTAATCCTCAGCTGAACATCTTGTTAACTCTATCTAGAGCAAGATAATTTTATCGGATAATCAAGAATTCGATAATAACAGCTCTTAGCCTAATGATTAAAAAGAAGTTTAAGGAGAAAAACCTTATCAATAGATGTGTTAACTCAAATAGTGGTACACAATCCCGCATTGGAAAGAAAGTGCTGTCTTATATTTTTACTCAGTTAAAGGACTGCAATTTGCGTCCGAAGCAATACTGACCGCTTCAGATTTTTGGATCACCTTGTTTTTTTTTAGAAAAAATATCGTCATCCCAATAAAAATGCCAGTCAATAAAATGACTGGCATTGAGATAAATCATAAATAGTATTTTATTAGCTATTTATATTTGGGCTATTCCCATTCGATGGTTGCAGGTGGCTTACCTGAAATATCGTAAACTACGCGAGAAATGCCATCGACTTCGTTAATGATGCGGTTTGATACGCGACCTAAGAAATCATAGGGCAGATGTGCCCAATGGGCTGTCATAAAATCGATTGTTTCAACTGCGCGCAGTGACACAACCCAGTCATATTTACGGCCATCGCCCATCACGCCAACAGAGCGTACAGGTAAGAACACTGTAAAGGCTTGGCTGACTTTATTGTATAAGTCGGCTTTATGCAGTTCTTCAATGAAGATAGCATCGGCGCGGCGCAGCAAGTCACAGTATTCTTTTTTCACTTCACCTAATACGCGCACACCAAGACCAGGGCCTGGGAACGGGTGACGATAAAGCATGTTGTATGGCAGGCCTAACTCAAGACCAATTTTACGCACTTCGTCTTTGAACAGTTCACGCAGAGGCTCGACTAAACCGAGCGCCATATCGGCTGGCAAACCGCCAACGTTATGGTGAGATTTAATCACATGTGCTTTGCCTGTGGCACTACCAGCAGATTCAATCACGTCTGGATAAATCGTGCCTTGCGCTAACCATTTGGCATTGGCGCATTTTTTCGATTCTTCATCGAAAATTTCCACGAATACGCGGCCGATGATCTTACGCTTAGCCTCTGGATCGGCTTCGCCTTTCATCGCATCGAGGAAACGGTTTTCCGCATCAACGTGGATGATATTCAGGCCGAAATGATCGCCAAACATTTCCATCACTTGCTCGGCTTCGTTCAAACGTAATAAACCGTTATCAACGAATACGCAGGTCAGTTTTTTGCCGATAGCGCGGTGTAGCAGCATAGCCACAACCGAAGAATCAACACCGCCCGATAATCCTAAAATCACTTCATCATCACCGATTTGCTTCTTCAAGCGCTCAATCGCATCTTCGATGATAGAGGAGGGTTTCCAGTTGGCTGCACAGCCACAAATGTCTAAGGCAAAGTGCGATAACATGCGCATGCCTTGGCGAGTGTGGGTCACTTCTGGGTGGAACTGTACGCCGAAGAATTGCTTTTCTTCGTTTGCCATAGCGGCAAATGGGCAAGTGTCCGTTTTAGCTACCGCCACAAACCCTTCAGGAATAGCCGACACTTTATCGCCGTGGCTCATCCATACGTCGAGTAAGGGTTTGCCGTCACTGCTAACCGCATCTTCGATGCCTTTGAATAGCAATGAATCTGTCAGCATTTCAATTTGAGCGTAGCCGAATTCACCTTCGCCCACACCTTGGATCACTTTACCGCCCAGCTGCTCAGACATAGTCTGCATACCGTAACAAATGCCCAGTACCGGCACACCTGCAGTAAAGACGTATTCAGGCGCACGCGGCGAGTTTTCAGCCGTGACACTTTCAGGTCCGCCCGCAAGAATAATGCCGTTCGGGGCAAATTCGCGGATTTGGGCTTCGGTGACATCCCAAGCCCATAATTCACAGTAAACGCCGATTTCACGGATACGACGGGCAATCAGTTGAGTGTACTGGGATCCAAAATCGAGGATCAGTATCTTGTGCTCATGAATATCGCTCATGGGTAACCTTTATCTCATCTATTGTTTTAACATTGCTCAAAGCAGCGATTGCCAGCTTTAAGTATTGGATCATACGTTTTACAAAGAGGCGGCTTACGCCGCCCCTCTTATCAAACGATTAAGAACCTGAACGGTAGTTCGGCGCTTCTTTCGTGATAGTCACATCGTGTACGTGGGACTCGCCCATGCCCGCTGAAGTTACTTTCACAAATTGGGCTTTTTCATTCAGCTCTAGAATGGTGGCGCAGCCAGTCAAGCCCATGCATGAACGTAAACCGCCCATATGTTGATGGATGATTTCCTTCAACTTGCCTTTGTAAGGCACGCGCGCTTCCACACCTTCGGGAACTAACTTGTCTGCAGCATTATCCGATTGGAAATAGCGGTCAGAAGAGCCTTGAGACATAGCGCCTAATGAACCCATACCACGGTAGGATTTATACGCACGACCTTGATATAACTCAGTTTCACCTGGTGCTTCCTCAGTTCCCGCAAACATTGAGCCCGCCATGATGCAAGATGCACCCGCCGCTAATGCTTTGGCTAAATCGCCAGAGAAACGAATGCCGCCGTCGGCAATCACAGGAATACCTAGGCTCTTCATGGCTGCAGCGGCATCGGATACCGCGGTAATTTGTGGTACGCCCACGCCAGTCACGATACGAGTCGTACAGATAGAACCAGGGCCAATACCCACTTTAACTGCGTTAACACCCGCTTCGACTAAGGCTAATGCACCTTCAGCCGTGGCAACGTTACCGCCAATGATTTGCAAATCAGGATGTTTAGCGCGAGTTTCACGAATGCGTTGTAAAACGCCTTCGGAATGGCCATGGGAAGAATCGATAAGTAAAACGTCAACACCGGCTTTAACCAGAGCGTCAACACGCTCTTCATTACCAGCGCCCGCACCTACGGCGGCACCAACACGTAAACGGCCTAACTCATCTTTACAGGCATTCGGTTTACGTTCGGCTTTTTCGAAGTCTTTAACTGTAATGAGGCCTTTCAGCTTATAGTTATCATCAACCACAAGAACTTTTTCGATACGATGTGAGTGCATCAATTTTTGCACTTCATCTAATTTAGTGCCTTCGGCAACAGTGACTAAACGCGCTTTAGGCGTCATCACTTCTTCTACCGTTTTGCTCCAATCTGTCACGAAACGTACGTCACGGCCAGTGATGATACCAACCAGCTCGTTGGCTTCGTTGACCACGGGATAACCCGCAAAACCATTCTTCAGTGTTAACACTTTCAGATCGGCTAAGGTCGTTGATGGCGTCACAGTTACAGGTTGTTGAACCACGCCCGCTTCGTAAATTTTTACTTTACGAACTTCTTCGGCTTGTTTTTCAATGCTCATGTTTTTATGAATAAAGCCTAAGCCGCCTTCCTGCGCCATCGCGATCGCAAGACGAGCTTCGGTAACTGTGTCCATAGCGGCAGACACTAGTGGGATATTCAATTCAATGGTATTGGTCAGGCGAGTTTTTAGAATGGCGGTATTTGGGAGTACAGTCGAATGCGCAGGAACAAGCAACACATCGTCAAAAGTAAGCGCTTCTTTAATTAAACGTAGCATATGCAACATCTCCCCAGTTGAGTAGGATTTAGAGGTGAAATATTGCGGCGGGATTATACCTTGCATATCGCCACTGGTAAATGGAAAATAGTAAATATCCCCATTTTATTGAGTTATTCGATGCAAGGCACCAAAAACAACATTTATACTGTCTCGCGGCTCAATGGTGAAGTCAGGCAAATCCTCGAGGGGCAACTGGGTAAAATCTGGCTCAATGGCGAAATATCCAACTTTTCCTCCCCCAGCTCAGGGCATTGGTATCTCACCTTAAAAGACCACTCTTCGCAGATCCGTTGCGCCATGTTTAAGGGCCGTAACCAAACGGTCAGCTTTAAGCCCATCAATGGTCAGCAAGTGCTGGTCAAAGGCGCGATCAGCGTTTATGAACCCAGAGGCGACTATCAATTATTAATTGAGTCCATGCTGCCCGCTGGGGATGGATTACTCGCCCAGCAGTTCGATGCACTCAAGATGAAGCTCGCAGCCGAAGGCTTATTCGCCGCCGACACCAAAAGATTGCTACCCAAAAATATTCAACGCATTGGCGTTATTACGTCACCTACGGGTGCGGCGATCCGTGATGTTTTACATGTATTGGCAAGGCGCGATCCTTCGATTGAAGTCATTATCTATCCGACCCAAGTTCAGGGCGAAACCGCGGCGCAGAGTATTTGTCAGGCAATCAATATCGCCAACCAACGTTTAGAAGTCGATGTATTACTGCTCACCCGCGGCGGCGGTTCGCTTGAGGATTTGTGGTGTTTTAACAGCGAAGCCCTCGCCCACACGATTTATAACAGCGCCCTGCCCATTGTCAGCGCCGTCGGCCACGAGGTTGATACGACTATCAGTGATTATGTTGCTGATATCCGCGCCCCAACACCCTCTGCGGGCGCGGAGCTATTATCACAAGACAGTGATAATAAGGCGCAAAAACTCGCCACAGCCTTATCGCGCCTGCAACAAAGCGCGAAACATTATCAGCTTAAACAAGAAAGACGACTTAGTTTGCTAGAGTACAGACTGCAACGCCAAGACCCTAAACGGACTTTGCAGCAGTTCGAACAAAGATTCGATGAGATGCAATTACGACTAGAGTCCGCGCTGTCGAATCGCTTGCATCTGCTCAGCCGCCGTCAGCAGTTGCTCGCAAGCCGCCTTGAACAGCAATCTCCCAAGCATAAACTCGCCATTGAGGGTAACCGCTTAAGTTATCTTGCGAGCCGCTTACAGGATGCATTGCAGGACAAACTCAGCCAAAGTGAACAGCGGATAAAATACGCGGCCCATCAACTCGAAACCGTCAGTCCGCTTGCCACTTTAAGCCGTGGTTACAGCATTACCACTGACATCCACAATCAAGTGGTCGACTCTGCTGATAAACTGGCCATAGGTGATAGTTTGCAGACCCGCTTGCGCCATGGACAAGTGATTTCAACCGTCACTCAGATAAAGCCGCTCGAATAAATCTACATGACGCTGAAATAGTCTTAAAACACAAAAGGAACCCTAAGGTTCCTTTTGTTTCAAATGTGTCTGGTAAAAAACACTATTTGGTTTTTCTGTCTTTGATATGGCTTTGTGCGCGTTTGCGACGGCGCTCTTGGCTCATAGTTAACTTCTCAGTCTTGTTTTCAAATGGGTTATCACCCTCTTGGAAACGTAGCTGGATTGGCGTACCCACCACTTTCAACGAACGACGGAAGTAGTTCATCATGTAACGCTTGTACGAGTCAGGCAGTCTACTCACTTGGTTACCGTGAATGACCACGATTGGCGGATTGTAACCACCGGCGTGAGCGTATTTAAGCTTCACACGGCGACCATTCACTAATGGCGGCTGGTGATCGTCCTGCGACATTTGCATAATACGAGTCAACATAGAAGTGCTGACGCGGCGTGTGGCACTGTCGTAAGCTTCTTCAATCGATTCAAATAAATGGCCAACACCAGTACCGTGCAGCGCCGAAATAAAGTGAATACGGGCAAAGTCGATAAAACCAAGACGACGGTCAAGCTCGCTTTTCACACGATCTTTAATCCCTTGGTCGATACCATCCCACTTGTTGACGGCAATAACCAAAGCGCGACCCGCATTGAGTGCGAAACCCAACAGACCTAAATCTTGTTCGGCAATCCCTTCACGGGCATCGATGATAAGCAACACCACGTTAGCATCTTCAACCGCTTTCAAGGTCTTGATCACTGAGAATTTCTCAATGACTTGATGTACTTTACTGCGGCGACGAACACCCGCAGTATCGATAATCACGTACTCGCGACCTTCGCGTTCCATTGGAATGTAAATACTGTCACGGGTCGTACCGGGTTCATCAAATACCACGACACGCTCTTCACCTAGAATACGGTTAGTCAGGGTTGACTTACCGACGTTAGGTTTACCTATGATCGCCAGCTTGATAGGTAAATCTTGCAGACGCTTTTGCTCAGCTTCGGCTTCTTCTTCGGTATATTCACGCTCTTCAGTAACTTCGTCTTCACCTTGACGCACAATGCCCATCGCTTCGGCATAAGGGGTCAGCGCGTATTCGATCATATTAGTCACGCCGCGTCCTTGAGACGCCGCCATTTGGTAAACTTCACCTAGACCTAAAGACCAAAACTCGGCACAAGCTGAATCGGCATCAATACCGTCAACTTTGTTAGCAACCACAAAGGTGGTTTTTTGACGGCTACGTAAGTGCTGTGCAATCGACAGATCCGCAGCGGTTAAACCCGCGCGCGCATCGGTCATAAATAGAACGACATCGGCTTCTTCAATGGCAGCAAGGGATTGCTCAGCCATTTTCGTCTCGATCCCTTCTTCAGTGCCATCGATACCGCCGGTATCGACCACAATGAACTCATAGCCGGATAAGAATGCTCGACCATATTTACGGTCACGTGTTAGGCCAGGAAAGTCAGCAACCAGCGCATCACGCGTGCGCGTAAGACGATTAAATAGGGTGGATTTACCGACGTTCGGCCGACCAACAAGGGCCACTACAGGGATCATGATTTTGCCTCTAAAAAACTTTTCAATAAAAAGCCCCCGGAACACACTTCCAGGGGCTCAGCAAGGATAACACTTTTAACTATGGAAGTGTTACAACAGCCAACTTTCCGCTGCGACCTTGAACATAGATTTTATCATCCACCACTAACGGCTGGCTGTATAATCCTGAGCTGTCCACTTGGACACGACCCACAATCGTCCCTGTACTGCGATCGATGAAGTGTAAATAACCTTCGAAATCACCCACAACTAAATAGTCTTTATACACAGCAGGAGATGTCAGAGTGCGGTTAGCTAACTCAGAATTACTCCACAGTTCCAAACCGTTACGTTTATCAACTGAGTAGATACGGCTGTGATCGTCAACTAAGTACAAGCTTAGGCCCGCTGATGCTAACTCGTTAAAGCTAGAATACTTACGTGTCCACACAACTCGACCCGTGCGCAGTTCCATCGACACTAAGTTACCGTTGTAGCTCACCGCATATAAGTTGTCGCCAAGGATCAAGGGGGTCATATCCACGTCGGCCATACGCGTAAACTCGTTACCGCCCGTTGGATTGTAAATCGCCTGTTCCCACGCAGCTTGACCATTGTTTTTAATCACAACAGCCACTTTGCCATCGGCGGTACCTATGAAGAAACCACCCGCTTCGTAAGCTGCAGAACCTGTACCGCGCAGGGTCAGATTCGGCAATTGCATTTCATACACCCACAGCTTGGCGCCAGTATCGACGTTAAACGCTTCGAGTGAACCAGAGCTGGTACTGACCACCACGACGTCATCGGCCACAGTGGGAGCAGACAGTAATTCACCGCCCGCAACGACATGCCATAACACTTGACCATCTTCAGCGTTCAATGCAGCAAGCAGCCCACTTTCACCACCTAAAAAGACTTTATTACGCGCAGCAGTCACACCAGCAGCAATACGCGCACCTTTATTTTTAGCTAAAGCGTTATCACGAAACTCTTCGCTGAAATCTTTAGTCCAAACGCGCTCGCCAGTGGCCTCATCGAAGGCAACCACTTCACCATAACGGTCGGCGGCAAAAATTTTTCCATAACTAACGGCGGGGGCGAGGCGAGAATAATAATCTCCAACACCATTGCCGACAGAGGTGCTCCAACTCACTTCAGGAAACACTGTCGCCTGAATGGCAGTTAACTCACTTACCGGTTCTTCTTCGACATCGCTCGACGAACAGGCGGATAACATGGCCAGACTTAATCCAGCGGCTAGCAGGTTTTTGCACCAAGACTTCATCAAGGGATCCCTTATGCCTGATTTAGGCTATCAAGTTTGATTTTAAGCGCAGGGCTTGTCACCACACCACCATTGTCCATGGCAGCTTGATAAGCTGTTTTTGCCTTCTCAACTTCACCTTGACGTACTAAGAAATCACCTTTCAACTCATCGCGCTGAGCAAAGAAAGCTTTATCTGTTACTTGATCTAAGGTCGCTAGAGCTGCATCAATTTGACCTTGCTCTGCTTGTACTCGTGCTACACGCAAAGTCGCAATCACATCTAAACCAGCACCAGGTTTAGCCGCAATCACCTTGTTCAAGGCATCAATCGCTTTTGGATAATCCTTCGCTTCTACCGCAGTTTTGGCCACGATCAATTCTAACAAGGCTTGATAGCCCTTTTGATCGTGATTTTTAGAAAACTCGGCGACACCCGCAAGCATAGCGGCTTCATCGGCAGATTTAGTGGTCAAATTTTGGAACGCTTTTGAAGCTTCTTCCGCTTGCGCCACTTTAACGTCAGAATAATAATTCCACGCATATAGGCCGCCTAAACCCACTACGGCACCGATTAAAATTGAATTTCCGTAATCTTTCCAGAACTGCTTGATAGCATCAACTTGTTGTTCTTCTGTGCTATAAATTTCCACGCGCACGTCCCCTTTATTTGATCAGTTCAGCCAAAAATGCGCCTAAGGCACTTCGAGCTACCCGTTGTTGTTCGATGTCATTGCGTAAATGTTTAACCGTAACCATACCTTCGGCAAGTTCATCTTCACCTATCAGTAGTGCCACACTCGCACCGCTTTTGTCGGCACGCTTCATTTGTTTCTTCACGTTACCGCCGCCACAGTGACTCATCACTTTAAGGTTTGGCAGTGCGTTACGTAATTCCTGCGCGACCTTGATGGCTTCAACCAGACAGCTATCACCCATGGCCGTGACATACACATCCACTTCTGGCGGAATATCTTTGGTCAGCTCTAAGGTTTCAAGCAGCAAGACAATGCGCTCTAAGCCCATAGCAAAACCGACCGCTGGAGTATCTTTACCACCTAACTGGGCGACTAAACCATCGTAGCGACCACCCGCAAGTACAGTACCTTGTGAGCCTAAACTAGATGTAACCCATTCAAATACAGTACGATTATAGTAATCTAAACCACGTACTAGACGCGGATTAATGGTGTATTTGATACCCACAGCATCAAGTAGTTCACGCAATTGTGAAAAATGTGTCTTCGATTCTTCACCGAGAAAATCCATTAACTCAGGTGCATCAACCAATATGGCTTGGACATTTTGATCTTTTGAATCCAATACTCGCAGCGGATTGCTGTACATGCGACGCTTACTGTCTTCATCGAGCGCATCTTTATGCTGCTCTAAAAACGCAATCAAGGCATCACGATAAACAGCTCGCTCAGCAGGATCACCTAAGGTATTTAGCTCTAGCGAGACGTGCTCGCTAATACCGAGTTTTTCCCACAGGCGTGCCGATAGCATCAAGACTTCAGCATCAATATCAGCCGAGCCAATGCCATACACTTCAACGCCAAATTGGTTAAACTGACGATAACGGCCTTTTTGTGGACGTTCGTGGCGGAACATAGGACCCATATACCAAAGACGTTGCTCTTGGTTATATAGCAGACCGTTTTCGTTACCTGCACGCACTGTCGACGCGGTACCTTCAGGGCGTAGCGTTAAGCTGTCACCGTTATTATCTGCGAAGGTATACATTTCTTTTTCAACAATATCAGTCACTTCACCGATAGAGCGTTTAAAAAGATCGGTATTTTCCACTATTGGAGTGCGGATTTCGCTGTAACCGTAAGCACTGACGCTCGAACGTAGTACCGCTTCCACTTTTTGCCATAGAGGACTTTGAGTTGGCAGAATGTCATTCATTCCGCGAATCGCTTGGATCTGTTTTGCCACTGTATCGACTCGTCCGATTTCGCTAAATTAATAAAAATGTCACGCATTATAGGCTTTTGAGCGTAAAACGTAAAACGACCCCGTCGGTTTCGGGGCCTAGCTCAACATCATTAGGCGTAATCTATGCCCAAATGCGGGTACATATTACTCAGTTGTGTCTTTGATTTGAATACGGTTCGCCATTTGACTGGCTTTTGCGCGAATTTTCGCTTCAAGGGAATCGACAATGTTGTCGTTGTCAAAACGTTCTTTTTGACGTTCACCCTCATCATAGTAACCGCTCTTATTGTGCCCACCGGTTAAACCGATGTGCGACACTAAGGCTTCACCTGGGCCGTTAACTACGCAGCCGATAATAGACACATCCATGGCGGTAGTCACGTCTTCGAGGCGACGCTCTAACTCATTGACTGTACTGATCACATCGAACTCTTGACGAGAACAAGATGGACAAGCAATGAAGTTAATGCCACGGCTACGAATACGCAGCGACTTTAAAATGTCAAAACCGACTTTGATTTCTTCGACCGGATCAGCGGCCAAGGAAATACGTAGGGTATCACCTATGCCTTCGGCCAATAACATGCCTAAGCCTACGGCCGATTTCACTGAACCCGCGCGCGCGCCACCTGCTTCGGTAATGCCTAAATGCAAGGGTTGACGAATTTGTTTCGCTAATAAACGGTAGGATTCGACCGCTAAAAATACATCGGAGGCTTTAACGCTGACCTTGAACTGATCAAAGTTCAATCTGTCCAGAATATCCACATGGCGCATAGCTGATTCAAGCAAGGCTTCAGGTGTGGGTTCTTTGTACTTGTCCATTAGATCTTTCTCTAATGAACCACCATTCACACCAATACGGATGGGAATATTATGGTCACGGGCACATTCCACCACGCTACGAATACGCTCTTCATTGCCTATATTGCCCGGATTGATTCGAAGGCAATCGACACCGTACTCGGCAACTTTTAGAGCAATGCGATAATCAAAATGAATGTCGGCCACTAAAGGAACATTGACCGCTTGCTTAATGAGCTTAAAGGCTTCAGCCGCATCCATAGTGGGTACAGAGATACGCACTATATCGGCACCGACTTTCTCTAAGGCACGAATTTGAGCAATTGTCGCTTCAACATCTGTGGTCTTAGTATTGGTCATTGACTGAACAGCAATCGGCGCCCCATCACCAATCGGTACATTACCCACATAAATGCGGGTGGAAGGACGTCTTTTTATGGGAGTTTCATTATACATGCTTAATACGCTCTATTTCGGTACGTGCTGCAGATCATTACGCGGTCGTTAGGCTTTAGGCAAGGTTAAACGCGCGACTCGTCCCTTGGGGAAATCCGCTAGGCTAACAATTTGTCCATCTAAGCTTAAAGTCGCTACATGGGGCGCACCTAAAATGACTTTAAACGGCGGTACACCGCTCACTTGCACTGTTGCGCCAGCGCCTTTAACACCATCGACTAACGCTTTACCTTTAGCATCAACAATGTTTATCCAGCAATCACCCGTCAACTGGACATCTATAATCGATTGTCCTGCAACAGCAACTAAAGTACTTGCTGCAGTGGCAGTGGTCGTTGATGTTGTGGTCGGTGAAGGCGTTGCACTAACAGGCTGTTGGACCACAGGAGCTGTCGTTTGCGGAACCGATGGCGTTGTCGTAGTGGCTGCGATTGCTGAACCGCCATCTTCATTACTCGTATCAACGGTCTGAGGATAATTATTGTCCGTTGGTCCTGTGCTGACATCAATAGTGCTTGCATCTGTATCTTTAATTGGACCATCGATAGACATTGAGCCGTTTGCGGCAATCTCAGTCAAACGAGGACTGGCATCCGTTTCGGTCAATAACACATCACCTGGCAGCGTCTGATTCGCTGCTGCGACCTCTTCAGCCGTGGGTTGCGACACATCAATAGTGCTCAGCAAGGTCGTTTTTTGCATCCACCAGACGACTAACGAACCGAGTAACACTATGACGATAAAAATACTCAGCCAAGTTAAACGTGTATCGCGAGCTTGATATGTGGTTTTGCGTGAAAAACTTTGCATTGCAGGCTCAGTCACAACTGGCACTTGCTGCACAAGACAAGCTTCAATCAAAGCCGCATCGGCACTGACCATACGCGCGTAGTTTTTCACATAGCCACGTACATAAGTCGATGAGGCAATATTTGTAAAATTGTCAGCTTCAATATCTTCAATAATACGAGGACGTAGATGCAGCTTTACAGCGGCATCTTGAATACTAAGGCCCATTTTTTCGCGGGCGGCTTTTAATAAAGTACCAAGCGTGACATCTAGCGCGACTGATTGCGGTGCTACCGACTCAACTGGCGCATTGGTTTCATGATCTTTCATTGATGCAAATTAACTCTGTATTGCTTGGCCTGAGGTGATGCTGGGAATTTGGCAAGCAATAAAATACCAAATCTCTTCACAGCGGCATCATCATTCACTGCCTGCTCTATTTTGATCCCGAGCGCTAAACTTTCTGGAGTTTGCTCAGCCACTTGGTGATAGCGCGCTAATTGGTTTCGCGCCTGAATAAAATCACCTTGATCGACTTCTAACTCTGCCAACTCCAGTAATGACACCGAGCGTCTCGGGTCATACTTTAACGCCATCTGAAAATACTGTCGTGCCTTTTCTGCTTGTCCTGCTTCGCGACTACAAAGACCTAAGTTCTCATAGCTTGAGGCAGTGCGCGTATATTTGGGCATTTCAATTGCGGCCAAAAACATTTTTTCAGCTTTGTTGTATTGCTTTTGTTGGCACAAAAACACCCCGAAATTATTCATGGAATCGCCAGAGGCGTCCTTAGTACTAATGGCATTCATGTACGACTCTTCGGTACGCACTAAATCGCCCACGGTTTGATAGTAATAAGCCAGAGCGGTATGCACATCTTCGAGCTCTGGAGCATATTCTAATGCTTTATCAAGATTGTATTTGGCTTGTTCCGTGCTACCTCGATTTAAATAGGTTAAACCGAGCTGCATCCGCTCTCTTGCGGCGGCGACTTTGTCTAACTTTCGTTCCGAAACAGGAATATCTGTCCCAGTATAAGTACGCTCAGTGACGCATCCTGTCATCAATAATGACAGGCTTAAAATCAACGAAAACCTTGGCAATCCATGCTTCATGGGCAAGCCTATAAATCTGTGCAAACAAAGAGTTAATTCATTGTGACTGAAATCTGGTTTTCTTGCATGCGTTTTTTCGCTAAACGTTTCGTTCTGTCGCGAATATCGCCAGCTAACTGACCACAAGCGGCATCGATGTCATCTCCACGGGTTTTACGTACGATGACAGTAAAACCGTATTCCATAAGAACCTTAGAAAAACGGTCGATACGTGAATTAGATGAGCGGCCATAAGGCGAGCCAGGATACGGATTAAATGGGATCAGATTCACCTTACATGGCGTATCTTTCATTAACTTAGCTAACTCATGGGCTTGGTCTGTGCTGTCGTTGATATGATCTAGCATCACATATTCAACCGTCACGCGGCCGCGGTTAGCATTTGATTTAGCAATATAGCGACGAATACCCGCTAAAAACTCATCCAGCGGATACTTTTTATTGATCGGAACCAGAATGTCACGCAACTCATCATTCGGTGCATGAATACTGACAGCAAGTGCTACATCGATGGCATCGCCCAGTTTATCTAACGCAGGCACTACGCCTGATGTTGATAAAGTCACGCGGCGCTTTGATAAACTAAAACCAAAATCATCGAGCATGATGTCCATAGCAGGGATCACATTGGCTAAATTGAGTAATGGCTCACCCATGCCCATCATCACGACGTTAGTGATCGGACGCTCGCCCGTGTCTTTTGCAAATCCTAAAAAGTGCGACACGCGCCAGATTTGGCCGACGATTTCAGAAACCGTTAAGTTACGGTTAAAACCTTGCTGACCCGTCGAACAGAAAGTACATTCCAGCGCACAGCCAACCTGTGAAGATACACACAAGGTCGCACGATCATCCTCAGGAATATAAACCGTTTCCACTTCTTGGCCTTGGCCAACATTGATTGCAAATTTTATCGTACCATCGGTCGATTTTTGGAAACTCGAAATTTCTGGTGCAACGATCTCGCAGCGGGCCGCCAATTTTTGACGTAACACTTTGTTGATGTTGGTCATCTCTTCGAAGTCACTGACACCGAAATGATATAGCCATTTCATGAGCTGATCGGCACGAAAGGGTTTTTCACCCATTTCCGCAAATAATGCGCGCATCGCCTTACGATCAAGGTCTAATAAATTGATCTTCTTTTCACTCATATAGCTAACCTCAACACCAAAAACCGGATCCTGCAACAGGGCGGCGAATTATACAGACGCAAATAAATTTTAGCCAGTAACTCAATTCACCTATGATAGAATCTCCACGGGCTAATATTGGCCTAAAATACGGAGTTGTAATTCCACCTATATGTTAACCCTCATCATTATAGTGCTTGTCGCTGTCGCTGTTTCTTTTCTGTGCAGTGTGTTCGAAGCTGTTCTGTTATCGGTTACCCCAAGTTATATCGCATCACTCGAACAAACTGACAGTGCCGCAGCCGCGCGCTTACGTAGATTGAAAGAGAATGTCGAAGCCCCTTTGGTGTCAATCCTTACCCTAAATACTATCGCTCATACCGTCGGTGCCGCCGTTGCAGGTGCGCAAGCGGCTAAAGTATTTGGTGACGATATGTTAGGTGTTTTCTCGGGCGTATTAACCTTTATTATCCTGTTTTTCTCAGAAATCATTCCTAAATCATTGGGTGCAAACCATTGGCGTCGCCTCGCACCGAGTGTTTCTGTTGCCGTGCTGTGGATGAAACGTACCACTAAACCGCTGATCTGGATGTCACAGCAAGTCACTCGCCTAATGGGCAAAGGTGATGAAGGCCACTACATACGCCAAGAGATGAGTGCTATGGCCAAAATTGGCCATGAATCCGGTGAGCTTGATGAGCAAGAGTCAAAAATTTTGACGCAAATGCTGAAGGTGCGAGATATGCCCGTTACGGCAATCATGACGCCGCGCACTGTGATGTTCTCGCTGCCAGTGGATCTGACTCAAAATGAGTTTGTGCGCCAATATCGCGACAAACCTTTTACCCGTATTCCTGTGTACGACCAAGATCATGATGATGTGATTGGTTACATTACCCGCACCGATGTTTTGCTGGCTGAGCGTTACACGCCAGAAGCGCCGATTGGTGAGCTTAAACGGAGTTTATTTGTGGTGCCTGAAACCGCAAAAATTCTGCCACTTTTTGAGCGTATGATTAAGCGTAACACCCAAATTGCGATGGTGGTCGACGAGTACGGCAGTAGCCAAGGTATCGTAACTCAAGAAGATATCATCGAATCTATGTTAGGATTAGAGATTGTCGATCTAAACGACCCCGCGACCGATATGCAGCAATTGGCACGTAAACTTTGGACTAAGCGCATGAAGCAAAAAGGCATTCGCCTATCCGATGACGGTGATTTTGAAGCCGCATCCGATGATGACGAAGCCAAATCCGGCTGAAGGCTAACCAAGTTTAGTACTTGTTAATATAAAGGGAGCCTAGCTCCCTTTATTCTTTTAGAATGCAGATAACTCAGAACCCTCTGAAACTCGCATTTTCAGGTTGCTTGGGTATATACACACCCGCCGTAATAGAGGTAAGTTATGACACAGAGCTACACACTCTCACTCGCGCACATTAATGACACCCATTCGAATTTTGAACCCTGCCGCGTCCAATTTAGCCTTAACATAGGCCAACATAAGCTAGATGTGACCAGCCATAGCGGTGGTTATGCCCGCATCGGCCATCACATCACAAAAGCGCGTCACACCGCTGCACAAACTAATACGCCTTTTATTTTCCTGCATGGTGGTGACAGCTTCCAGGGCACGCTGTATTTCAGCCATTTTAAAGGTAAGGCCAACGCCCACTTACTCAATCTGTTGGCACCTGATGCTATGGTCATTGGCAACCACGATATCGATGAAGGTAACGCCAGACTTGCCGAGTTTGCCAAGCAAATTGATTTCCCATTGCTTGCGGGCAATATGGATTTAAGCCAAGAAGATCTCAACAAACCCGGTTGTCTGCGGGGTTTGCCTAATATCTTGGATTATGATCATGAGCAAAAACGCGCGAAATACCTGCTTAAGCCCTTCCACGATAAGACATTAGCCATTGTCGGTATTACCTTAGATCAGATGAAAGAGATCGCTCGTCCCGATCCCGACACCCATTTTGTCGATGCTATCGCCACTACCGCGCGCACGGTTGAGCACCTTAAAAATCAAGGTATTAAGCATATTATCGTGCTCAGTCACTTAGGCTTAGATCAGGATAAACGCCTCGCGGCCGAAGTCGATGGTATTAGCCTTATCGTCGGCGGTCACACGCATACGCTACAGGGGGATTTTCGCGCCTTAGGTTTGAGCAACCTGCCCTACGGTGAAGTCATCAATAACACGCCCATAGTGCATGCGGGTAAGTATGCCGAAGTCGTCGGCTTGGCCGAGGTAGTATTTGACGCTGAAGGTAAAATGCTGAGCTTAACAGGCGGCAACTACTTCATGCTAGATCAACACTTTATCTTAAGTGCTAACACGGCAGTCGATAACCAAGATTACCAAGCTGTGCGCCAGCAGCTTAATCAGCATCCGAATATCTTTTGGGATGATGCCGATGCCGATATCGATGGCGTGATCCGAGATATCTACAAACCCGCTATCGCAGAGATGGAAAACAAAGTGTTAGCACTGGTGCCGAAGAACTTAGTCCATACCCGCTTACCCTCTAAAGCCCTGCCCCACGGCAGTGAAATAGCACCTTGGGTGAGTCGCAGCATGTTCCAAGAAGCCAAACTGGTCGACCCAAGAGTGAACTTTGCTCTGCATAATGCTGGCGGTGTGCGCCAATCGGTGGCCCAAGGACAATTGACACTAGCCGATGTGATGGGGCAATTACTCCCCTTCGAATTACCATTAGTTAAGTATGAAATTCAAGGTCAGTTTCTCTATCAAGCGCTCGAATCGGCGATTAACGCGGCAACCAACAACAGTGTCCGTGGCACAGGTGCAGGCAGCTTCCCCTACACTTACGGCCTACGGTATTACTACGATGGGCGACGCCCACTGGGTGAGCGTTTATTCAGACTAGAGATGATGCAGCAAGACAGCCAATCACTATGGTATCCCGTTGAACCTGAGTCACTTTACGTAGGAGTTTCAACATCTTATACCGCCGCAGGTAAAGAAGGTTATTCTCCATTGCTGCAAGCCCGCTGGCAGGAATCGATGGAGTCACTGACTTTGCCACAGGCCTTTATTCGATTCTTGAATCGCTCACCGAATCTGTCTGATTTATTGTCACAGCATGTGCATTACACCAGCCACAGCCAACGTATCGGTTAGGCGCTATGCTCCTCATGGCGTAAACATTAATGCTGTGAGGAGCAAAGTGAGTGGCAACTTACAAAGCACTAAACAAACCTGAGCTTAAAATTGCCAATCACATTGCGGTAAACGCGCAGTAAACCAATCCTGCGCCTTGCCTTCAGCATATTTACGCCATGCCATAAACACAGCTTGCGTTGGGCGCGGCATTTCCACATGACAAGCCACTAGGCTTCCCGCCGCCAACGCATCTAAGATCAAGTGCTTTGGAATGTAACCCACACCTAATCCCAATTGCTGCGCCTTAATTTTGGTCTGCATATTCGGCACACGGATCACTTGGCGACTATCAAATAAACCACTTGATCGCTGTGCTAGGGCAGTCGAACTATCTGCTACCACAATAGAAGGAAATTGCAGCAATGCCTCGGTCGGAATTGGACCTGCATGTTGCGCCAATGGGTGCACGGGATTTAAAGCAAATACAAACTCCAACTCCCCAATTTCAACCACATGATATTGGCCTTTGGGCAACTCCCCTGTTACGCCGATAGCGATATCGGCACGACCAGAATAGAGCGCATCCCAGCCGCCACCTAAGGACTCTTCGCTGATATTCACAGTCACTTGCTTACCCAACTCAGTAAACTCACCAATCAACTGCAGCAGGGGTAAATCCGGCACCACTGTATCTATGGCTAAGGTCAATGAAGACTCCCAGCCTGTCTCGAGTTGACGCACCGCCTCTTCGAGCCTTGATGTTGCCGCAAGGATTTCTCGGCCTTGGCGCAGCACAAGTTGACCGACTAAGGTCAGCTCGGCGCGCTGGCCCTTACGTTCAAATAATTTTGTGCCTAAATCGCTTTCCAGTTTCTGCACTGTGTAGGTCAGTGCCGACGGCACCCGAAACAAAGACTCGGCAGCAGCGGAAAAACTGCCTTTTTTATCAATGGCATCGAGCACGATTAATCCATCGAGACTAATAGATGGCAACATATAAACCTTATATTCAAATTATTTGAAATGGACATTGAAAATGTTCCGATTTTCTTTGCCAAAGGTCAAGTCTACACTGCTTAGCAATGGAGAAGTTCTTCGGAACTGCAGCCAAACTGACTTAAGACTGAGTGAACAATACCCTTAACTATTCGTTAAATAATTTGAAATGAGGAATATCCCATGAAAGCACTGATCACAAAAACACTGAAATCAGCCCCGAGTTTTGCCCCACTGGCACTGCGCATTCCTATCGGGATCATCTTAATCGCCCATGGTTCACAAAAACTGTTTGGCTGGTTTGGCGGTTACGGCTTAGAAGGCACTGGACAATGGATGGCATCCATTGGTTTGACGCCAGGTTACTTAATGGCATTGATGGCAGGTTCAAGTGAATTCTTCGGCGGCCTGTTCCTATTGCTTGGCCTGCTGACTCGCCCAACGGCCCTCGTCTTGTCATTCACTATGGTTGTGGCGATTTTCTCGGTACATATAGGCAACGGTCTGTTCCTTGCCAATAACGGTTACGAATTTGGTCTCGCCCTATTAGCAGCCACAGTCTCATTGACGGTATCAGGTGCTGGCAAATTCGCTGTAGATAACCTATTCGCTAACCGCATCAAATAAAGGGGAAAGCAAGATGATCACATTAAGAAAAGCACAAGATCGCGGTCAAGCAGATTTAGGCTGGCTAAAGAGTCAACATACCTTCTCTTTCTCTAGCTACTATGACCCAGAGCACATGGGAATATCATCCCTAAGAGTCATCAACGATGACAGAGTGGCACCCGGCGCAGGTTTTGATACCCATGGTCATAAAGACATGGAGATCATCAGTTACGTGATATCCGGCACTATCGCTCACAAGGATAGCTTCGGCAATATCAAAACCTTACCCGCAGGTGAGTTTCAATTGATGTCCGCAGGTAAAGGCATTTACCACAGCGAGTTTAATGCCTCTAAAACCGAGCCACTGCACTTTTTACAGATTTGGATCCGCCCAGATACTTTAGGCATAGATGCGGGCTATCAGCAAAAAGCATTTGAGCAAAGCTCACCACTGACGGCTGTAGTGACACCAAACGGTGAAAATGGCACGCTCAAAGTGCAACAAGATGCGACCCTATATCGTTTAGTGTTGAGTGAAGGCGAAAAAGTAACGATGAGTAGAAACGCCGCTCAAGCAAATCGTCATCTGTATGTTCAATTGATTGAAGGTACGTTGGATATCAATGGCACAACACTCACGGCTGGGGACGGCGCACACCTGACACAACTCGCGAGTGTCGACTTTACTGCGACAAGCTGCCCAGTTACCGCATTAGTGTTCGATTTATCGCCTAATGCGTAATACAAGTGATTTAACAAAGCGATTCAGTAATTCAGCTTCACTAGTTATTGGTTATTAGTTATTGGTTATTAGTTATTAGTTATTAGTTATTAGTTATTAGTTATTGGTTATTGGTTATTAGCAAACTACCAAGCAAACGATTGAGTAAGTGATTAGATGCCAGCTTGATAAGCACTCACCGAGAAGCACTGCCACAAGTCATCTTTGGCAGTGTTTTTTATTGGCGCTTCTATGGCGATGTGATAAAGCCTTGCTAACGGCTTCGTTTAGCTAACCAGATCAGCCCTTGATAAGCTGAGTTAGAGGGCGAGCGTCATGCTGAAGTTAACCAACACTTGAGCTTGACCCTGTGCTTTATCCGCCGCATTCAAAAAACGCTTATGTTCATTACGACGAATACTGCGAAATCCCTGTTTCTCAAAAAAAGGACGCGCGAGATAGGACGCTTCAACCGTTAATCGTTTCAGCGCTAAGATTTTAACTTCCTCAAACAACGCAAAATACAAAGAGGTAGCCACCCCAGAACGGGCATATTCTGGATGAACAAACAAACATTCCACTTCAGCAGCGGCTTCAACATCGCTGTCGGCGCCTATCTTAAGATTGATAAAACCCACCAGCATATTATCGGTTTCGGCAACCCAAATAGTGGTTCCCTGTAAGCGTTCAAGCCAATAGTTCTCACTGCGGATCTCACCTTCGATATAAGCCCAAGCAGAGCGCTCGGCAAACGAGTAAAACTCACCAGAGCCTTGCATTACACTCGCCTCAAAGATTGCCGCCAACTGCGAGACATCCGATGGCGTAAATAGTCGAATCTTCATTCTCTGCCCTCCATCTTGAATCATTAATTGACTTAGATTAACCGAATTCTAATTTAAGCTAAACAGTGCTGATTTAGTTAAATAGTGTCACTAAACGGCGTTAAGCTAATGTTTTACTGTGGAATACCTTACATCACTTTCTAGCTGAAACCATAGTAAACGCACGTTAAATATTCTTTCCTATATTCTTTTCCATATAGAAACCTGGGATCACTTGCCCAAGTTTTTGCTGATAACTGCGCTGTATTTGAATAAATCCCATCCGAGTAAACAACCCTTTAGAGAGATAAGATGCGTCCAAGCTCAAGCGCACATAGCCTTGTGCCTTAGCCCAAGCTTCTAAAACAAGATAAGCGCGCTCACCTAATCCCTTACCTTGATAATCTGGATGTATATATAAGCTATCTAAGTAACCTTGACGGGGGAAATGGGTTTCGACATTGATAAAACCGCAACAAACTGAAGAAGCAGTCGCTTCATCTATGGCTAAAACCACCCACGCCTTCGAGCGACGTAACCGTAAATCCCAATGTTTAGCCGATCTTGGCGCCGCAGACCAAGCCATAAGCTGCGCCTGCGCATAACGAACATGGGTAATGCTGTGCACGCAAAGGTGAAATAACTCACTCACTTCACGTGCATAACATGACTGATAAGGCTGGATCTCGAACTGTTCAAACGCTATCACTTGAGTGATCCCCTGCTGAGTAATAACGGCTAGAAAAATAGCCGCTATTTTGCCGCCTTTGTCCCCATCGAGATAGTCACAAACTCAGATTTAGCGGCATTGAACGCTAAAAACAAAAACGGCCTCGAAAGTATCGAAGCCGTTGAATTACAGAGGCGCTCAGGTTAGCGCACTCGATACTGCTGACTATTTCTTATCGATTTGGCCAACAAATAACAGTTTATCAAAGGTGCGGTTCAAGGTTTTGCTGGTGAATTCGTTCATCCACATTTGCTCAACCACAGCCACTTTATCGCCTTTGCTCACTTCAGTTTGAGGACCCGCGGCCCAAAAAGTGGTATCAGCTTCTTTAATCTGTACGTAGGTGTAACCACCACCGTTCATCGTATCAACAACAGTACCTTCGTGGGTGACACCCTGAGCCCAAGCACTTGACATGCCTAACGCTAAAGTCGCTACTGCCGCTAATTTTACCCATTTTGCCATCATGCCTGCGTTCCTTTTGTTTTGCTAATATGCTGCATTAAAGCACGCTAAAAACAATAAATCGCTAATCTCTATCACGAAATACAACACTTATCGCAAAAGCAGTATTTTTCTTAAAAGAAGGGAACTCATTTCAACAGCGGTTTTAGCATGCCTTCTAAGCCATTAAGTTTGATTTCGTACATTAGTGCTAATTGCTCACCAAGTTTCCCTTGAGGAAAACCTTGCTTATGGAACCACACCAGATAAGGTTCGGGTAATTCGAGCAACTTACGTCCAGCGTACTTACCAAAGGGCATTTTTTGATTAACAGCATCAATAAGGAGTTGCTGATCCATAGGTTGTTATCTCATGCAGAACGTCACGATAATCCTACGGATGCTACAACATAAGCGAATGAATGTCGCCGTTAACTACGCAAAAGTGACTATATACCCAAGGGCTAAAATACGCGCTAGCTAACACCTAAAAGGCATTCTAACACGAATATTAAGCGATAATTTTTAACAAATTAGGCCCTAAATTAGCGCAGGGAGCATACTGAAAACCATATTCACTACATAAACGCTCATGCTCACCATGGGCGGTCATACTGACACAAGTTCCCGCACTTGCATGGTCATCAACAAAGGCCATCACCCGCTCAAGTATTATCTTTGCTAGCCCATAGGATTGGTATTCGGGTAAGACAATAAAATCTTCAATCATCAAATGCCCGGGCTTGTTGCCATAAACACACGCCGTTGCCAATAGATTAGACTTAGCGGCCCCAGCGCCGGCATGCTCCAATTCAGTCTTGTCACTTAATCGAATAGAGACCCAGAACAATGCCTGTACATCCGCAAGTTCAACGCCAATAGAAGGGAGGCCAACTGTGGCCCGCAGATTAAGTAGTTCATGAAATAACGGTGCAGTTTCAACGAGTTCAAACTTAATAGGCATAATAGTTTTGATATCCATTTGGCATCCCTTCTCCATGGTTGAAATTTCAAGCGATTTAGACGTCAGTCTATAGAGATGATAAAGCCAGCATTTGGCAGTTTGATGACAAGTGCCTCACCAAACAAGACCACTTTCGACTGAGAAGCTGATAATTTACTCAGATCATTAAATAACATTTAGAAATATAAAATTAACATTTGTACCAAGGAAGAAATAAAAAACTACACCCTAAATTCTATGCACAGTTACCGATCACCACAAACAAACCTTTTAGCAGACGGATAACAGATAAAACAATGTAAAACCAATAAGATAAAAAACATTTTTATAAATTCCTCGTCTTATCTTTTTTGTCAAATTAACGGCATATGACCAAATACTGACAAAAAAACGCCTACGACAATTTAATTAAAAAACGTCAAAAAATCAGCCAATTGACCGAGATTAACATTAGGTTTACATTCGATTTCGGACATCAATGCGGATAGCTCCAAACACATCAACTCGCTGCACAAGGGTCATCAAAAGAATTAAGGAATGCGTCATGATAGTCTTAATCGGTGGAGAAAAAGGCGGCAGCGGTAAAAGTTGCTTGGCCCAAAATATAGCTGTATTTCTAACCACAGAATGTAGCGCCTCAGTCATTATGGTGGACTGCGATCCCCAGCGCACCACCTCTGACTGGATCCATGCAAGAAACAACAATCCGCAACTTGCCAGCATCAATTGCGTGCAACTTTACGGTAAGATCCGTAATGACTTACTCAGTCTTGAGCAACACTATGATGTCGTTCTCGTCGACTGCGGTGGTCAAGATAACCTAGCGCTACGAGCAACCATGTCAGTCGCCGCTTACATTTTAATGCCCTTAAGACCTAAGCGCCGCGATTTAAAAACCGTGTGTCACATGGACGATATCGTCGCGACGTGTAAGATGATTAATCCCAAGTTACAGGCTTCTTTTGTGATCACCCAATGTCCAAGTCTCCCCAATCAAGCTAACCGAATTTTAGAGGCCAAAGAAGTCTGTAAAACCTATGATATCCATGTCCTTGACGCGATAACATATTGCCGCAATGTTTATGATGACAGTGAAGAATCAGGATTATCGGTAATTGAAATCGAGCCCACAGGAAAAGCAGCCGAAGAAATTCGCACTATCGCCTGCGAACTATTCCAAGTCGATTGTGCTGCCAGCTTAGCCAATCTCCTACATCCCGCGATACACGCTCAGGGGGTGAGTCAAATGCATCATCATTTGACCCATCAAACTCAATCCACTCACACGACTACTCAACGAAGGGGGCAAAATGGGACTCAGCGATCTCAAGAAAAACGCTATGTCATCTAGCTGCTTACAGCACTCGCTTTCGTTAGATGAGTTTATTGAAGCGGCAAACTTGTACGCAATGGGACAAAGTCTGAATAAGATAAAAAGCAATCTAGAGCATAAAGCAGATGCAACTGTCACAAAAACCACAGACACAACTGACATGGCGCGGAGCCATTCCAATGTGTTGAGCTTGCACAAACAAAGCCTAGAAATAGACGTATTATTCCCGGCAAAAGTAGAAACTAAAACACACTATCGCAAAGCAACATTTTCCCTCAGTGAAGCGGCTATAACCCATCTTGCTACACTGGCAGAAGAAAGCAGTATATCCAAATCAAAGCTGCTCCGACTCTTGATTGAACAACACTTCGATCTACCTATTGCTTTGAGGCAATTACGAGAACAACAACGCCAAAACCGTTAACGATTCACACTACTCCCACCCTTTTCCGGTAACTTAGCTAAGATCGAGTTACCGGCTTTTTGCTCAAAAAGTAAAAAAACACAATAAAAACCATCATAAAATCGCGGCATAAGTTCTGATCCCACCTATCCTTAAATATACATAATGCTGAATTAATGATATTAACTCAGAGTCAATACGTAACATTAAGGTATTATTTTTGTTAAACCGGATCAGATTTATTTTTCTTTGTTTAACCGCAGCGATAATGATGCCTTGTTACGCAGAATTTTCATTGGCACAAATCCCGCCGCTAACAAACAAAACCCCCATCACTTTGGTCGCTGAAAAAGGATTTTGGACTGACTATTTAACCCAAGAAATGTTGCCTAAATTCACCGCTAAAACCGGCGTAAAAGTGCAGGTGGTCAGTACTGAATTAGAGGATATGTTTAACTTACAGACCCAGAATTTACTTCAAGGTTCAGGCAAATACGATTTACTCACAATGGAAGCGGGCTGGGCTAAAGAATGGGCTGCCAATGGTTATACAGTGCCCTTAATTGAACTCGCTAAACTTTACGATCCCGATGGCGAAAAGGCCATGGAGAAATACCTAGAACCCTATTACCCATCGCTACTTAACATCTTGTCCTATCAAGGTGAAATCCATGCTATTCCCTATAACAATTATGTTATGGGAAATCATTATCGAGCAGATCTCTTTGATAATAAAACTGAAAAAGCTCATTTTCTGCGTCAGTTTGGCTATCCACTCGCACCAGCAAAAACCTTAACAGAATTACGAGATCAAGCTCAGTTCTTCACTCGTAAAGCAGGCACTATATTGGCGGATAAAATACTGACTCATGACTTTTACGGTCTAGCGCTAATGTCGGGTGATAAACCCCATATTAACGATGAATTCTCTAGCATGATTTGGAGCTTAGGTGGCACTTGGATGCAGCCCGTCTATAACAGCCAGAAACAGATCTCCCATTTTGAAGTGCCCACCATCAACCATGAAGCAATTGAAGCGGCCAAGCAATATCGCGAATTAATGCCCTATGCCGTTCCCGCTAACGAGCAGTTTGCTTTCAATGAAGCAGCTAATGCTATTGCAACAGGTCAAGCGGCAATGTGGCCTTTTGCCTACAATAATCTGTGGTATAAATCCTTTAAAGTTGAACAGAACATTCTCGGCGCGCGTCTAGCCGTAAGCCAAGTGCCTGGCGGTCATCCCTACAATGGCGCTTATGCCTTTGCCGTTAGCTACGACAGCAAAAACCCTCAAGCTGCCTATTGGCTGCTCAAATATATGGGCACCTATGAGGCACAACATGCTTATGCTATGGGTGGTGGTAATCCCTGTCGTATGGATGTAGTAACAGCCCCAGAATTTAAAGATGAATCCTTAAGAGGCATAGCTGGCGCATTTGAGGCAAGCCACATGGCCAATATGTTTTGGTCTACTAAGGTCTTATCCTTTGGGCATTTCACCAGTACTGCCATGGGACAAATTTACCCTGAACTCAGCCACGCCTGTTTTAGCGCAAGCCGCAGACCCGCTAACAGTGAAGATATTTTCATTAAATTAAGTGCAGAGATAAAACACCTCCAAAATACCTATGGAGAGGTACCTGCTATTGACAAAGAAAATAATGCCAAGCACTAAACCACTGAAAAGTTTGAAACAAAAAATAACCTCAGCCTTCTATATCATAGTGGGCATGGCGCTATTAAATGGTGTTGTCGCCATATTACTGTCACAGCAACTCAAATCAGAAATTGAACACTTAGTCGGGGTAGATGTGGTAAAAGTCACCACCGCGCTGCAACTGGCAAAAAACAGTGAAAAACTACAAATAATTACTGCACGCTTGAATAACTATTATGATGAAAAACAAAGAACTAGCCTGTTAGGTGAACTTTCTGCACAATGGGAATTACTCATCAATGACTCACGACTACTGGCCTCAATAGAAACTTCTACAGTCAATAAGCAAGAATTAAATCACGCCTTAGATACTCAACTGTATTACTTACAACAACTGCCATTACTCAACACGTTAACCGATACTGCCTTACAAGCCAATTCACAGGCAGCCAATATTCAAGCCAACTTAACGTCAATGGCGTCGGGATTTAGCGATGAAATGCAAACCCAATTTCAGCGTATCAATACGGACTCTGAACGTCAGCTTAAGCTGAAAAACGTTGACCAGATTGCTTTAAATATCAATACCAATCAGCAGCTATCTTTATTTAGTCATCTAGGAGAACACTTATTTACCCAGTTAACTCAAGTGAATATCATCGACAATCTGGTTGAACTAAACCAAACCCAAAGAGATGCTATGCGACTGCTGTTAAGCATGGAGGCTATGCTTGATAGTATCGGTGGCGATAAAAACTTATATTTGAATTTGTTATCACAAATAAAACAGACCATGGTCGGTGAAGACAATCTCTTTGAACTTTCTCGCAAAGCGATTAGAAGCACTCATATCGCCAATGCGCATTTAGAATACCAAGCTGATGCCGCACAAATCGTTGCGACCTATACGCAGGATCTCGTTAACCAAGTTGAAAATGAAATTCAGCAAACAGGCCGCGAACTTAAAAACGATAGCACCGCATTTATCGTATTAATTTTCTGCAGTGGCATCTTATATTGCTTCTTCATCTGGCTCACCAGTTGGCACTTTATCACTAAGGGAATCATCAAGCCTGTCATGGCGACTCGAGATGCAATGAATGCCATTGCCAATGAAAAACTCGACGCCAGAATGCCTGTCACTGATAACCTAGAGCTCCAGCAAATGGTGAGCTCCTTAGAGACATTAAAAAGCTATGCAGCTCAGGTTAAAGGCATGGCCGAAACCGACGGATTAACTGGCTGCTATAATCGCCGCTATTTAGATTTACAACTCCAAAAAGAATTAGAGTATGCAAGGGACCACAACATGCCCCTAGGTATAATTCTGTTTGATATTGATAATTTTAAACAATTTAACGACAGGTATGGTCATGTCGCAGGCGATCAATGTCTTAAGAAAATCGTTAATGCCACCAAATCGATCTTGAAACAACCCACTTACATGCTTGCCCGCTATGGCGGAGAGGAGTTCATGATAGTACTGCCATCGAGCAATCTCGAGGAGGCATATCATTTTGCTGAAATATTACGCAATAAAATCATCAGTTTAAAAATACCACATGAAGACTCCCCCCATGACGGCATACTGACCATCAGCGCTGGTATTACTTGCTGGGAGCGATCACAACCTATGGATACGAATAGCTTAATTAATCAAGCTGATGAGGCTCTCTATCACGCCAAACTAACAGGTCGCAATCGTACAGAGACACGACTAAACCAACCAGTTCGCTATTCCTAACCATAAAATGCGGCAACTGTTCAGTTTCTTTTTTCACCAGAGGATTGAGTTACGCTGACTTCACCCCCATTAGCTAATACTAAGTTAATCAGGATAAAGTCAGGGAAGTATGCTCGCTATTGTTATCACGCTTATCCTAGGAATTGGCGCAATTACCTGGCTACTGTCGAGTCGTTGGCGCAAGACCTTACATCGTCGACGAGTCACGATGAAACCTTTTCCAAAAGAATGGCGCAGCATTCTCAAAAAAAGACTGCCTTACTTCCATGCTCTACCCGCAGATCTACAACTGCAACTCAAACGGCATATCCAAATTTTCATCGATGAGAAAGTCTTTATCGGCTGCGATAATTTTGAGATCACGGATGAAGTAAGAGTCACAATCGCGGCCCAAGCCTGTCTACTGCTACTCAATCGTAAAACCGACTTTTACCCCAAACTGAAACAGATTTTGGTCTATCCCGATGCCTTTATCGTCAATAATCAACATAAAGACACTAGCGGTATCGTGTGGGAACAACGCAATGTGCTGGCAGGGGAATCATGGGAATACGGTAAAGTTGTGCTCTCATGGAGAAATACTCTAGACGGCGCCGCCGATCCCCATGATGGTAATAATGTCGTAATCCATGAGTTTGCCCATCAGCTCGATCAAGAAGATGGCCAAGCCAATGGCGCACCCATTCTGCAGCATTTTGCCGACTACAGCACTTGGTCTGAAGTGCTAAGTAGGGAATTTACCCAATTACAACACTGTGCAAATTTTGGCACCCCCTCATTATTTAATTATTATGGAGCGACTAATCCCGCTGAGTTTTTTGCCGTCATCACCGAAGTCTTTTTTGAGAAACCAGAGGATTTTTACCAACAACACCCAGACTTGTATCGGGAACTGAGCCGCTTTTATCAACTCGATCCGATAAACTGGCATTAACCCATAAAAGTAGAGGCACGCAAATGCTCAAAGACACTCATGCATTCTCAGTTAAAGGTTCCAATATTAATCGCGCTACCTTGGGGTTACTGCTCAGCGCGTTAATGCTTGGCGGCCTTAATGTAAGCGTACAGGCACAGGACTCGCCAACACAAAGCGCTGAAGGATCCCCTCATAAATCAGCCATAGCATAGCCATATTTGAGCAACTGATTGGCGAATAATACCCAGGCCGCCAGCAATTCTTTCTCCGTGATTTGATAATCAGGCCGCCTGAGTACCTCCAATCCCAAGCGAATCGTTGAGAGTACCGTTCGATGCCCAATGGTATTGGCCTGAAAATGCTTATCCCAGCCCTGTTGCTGTGCGTGTAAACCAACTAGCCACAACAGGCATTGAACCATCAACG
>NZ_JAKKRU010000009.1:0-247236 GCF_025653925.1 Shewanella sp. SM68
CCTAGGTTCATCCAATCCCTAGGTTCATCCAATCGCGGAAGGCCCGAAGGTCCCCTCCTTTCCCCCGTAGGGCGTATGCGGTATTAGCAGTCGTTTCCAACTGTTATCCCCCTCGACTGGGCAGATCCCTAGGCATTACTCACCCGTCCGCCGCTCGCCGCCTCAGGAGTAAACTCCCTTGCGCTGCCGCTCGACTTGCATGTGTTAGGCCTGCCGCCAGCGTTCAATCTGAGCCATGATCAAACTCTTCAATTAAAGTTTTGTTGTTTGACTGACGTCAAACGGCTCAATGAATTCTACTGTTTTGATTCGCTTTGCTCACTAAGAAGCATTGCGTTTCAATTCATACATTACTGTATGTACATATTACTATGAACACTCAATCATGCTTCCCGTTAAGGAGAATGACTTGAAAACATTGATTTAAATTTTTGACTACTAACCCGAAGGCTAAGCAGTTTCGATTAACTCAACACCTGCGAGTGTCCACACAGATTTGCTTGATAAATTGTTAAAGAGCGTGGTTATCAGCTTATTCAGCGTTTAACCCTTGACCCCGCTGGGTCAGTGGATGCGCATTATAGGGATGTCAGATTTTACCGCAACCCCTTTGGCGCGAATAATTACGAAAAAACGATTCAATCGCACACTTTTCAAACTAAAAGTGTGTTTTAACGCCAATATTATCGAATTTTTGCCGAATTAAGGCAAAAGATGAGGTTAACTCAGCGCTAGAAATGACAAGAGCCAACCTATTGGTTAGCTCTTTATCTCATGCGAAATAGCTTTACTTCTGATTTCTATCCAACAAGAGCAACAACTGGCACCGCTTATATCGCAACCTTGGTTGACGAATCAGCCCATGATGAACTGATTATAAGTAGTAGAACTCCAACTAACCCACGCTTTTTAAGTAAGCTGGCACATCGGCAATACTGTCGAGTACCACAGTGGCATCACTGTCATCAGCAATAACCTTACCACTGCGCACTAATATACGAGTAGTCACGCCCGCAGCTTCCGCGGCCTGCATATCTTCGGCTTTGTCGCCAACCATGACTGAGTTCGCTAAGTCGATTTTTAAGAATTGCGCCGCATCATTGAGCATACCCGGCTTAGGTTTACGGCAATCACAATCAACCTTATATTCCCCGATGCCTTTCTCGGCATGATGCGGGCAATAGTAAATACCATCGAGCTCGACCCCTTTGTCGGCAAAGTTCCAATCCATCCACTCCGTTAAGCTGTGGAATTGGTCTTCAGTATACATGCCACGGGCAATACCGGATTGATTAGTGACGACAACTAACTTGTAGCCCATTTCTTTTAAAGAGAGGCAAGATTCAAACACACCGTCAATATATTCGAAGTCATCCACTAGGTGGACATAACCATGGTCTTTGTTAATCACACCATCACGGTCTAAAAATACTGCTCGACTCACTGTAATACTCCCAAATCGCCTAAGGCGTTATCGCGCTATTATTCCATTCATTATTAGAAATTGCACCGCGAAGTTATGCTTTTAGCGCTAAATTGCGCGTTAGTGATATTTCGTGGCTGTACAGGCAAATCTATATGTACAGCTTGTGTCTATGCGAGATAGCAATTGTCCCACCAAATCAGAGTCCAAAAAATCCAGCAATGGAATGTGTAATGGCACTGTTTTAATCAAAATACTCAATCGAAGAAGCTGAACAGCGTTTTTACAAATAATTGCCACTGTTACCATCGAAGCCACTCGCAAGTAATGCGCTTCAAATCGTAAGAGAAAACCACAAAAAACCCCGTCGTTTGGACATTGTTAGTCTCTTAGATGCTGCACTCAATCAAGCATTTCCCTTTATTTGTGGTGTTTTTAACGGTAATCTTGGGCAAATAACGAGAAAATACCCGAAATAGACGGAAATAATGAGTCGAACTACGCCTATCGTCCACAAAACCCGCACCCAGTTAGTTGTGGAAGTGCTCAGAGAGAGAATTCTTTCAGGTGACATAGCCGCAGGAGAACCCCTCAGACAAAGTGCCTTGGCTGAAGCGTTAAATGTCAGCCGTATTCCGGTAAGAGAAGCATTATTGCAACTCGAAGCTGAAGGACTCGTTAAGTTTGAGCCCCATAAAGGTGCGACTGCGACCGTTTTATCCGTCGAACAAGTCACCGAACTCTTTGAATTACGTGCAATGATCGAAACCGATCTGCTTGCGAAAGCGATCCCACGACTTCAAGAGGCTGATTTAGAAAAAGCAGAACGTGTACTCGAACAATTGGAGTCGGCCTTCAAACATGAAGATGCCGTCGCCAGTTGGAGCGAGTTGAATACGCAATTTCACACTTGCTTATATCAGGCGGCTAATCGCCCACACACCCTTGAGGTTGTTCACGGCCTCAATACTAATTGTGATAGATACATTCGTTTGCAGTTATTGCTCGCGGGGGGAATTCCTGCCGCAGAGCATGAGCACAGGGCTTTGCTCAACCACTGCAAACTGAGAGAAACAGAAAAAGCGACGGCGCTACTGCGTCATCATATTCTGCATGCCGCAATGACAATTCGAGATCTCGTCGCCAAACAGGTGGTCTAGATCACGGACGGCCATTAGAGTTGCCGATAAGCTTTGTTGTCGATTCAAGGCAGCGCTCAGGTTCTGCCTTTTTTATTTGAGAGAAACCACCATGCAGTACGCCACTATCACTGGTTGGGGCAAATGTGTTCCACCAGCCACGCTGACCAACGATGATCTTGCGACCTTTATCGAGACATCCGACGAATGGATTAAATCTCGCACAGGGATCAGCCAGCGCCATATCAGTCATGTAAATACCTCTGAACTTGCTTCAGTTGCAGCACAACGTGCGCTCGCAGCAGCAGGTATTGATGGCAGTGAAATCGACATGATCATTCTTGCCAGTGCCAGCCCAGACACTTTGATCCCAAATATTGCATCCACTGTACAAGCTAATATTGGCGCCAGTTGTGCAGCATTCGATATCAATGCTGCCTGCAGTGGCTTCTTATATGGCTTAGGTTTAGCCAGCTCACAAATCAAGAGTGGCCAGAGCAAGAAAGTATTAGTCATTGGTGCTGAACGTTTATCTTTCTATTTAGATTGGTCGCGCCGCGAAACTGCAGTGCTATTTGGTGATGGTGCGGGTGCCGTTGTGGTTGAAGCGACAGATGTTGCCGGTGGCGTGCTCGGTTATGAGCTAAATAACGATCCTGAAGGTCGTGATATTCTGAAAGCAGGCTTTGGCACGGCGATGGACAGATTCTCAGCCGACTCATTGGACTTTTTCATTGAATTCGATGGCCAAGAAATCTTCAAGCGTGCGATTAACGGAATGAATAAATTGAGCACTAAAGTGCTTGAAAAATGTGGTGTTGATAAGGATGAAGTGGATCTCGTGATCCCGCATCAAGCCAACGAACGTATTATTGATACCTTAGTTAGCCGAATGAAAATCCCGAAAGAAAAAGCCTTCGTGAACATCGCTAATTATGGCAATACCTCGGCGGCGACGATTCCAATTGCCATTTGTGATGCGTTAGAACAAGGCATTATCAAGCCGAATCAAACCATACTCTCTTGTGCCTTTGGCGCAGGCTTAACCTCTGCCGCACTCTTGCTGCAATGGGGAAATCGCGTCACACCTATCAATATCAGTGATGCCGAGTTACCGCCTTGCGATAAAACAGGCATAGAGTTAGTCAAACGCGCTGTAGATTATTTTTGTAAGCCGTAAACGGTTTCTGCAAAACGATTACATAGTGTTTCACTAAAACATAAAAGCCATCTTAATCGATGGCTTTTTTAGTATATGACTACAGAACTTATTCATTCAGCTTGCTAATGATCATCTCATCCCAATAGATAGCTTGATTAAAATGTTCGGCGAGTTTTTGATTTAACTCGTTAAAGCCTTTAATCACGCCTTCGCTGCCACTAATACAAGACCAGACAAATCGATGGCAATTATTGTCGAATAAATTATATTCCCGATACTGATAAATCGCCTGTTCAGCGCGGGGCAACACAGAGTCGGCAATAAGAGGCTGATGTTGGTGATTACAGGCAAGATAGATTTGGCTACCGGTCCGTCCCGCTAAAAAACGCTTTACCGATACAGCCCGCACCAGCCCTGAGCCATGTAACTCTACGAGGCAATCATCACCAAGCCAAATGCCAGTATGCTCAATCACACCAAAAACATAACAACAGACGATACTCCCAGGAATTGGCGATACTTGTTTTAATCCCTTTTGCCATTGACTCGGCGGTGCCACCATAGCGCGATTGGCAACGGGGTACTTAGGGGCCTTACCGAGTAATCTGTCACGCTCAAGCTGTTGACGCTGCTCGCGCTCATCGGCCAGCAAAACCGCACCGATTACGGCACCACCCACCCAAAGTAAAGGTAACGGCATCATATTCTCCTACACACTCAACTTAGTAGAGTGAAGTACAAGTTGGTTGGATTGCCAAGTTAACGGCAGGTTGAATTCGAACAGAGGATTAAATGTCAACTGAGTTTAGCTTGTCAGTGATTAACCTAAGATGAAATCAAAGTGAAATCAATCCATCTCAAATGGATTCACTCACCACAAAGAGTGATTTCTGTTAACACTGACTAAGTCGATTTTTGCAGTAAATCAGCCACAGTAAGCTTTGCTGCACCGCCCATGGCGGCCATTTGCGCGAGTAATAATTCCCCACAAGCTAAGGCATCGGTCAGCGCGCTATGGGCCGCATAAATAGGTAAACCATAACGCTCGCGACAAGCGCCAAGGCGCAAACTCCCCTCTTTAATCACTGAGTGCTCCCGTAGTAAACGGTGCTTTTCAACCATTAAAGTATCGATTGCAGGTAAAACAAGGGCTTGATGATAAATCGTCAATAAATCCTGCTGTAAAAAACGACAATCTAAAGGGGCATGATGTGCCACCAGCACGCGTCCATAGGTTTGATTGATAAACCAGCCCATGGCTTCCTCAATGGTGACGGCTTGTACCAAATGATTATCAAGAATGCCGTGGATCGTCGCGCTTTGGCCTACACTACCGCGAATTTGTACTAACTTTTGTTCGGCGCGTGCCAACGGGATCTCACCGCGCTCAATCGGCACCAATCCAATACTGAGAATTTGGTCTTGCTGTGGATTGAGCCCTGTCATCTCCAAATCCATCGCCGTTAACGGCGCTTCGGATAACGGCATTGCCAGCAGAGGCAACAGCGACTGATAATAGCCTTTAAATAAATGATGTTGGCAACGCAGCGCCCGCCAATTGAGCTGAGTTTTCAGCAACAATATATTCATATCAAAAACTTCGCATAAATTTCATCTTCATCCCCGCCTGCGCCTCATGCACGACTTTAAAAGCGTCACGTAACTGATGACGAACCAGCGAAGATAAATGCCCAGGCAGCAAATAATTACTCACCTCTCCCCCTTGATTATGTTGATAACCTTGGTTCGATAACCGCATATGAGCGATAAACTCGTGGGCATCAGCCAAATTGAGCGCATCTTGTCGATTGAGGATATTCGCATCCATCAAGGCACGAATACGTTTTGCAGTATTCACTTCTTTAATGCCCGCAGACAAGGCATAAACACGGGCAATATCGTTAATCAAAGCATTGCCCTTATGCTTCAAATCTATGCCTTTAACTTCACTACCATCCCGCTCGAGTACAAATTTGCGGAAAAATCCTAGCGGCGGTGACTCCACCAGCGAATTGCCAGTCATACCCGCGAGGAAAATATCGTTATCGCGGGTTTGAGCTAAGACTTTATCCTGTAAGGCATCAAACAGGGTTTGTGGACCGTAAACCGATCGCATATCGAAGAAGATGCTGGCGTGCATTAACGCCTTAGGCTCAGGCGTTATGACCCATTTTTCAAATACCTGTTGCCACTGTTTGAGTGACATCCGCCATTGAGGATTTTGCGCCATAATATTGCCGGTACAAAATTCATAACCGCATTGATCAAGCCCTGCGCACACGGCATGGGTTAAGGCATCAAAGTAACCTTTAGCAAAATCATCCATCTCTTCTGCGACTAACAAGCCATTATCTTGATCTGAACACGCAGCCTGATCTTGTCGTCCCTGGGAGCCAAATGCCAACCAGCAAAAGGCCATTGGCGGTTCACCAAGCAATTGTTGATTGAGCAAGATTAATCGCCGCGTCAGCGCATCGGTCACAGAGGTTAACACTCGGCCAATTTCTTCAGCTCTGGCATCGGCACTAATAAGATTTTGCAGCAATAGGGGAATTTGCTTACTGACACCAATTAAACTGGCAAGATCCTGCTGCCGTTCAATCTCACCAATCAACAGTAGCGGTTGTGAGCCCTGCCCGCGCAAGATGTCAGTACTGGTCACCATACCGATAGCTTTATCTTGATCGATAATAGGTAAGTGATGAATGTTATGCTCACTCATCAGCAGCATGGCTTCAAAAATCAATGCATTGGAGGAAATCGAGATAGGTGAAACCGTCATGGCTTGATGCACAGCAACGTTGCCATCAAGCCCTGCAGCTAACACGCGATTACGCAAATCCTTATCGGTTAAGATGCCAACCAATTTATGATTATCCGTCACCAATAAGGACGATACTCGGCGATTTCGCATCAAGAGTGCCGCCTGAGTCACGCTAGCTTGGGCATCAATAACGATGGGAGTGGAAGACATCAAGGTACTTATCCGACTTGTGGTCGTCAGATCCTTTGCCTTAAAGCGGGCCTCATGGCGTAAACGCTTTGCGAAGGCGCGGGTAAAAAACTTATCGAAGTGACGACTCTCACTCCTAAGGCTATCAAACAAGGCTTGGGGCAGATGATAAACTAGACCGTCTTCAAGAATAGCGACTTTATTAACGACTTTTTCCCCTGATAACAAAGTAGAAAAGCCAAAAAACTCACCCTCGCCCACTCTATCCACCAACATGCCGTCAGGATCGCGCACCTCAAAGGCGCCGCTACGCACCATATACAACTTAGGCGAATTCGCGTCGAAATTAACATAACCAGAGGCCTTGCTGTAATACCCAACAGTAACAGCCTTAGCGCAGCGCACGACGACATCCTCAGGCAGAGCATCAAAGGGCACAAGTCCCTGTAGAAATTGCACTACGGGTTGTAACTCACTGGCATTCATAGGCAACACCTTTTTAGGCGAATTTTTACTGAGATGTCATCACTATAGCCTGCATTGTCGCTACGCTACATTCGACTAAAGTCAGCCGCAAGCATAATAAAGTGACTCCCCACAGAGTCATAAAGGCAGGCCAAAAGAGCCATAAAAAAGAGCGCCGAAGCGCTCTCTTGTGTTGGTACTCACCATTATGCAGTAAGGTTAGTGGCCGCTTGCTTCACCCGAACCTTTAGGGAAACGAATCGATTCAACCATCTCCTGAACATGCAGTGGTGTTGCCGCAGTGACTCGACTGACTATCGCTGCCACACCGAAGTTCACTAACATGCCTACCATACCAATACCTTCTGGTGAAATACCCAGGAACCAGTTAGCAGCTATGTTAGCCGTTGGATCAACAAACTTGAAGTAGATGATATAACCTGCAGTAAACAGTAGACCCGTTAACATACCGGCAATCGCACCTTCTTTATTCATTGTCTTAGAGAAAATACCCATAACAATGGCAGGGAACAGTGAGGAAGCCGCTAATCCGAAGGCGAATGCCACCACTGCCGCCACGAAACCAGGAGGGTTCACCCCAAAGTAACCCGCAATCACAATGCCGATACCTGCCGCCAAGCGAGCGTATAGCAGCTCTTTTTTATCGGAAAGGTTAGGCATTAAATTCTTTTTCAATAGGTCATGTGAAACCGACGTTGAAATCACCAATAGCAAGCCTGCAGATGTTGATAATGCAGCAGCTAAACCACCCGCCGCCACGAGGGCGATAACCCAAGCTGGTAAATTAGCGATTTCTGGCGTAGCAAGTACGATAATATCGTTATCAATCTTCATTTCATTTTTGCTAGCGGGATCTTCAATCTTACCTGACGAATAGTAAATTTTACCGTCACCATTTTTGTCATCCCACTTAATCAAACCGGTTTTTTCCCAGTTCTTAATCCAATCTGGTGCAGACTCATAAGCCACACCTTTAGAATCGGGACCGTTAATAGTTTCAATCATGTTCACGCGGGAGAACGCTGCTAACGCAGGCACTGTGGTGTACATAATCGCAATAAAAACAAGCGACCATCCGGCAGTGATACGTGCATCTTTCACCTTAGGTACAGTGAAGAAACGCACGATAACATGGGGTAAACCCGCAGTCCCCACCATCAAGGCACCCGTAATACAGAACACATCTATCATGCTCTTAGAACCGTCGGTGTAAGGTGCAAAGCCGAGCTCAACCGAAACGTTATTGAGTTTTTCTAACAAATATACACCGCTATTATTGCCAGCGGCATCCAGTAACTCAGCACCAAAACCTATTTGCGGTACTAAGTGGCCCGTCATCATCACTGAAAGGAAAATAGCCGGAACCATAAAGGCGAAAATCAGTACGCAGTATTGGGCAACCTGAGTGTAGGTAATCCCTTTCATACCACCGAGTACCGCGTAGAAGAACACGACCGCCATACCGATATATACGCCAGTATCCACCTCCACTTCAAGGAAACGCGAGAACACAACACCCACGCCACGCATTTGCCCTGCAATATACGTAAAGCAAATAAAGATAGCGCAGATAACCGCGACTGTACGTGCCGCCTGTGAGTAATAACGCTCACCGACGAAATCTGGCACAGTAAACTTACCAAATTTACGTAAATACGGTGCCATACAAAGAGCAAGCAATACATAACCGCCCGTCCAGCCCATCAAGTACACACTACCATCGTAACCGACGAAAGACACAATACCCGCTAACGAAATAAATGACGCCGCTGACATCCAATCTGCCGCCGTTGCCATACCGTTCACCACAGGGTGAACACCGCCGCCAGCAACATAGAACTCTTTGGTTGAACCCGCACGGGTCCAGATTGCAATCCCAATGTAGAGCGCAAATGAGAGCCCTACGATAATATATGTGAGTGTTTGAACATCCATCTCAAAGCTCCTTAGTCTTCTTGTACGTTATATTTTTTATCTAAGGCGTTGGCTTTTGCCGCGTAGACAAAGATAAGCGCAACGAATACATACATAGATCCCTGTTGTGCAAACCAGAAACCTAATTTGAATCCCATGAAATGGACTTCATTGAGTACATCAACCAATAAAATGCCGCATCCAAAAGAAACTGCCGCCCAAATGGCTAATAAGCTCAGTACGAGACGAATATTCTCGCGCCAATAACCCTTTGCCTTGTCGTTGTTTTCAAAACCCATAGTGACTCCCCTGTCCTGTTTTAATTTTAAGTCATGTTTAATCTAGCAACAGCTGGTGTGAGCACAATCACGACTTTCGTCTAACCCGTGATTCAAAACACTGTCCGAAAATAGCGAACAGAAACAAATTCAAAGAGTTAACAATGATATTACATTTTGATGCGGTTTTAACTTTTTAAACAGATTAGACCAATGTCGAACATGAATGAGTGGGATGTGAATGGAGAAAGAGGATTTTCATCCAATAAATAGAAATAACTTATTGTCTGAACTAGGGAAATTAGAAATTTAAATGACCTTTAATACAGCTCTAGACTGGCTAAAAATCAGATGATTTAAGATTTTTAGCCTAGATTATTGAGAATTCTAATCATGAGTTCCTCAATTAATTAGAGACGTTAAATCTCTCATCAAACCTAGGTCAGGCCAATTGCTTACCGTTTTATTTCATCATGTTATTTCGTCAAAATGTTAGGGTTTGACTCACAGTCACCTTGCAGGTTTACAACAAAAAATAACCCAGCCTATGCTGGGTTACTCAATCTACCTTGAGGAAACGTGACTAAGCGTTACTCGCAACAAGCAACTTTCATCGCATGATACATCGCGCGCCGTCCGTCTATAAAATGCCGTTACTTCGCAGCTAAAAACTTCACTAACGCCGCCAATTCTTCTGCGGTATGTGCGGTTGAGGTCAGCATATAACGGCCATTAACCAGTAATGACGGTACCCCCTTGATCCCAGCAAGCTCAGCTTGAGAGTCATAATTCATTAGGGTGAATTTAGCATCGACGGAATTCATCGCGGCATCGACATCATCCACCCTAGCGCCTTGGGCAATGAAAAAGGCTTTTACTTGCTCAAGGGTGGTAAATTGCTCACCTTTCTCATGAATTTGCTTAAAAATGGCACCATGGGTTTGCTTAGTCATCTTTAATTTTTGCGCCATATAATAGGCAAACTGGCTCAATTCCCAAGCGGGACGACCTGCACCAACGGGGGTACGCTCAAAGGCCACATCTTTGCCAAGCAGCTTTACTGTCGACTCAATGAGCGGTTCTTGCTTATAGCAATGTGTACAGTTATAAGAAAAAAACTCCCGCAGCACTGGCTTTTGCGTTTCGGTAATGCCCGCCACAGTGACATAATCCTTGCCTTCTTCGAAACTTGCAGCCTGCAGGGCAAAGCTGGCACTCAGCATTAATCCGCACGCAAATACTGCTATAGGTCGAACTCGATTAAACACGCTCATTATATTGTCTCTTTTTATTCGTCGTTTGTTTAAATAAGGATTACACATTTGCTCAAGCAAACTTGGGACCCAAAGATAACCTAAAAGTTCGACTTTTACCTTTTACAGTAATGAACCTTTCTCAACATGCCGCTAGCATATCCAGCGGCGAAACATACTGATATCGAAAGCCTAAATCTGTGACAATCGCGTCAGCTTGGATGACTTTACTCGGCATAGATTGTTGATTAAATTCTGGCGCGACTAAACCTAGAGATTCGGCAGCAGCTTGATAAAACTCAGCTTTAGTCGGATGTGAAGGTGCGCAAAGATTATAAATCGGCGCCACTGATAATCCAGAATGAGTTGCCGCGAGAATTGCGCTAACGGCGCGCACACAGTCGCTAAGATGGACTAAATTTACCGCGACATTCGCTCCACTCACATCGGTTTTTCCAGCAAGAAAACGCCCAGGATGACGTTTAGGACCGACGAGTCCAGCAAAACGAACGATACAGGTATGGGGCAATGCTTGAAATAAAGCTTCAGCATCTAACAGCACTTGGCTATCGCTTGATTCTGCCATCGCATCGGCTTCTGTCATCAATTTATCTTGGGTCGGATATACGCCCGTAGTGCTGATAAACACAATCCGCTGATATTGCCAGCCTTGAGTTAATGCGATGAGTTGTTGTAATTCTTCAAGATAAGCAGCATTACCACGCTTTAGCCGTGGAGGAATATTGACCACCAGATAATCAGTCTGAAATAAACCGCTTAACGCCTGAGCATCGGGGGCAGATGATGCTTCGTGGCCCAATTGCAGCGGATAGGCTTCAATCCCGACTTCAGTTAATACCGATAATTCTTCGGCACTGCGCTTACAGCCAGTGACTCGATAGCCTTCATGGACAAGTTGCTTTGCCAAAGCAAAACCAAACCAACCACAACCGACCAAAGCAACACTGGATTTTACTGCACTGTTTTCTGCTTTTACATTCGCCATATTAGCCCTAAGGGAATCACATCAGCGGATAGAATACGGAACTTAGCGCATAAGATTCAAGCTTGTAGCGAACTAAAATAAAAACTAATCCCTTTATCGACTTGTAAGGTACGAATAGCACCCTCGGACAACTCTTCCGCCTTGATGGCTTTTTGTACTGTCACGCCTTCATTACTTAAAAAACGCAGCGATGGCTCACTACCATCCTCTTTGCAGGCCCACACTTGGGGTTGACTCACATCTTTAGTCGTCATCATGACTTTTGCGATACAGCCATCGGAGAGTTTCACTATGGTTCCTGGTGGATAAATACCGAGAATTTTAACCAAAATAGCGATTAAAGATTCGGCATGTTTAGTGGCCCGATTCTTAAACAAATAACCTAAAGCGACTTGAGGGGAGGATATTTGTTGACCACTGAGCTGTTGATCGTAGTCATTTGCCAAACTCACGATCTGCGTAATGATAGGAATTTTATGATCAGTTAACCCATCAGGGAAACCTGAACCGTCAATAAACTCATGGTGGTGTAGCACAATGTGGAGTACTTCTTTAGGGAATAATCCGGAACGATTGAGCATGTCATAGGCGAAATTAGGGTGCATTTGCAGATAATTTGACTCATGAGGTGTTAAGGCTCCGCGCTTACGGCGAATAACATCAGGTACCTTAAGTTTTCCAATATCATGTAACAAACTACCAAGAGCAATATCACGCAGTTCCCTTGGGCTTAAATCCAGTGCATGACCCATCATCATTGCTAATACTGCCACAGAGACCCCGTGCTGGGTCACACTGACATCGTTATCATCCATTCCGACCAAAGTGAGGAAAGGTTTTTCAACTTCCTGCAAATGGCTTAGCAAGTCTTCTACCAATGACGCCGACAATCGATAGGCACCTTCGGGATCACTGGCTATCTTGCCAAATACATTTCGGCAGTTATTTACATTCTCAAGGAAACGCTTTTGGCTTAAACGTATCGCCTTACGGGTATCGGCCTTAAGATCTCGCTCAGGTGGAACTTCAATTTCATCTTCAACATCCTCATCTTCCCTAACAGTCTCCGATCCGGGATTCAATTCAGATAACAAAAAAACATAGGGGACGCCTAAGCCACGGATCATTTCGATTTGAGCGGCACTGCTAATATCAACACGGTTAAATAAAAAAGGGTGGTTCGTCCATGACAAAGGCAACTTGACTCTCATGCCAAGTTGAATTTCTGACAGTAACAACTTTTTTTGAGGTACTTTTGCCACGCAATATGACTCCTTTCAAATGTAATGTGGATATAAACAGATGACCTCATCTGCGTATCCCACAGGGCACATTTAAGCTAAGTACATATAACTATAGATGATTCAAAGCATTCAATGGAGAAATAAGGTAAAAATCCTTATCAAACTGAGGGATAGAACACATCGTCATGTGCCCCACCGCTCAGTTCTAAATAAAGTTATTATATAACAATACGATAAAAACTAAGGCTGAAGTTCTTTAGCTTCTTCTTTTGGCCAATCACGGAGGTAATAACTGAGTCGCTTCGATTTAATAAGATAAATACTCGACCAAAACAACATTAAAGCATCTAAAGCAAGACTCCAATGAAACAGAAATTGGCCATGGATCAATCGCTGACCCAACAAGACGCCATCAATAATCAACAGCAACCACAACCCCCATTTTAAATGCACAAAAATCGGTCTTAACCATTGGGGCGAACGTCGACGTTCAGCTATCACCACAAGATAAATCAAAACCGCGCCAAGTCCCGCCCCGAGTGCTAGCAAAAAATCTGACTTTTCAGGGTAAAAAATCCGCACTAACTCAGAACGATCACCCATCTGAGTCAGCGAGGCGATAAAAATACACCAACCACGCGCGAGATAAGCCAAAAGCGCATATAAAAAGATGGGCGGTTTAATGTGGCCTTTATCATCGAGCCAAGTGATGTGACTAAAATTCAAATAGGTTTCCAATCAGCAAAATCTAAAACAGCATATTAAGGAGATGGTGCCAATCGCAGTTAATTCAATAGCCAAAGCAGATAATCTTTCCGCACCTTGATTATTTTCAGACAAAAAAATAGCGCCTTGGGCCAGGCACTATTTAATATCGGCTATTCGGCGGTATTCACCCCTTGATACAAGGCTGCAGCCGCTACAGCCGGCATTGAATCAACATCAAGCCAACGCCCTCTCTGAAATGACGCCAATCAAGCGTTCGCGGCGAGAAGGGCTAACAACTCGTCTTCATCCATCACTTTAACACCAAGCTCCTGCGCTTTAGCCAGTTTTGAACCTGCCGCCTCACCTGCCACTAAACAATCGGTATTTTTGGAGACACTGCCTGCCACTTTCGCCCCCAGCGCCTGCAACTGCGCTTTAGCATCATTGCGATTGAGCTGATTTAAGGTGCCAGTCAATACCCAAGTTTGGCCTTTAAGCGGCTGAGCATCTGCACTAGGTGCTTGAATGGCGGGCCAATGAACACCAGCAGCAACTAAAGCATCAATAACTTCAAGGTTATGGGGCTGGTCAAAAAAATGGGCCACATGCTGGGCAACGACAGCACCAACATCTTCTACTTCAGTTAACTGCTCCACAGTTGCCTCCCGCAGCGCATCTAGACTGGCAAAGTGCGCCGCCAGGTTTGCTGCCGTCGCCTCGCCCACTTCGCGAATACCTAAGCCATATAAGAAACGCGCGAGAGTGGTGGTTTTGGCTGCTTCAATCGCGGCAGCTAAATTGGTTGCCGACTTCATCCCCATGCGGTCAAGCATAGTCATCATAGAAGCGGTGAGCTTAAACAGATCCGCAGGACTTTGGACGAGTTCTTTATCAATCAATTGCTCAACGACTTTGTCGCCCATACCATCGATATCTAAAGCCTTGCGGGATGCAAAATGCTTAATCGCTTCTTTACGCTGCGCTTCGCAGAATAAACCACCGCTACAGCGAGCCACAGCCTCACCTTCTAGGCGCTCGACTAAACTGCCGCATACAGGGCAATTGTGTGGGAATACAATGTCTGTCGCTGTTTCAGGGCGTCTTTCAGGCACTATGGCAACAATTTGTGGGATAACATCGCCAGCGCGGCGGATGATCACAGTGTCACCGACCTTAATGCCTAAACGGGCAATTTCATCGGCATTGTGCAGCGTCGCATTTGATACAGTGACGCCGCCAACAAACACTGGCTTTAAGCGTGCCACTGGCGTCACGGCACCTGTGCGGCCCACTTGAAAATCAACGCCTTCAAGTTGGGTCATTTCTTCCTGTGCGGGGAACTTATAAGCAATCGCCCAGCGGGGTGATTTAGCCACAAAACCTAAACGTTGCTGCTGGGCAATGTCGTTAACTTTCATCACTACGCCATCAATTTCAAAGGCTAAATCGCCGCGACGAGTAAGAATGTCTTTGTAGTAGTCATAGACTTGGCTTAGTTCAGCGCAGACTTTGATTTCACTACTTACGGGTAAACCCCACGACTTAAGCTGTTGCAACTGTTCAAAATGGGTTTTAGCTAACGGATGGGAATCGGGATCCACTACACCGAGCGCATAGGCATAAAAAGCCAATGAACGGGCAGCAGTAATTTTACTGTCGAGTTGTCGCAAGCTACCGGCTGCTGCGTTACGCGGATTAACAAAAAGTTTTTCATCCTTGGCGCGCGCCCTATCATTCAAAGCTTCAAAAGCGGCTTTTGGCATAAAAGCCTCGCCGCGCACTTCAACGAGTTCGGGAAAATCATGACCGCGTAATTTAAGCGGGATCGATTTAATGGTTTTAACATTTTCAGTGATGTCTTCACCCACTGAACCATCGCCGCGCGTCGCCGCACGCTCGAGCACACCATGGCGATACAAGATACTCACGGCAAGGCCATCAAGTTTAGGCTCACAACAAAAACTCACCTCACCCACTTTATCGGTGACACGCTTATGGAAAGCACTGAAATCCGCCTCATCGAAGGCATTATCTAGGCTCAACATAGGCTTAAGGTGCGTGATTTGCTCAAACTTAGCCAGTGCCAATCCGCCCACCCTTTGAGTCGGTGAATCAGCGACAATCAAATGGGGATACAAGGCTTCTAACTTGAGTAAACGCTGCATCAACCTGTCGTACTCAGAATCGGTAATGCTCGGAGCATCGTCCACATAGTAACGAATGTTGTGCTCGTTCAGCGATTGGCTGAGCGCCTGCATCACCTGCGATGCGTTTTCTGGGGTGACGTCTTTAGACAGAAGTGTATCGATTTGAATGTCTTGCATATTCTTTATCCAGAATTCTTTAGATCACAAAAAGTAGATCACAAAAAATGAGGCCGCAATCGCGGCCTCATCAATGTATTAACCGCCAAGTTGCGGCGTCGGCTTAAGCGTTAGCGCGAATGCGGTGTAAATAATCTTGCTTAGTGAACTCACCCCAAGGTTGGCGTTGTCCGTCAAGCACGACTGCATCGATATCATCCGCGAGTTGACGCGCCGAGTTAAGCATAATCGAGAAATTCATTAGGGCGTCACCGTAGCAAGGCAAAGTCATGAAAAACACCACACCTTGGGTACTGAACTGCTCCATATTATCCGGATCAAACACGCCAGGCTTTAGCATATTCGCTATCGAGAACAATACTTTACCATTGCCAGCATTATCCACATGGCGATGGAAAATATTCATATCGCCATATTTAAAATTCAAGGTTAAGAAACAAGGTAGCAATTCGGCTCCGTTAAGCTGTAGACCCTCTTTAGCGACCACGTGTAATACCAGTACGTCGCGTGGTTCACCTAACTCATCTTCAGCGGCTTGTTCGACAACCTCTTCTTGATAGCTATCTTCTTTATATTCATTTTCGTCAAACAAGGCCGTTTGCTGCGGAGCTGCACTACGTAACGCATGTTCCTGCTCAGCCGCTTTTTGCGCGACGATAGCCGCATGAGATTGACCCATTGGCGGAGTTTGCGTGCTCACTTGAGTGTTCAAAACGGGCTCTTGACGCGAGACTTTCGGGCCACGGTGTTGCTCTTTTGCCACGGGTGGCTGCAAGCTAAAATCAGGCTGAGCTGTTACAGGCTCGTGTTTAGGGCCAACTTTCAACTCTGGTTTAAATTCTGCTGATTTAAACTCTTGTGGTTTAAATTCAGGCTTAGGTTCTAGCTTTACTTCCTGCTTCAAATAAGGATTGGTCGCAGGAGTTTCGTTGTTAGGTGCAAGTTCACCGGCTTTGCGCACGCGTACGGCGCCAATACCATCGGCATCAAACCCTTCTGAATCGATCCGCTTCGGACTCGGCTCACCTTTCTCAGCCTGTTTCTTATAAAAGTTGCTCATTGGGCTATCTTTCAATGACTTAGGCTGTTGTCTTCTGATAGACCAAAATCCATGCACCAGCACAGCAACTATGGCTATGGCGCCTAAAACGAACAATACTAGTTGCAAATCTTCCATTGGTTACCCTGTCTTTCTTCTAGTTATCCAGCGTCAGCCATCGCCACCGCTTGCTCTATGTCTACCGCAACTATACGAGACACACCGGGCTCGTGCATAGTCACGCCAATAAGTTGATCCGCCATTTCCATGGTTATTTTGTTATGGCTGATATAAATAAACTGTACGCTCTGTGACATTTCTTTTAGCAATCGACAGAAGCGTTCTACGTTGGCATCGTCTAATGGCGCATCCACTTCATCTAACATACAGAAGGGAGCAGGATTCAGCCTAAAAATGGCGAATACCAATGATAAAGCGGTTAATGCTTTTTCACCACCCGAAAGAAGATGGATTGTGCTGTTCTTCTTCCCCGGTGGTTGGGCCATGATAGTCACGCCCGTTTCTAGCAAATCGTCGTCAGTTAACGCTAAATAAGCTCGGCCGCCACCAAACACTTTCGGAAATAAGCGTCCGAGATCTTCGTTGACTGAGTCAAATGTCGTCTTAAAGCGGCTTCGGGTTTCCTTATCTATTTTACGGATCGCTTCCTCTAAGGTTGCAAGCCCTTTATTTAAATCGTCATCTTGATGATCAAGATAAGATTTTCGCTCACTTTGCTGTTCAAATTCTTCGATCGCCGCAAGGTTAATGGCACCTAAACGAACAATTTTCTGCCGTATTTGATCTAAATCACTCTGCCACTTGTCTGGCATCCCCTCTGCGGGCAAGTTTCCAAGGATTTCAGACAGAATGATTTGCTGTTCCTGCAAGGCTTCCAGCTGACTATTCGCTTGGCCTTTTATTCCTTCACGACGTAACTTTAACGTGCTCAGGCTTTGAGTCAAGTCCTCAAGCTTACCAAGCTCTTGTTTTTGCTTTATTCCTATACTGTTTAATGTGTCTGTGAGCACACTTTGCTGCTGACGAACCTCTTTTAAGCCCTGTTGTTGCTCATGTTGTTGCTTTAGTAACTGCGTTAACTGCTCAGTCAGCTGCACACTATTTTGCACCCCACTCAATTGGGCAACTTTGGCAAGTTCTGTTAACACAGACTCGCGGGAGTGGATGAGTTCATTGACACGCACTTGCTGTAATTCAATTTGCTCCGTGCTCACGGCCATGCGCATCGTCACGGCTTGCAAACCCGTCGCAGTGGCTGATAATTGACGTTCTACCTCAGTAATACGCCCTTTTAATGCTTGATGGCGCACACTATCAGCCTGTGTGTCTTGGATGAGTTGCCGCTGAATATCTTCACTAGCCTGCAGCGTCTCATCGAGCTCCATTTCTTGTTCTGCTAATAATTCGTATTGCTCGCTTAAGCGTTCAATATCAATCAAACTCGTACTTAAAGCCGCGTCGAGTTTACTTTGCTGTTCGACGCGCGCCTTCACTTGCTCGATTAAACCACTAAGCTGCATCGACTTAGTCGCTTTGTCTAACTGCCATTGATGTAATTTTTGCGCGCCATCGGTCAGTTGCAGTCTTTGTTGCTGCAAAATAGCCGCAAGATCTGTCATCTTGTCTTGCCGAATCTGCAGGGATTGTTGCAAATCGAGGATATTTTGCGCTAACTGAGCTTGCTCTTTACTGAGTTGCACCAGTGACTGGGCGCCCTCTGTTTTCGTGATTAAAAAACCTTGTCCCAGTAGATAACCGTCGGCAGTGACAATCCGTTGATCGGATGTTAGCTGTGGCAGCAGTTCTTTCGCTGCATGGATATCCTTTGCCCACTTAAGCCCCGCTAACCAAGGGGCGAGATTCACCTTAGCCTGTAAAAATTCACTTTGGCTTGATTGTGACGCTAACGCTTGAAACCCCATTTCAGTTTCAGTGACGCCAACGGGCAAGGTCAACAAGCCATTTAGGGCGAGTTCCGCCGCTGTTTCCCAACCATTTTCAACGGTTAAACTCTGCCATAACTGCGGTTTATCACTCTGCTGTTCTTGCTTAGTCAACCACTGTTCAACCAGCTCATGGCGCGCTTTAGTCGCGGTTAATTGCTGCTGAATGTGCTCAGCGCTATGACGGGCTTCATCTAAGGCTTGCGTACTTGCACTTACACTTTGTTCTTGCTGATGATTAATTTCATTTTGCAGTGTGAGCGCATCATCCAAAGACTCAATATCTTGCTGCAATGGTGTAATACTCGATGCGAGATCACCGTCCATTAACGCCGAAAGTTGCGCCTGCTGCTCACGACTTTGCTGCTGTTTGTGTTGCAGTAATTGCTGCTGATGCGCTAACTGGCTGCGACGTAGTTCAAGCTGCAACTTATGCTGAGAAACATCCGCTGCCTGTTGGCGCGCCACTTCGGCCTGCTGCTGACTGCGTTCTATGCTCATTTCCCATTGGGATTGCAGCTCATCCATGAGCTCTTGTTGCTCATCATGCTGTGGCCCAAGTTTGGCAAGCTCAAGCTCCAACGCGCTAAGACTCGCTTTATAGCCGTTAAGCTTGTCGGTATTTTGTTGGATATGCTCTTTGACTTGCGCCAACTGGGTTTCGAGCTGGGCGTCGCGCTGCTTTTGATTCTGTAGCTGTTGCTCTAACTTAGCGATTTCAGTACCAGTCAGATAATAGGCTTCAACGGCTCGCTGCTCTTGCTCCGCCAATTGCGCGAGTTGCACTTGCAGTTCAGTGGTTTGTAATTCATCTGTTTGCGCGAGTGACTGCGCCGCCGCTTGCTGTACTTCAATAGCACTTATCTGCTCAGATAGGCTCGCCATCTGAGCTTGCAACTCTTGATAGCGCATCACAAGGAGTTCAGCATGGGTCTTACGCTCGGCCTGTTTAAGCTCACGATATTGTTTAGCGGCTTTAGCCTGCTGCGCGAGTTTATCTAACTGCTTACCGAGTTCACTGCGAATATCGCCCAAACGCTCGAGGTTTTCGCGGGTATGGCGAATACGGTTTTCAGTTTCGCGCCGACGCTCTTTATAGCGGGAAATCCCAGCGGCTTCCTCAATAAAGGTGCGCAAATCTTGGGGTTTAGATTCAATCAGGCGGGAAATAGTGCCTTGCTCGATAATGGCATAACTGCGCGGGCCAAGACCTGTGCCCATAAACAAGTCGGTAATGTCTTTACGACGACACTTTTGACCATTGAGAAAATACCAAGACTCACCGTCGCGGCTCACCTGACGCTTAACGGCAATTTCTTCATAACTGGCATACTGACCCGCGAGGCGACCTTCTTTGTTTTCAAAAATAAGTTCAACACCCGCCACAGACACAGGTTTTCGCGCACTTGAACCGTTAAATATCACATCGGCCATAGAATCACCGCGTAGGTGCTTCGCCGAGCTTTCACCGAGCACCCAACGCACGGCATCGATCACGTTCGATTTACCGCAGCCATTTGGGCCAATAATGGCGGTTAATGCCTGTAAAAAAGGAATTTTCGTAGGATCGACAAACGACTTAAAGCCGGCAAGTTTTATCTGTTTTAATCTCATGGTGCCAGTTAGCGCGTCTCTGAAGTCTGGCCCGAAAATGAGCCAAGCGGTGCAAATGCATTCTGCTGGCAACTTTAACAAAGCAGGCAGCATTTTGTAACGCTTTTTATTGAATTCATGCGGCTTTTAGCTTGTCATCTGTCCATGAGTTGATCACAATCGCATATAGCTGTCGCTTAACTTTTTGGAAAAACGATATGACACAGAAAAAAACCTTGCCCTTCCCAGCCAAAAGTGGCGTTAATTATTTTCTCGATGGCTTTGGTTTAATCACACGTAAAGGCCTGCGCACTTTCGTATTTATTCCGCTAATGATTAACCTTCTGCTGTTTGCTGGCGTCATTTATGTAGCCATAGGCCAGTTAGATACGCTATTCACTTGGATGAATGCCCAGCTCCCTGAGTACTTAAGCTGGTTAAACTTTTTACTTTGGCCACTCGCCGTCACCACTATGCTGGTGATGCTTGCTTTTGTATTTAGCTCCGTCATGAACTGGCTCGCCGCCCCCTTTAATGGTCTGTTGGCTGAAAAAGTCGAGCAGTTGTTAACTGGTAAGCAGCTGAATACCGGTTCTGGTATTGATTTAATCAAAGACTTACCGCGTATCCTTGGGCGTGAGTGGATCAAACTCAAATACTATCTGCCCCGCGCACTGGTATTTTTGTTATTGTTTTTAGTGCCTATGGTAGGCCAGACGCTGGCGCCGATTTTATGGTTTCTGTTCAGCGCTTGGATGATGGCGATTCAGTACTGCGATTATACCTTCGATAACCACAAGGTCAGTTTTAAAGATATGCGCTTTGCCTTGAATCAAACCCGTGGCACCAGTTTTAGCTTTGGCGCCACTGTGACGCTATTTTCGATGATCCCCATAGTCAACTTTATCGTCATGCCAGTGGCGATTTGTGGCGCGACGGCCATGTGGGTCGATAAGTATCGTGAAGCGTATCGCAACCATGCCATCGCACCCGAGTAGTAACACCAGCAGTGCTGAGTCATGGCTCAGCACTGCTCCCCAATTTTTTTAGACCCAATAATCCAATCATGTTTCGCCTCGTTAAAATCAACGCAAACCTTGTAACAATTACTGGCTATTGTTAACTTCACATTTTCTGGCAAAATGCGCGCCACGAATGTGTTATTTGAGTCTTTTTTGTTGAAATCAATCTTAGCCATCATCTTATCTAGTCTTACTTTTCTACCTGTAACTTGTCTTGCTGGCTATGCCAGCCAATTTCAGTTAGCCATTCCAACACTTAACAGTGCTGCCAATATCGACGGTGAGTTGGACGATGCCATTTGGCAACAAGCCGCAGTCACAGAGCTCAAATACGAAACCCAACCAGGGGAAAACATTGCCGCATTAGTGAAAACCGAGGCGCGAGTCTATGCGACTAAAACCAGTCTTTTTGTGGCATTTACTGCCAAAGACATTAATCCCAAACTCATTCGCGCCACACTCAAGGACAGAGACAAGCTGTGGAGTGATGATTTAGTCGGAATTAAACTCGATACTTTTAATAATGCCCGTTTAGCATACCAATTTTTTATTAATCCCCTTGGCGTGCAATTAGACTCAATTGAAAACGAACTAACGGGTGAAGAAAGCGAAGCATGGGATGGTATTTGGAAATCCGCAGGCAAAATCACCGCCGATGGCTATCAGGTCGAAGTCGAGTTACCACTGAGACTGTTCAACTTTGACGACAAGAAAAGCCTGCAAGAATGGGGCTTTGAGTTAATTCGTTATTATCCACGCAATGAAAAACATCGCCTATCGACCCATAAGATTGACCGTAATACGAGTTGTCAACTTTGTCAGTTAGGTGTGGCTTCTGGCTTGGCGGGGGCAGAACAAGGACAGGATGTACAAATCACCCCGACTTTTATCGCCAACCGTAACGAACATAAACAGGCGGATGGCTGGGAAGCTGATAACAATCTCGAGCCAGGTGTAGACTTGCGCTGGGGCATTAATTCCAGCACCTTACTCAATGCCACCATTAATCCCGATTTTTCCCAAGTGGAATCCGATGCTGGCCAGCTCGATGTGAACAGCACTTTCTCCTTGTTCTATGATGAGAAACGGCCGTTCTTTTTGGATAATAAAGACTATTTCGACACACAGGTGAATCTGCTGCACACCCGCAATATTGTTGCACCTGACTATGGTATCAAACTGACAAGTAAGAGCGATGATCACACCTTAGCTCTGCTAGCGAGTAACGATAGCCAAACCACGTTTTTGGTACCGGGAAATTTAAGCTCAGAGGTTGCCTCGCTTGATCAAGAAAGTTTGAACCTTGCGGGACGTTATCGTTTCGACATGAGCAAAACCTTCTCCATCGGCGGATTACTTACCGCGAAAACAAGCAGTGACAACACTCACAATGGTACAACAAATAACCCGCACTATGAGATCAACAGCCAACCCGATTACCACAACTATGTCATTAGTCTGGATGCGAAATATCAACCAACACCACAGGACAGTTTCACTGCACAAGTGGCCCAATCGGATACTCAATACCCCACGGGAGTCTATCGTCAATTTTGTACTGATACTGAAAATGACCCTAGTAATGGGTTGCCCTGTGGCCAATCTCAGCTTGATTGCGAACTCGGTCACTGCCAACTCAACGAACAAGTATTACGTAGCAAATCTGATAGCCGCTTTGGCGGTAATTTATATCAGTTAACCTTTAAACACGAAGAGCGAAATTGGTTTGCTTACAGTGAATACAATGCCGTTGATCCCGATTTTCGTGCCGATTTAGGCTTTGTCGAAAAAATCGATTACCGCACCTTTGAGGCTGGTGCGGGTTTGATTTGGTATCCTACGGGCACCTTTAACAAGGTGGAATTAGCGGGAGATTGGGATATCACTCATAACCAAGCAGGCGAACAACTTGAAGAAGAGTATGAAGCCTACATCGAAATCCTCGGCGCATTACAAAGCGAAATCACCTTTGGTGTAGAAACCCGTGAACGTGTGGGCCCTCGCCGCGATGCTTCACTGTTCACTATCGCCGGAAATAGTCAACTATATGATGAAACCCAAGTGTGGTTTTATGGCACAGTAACCCCGTTATCGCCCCTGAGTATGGAGCTTGAAATGTACTACGGCGATGAAATTGATTTTATCAATGATAGGCTGGGCACTAAAACGCAAATGAACCCGAGTATCAATTGGAAAATTGCTAATGGACTTTCTATCGATATATCCCATCTTTATCAGCAAATGGATGTGGAACAAGGTGCGCTTTTTACCGCTAATCTGAGCGATGTACGCCTCAACTGGCAATTCAGTCTACACAGTTTTATTCGCCTTTCTAGCATTTACACCCGGATAAATCGCAATGTGGCGCAGTATTTATATTCGGCGCCGCAGAGTGAGGAAGCGCATTTAGGCAATGAGCTCCTCTACGGTTATAAACTCAATCCGCAGAGTGTGTTCTACCTCGGATACTCTGATAGTTTGCAGGCTAATGATGAGTTAAGCCGCCTGACGCGGGACGAGAAAACCTACTTTATGAAGTTAAGTTACGCATGGCTGCTATAAACAATCATTGCCTTAAACAGAAAGCAACTTAGGCAAACAACTGACATAAAAAAGCCCACATCTTCCTCGATGTGGGCTTTTTATTATGACGGTGAGAATCTTAGACCTTCTGCAGAATAACACTGCCAATAGAATATCCTGCGCCAAACGAACTCAATAAACCTAAATCGCCAGTCTTAAAGTCACCGGAAAACTTGTGAAATGCAATAACAGAACCCGCGGAAGCCGTATTGGCGTATTCATCTAACACCACGGGCGCTTGTTCAGCTGACACATCATCCCCTAACAGCTTTCTCACCACGAACTGATTCATGTTGATGTTGGCTTGATGTAACCATAAACGTTTGAAGGACTGTGGCGTTAACGCTTGTTCGGCCAGATGTTCATCCAAATGTTGATAAATCATCGGCAACAGCTCTTTAAATACCTTGCGCCCTTGTTGGTGGAATAACTTATCGGCTTGATGGGCCGCACTCGGATCGCAGCGGTTCAAAAAGCCAAAATTACTACGAATATTGTTCGAGTAATCGGTAAAACAGCGGCTTGAGAGGATCTTAAACACATGGTCAGACTGGGCTAAGCTTTGTTCTTCCAGTACCAGAGCCGTCGCCACATCACCGAAGATAAAATGGCTGTCACGGTCGCGATAATTCACCTGTGCCGAGCAAATTTCAGGGTTGATCACTAGCACTCTTGAGGCAGAACCCGTAGCAATGGCATTAGCCGCGGCGACAATTGCAAACGTCGCCGATGAACACGCTACCTGCATGTCGTAACCATAACCCCGCGTACCCAGTGCACGTTGAATTTCAATCGCCATAGCAGGATACGCACGCTGAGTATAAGCACAGGCAACAATCACTAAGTCAATTTGCTCAGCCTTGAGATTGGCATTCTTTAGTGCCATCAAGGCAGCTTCAAGGCCAATCTCGGCCTGCATCGATAATTCGTCACTACTGCGCTCAGGAATCAACGGCATCATGACTTCGGGATCCAGAATGCCCTCTTTCACCATCACATATCTGTGCTTGATGCCTGAGGCTTTTTCAATAAACTCGCTCGATGAATAGGACAAAGCCGCAACATGGCCTTGCTCAATTAAGCCTGCATTTTCAAGATTGAAAATATCCACATAAGCATTGAAGCTCTCAACTAAGGCTTCATTGGAAATACTGTGGGGCGGCGTAAATAGGCCACTCCCCGAAATGACGACCTGTTTCATAAATGCTCCAAACGGGTACTGGTTGTAAGGTGAGCAGAGGATGCATCATCACTCGTAAGCACAGGTGCTAACTCATTTTGCCCCTGCGCTTGTTGCTCTAATCGTTGCTTTTTATGCATTTGCACTAAGTCTATCACGACTGTTGAAGATATTTTATCTTGGATCCCCTGCCGATTGGCATCCCAAAATATTTGCATAAAGCCAAGTAAGCCTGTGGTAAAGCCTGCGGCATAGCCACCATAACGGCCAAACGCGGCCCATAAACTGATGTTGGCACCATCGAGCTGGATCACCCGAATGCCCAGCATCTTCTTACCTAAGGTTTGACCATCAAATCGTGCAGTAAAGACGGTAAAGTAAAACGCTGCCCACCCAAAACCCAGCCCCATATCACTCAGAAAGCCTTTAACCCAAGCGACAACACTATGGCTTGTAGCTTCATCAACGGTTCTGAGGCGAGAATATTGCGAAGAGCTCACATTCACTGCATCAGCCACCGCGCTTTGCGGCTGTACATCCGGCGAAATAGCTTGAATAGGCTGAAGTGGCTCAGGCGGATAATCTGTTGTCGCCAACTCAACAGGAAGCGTAATAACAGGCCATAAGCTGCCATTAAGCACTTCCGCCTGTAACTTTTCACTGTCTATGGCAGGCAAACTACTGTTGGCTATGGTTGCTAGCACTATTTCACGTTGATCATTTTCTGTCATACCCTTTGATCCTGAAGCGCTTTTTATCGCTTCATGTAGGGATTGAACTTGAGTTTTACCACAAGCATAATTATTGCACTGGCTCAACGACATCAATGCTGGTAGTGACGTAATGATTTGTTCACCTAATGCCAATTGTTGCTCTACTCCCTCACTGCTTTTAACGTCTGTTCCATTAAAATCAAACAGATTATTGGCGGTTGTCAGCAACATAAAAACCAACATCAGGGCATAAAGTCCCCACTTTAATAAACGACCAAACTTACGACTGCGCTTTTCAATCCAGATAATACTGACCACCAGCAAGACAAACATCCAATCCATCTGCTCAGCTAACACAGTGATCAGCAAACCATCAATCAGTATGGCTAACATCCGCTTCAACGGTGTCGCCAATGGGGTATATAACACGGCTGCTGCAATGGTAAATGCCTTTGGTGTTACCATCGTTTTTGGATCTTTACCCAGATCCATTTGTTGCTGCTTCATCTTTGCGCTTGTCCGATACGAGTGATAGGCTAGTTTTACGATTGAGACATCAAGAAGTTATCCCTGTTAATGCCACAATCTTTTTTATGTTAGCAAGAGGTTAACACAGTTAAACTGGCTGCCAATCAGGGTTTGCGAATAACAGCACACCCTTTAATAACCAAATCGAATAAAGAAGAACAAACAATCACTTCTAAAAGCGCCACAGCAGATTATGATTCAGTAGTGCCAACATAGGAGCAAGCAATCCATGAGCAAAATTTTCGAAGATAATTCATATACTATTGGTAATACACCGCTAGTACGTTTAAACCGTGTTAGCCAAGGTAAAGTGCTGGCCAAAGTCGAAGCCCGTAACCCAAGTTTCAGTGTTAAATGCCGTATCGGTGCCAATATGATTTGGGATGCCGAGAAGAAAGGTCTATTAACAAAAAATCACGAGCTGATTGAGCCTACATCAGGCAACACAGGTATTGCATTAGCGTATGTTGCCGCGGCCCGTGGCTATAAACTGACCCTGACCATGCCAAATACCATGAGTTTAGAGCGTCGTAAGCTACTCAAAGCCCTAGGTGCAACTCTCGTGCTGACTGAAGGCGCGAAAGGCATGAAAGGTGCGATTGATAAAGCGGAAGAAATTCGCCAATCGGCTCCTGAAAAATACATTTTATTGCAGCAGTTTAATAACCCTGCTAACCCGGAAATCCATGAAAAAACCACAGGTCCAGAAATCTGGAATGATACCGATGGTGAAGTGGATGTGTTTGTTGCTGGTGTAGGTACTGGCGGTACAATTACTGGTGTAAGCCGTTACTTGAAAAAAGTGGCCGGTAAAACCATCACCTCTGTGGCGGTTGAGCCAGCAGATTCTCCTGTTATAGCTCAAACCTTAGCGGGTTTACCTGTGCAACCAGGGCCGCATAAAATCCAAGGTATTGGTGCTGGCTTTATCCCAGGTAACTTAGATTTAGAATTGATTGACCGTGTTGAAGCTGTAACTAACGATGAAGCCATCGACATGGCCCGCCGCTTAATGCAAGAAGAAGGCATTTTAGTGGGTATTTCATCGGGTGCCGCCGTTGTCGCCGCAAACCGCATCGCTGAGTTGCCAGAGTTTGCAGGCAAAACCATTGTGGTGATTTTACCATCGGCAGCCGAGCGTTACCTATCTTCAGTCTTGTTCCAAGGCCAATTCGGCGACGAAGAAAACGTTCAATAAACGACGTTTTATCGTCCTTAAAATACCCAGCTTTGGCTGGGTATTTTTATTTATGGCATTCCATTATTTAGATCTCGATTACAGAGCATAAACAAGTTACTGCTCAAGTTTGGATACAGCTCATAGTTCTTCGTATCTCAACTGGCTTTCACGGCTAACTTGGTTATAAAGAACGGACCCGCTCGCCAATTCATTCCTTTTTATGTCTTTTTACCGAACACCAAGTAATATCAGCGCCTTCAATGCGAAGTTTGAAGCTCAAAAAATTGCCTTTGGCCCCATCAGCTTTCAAGTCGCCCACTGCCTACTCAAATTCGATGTGCTAGCCCAAATAGATAAAGCGGCCGAGCATGGGATCACTGCCGCCGAGCTAAGCCAATCGACACCACTGAGCGAGTACGCCCTTGGAGTCTTGCTGGATATGGGGCTCAGTATGGGTCTCGTTTGGCAAAATGAAAATGGCTATGTGCTCGACAAAACTGGGCACTTTTTACTCCATGACGACATGGCAGCCATCAATCTTAACTTTGTGCAGGATGTTTGCTATCAAGGCCTTTTTAACCTTGATACCGCGCTACTCGAAGGCAAGGCCGCAGGACTTAAGGTGTTCGGTGACTGGAATACCATCTACCCTGCCTTAAAAGATCTACCACCCAAAGCGAAACAGAGCTGGTTTGCCTTCGATCATTACTATTCGGATCATGCCTTTCCACAGCTTCTGCCATTAGTGTTTGCCCATAAGCCAAGCCATTTAGTGGATATAGGCGGCAATACGGGAAAATGGGCACTGAGCTGCTGTGATTATGACGCAAGCGTTGAAGTCACGATTATGGATTTTCCGGGGCAACTAGAGGTAGCCACACAAAATGCACTCGCACGAGGTTTTGCAGCACGCGTGCATACCTTTGCCACCGATCTGCTGGACGACTCACTACCCTTTGTCGAAGGCGCCGATACTTACTGGATGAGTCAATTTCTGGATTGCTTCTCAAAAAGCCAAATCCTGAGCATTTTACAACGCACGGCAAAGGCAATGACATCAAGCAGCCAACTCTTTATCGTCGAAACCTTTTGGGATAGACAGCCATCGGCCGCCTCCGCCTATTGCGTAAATGCCACTAGCCTCTATTTCAGCGCCATGGCCAATGGCAACAGCCGCATGTATCACTCTAAGGATTTATTGGCCCAGCTTCACCAAGCGGGACTGTATGTGGATGAAGATACAGACAATCTTGGCCTAGGGCACACGCTACTGCGTTGTAAACTCAAACCTTAAGTTTAATAGCAACATCAAAGTAAACAAAACTTATGCAATGAATAAAATTAATCAAATTTATTTATCATTGATACCCGCAGTACACTAAATACATCAAAACAGCGCCCTAAAAAAGCGATGTTAAGCATTGTCAGTATTGAGAGGTATTCAAAATGACTTCAAAACGCAAACGCTGGACATCCCACGCAGCTAAACTTCCCAGCCCTATGGCTGGGTTGGCACTGGCAATTGCCAGCTTAGGTTGGACATGGGAGAACATGACACCTTCACTTAATGGCGCAGGACAACTCACAGGGGCCATCATAGCCTCTGTGTTACTGTTATTGCTCATGGGTAAATTCATGCTTCATCCTAATATTTTAAAGGACGAGCTAAGCCACCCAGTGATTGGTAGTGTGATCCCCACCTTCGCCATGGGCTTGATGGTGGTGTCTAAATCACTCGGCGATTATTTCCCCCATGCAGGCTTAACTCTGTGGCTAGTCGCCATTGGTATCCATGTGATCTTCCTAAGCGCGTTTATCTACTTTCGCGCCATCGATTTTAAACTCGAGCACATGGTTCCAAGCTGGTTTGTACCACCGATTGGCATTATCGTCGCGGCGGTGTCTTTCCCTGTGTCTGATTACCAATGGTTAGCAAACGCCATTTTGGTTTTTGGAATGTTAGCCTACTTAATCATGCTGCCTTTGATGCTCTATCGCCTCATTTTCTGTCAGACGATACCTGATGCCGCTAAACCAACCATTGCCATTCTTGCAGCTCCCGCCAGTTTATCACTCGCGGGCTATCTGACTGTTTGTGAGCAGGCATCAATTCCCTTAGTCGCCTTACTACTGAGTATCGCCATTCTGATGACCAGCATCATCTACTTGGCCTTCTTTCACCTACTAAAACTGCCCTTTAGCCCAGGCTACGCAGCCTTTACCTTCCCTATGGTGATCGGTGCAACCGCCCTCTTTAAAACCGCAGCTTGGTTAACGCAGTTCAATAACATGGGTGAGTTAGCGATATGGATAAAATACTTAGCAGAATTCGAACTGGTAATCGCCACCTTAGTGGTTGCCTATGTCGCCCTACGTTATTTAGGACACTACTTTCCACTGCAATTTAACGTGGTAGAGCACAAATCAGTTCTAAATAGCAAATAAACAGAACAGCTTTTTGTAAAAATCATTAACCATACAAATGAATTGTTCACTCAAAAAACTAAACAATAAACCGAAATTGAAGTGAATAGATATTCACTTAAATTTTATATTTAAACAGTCAAAATTAAATAATCAGAAATAGCATTTGATTAGTTTTTACTCTTTACAACATTTCATTCCATAATTTTACTTCTAGCTTCCTGACGCGGTGTAAAAATATCACCATACAAAATTAAACCGCATGAAAACCCTTATTGATAACACTCCTCAATCATCCAATCTAAAATATATGGAATGACAAACCATATCGTTATTAATTTTTACTTTTTCACATAAAATAGTTTCAAACTATTATTGAAAACAACAAAATTAAAACACAATAAAACAAAAAAATAGCAACAATAAAAAAACACAAAGAACCAATAATAAAAACAAAAAGCCAAATAAAAAACAAAACCCTCAGATTAAAACCTTATCTGCCACCGATTACACACACACCCTACTTATATCTGCATTTTAAAAAGAGAGTAAATAACAAATTTTAAACAAAACTCCAGCATGACCAATGTTGCACTTGTTATTTTCTTGTGGTTATATCCTGAACTCAATTAAATGAGAGCTTAATTCTTTACATAAGTAACCATTTAAGAAAAATAAAAAATAAACATACAACATGTGTTAAGGGAGAATAAAATGCGTGCAAATTCTACATTAGCCAAAGCCGTTCGCTTTGCATTAATAAGCGGAGCAGCTACTGCCGCGTTAACCACTTCGATAGTATATGCAGCTGAAGATGGTGCCAAAGTTGAACGTATTGAAGTAACAGGTTCACGTATTAAGCGTACCGATATGGAAACCGCAACCCCAGTTACAGTACTAAGTGCTGATGATATGGCAAAACAAGGTTTTACTAACGTACAAGATGCATTGCAGAGCCTGACTTCAACAACAGGAGCAATGACAACTCAATCAGTACATGGTTTTACACCAGCTGCGTCATCAATCAGTTTACGTAATGCGGGTGCAAGCAGAACGCTAACATTGATTAACGGTAAACGTCTCAACCAATATCCTAAACCAGCAGGTGGTACAGACAACTTTGTTGATACCGCAAACTTACCAATGGAAGCTGTTGCTCGTATTGAGATATTACAATCTGGTGGTTCAGCAATTTATGGTGCAGATGCTGTTGGTGGCGTAGTAAACATTATTTTAAAAAGAGATTTTGATGGCGTCGCATTAAAATATCGACATGGTGATACTACTGAAGGCGGTGGTGGAAGCGATCGAATTGCGCTATCTCTGGGTTCATCTTCCGAACGTGGTAACGTCTCAACCTTCATCGAATTTACTGATACTGAGCGTTTGAATGCAACTGATAGAGCTGTTTTTGGATTAGATACAGACAAAGTACCTTATAGTAAATATTCACAATACAGCTCATATGGGGCTGGCATTACAGGTAAAAAACCTGCTGGTGGAACAACACCAAAAGGCCAACGTGTCCTAACTGCGAGTGAATGCGAAGCGGGCGGTTTTCTTTGGACAGGTAGCGCATGTGGCTTTGATCGCTCAAAGTGGCGCGATCTATCACCAGAAAGCACTCGTTTTATCAGTTCAACGAACTTTAACTATGAACTTGCAGATAATTTGAACTTTGTAGGACGTCTTGATTTTGCAGAAGCAAAATCAACAACACGTATCGAACCTATGGGTATCGATAACTACACAGTCAATGTTGCAGGAGACAAAGTAACTTTAGGCGTTGATTTAGATGATTCACTGACAAAGACATTCGACAAGAATACAGGTCTTGGTGGAGATTTTAAAAATGCCGAAAATGGTGACTACAACTATATTCGTCGTTTGCACGAATTCGGCAACCGCGCAGGAGAAACAAGTACCCGTAACTATTTCTTCACCGCGGGCTTGGAAGGCGTGATCGCTGATGATTATAGTTGGGATACATCCGTAAATTACGGCCGTACTAATGTGGATGTATTCAATAGTGGCTTTGCGACTGTGGGTGGATTATTTAATTATCTAGCTCAAGGCACTGACGGTAAATCACTGCTTGCGCCAATCAGCACAAATGATGTCAGCGGTATAGCGTACACTCCGTTTGAAAAAGCTCAATCAACTCAAAAAAATATTCAAGCAAATATCACAGGTCCAGCATTTGAACTGCCAGCAGGTTCAGCTGACTTTGCTTTTGGGGCAGAATATACCACTCAAGACTACTCATCAGAATCTGACTCAGAATCTGTTAAAGGCAATATTCTAAGCCGTGGTGGTTCATCAGGTGCTGGTGAGCGTTCATACTGGGCAACCTATATGGAATTAAAGCTTCCAGTTCTTGAGGACTTAACACTTGATGCGGCCTTACGTTATGACCGATATGATGATTTCGGTGGAAATTTGTCGCCTCAATTAACCGTGGAGTATCGTCCACTTGATGAATTATTAGTTCGTGGCTCTATCAGTAAAGTGTTCCGCGCACCAGATATGCATCGCGTATATGGAGATGCAACTAAAGCATATAGCAATATCATTGATTTTAAACAGTGCCAAGCTCTAGGTGGAACTCCATCTCAGAAAAATCCAGATCCAACACTGAACAAAATCTGTAATGAACTCAATATTGATATCACTACTGGTGCTAACAAAGATCTTAGCGCTGAAACAGGCTATACAGCCAACATAGGTGCTGTATATGGTGGCGATAGCTTAAATGCTTCACTCGATATTTGGGAGTGGAAACTGGATGACATGGTAAGTGACATCTCTGCAAGCAAAGCTGCTCGTGAATATGAAACTTATGCAAACATGATCACCCGTGACGCATTAGGTACTATTACTCACATTAATACCGTCGCACAAAACCTTGCTTATCAGAAAGTTCGTGGTATTGACTTAACCACTGGTTACGGATGGGATGTCGCTGACTTTGGTGAGTTAAAACTAAACTTTAATGGTACTTATATTCTTCTTTCTGAAGGACAAACAGATCCTACAGCAGCAATTGATGATGACATCGATGATGGTGGTTTACCGCAATATAAAGCCAATATCATTTTAGGTTGGTATATAAACGATTTTGAAACAACTTTAGGTGCTTACCACACAGCAAGAATGCATGGTGTTGGATATAAATCGTTTAAAAAAGCTGCATTAGATAAAGGTTTGGCATTCGATGAAAGTGCAAACGAAATTGCATCACAAACGAAGTGGAACTTAACATCGGCTTATAACATCACAGACGCAATTAAAGTGACTGGCGGTGTAATGAACTTATTTAATGCTGGACCAAACTTTGATCCAACAGATACAGCCTGGCCACACTATAACCGTTCATCATATGATGCGCGTGGTCGTGAATGGTTTATCGAAGGCGAAGTTAAATTCTAATATGGTGTTGATTAGTTAGAACCTAATCAAAAAACGGCATCTTCGGATGCCGTTTTTATTTACTTCATCATTTACACATCATAGAAAACCGACATAAAAAAGTGCCCAGCTACCTGCTGGGCACTTTCACTTCAGACTGATAATTAAAGACGTTTTAGGAATGTTTAGTCAGCTTAATCTCACTCTGATGCTGAGATTTTTCAGCATGTGAATGTGGTGCAGAAAAGTGTTCATGATGAGCTTTATGTGGTTCAGCCAAGGTGACTTTACCCTGCTCTATCCACCAATAACCTAAACCAACAATCACACCGCCACCGACAATATTGCCTAAGGTTACTGGTATTAAATTATTGAATATAAAGTTTGCCACGGTTAAATCGGCAAATTGTGCTTGAGTTACCCCTAAAGACACGAAGAACTCTGGGCTGGCGATTGATTGGATCATCATGCCCATAGGCACCATAAACAGGTTAGCGATACTGTGTTCAAAGCCACTACTAACGAACATAGCCACAGGTAAAATTAACAGTAACGATTTCGTCAGTACATCACGACTAGCAAAGGTCATCCACACACCTAAACACACCAACATGTTACATAAAATGCCTAAACTAAAGGCTTGAATCCAAGTATGGTGCAGTTTGTGCTGTGCCACTTTAAGGGCATTTAATCCCCAATTACCACCATCGAGATCATACATACCTGCGGCAGTGATCAAGCAAACCATCAACATGGCGCCGACAAAATTGCCAGCATATACGCGGCACCAACATTTGAGTAATTCAGCGCCAGTAACCTGTTTTTGTGCCCAGGCGACGGTACTGAGCACAGAACTGGTGAACAGTTCTCCACCGCAAACAACCACTAAAATTAAACCTAAACTAAAGGCTATTCCGCCAACGAAACGAACTAAACCCCAAGACGCATCGCCTGCGCCAGTGGTTACGGTTAAATAAAAAACAAAGGCTAAAGCGATAAATGCGCCAGCAAACACGGCTAAGCCAAAGGACTGCCAAGGTGCTTTAACCACTTTGCTTGTCCCGTAAATTTCAGCCTGATTGTAACAACTAAAATGAGCTGAAACCTGTGGCGCTTCATGTGCGCTGTTTGTCACAGTTGGAACTGATGACGATGGATTTGGGCTTTTCATTGCATAACTCCAACTTCAGATAAACAAACTTGAACGCGTAGCATAGGTATCTCCAGCAGCGCCATTGCGCAGATAATACGAATCAAAACCGAGATAATGATTTGCTTAAATGATGATTCACTAAAGTCTCGCTTTGTATCATACAACGCGCTTATGCTGTGAAGCAGATATTGCTAAAGCGTGATGCTATTCACACCCAAAATGTGAAAACTTTGAAGCCAAAAACACAAAAGGTTAATTGGTCTTACCATGACAGCCCGATTTTCATCGCGAGAATGTGGCTTAATTAAGATGGTATACAATGCATATCCTGCACGTTTCCATCTCATATTTAGCGAACTAACGCTTAAATTAATGCGCTATAGATTCAAGCAAACCTCAGCAATGACACATTAAATGACCAATAGCTTGATGCGTGTATCTCGGTATTCATTAAATTGAACCCACTATAACCCATACTTTAGCATTTACAGTTTAGTCCAACAGCAAGTAACAAGTTGCCTGCATCATAGCAAACTACTGTATTTAGCCACTCTTTAACCCTTCCTGAATGATTTAAGCATTGCATGCTTTATTTGATGGCGTTATGACATGCCATCTCCTAAATCGACACTAAGTTAGCAAATAAAAATAAATTAATACAAATAGCTAACATCAAACTTATTTTTAATATCATAACCACCGCGCCTACTATGACAGCTCCCATTATCGAGCCGTGACTCCCACCAATCAAAATCAGCCTATACGAGGATAGATTTATCCTCGCTAAAGGTGGACAGTAAATGGGAACAATATAGGCAGGCTGATTTAAGAGATAATGGGGTTCAGATGTCACACCAACTTAAAAAGCGTGCCGTATTCCCTATTGTGGTAAAAAAATGCTACCTAGCTAGCAAATTTGGGATTAACAGAGCATAAACCAAGCCGTTTAAGATGCGATAGCGACAGACCTATGTTAATATGCCTATGGACAATTGGTCTTACCAATTATAAAGATTTATCAGTAGCCGATAATCAAAGTAAGCGAATATTTGTCATCTTATCGGGTATCAATAGACAGACTTTTGGAGTGACGAGCGCTTCAAAATCCAGTTCCCATCATAGGGCGTCATCATGAAGGGAGCTTTATTTCAGGAATTAGCTATTGGCTTATACTCAGCATTGCTTAACGCTGATCGCCAATAACCTTTTATCTCAACCAGAAGGTATTAGTACGATGACCGACAAAACTGAACTGTTTGCCAACGCATGGGAAGGCTTTACTCCTGGCGATTGGAAATCTGAAGTCAATGTACGTGACTTTATCCAACAAAACTACGCGCCTTTTGAAGGCGACGAATCCTTCCTCGCTGGTGCAACCGAAGCGACCACAAAATTGTGGGATAAAGTCATGGAAGGCATCAAACAGGAAAACCGTACCCACGCGCCTGTTGATTTCGACACTAAGATGGTTTCAACCATCACTTCCCACGACGCTGGCTATATCAACAAAGAATTAGAAACTATCGTTGGCTTACAAACAGATGCGCCGCTAAAACGCGCTATGTTGCCTAACGGTGGTATTCGTATGGTGGAAAGCTCATGCGCCGCCTACGATCGTGTACTGGATGAAGATGTTAAATACGTTTATTCAGAACTGCGCAAAACCCATAACCAAGGTGTGTTCGATGTTTACACCCCCGAAATTATGGCCTGTCGTAAATCAGGTATTTTAACGGGCTTACCCGATGCCTATGGCCGTGGCCGTATCATTGGTGACTATCGCCGTGTGGCACTTTACGGTATCGATTACCTGATGAAAGATAAGTTTGCCCAATTTAGCTCACTGCAAGCGCAGTTCGAAGCGGGTGAAGAGTTATCTAACGTTATCCAATTACGTGAAGAAATTGCCGAGCAACACCGTGCATTAGGCCAAATGAAGAAAATGGCTGCCAAGTATGGCTTCGATATTTCTCGTCCAGCGACCAATGCACAAGAAGCGATCCAATGGACTTACTTCGGCTATTTAGCTGCAGTGAAGAGCCAAAACGGCGCTGCCATGTCATTAGGTCGTACCTCTTCATTCCTCGACATCTATATTGAACGTGATCTGAAAAATGGCACCTTAACTGAGCAACAAGCTCAGGAAATGGTTGACCATTTCGTGATGAAATTGCGTATGGTGCGTTTCCTACGTACCCCTGAATACGACGAATTGTTCTCAGGCGACCCAATTTGGGCAACGGAGTCAATCGGCGGTATGGGCTTAGATGGCCGTACGTTAGTGACGAAATCAAGCTTCCGTTTCTTGAACACCCTTTACACTATGGGTCCAAGTCCAGAGCCAAACATCACAGTATTATGGTCAGATAAACTGCCAATCGGTTTCAAAAAATATTGCGCCAAAGTGTCTATCGACACTAGCTCAATCCAATACGAAAACGATGACTTAATGCGTCCAGATTTCCAATCAGACGACTATGCAATCGCCTGTTGTGTGAGCCCTATGGTTGTGGGTAAACACATGCAGTTCTTCGGTGCTCGCGCTAACTTAGCGAAAACCATGCTGTATGCGATTAACGGCGGCGTAGACGAAAAACTGAAAATCCAGATTGCCCCTAAAGCAGACATGATCACAGACGAAGTGCTCAACTTTGATGACGTGATGAATCGCTTAGACGGTTTAATGGATTGGTTAGCGACTCAATATGTCACTGCACTGAACTCAATCCACTACATGCATGATAAGTACTCTTACGAAGCCGCGCTTATGGCGCTGCACGACAGAGACGTACGTCGCACTATGGCTTGTGGTATTGCGGGTTTATCTATCGCAGCCGACTCACTGTCTGCCATCAAATACGCCACCGTAAAACCGGTTCGTGATGAAAACGGCATAGCAGTTGATTTCGATATCAGCGGTGACTATCCAAAATTTGGTAACAACGACCCACGTGTTGATGATATAGCCTGTGACTTAGTTGAACGTTTTATGGCGAAAATTCGTGACCGTAAAATGTATCGCAATGCGATCCCAACGCAGTCAATTCTGACCATCACCTCAAACGTGGTTTATGGTAAGAAAACCGGTAACACACCCGATGGTCGTCGTTCAGGTGCGCCATTTGCACCGGGTGCAAACCCTATGCATGGCCGTGATGAAAAAGGCGCAATCGCTTCTTTAACCTCAGTGGCAAAACTCCCATTTGCCCACGCTCAAGACGGTATTTCTTATACCTTCTCAATCGTGCCAAATGCGCTGGGTAAAGATGATGATGCTCGCCGTACCAACTTAGCGGCATTGATGGACGGATACTTCGACCACAATGACAAAAAAGAAGGTGGCCAACACTTGAACGTCAACGTGATGAACCGCGAAATGCTCGAAGATGCCGTTAAGCATCCAGACAAGTATCCACAGCTGACCATCCGTGTTTCTGGCTATGCAGTGCGCTTTAACTCACTGACACCAGAACAGCAACAAGATGTGATCACGCGTACATTCACAAAAGGTCTGTAAGCTAAATTAGTCAAGGCTGTAGTACACTGTGCTACAGCCTCACTTATTTTAACAGGAGTCACAATGGCAGTTATCGGTCGGATCCACTCGGTGGAATCCTTTGGCACAGTAGATGGTCCCGGCATACGGTTTATCACCTTTATGCAGGGCTGTTTAATGCGCTGCCAATATTGCCACAACCGTGACACTTGGGATCTTGATGGTGGAAAAGAAGTTCTGGTCGATGAGTTAATGAGTCAAATCATCAGCTATCGGCCTTTTCTCGATGCCAGCAATGGTGGTGTTACGGCCAGTGGTGGTGAAGCCATTTTACAGGCCGAATTTGTCGCCGAATTATTCACGGCTTGTCAGCAAGAAGGTATTCATACCTGTTTAGATACCAATGGTTTTGTACGTAAGTACACGCCAGTGATTGATGAGTTGCTCGACCACACTGACTTGGTCCTGCTCGACATCAAGCACATGGACGATGAAAAACATATTGAGTTAACTAAAGTCAGCAACCATAGAACATTACAGTTTGCGCAGTATTTGGCAGAGCGTAATCAAGCGACGTGGATACGTTATGTCGTAGTGGGCGGATTTACCGACGATGAAGCATCGGCATTACAACTGGCCGAGTTTATCAAGCCCATGAAAAACATTGAAAAGGTAGAGTTACTACCCTATCACGAATTAGGTAAACATAAGTGGGAAGCCATGGGCGAAAGCTATCAACTCGATGGGATATCCCCCCCGAGTCGAGAAACCATGGAAAAGATCAAAGCGGTATTTGTCCAACAAGGGATTAACGCGATTTATTAATCCACAGTAATAGAAAAGCCAAAACGGATAACCGCGGCAACGGCCTAAAGTTCTTCCCAATAACTGGCATCTAAACGCTCAAAGGCTATTTTTAAAATCAGTGCCATATCGAGGTAACAGGCTTTAGCGCCTAACGTGTGGCAATTGATACCCATGGATGACAACTTCGCACTCAACTGGTTAATCCAGTCGAACAGCGTTAACGGTAATGGATGGCGAGCTCGCCAGCCTAACCACAGCAGCCCCTGTAACGGTAAGCTGATGAAAAATAAACCGAGAGTGACAGCTTGGGGCAGAAATGCCCAACCGTGAATATACAGCTGGCTCATGCTCACAAAAATCGCCAGCACTGGCATCACCAGTATGGCGAGCTGAGTTGCTCGGACGACCCGATACTCAGGAAAATAAAAACCCAGTTGTCTAACCATAGGCCAAGTCTTCATATACTGATGACCATCACCTAAGGTTTTGAGGATCTTAATGCTCAATCTTAGACACCAACTACAATGGAATACTGCTCTTACCATAGCACAATCTGGCGAATCGCCCCAAGACTGATATGGTAAAAACACCGCAGTTCCTCATTATTTAGAATCGTTATATTAAACACAATGGCAAAGGGTTTACACATGTCAAATAAACTGGTTTTAGTTCTCAATTGCGGTAGCTCTTCTCTCAAATTTGCCGTCATTGACGCGCAAACAGGTGACGACCAAATTTCTGGCTTAGCCGAATGTTTTGGTTTAGAAGACTCTCGCATTAAATGGAAAATCAACGGCGAAAAACATGAAGCAGCCTTAGGTGCATTTACGGCTCACCGTGAAGCAGTTGAATACATTGTTAATAAAATTCTTGCGGAACAACCTGAATTAGCAGCAAAAATTCAAGCCGTTGGCCATCGTATCGTTCACGGTGGTGAGAAATTCACTCGCTCAGTGATCATCGATGAGAGCGTGATCAAAGGCATCGAAGACTGTGCTTCATTAGCCCCACTGCACAATCCTGCTCACCTTATCGGCATCCGCGCGGCAATGGCCTCTTTCCCTAAATTGCCACAGGTTGCTGTATTTGATACCGCTTTCCACCAAAGCATGCCAGACAGAGCTTATGTCTACGCCCTGCCTTACAAGTTATACCGTGAACACGGTATCCGTCGTTATGGCATGCATGGCACGAGTCATTTATTCGTTAGCCGTGAAGCGGCAAAAATGCTCAACAAGCCCATCGAAGATACCAACGTGATCTGTGCTCATTTAGGCAATGGCGCGTCAGTGACTGCCATCAAAGGCGGCAAAAGTGTCGACACTTCTATGGGCTTAACCCCATTAGAAGGTTTGGTTATGGGCACGCGTTGTGGCGATATTGACCCTTCAATCATCTACCACTTAGTTCATCAACTGGGTTACACCTTAGAAGAAGTGAATAACCTGATGAACAAGCAAAGTGGTCTGCTGGGTATTTCCGAGCTGACCAACGATTGCCGTGGCATCGAAGAAGGTTACGCCGAGGGCCATAAAGGCGCGACCTTAGCCTTAGAAATCTTCTGCTACCGCTTAGCCAAGTACATCGCCTCTTACACTGTGCCACTGGGCCGTTTAGATGCAGTCGTCTTCACCGGTGGTATTGGTGAAAACTCAGATTTAATCCGTGAAAAAGTGCTCAACATGCTGGAAATATTCAATTTCCATGTCGATAGTGAGCGCAACAAAGCGGCGCGTTTCGGTAAGAAAGGTATCATCACCCAAGATAAAGGCACGATTGCCATGGTGATCCCAACGAACGAAGAATGGGTTATCGCCGAAGATTCCATTAAACTTATCAACAAATAAAAAGGCCGAAGCCGTTTGCTCACCCAAACGGCTTTATACCTTACGTAGCCGTACTCACAAGCAAATTTGCAGAAACTATTCTGCCAAAAACCATCGACACTAGAGGTTTTTATGTCTCGTAATATTATGTTAATCCCCATAGGTACCGGAGTCGGCCTGACCTCCTTAAGCCTTGGGATGGTGCGCGCACTGGAGCGCCACGGGGTTAAGGTTCAGTTCTTTAAGCCTATTTCTCAGCTTCGTCCAAACGATAATGGCCCAGAACGCTCGACCACTATTCTGAGCAAATCGCCAACAGTAAATCCCTTAGAGCCCTTCGACATGGCCCATGCCGAAGCCTTAATTCGCGCCGATCAAATCGACGTCTTAATGGAGCAAATCATCGCCCGTGCGGCCGATTGCGCTAGCAACACAGAGACCTTAATTGTCGAAGGTTTAGTGCCAACGCGTAATCATCCCTTCGCCGATGATGTGAACTATGCCATCGCTAAAGCCATGGATGCCGACGTAATTTTTATTGCCACACCAGGCAGTGATACGGCTACAGGGCTAATGAATCGCCTCGAAATCGCCTATAACTCTTGGGGCGGGAAAAAGAATAAACGCTTAATTGGTGCTGTAATTAACAAGATTGGTGCCCCCGTGGACGACGAAGGTCGCGCGCGCCCTGATCTATCTGAAGTCTTTGATCACCAAGGTGTTCAACGCTCAGATGCGGCCAGCATGTTCCAACTGCCGGGTAAAAGCCCACTGCGTATTTTAGGCAGCGTGCCCTACAATCTTGATCTTGTCGCTCCTCGTGCGTCGGATTTAGCGAAACATTTAAGTGCACGCATTCTAAATGCTGGTGAAATGCATACCCGCCGCCTGCGTAAAGTAACCTTTTGTGCCCGCAGTATCCCGAACATGGTCACTCATATCAAGACTGACTCCTTGCTTGTAACCTCAGGCGATCGCTCAGATGTGATCGTATCAGCCTGTCTTGCGGCCATGAACGGCGTGAAAATTGGTGCCCTGTTGTTGACCGGTAGCTACGAGCCAGAGCCAGAAATCCTTAAGCTGTGTGAACAGGCCTTTGAAACCGGTTTACCTGTGTTCTTAATAGACAGTAACACTTGGCAAACCTCGCTCAACATTCAACGTTTCGACCATGAAGTACCTGTCGATGACGCGGTTCGTATCGATCTGGTGCAGGATTATGTGGCCAGCCACATTGACCAAACGTGGATTGAAAGCGTGACTAAAAACTCACCCCGTGAGCATCGCCTGTCGCCACCCGCTTTCCGTTACAAACTCACGGAATTGGCGCGCGCCGCCCACAAGACTGTGGTGCTTCCAGAAGGTGATGAGCCGCGTACCATTAAAGCGGCGGCCATTTGTGCAGAACGCGGTATTGCTCGCTGTGTACTCTTAGGTAAAAAAGATGAAATCCTGCGTATCGCCGCCCAGCAAGATGTGGTGCTTGGCGAAGGCGTGATCATTATCGATCCTGAAGAGGTGCGCGACCGTTACGTAGAACCTATGTTGGAACTGCGTCGCAGCAAAGGCTTAACTGAAGTCGTTGCCCGTGAACAGTTAGAAGACAACATGGTGCTCGGCACTATGATGCTGGCGCAAAACGAAGTCGACGGTATCGTTTCTGGTGCGGTTAACACCACAGCCAATACCATTCGCCCACCACTGCAATTGATCAAAACGGCACCTGGCTCAAGCTTAGTTTCATCCATCTTCTTTATGCTGATGCCAGATCAAGTGCTTGTTTACGGTGACTGTGCGATTAACCCAGATCCCAATGCTGAGCAGTTAGCAGATATCGCCATCCAATCGGCGGAATCAGCAAAAGCCTTCGGTATCGAGCCAAGAGTGGCGATGATCAGCTACTCAACTGGCAACTCAGGTACAGGTTCTGATGTGGATAAAGTGCGTGAAGCAACCCGTATTGCCAAAGAAAAACGCCCAGATCTGATTATTGATGGTCCATTGCAATACGATGCGGCGGTTATGCCAAACGTTGCCCGCTCTAAGGCACCTAATAGCCCTGTCGCTGGTCAAGCTACCGTTTTCGTGTTCCCAGACCTTAATACAGGCAACACGACTTACAAGGCCGTACAGCGAAGCGCCGATCTGATCAGTATTGGTCCTATGCTGCAAGGTATGCGCAAACCTGTGAACGACTTGTCTCGCGGCGCGTTAGTCGATGACATCGTCTACACTATCGCACTAACGGCAATTCAAGCCGCACAAAACGACGCAGCTAAAAGCTAACAGCATTAAATCTGCATAGCGTTACGCACAAAAAAGCACTGGTTATTACCGGTGCTTTTTTATGCTCAAATTTAGCGTAAACCATACCGTTGATCGCAAGAATCGCTTAATGGATGAGTCGAAATTACAAAAGATGAAGAAAAAACGAGAAATATCGAATTATGCAGTGTGAATAAGCTCGGCAAATTGCGAAAAATATCCACAAGTAGAAGTGGAACATAATGGAAAGCAGAAAAGCGTCACTTTTTAACCAGCAAATAAAGCAAGACAATATCAATGACTTACAAAGTATCACTGAAGTCTTCAACATAGTTTTCCACAGTTTCTGTGGATAACCTTTTTATATGACTCCTAACTATATGCCACACACATGAGGTTTGAGTCAATGCTTTTCACAATAGACAGCGAATCACGACAAGACTTGTACATTACAGCTAAAATCGCGATACTCGGAACAAATTCCAATAACTAAAACTTATGCGAACTCTATTTTTTTTCTCCCTCCTGTTCCTCTTCGGTTGTGGCGATCCCTCAACGCAAGAGCAACGCCAGTTATCACCGGAAGAAGTGAGCTTAGGCTTTTTTAAAGCGATTTATGTTGATCGTAATGTTGAACAAGCCAAGCAATACGTCGACGATCCCATTAAACAAGTGCTCACCCATTACCACATTGCCGCAGCCGTACAGCGTAATATGCTCGGCCTATCTATGACCAATGTTGAAATGGAAATTGATGATATCGATATCGACTTCTTCCGCAAATTTACCAAAGACGTCATTGTTGTGGTCAAAATGAAAGGTCTTAAAGGTGGTCAACCATGGATTGATGACAGGACCATACGCCTACACAAAATTGGTAGCCAATGGATTATCGTCGAACTTCTGCCTGAAAAGCGCAAAGTTAACGGTTAACCCCCCTTCTTGCCTGCTTTCACCGCGCATACCTTGTCATACAATCATTCTGCTTACTTTCAGCCAAAAAAATAGCAACCTTAGGGTTGCTATTTTTTTGTGCTTGTTCTGTTATTTCCGACTCATAAGTACCGTCAGTTTAATCGCTATCGATTAAGCTTGGATCACTTCTTCTTCGCTTTCAGCAGGTAAAGACGTTAGTACATCGTCTTTCACTTGATAATAAGCATTTTCGTATTCATGAACTTCCATAACAACTCCTGCTTGATTGGGTAAGGTCGCAGAGGCTTGCCATTCTATGCTGACATTTTGCCTATGAGGAAAGGGATACATTCCGTGGGCTGGAGTATAACAAAGCAAAAGCCACAATTACAGAAAACTTTCAGTTTTGTATCACCAAGCATAGCATTTAAGGCTGGTTATCATTTAAATAGCTCACAATCAGTGATTCAACATGAAAGACTTTCACTTTCTACGAGGATATTGAGGCCATGCTGACGCCATTTCATCATTCGCTTTATACACAAAAGCGATTAACAGAAATCGCTTACATAAAATGAATCTAGGGAATGCCATTAGATGTTCAGGGCAGGCTTTATGGTGAAATTTCTATCCTCAAACACTTAGACCAACATCAAGTAAGTAAAGTGATTGAAACCTATGGGCGATCGCAGCTATCTGAGCGATTAAGCTACTGAAGAATAAGTGCTGTGTAATAAGCGACAGTGTCGAAAGCTAAACACTCAACCTAAGCCGACAAAAAAGGCCAGTTAATACTGGCCAGTTAAGCTAAATCAGGCCTAGGCTTGAGTCGATAAGCGGTAGCGAAGCACCTTAAGTGACTTCTCTTCCGACACATCCATAAAGGCTAGCGGATTGGCTAAGCGCTCTATGTATTCGAGTGCAGGTGCAGCTTCCGCTACCTGTTGACGCAGGAAAGCGGTATCGAGTTCAGGTGCATTTAGACACAGTAATACTTCGCCATTCTCGGCAAGCAACTCAGGTAAACGCCTAATTAAACGCACATAATCCTTAGTCGCAACAAAACTGCCCTTCTGATTGCTCGGTGGATCGGCAACAACAATGTCGTAGGGACCGAGCTTTTTCAGTTTGCCCCAAGATTTAAAAATATCATGGCCTAAAAAACGGGCTCCCGCGCTAAAGCCATTCAGCAAATGGTTCTGTTTGCCTATGCCTAATGCGCCTTTGCTCATGTCCATATTCACAACTTCATCGGCGCCGCCTTGCAATGCCGCGACCGAGAAACCACAGGTATAAGCGAATAAATTAAGCACCTTTTTATAACGGGCGTTTGCTCTAACCCACTCGCGGCCATTGGCCATATCGAGGAAGAGTCCGTGGTTTTGTCCGCGCATTAGGTGCACCTGAAACCGTGCACCATTTTCGCTAACGATATGCGGCTCAGGCACTTCACCTTGCAATAATTGGGTAAACGTCTCCCCCGCACTACGGTATTGGTAGACTAAATTCAATTGGCTATCTGGCCTAATAGCTTGCCAGCGCGCTGCAATCGCCTGTTGGCAGAGGGTTAAATCCGTATTCTCCAAGGGAGTAAAGCTGGTCAGCAATAGTACGGGTGCAAACCAATCTAAACATAGGTGCTCACAACCCACGTAATGCCCACCGCGGCCGTGGAATAACCGCACCGCATCATCACCTAACTCAATTGTCGCTAGCGCTTGTATAAAACTTTGCATCTTCTACTACTTACTCTCAGTTGCACTTGTATTGGCTTCATCGCCATTGGGAATTGAATTTTCCGTGTTACTGGCCAAGAACTTATCTTCGATATCGTCCGATAATAAAATGGCTAACCAATTACCACTCTTACTCGATTCGAGGGCAATTTTAACCACCATAGTCAATGGCACTGACAGCAACATGCCCACAGAACCTAATAACCAGCCCCAGAAAATTAATGATAAAAATACCACTAAGGTCGATAACCCCAGGCCGCGCCCCATAAATTTAGGCTCAATGATATTGCCCATCACCATGTTGGCACCCACGTACAAAAGTGCAGTCCCCCCCGCAGCTGCAGGGCCAAGCTGAATAAAGGCCAACAACACCGCTGGAATGGCGGCAATGATAGAACCAATATTGGGAATGTAATTAAACAGGAAAGCAATCACCGCCCATAACATGGCGTAATCCACGCCGATGAAGGTCAACCCCACACCAACAATGATCCCAGTAGCCAAACTCACTAAGGTCTTGATCACCATGTACTGATTCACAGATTGTAAAAAGCGGTCAATCTGCTTTAAGCGCATATCGGGATCGTCCAATGCCAGGTGCAATTTCTTTGGCAGCGACTGAGCTTCAAACAGCATAAAGACGATAGTGAGGATGATCAGAAATAAATTCGCCATCACATTGCCGACACCCGATAGCATATTTGTGGTCATGGACAAGGCCATGCCAGGATCAAAATAGGCTAATACCTGATCCTTCGAAATCTGAATATTTAATGCCTGTAATTTATGGATAATCCACGAAAACTGCTCCACCAGCTGATCGCGATATTGGGGCAATTGTTTAGAAAACTCATTGACAGAACTGCCGACGACTGAGGCTAACCATAGGCCCATCAACACAATAAAACCCATCAAGAGGATCACTGCCAGCCATTTAGGCACACGGAACTTTGTCATCAAACCGATTGCAGGATTACAAATCACCGCAAGAAAACTGGACAGCACAAACGGCACCACAATCGGGCTCGCCGCCTTAATCCCTGCCAAAATAATCACTACAAAGGCCATAACCGCAAAGCCACGATAAGCAGCAGAGGGCGCATTAGGTCGAGTCATTTATTAAAAATCCTTCTTGATCTTAGATAAAATTGTTAGGCTAACCCTTGAAACCACTTAACCTCAGCAACTTTAGCTTAAGATAGCCATTTGTCATTATGAAACCAGAAACCGCGATTATACGCATTAAAAACTTAAGACTTCGTACTTTTATTGGCATTAAAGAAGATGAAATCCAAAATCGCCAAGACGTGATCATTAATGTCGTGATCCATTATTGTGCCGAACGTGCCCGCAACAGTGACAATGTCGAGGATGCGCTCAATTACCGCACTATCACCAAAAAGATCATTGAACTGATTGAGAATAACCGTTTCTCATTACTCGAAAATCTCACCAGCCAAACGCTGGCCATCGCCAGTGAGCATCCTTGGGTTGAATTTGCCAGTGTCGAAATCGACAAGCCCCATGCACTACGCTTTGCCGATTCAGTCTCGATGGAGTTATGTTATCAAAAATAATCTAGCTAAAAATACTCCGACTAAGTGATCGTTGCACACCGCATTTTGGTATATATCCGCAGAGCTTAACCAATTAAGAGAGGTTCCATGAATATACTGATCACCGGCGCAAGCGGCTTTATTGGCCGCCAATTAGTCGAACGACTGGCGCCATATCATCAACTGACGTTATTAACTCGCTCGGTGCAACAAACACAAAAAGTGCTCGGCAATCAGCACCATTACCTCGAGAGTCTCGATGAGCTAAGCGACTTAAATCACATTGATGCCATTGTAAATCTTGCGGGTGAACCCATAGTCGCTAAACGTTGGAGTAAAAACCAGAAGCAACGCATTTGTGATAGTCGCTGGAATATTACGGCAAGATTAACTCAGCTAATACAACAGAGTAGCACTCCTCCTCAGATCATGGTGAGTGGTTCGGCAGTAGGTTATTACGGGCGGCACGATGATAAATTACTCGATGAGTCTAGTGGCGCCCATGTTGAGTTTAGCCATGACATCTGTCGAAAATGGGAGCAAGAAGCGCTAAATGCAACCTCAGAGCACACACGCGTCTGTATTATCCGTATTGGTATCGTGCTAGGTAAAGGTGGTGCCTTAGAGAAAATGTTACCGCCATTTAAACTCGGACTCGGTGGCCCAATTGGCCATGGACGCCAAGGTATGAGCTGGATCCATGTGCAGGATCTCATTTCCCTTATTGATTTTTTACTCACTCAACAACACTGTAAAGGCATATTTAATGCCACTGCACCCAATCCAGTGAGTAACGCTGTGTTTACCAAAGCGCTCGGAAAAGCACTTAATCGCCCAGCGTTAATCACGACCCCACCGCTTGCATTACGCTTAGCGATGGGCGAAATGTCGGAGCTGCTGACAGAAGGGCAATTTGTTTACCCCAAACGTGCCCTCGAAGCGGGTTTTCAGTTTCAATTCAGTGATCTCGATAACGCCTTAACAAACGTGTTAGCCAAATAGGCTAGCACGCTAGAGCCTAAACTCAGCTTAAATATGCTGATAAAATCAGTCGCTGATGCAGGCGGATCTTAGTGCTTAAATCCGCTCAACAACCAGGTATATTGTAACGTCAATCTTGCCATTATTTTAGCAACACTAGAAAAACAAGAATGTAACATCATGATTTCTATTATGATTTAGCGACAATACGTCCATTTTCTGCTAAACTCGCCTCCATTCGGTCATAGGAGGCACGCATTAACCGCCTCAGCCTTGACCACAGATAGACTCAGCAACACCTCATAAATAGATAGTTATTTATGCTCAGGAACAGGCTATTTAATCTGCTGTTCTTGGTCTGTAGACCATAAAACGATACACACTCGCGCCTACTCGTCCTTTAAATTTTTTATCGGATTAACACTGATCTGTCCTCGACATCAAGCGCTTAACATCCAGCATTAGCAGGTACTTAATAACAAGATGGGTTACTTCTCATTGGACATTGTGCCCAATGAAACGCCCGCACTTAGACAGTTTGTAAGGAATTTTCATGCACACGACCTATATGATTGGCGAGCTAGAATCATTTTTAATTGCCATTTTCGTGCTGTTTATCGGCCACTCTATCAATCGCCATGTACGTGTCTTCAGGCAATATAATATCCCCGAACCCATAGTGGGTGGCCTAGTTGTCGCCGCGGGAGTTACATTTCTTCACTTTCAAAATATCAGTCTCGACTTCAGCCTATCACTGCAAAATACCTTAATGCTGATGTTTTTTAGCACCATTGGCCTCTCGGCAAACTACAAGCTATTGCTCAGCGGTGGTAAAAAAGTCTTCATCTTTTTAGGTGTGGCCTCAGTGTATATTGTGATTCAAAATGCCGTCGGCGTCAGTTTAGCCAGCCTATTGGGGCTCGATCCCATCATGGGACTTATCGCAGGATCAATTACCCTGTCGGGCGGCCATGGTACTGGCGTCGCTTGGTCACAAACCTTTGCTGAGCGCTACGGTATCAACACCTTAGAGTTTGCTATGGCTGCGGCAACCTTTGGTTTGATCATGGGTGGGATCATCGGTGGCCCCGTCGCGCAGCGATTAATCGGTAAGCATAATCTTGTTTCTCGCTATGGGGTTGGCCGCAAGCATCACAGTGAACATCCACATTTAGTCACTTATGATCACTTAGAAGAAGACCAAGTCACCGCCAAAACCATATTAGAAACTCTGTTTGTGCTGTTGTTGTGTGTTGCAGGATCAAAATGGCTCACGCTGTGGATCAGCCAATCGGGTATTGCATGGCTAAAGATGCCCGACTTTGTATATGCTCTTTTTCTTGGCGTGCTCATCGCTAATCTCACAGAACTCACCCGCGGTTACAAACCCCATACCGAAAGCATCGATGTGATAGGGACTGTCGCGCTGTCTCTCTTCCTCTCAATGGCCTTAATGACTTTAAAGTTATGGGAAATTTTTGATTTAGCGATCCCGCTACTGGTGATATTACTGGTACAAACCGCAGTGTTGGCCATTTTTGCCTATTTCGTGACGTTCAAAGTCATGGGCAGTAATTACGATGCTGCGGTGATCACCGGTGGCCACTGCGGCTTTGGTATGGGGGCAACCCCAACAGCGGTAATGAATATGGGCGCGCTAGTCTCACGCACAGGACCATCACCCCAAGCCTTTATGGTAGTACCTATCGTCGGTGCCTTCTTCATCGACATAGTTAACTTAATTGTCTTACAGGGCTATCTGAGCTTTATGAAGTAGTTGTTTATAACTCAATCACTTAAAAAATAGGGCGCCGACTTTGGCGCCCTATTTCATGGTTCAAAATAGTTAAGACTAGAATTCACGCATTAAGCGTTCAGGCCGAGGCAGGTAATAATCATCATAATCAAGGGAGAAAACGACTGAACTTGAACGGCCAACAATCTCATCACGGGGCACGAAGCCAATAACCCGAGAGTCAGCGCTGTTATCACGATTATCACCCAGGGCTAAATAATGCGCATCTGGCACTGTGACAGGTCCAAAATTGGCAAGCCTTGAGGGTACAGGGTTAAGGCGAATACTATGGACCATACCGAGTAAATATTCCTGCATTTCTGTCACATCAGCGGGAGCATAAGCACTCAATGCTTGGGATGTGTAGCTGAGCAGTTCGCCGTTTAAATACAAGCGATTATCCTGCATCATCACAGTATCGCCTGGCACAGCTATTACCCGCTTAATCAGTTTTTTATCGGCCTTTTTCGAGTCAAATACCACGATATCGCCGCGAGCGGGATCGGCCAGTTTGACTAATGCGATATGCGTAAATGGCACCCTAAGATCATAAGCCATCTTATTAACTAGAATGCGATCACCCTCGACGATAGTCGGCAGCATAGAACCCGATGGCACAGTATTCCAATCGGCCACCGCGCTCCTGAACACTAGCATTAAACTGATAAACAGAAAAAAGGAGCGATTATCCTTAAGCAGTTTTGTTATTCCTTTGAACATAATATTCCCTCTATGGCATATATAAGCTAGTCGCTGTTCTCAGTTAGATAGACCCATTGCGTTGCACTAAGTTCTGTTGCTACCTGCTTAAGCACAGATCAATTTGTAAGCCAATGTAAAAACGCATGTTCATGCTCAAATTCATGTTCATGCTCATGTTCGAGTCATGCTCATACTCAGCAGAATCAGCAGAATCAGCCAGACAATAAAAAAGCACTGAGCTTAGGCAGCATCAGTGCTTTTAATGTTGGCTCAGCTTGTTGTCTTAATAAGCTTTATGTTTTAGCCCATCAACAGAGTTCACAAACCGCCCTAGCTCCCAGCCTTCAATAGCTCGGAACAAGATTGGCTGAGCAATTGTCGACAACGCCAAACCCCAAGTAGGGCGACAATTAAGGCTCCAGAAACAGGGGCAATACCCCACCAAGGCCAGTGCATGTATACATTAAGTTCAAATACTTGAGTCTTAAGTAGATATAACGCAAATTCGGCCACAATTACGGCTAACACACCCGCAATACCGCCAAGTAAGGCGAACTCTAAACCCGTTGCACTGCGCAATAACCATCCTGAAGCACCAAAGGTACGTAACACCGCCAGTTCACGTTGCCGAGTTGCCATGCCAGCCTCAGTCTGTGCAATCAAGACTAAGGCACTGGCTAATAACACTAAGGCCAGCACTAAAGACAACGACAGCGACACTTGCTCAATTATCTGCCGCAACTGCCCCACCATAGCGCCAACATCTATGATAGATATCGTCGGAAATTGCTGAATAAGCGCAAGGATCACTGCATCCTTAGGCGTACCATCAGCATTCATAGTCTTATCGTTAGTCGCCTGATCATTCAGATAAAAACTCGCCATCGAGGTATACGCAAAAGGCGCGAGCGCTTCTTGGGTGAAAATCATAAAGAAGTTCGGTTGCAGTGTTTCCCAATGCACGGCACGAATACTGGCAACTTTAACTGTGAGTTCTTGATTATCAATCACGTAAGTCAGCTTATCGCCAAGACCAATACCTAGACGCTCCGCCACGCCGGACTCCACCGACACTTCATCGGCGGCTTGATTAAAATGCCCCTCTAACAGTTCGTTGTTAGCAGGCAGTGTATTGCGCCACGTTAGGTTTAACTCGCGCGAAATGCCCACTCTTCCCTTTTCACCCGCTTCTGACTGTTCATTCGAAATCAGCGCTTCACCGTTAATTTGAGTTAATCGGCCACGGATCACCGGATAAATGTCTGTCGCCACTATCCCCTTAGCCGTCATGAAATCATTCAAGGGCTTTGCATCATCAGGCGCAATATTGACAAGAAAATAATTAGGCGCATTTTCGGGCAACTGTTTTTGCCATTCGTTAAGTAAATCTTGTCTTAACGCCAAAATAGTCAATAACAGTACCAGTGCAGCGCTAAAGCCAACCAATTGCACCGCATTTTGCCGCGCACGACGCCTTAGCCCCGCCAGCGCTAATTGCAAAGGATTGGTAGTCTTCATACCAACACTGTGTCCTGCTCGTATCATCACAAATCCAAGCAGACTTAATAGCGCAGCCAGCAATAGCACAGCCGCGACCACAGTCAGAGTCAAAGTCCAACTTTGGGAATACAAATAGCCCAATAGTGCCATAGCCCCTAGACTCAGTAGCAAATGCAGCCACATACCAAGCTGTAAGCCTTCTAACTGGCGCTGCAACACCCGCAGTGGCGGAATAGCCAGTAAACGCATCAATGGATAAGCCGAAAACATAAAGGCGCTGATGAGCCCTGTGCTGATGCCGAGTAATAATGGTCGTGTGAGTGGCGGTGAATAGGCCGCAATTTCGGGTGGCAATAGATAACTGATCCCAAAATCGAGTAACCCTCCCCCAATAAGACCTAGACCAATTCCCAGTAGCGTTACCAACAATAAATGAGTACCAAACAACAGACGAATTTGCTTTGCCGAGGCGCCAAAGGTTTTCAGCATGGCCACCACATCGTAATGGCGCTGACAATAACGCTGGGCGGCAATACCTATCGCCGCGCAGGCCAATGCAATGCCCATCAAACTTGCCAGCAGTAGGAAGCGCTCAGCTCGCTTAACCGCTCCCGCTATCGGCGAGTCACCGGATTGCACATCGACCCAACGCTGGGTGCTATTCAAAAGCGGTTTAACACTTTGCTCAAAGGCCGTAAGCGAAGCTTCATCGCCAGCAAATTGATACAGATAAGTCACGCGGCTGCCCGGTTGAATCACTCCCGTTTTGGCGACATCTTCCATGCGCATCAATACCACGGGCGATGAAGCAAAAGGATTAAAGCCCGCGTCGGGCAAGCGACTGATCTCATTGCTGAGCACAAATTCACTGTTACCTAGTTCGATGGATTTGGGATAACCCAAAAGTCCGCCTAAGCGAGTCTCAAACCAGATTTCGCCCGCTTGAGGTAACGCCTTGGTTTTACCGCTGGTGAGTTCAATATCGCCCTTAAGCGGGTAACCCGACTCTACGGCGCGTACTGTGACTAACTGAAACTTATCTCCCGAATAGACCATGGAATTAAATTGCATGTTAGTCACATGCTTAAGCCCAAGCGCTTCGGCTTTGGATAAAATCGCCGCATCAATTTTAACCGGCGAATCGATAATACGGTCGGCCGCAATAAACTGTGACGCTTGACCACTAATTGCCACTTGCAGACGTTCACTCACCCGCGCTAAGCCACTCACAGACAAAACCGCGAGCGTAATAGCGAGGATAATCAGTAACAATTGTCCCTGCTGTAACTCGCGTTTAAACAGGCGCCATGCCAGACTTAACTCCATTATTAAGCCTCCTTAACATCAGCTAGCAGTTCTGTTTGAGTGATATCTTCCTGTAAATGGCCGTTATCCATCACCAGTTGACGCTCACACCGCTTGGCCAACTGCAGATCATGGGTAACAAGGACTAAGGTTGTATGGCTTTCTTGATTAAGCTCAAACAACATATCGGCAATCTTATGGCCGTTGACGCTGTCTAAATTGCCAGTTGGTTCATCGGCAAACAAAACTGTAGGCTCACAGATAAAAGCGCGGGCAATCGCCACCCTTTGCTGTTCACCACCCGAAAGCTGTTTGGGTAAATGGGTCAAGCGATGGGATAAACCAACCCGCACCAACATGGCCTGCGCTTTTTCCTTGGCATTGCTCACGCCTGCAAGCTCGGCGGGTAACATGACGTTCTCGAGCGCAGTTAAGGTATCAACTAACATAAAGGATTGAAAAATAAAGCTGACCTTCTGTTTACGCAGTGCCGCTTTTTGCTCTTCATTCAGTGGTGATAATGCCACACCATCGAGCCAAATCTCCCCCGACGTAGGCGTATCAAGCGCCGCAAGCAATCCCAATAAGGTGGATTTGCCTGAACCTGATGGGCCGAGAATGGCCACACTCTCACCTTGCTTGACATCTAAGTTAATGCCCTTGAGGATAGTGAGCGTTCCTTCCTGAGTAATCACTGATTTTTCGAGGTTAACAACATTAATGGCACTGTTTTTTAAGATGACGTTAGACATAGGATCCTTCTTATATAAATCGTTCTGGTATCAATCGCTAAGATTAAAATCAATGGCGAAGACCCTAGGGGCATTCATCCTACTGAGTGTACTCATGGTCACGCCCGCTCAAGCGGCAAAGATACTGATCCTCGGCGATAGCTTAGGCGCTAGCTACGGCATGGCAGAACAGTCAGGCTGGGTAGCACTACTGCAAAAAAATCTGCCCGAACATCAGTTTACCAATGGCTCAGTGAGCGGCGAAACCACAGCGGGCGGCCTACGCCGATTACCCGCCTTGCTCGATTCTGTTGCTCCCGATCTTGTGGTCGTTGAGCTAGGAGGTAATGATGGTTTACGTGGATTCCCCCCAACGCAACTCGAAAATAATCTAATCCAAATCATTACCCTAGCCAAAGATAGCGGCGCAAAAGTGCTGCTGACCGAGATCATGGTACCGCCTAACTATGGCCCTCGCTATACCCAAAAGTTCACCCAAGTGTATCAAGACATATCTAAAACCCAGGATATAGTGTTGATCCCCTTCTTTATGCAGGATATCGCGCCCCATCCAGAATTAATGCAAAGGGATGGCATTCATCCCAACGAAAAGGCACAAGCTCAGATTGCGGCTTGGATGCAACCATGGATAGAAAATGCGTTAACCCAATAAAATAGCTGCTATTTTAAGCTAACGAACCGCTTACTTAGCTAAACTCATACTCAACGGATAAAAACGTGTTCTAACGCAAGATTAACCCTATAGATAAACAGTAAAATTCGTGTTAGCAAATGGTTAACTCAAACAAGGAGTCAATATGTCCCTTAGCCATCAGCAAAAAGTGTACATACCCAAGGAAGCCCGTACAAATCAATACATCACAGCCGAAATCAAGGTGACGGATGAGCTACTCAATCAATATCCCGATTATCAAAGCTGCTATCAAACGTTAAGCCGTTTGATATTTAATTTGGCAGAACAACACGATCTCCGTAATGTTCACGTGATCACTAACGATAAACTGCCAGTAGTGCGTTACCATACCGAAGCATATTGCTTCCAAACCACTGAACAAATTCTATTTTTTTATAACCCAGCCTACCACGAAGCCCAAAACTTATTCTCGCAAGAAAACTATCGCGCCCGCAAACTGCGCATTGTGTTTCTTGCCACAGGTGACGATATTCGCAGTAATTCCGCCAGTTTCCATATCAAGGTGCGTGAGTTGCTCACTGAATTAATGCCCTTAATGCCAATAAGCGATCTTAAGGTTAAGGTCCGCGACCATCAGCATTTATCCTATGATCTGTTCGCAAAAGCTAAGGGCTATAAAGAAACCTATGGTTATAAACTGCGCGCCATCGGCCCAAGATATAAAGCCAGAAAATGTGAGTTACCAGAAAACGTTAGCTCTCTTACCTATGTGACGGTAAGCTTGCCGCTGAGTCGCAAACTCAAACAGGGTTTATTACCTGACTCAGCCACTGACTTTACGCCTTTATATCAGCATCTTGAAGACTGCTTCCTCAAAGCGGCAGCTAATAGACAGCTGACACGCCTTGCTATGATAGCGAACGGCTTAACACCGCTTGTGCGTAACAGTAAGTTTGAAAAGCTCGACAGCAAAGCCGAAGTACAAATGATAGGGTTCGATCCTAATGCGACTGAGCAACAAGTTATCCGTCGCTGGGATGCCGATAACTTGGTCGAAGCCGCGCACTTTACCATAGTGGCAGGTACTAAGGACTGTGACGATTCGGGTTTCGGTCGCTTTATGAACAATGTTGAAACAGCCCTGAAGGCCTTTGCTGCGGACATAGGTGTCGATCCGGAGCGTGAAGATCTCATCGTACGTTTCCATCAACATATCAGCTATCAAATCTAACCCGCTTCGGTATTAGCCGCGAAAGCTCAGCAAATGAAAACGCCTGCAAATGCAGGCGTTTTTACTTTTATTCACCAATAGACAGAATTACATAGGACGATTTTTTTCTATGAGGCGATTGAAAATAGCGTTCACAGACAAAGAGGCACCGTGGGCAATTTTATCAGCGAGTTTCTTTCTCACCTGATAACGTATCTTGTACACAGTACGCTCTGTGGCGAGTGACATTATCACATCATCGCTGGTCGAAATCGCATCAACTAAACCTAATTCAATGGCTTGCTGACCGTACCAATGCTCGCCAGTAGCGACTTTCACTAAATCCAACTCAGGGCGATACTTACCAACAAACGCTTTAAATAAGACGTGGGTTTCTTCGAGTTCTTCTTGAAACTTCTGTCTTCCCTCATCGGAGTTTTCACCAAATACTGTCAAGGTGCGCTTAAAATTACCGGCCGTATGTTGCTCATAATCAATTTCATGCTTTTTCAGCAGGCGATTAAAGTTAGGCAGTTGAGCAACAACACCAATAGAACCGACAATGGCAAAAGGTGCAGCATAAATTTTATTCGCAACACAAGCCATCATATAGCCACCACTGGCGGCGACTTTATCAACACAGACAGTCAATGGAATATCTGATTGACGTAAGCGATCTAACTGGCTGGAGGCTAAACCATAACCATGCACCATACCACCGCCACTCTCTACATTGACAACCACTTCATCGCCTTTTTCTGCGATAGCGATAATTGCACTGATTTCTTCACGCAGTGATGCAACCTCAGCGGCATCGATACTGCCCTTAAAATCAATCACGAACACTTTGCCCGTGCAGGCTTCATCTGCGGCTTTGTCTTTTGCCTTTTCGTCAGCTTTTAATTGCTTTTCATAGGCTTTGAATTGTTTCTTTGACAGAAGTTCTTCTTTTAAGCCATGCTTAAGTTCTTCTAACTCTTCAGACAAGTTAGTGATCCTCAGCTCGCCCTTATCTGACTTGTGTTTTACAGTGGAAGCCAACACCACAATAATAACGGCAACGATTGCGACCACTATTGTGACGGCTTTCGCCAAAAACATTCCATACTCGTATAAAAATTCCAAAGTGTTCTCCGTTAGGGCGTTACATCATTCAGTCAATTGCGCGCTATTCTAACAGCCTAAAGGCCCATAAAAAAACCCAGCAAAGGCTGGGTTTTTCCGATTAAGGCAAGATTAGTTAGGACAAGTCGCAATGACCCCACTGTTTGTCACTAAAATCGTCGCATCGTCCTTACCTGCAGTAGCTGCATAGGTTGCCACTTGAGTCTGCATTTCAACCGTGGCAGCCGCGGCCATACCATCCGTTGATTCCTTTTCTTTAGGATCAACAATCGAACTGTGGTGACCTTTAGCGAAGCGCACAACGCCATGACCTTTGCTCGTGCTATCGGCACAAGGTAGCCCGATGGCAGCGATCAGCGGCTCAGTGCCCGATAATGGGAAGTTATCGACGCGATTAGGCAGCACTTGGTCTGCTAAGTTACCGTTACCATCACCCGCCACTTCAATTAAGTGCACAGGTAAGCCAGTCGCTTTTAACATAGCAGCATGGTTAACAGGATCTGCAGAATCTACCGCTGTTTGAACCGCAAAGGCAAACGTCGGAATAAACTGTGCGTATACCGCCTGCACCAGTGCCGCATATTCAGGGCTACCAGGCTCATAACCTGCTGTATTAGCCGCATCGACCTGTGCTTGGAAAGTTGCAGATGCCGTAATATTACTAAACAGTACTGGGCCAAAGGTTGCAGAACCTGCGAATGATCCTGCTAATCCACCTGCTGGCGCAACTAAGGATACAGCATTGATAACATAAGCATTTGGCAAGGCATCGCCGGTTGCTGGATTCTTCATACCTGTGCTGGCATAGGTCGCAAAATCGGTGCCCACAATGGCGCCTAAACTCAGACCTTGAGCACTGATTTTAGTCACATCAAATACTTGCGGCTGACCTGCTTGTGCTAAGCCCTGTGCTAAGCCCGTAAGAGCAAGACGCACCCCTAAATGGTCCATCGTCGCTTGACGGAAATTATCTCGCACCGACAAAGTGCTAGAAATATTCACAAACACCAACGGGTTACCATTTTTAAAGGCGTCCGGTTTACCAACAACTGCACCGAAGGCAGGATCTGTCGCAGAGACTTCATAAATCCCATCTCCGTTAGCATCGAATGAACGCGCACCGTGAAGTGGCATATCAATAGCAACAGTTGCAACCCCCATTGCCGCATACGTGCCGGCATAGGCCAATGACATTTCTTTACCGCCACCTAAACCATGAAGGGCAATTGTTGTTGGCCAACCAGATGTAGGAGGAATAAACTCACGACCTTGCTGTTGATAAAAAGCAGCCAATTTCGTTGCATTGGGCATAGAAATCAGTACAGATACTGTTTCATAACCTTTGATTGCTGGAATAGGATTGAATTTAGTCAGATGTTTGGTTTTATCAACTGCCGTACCATCGTCTAAAACCCATGTTTTACCCGCCATTAACGAGGGATTGGCTAAAGCATCAGCAGGGTTGGCAATACCATTAGCCACCGCTTGCATACCAAAATTATTCTGGCTGAGTGTGCCCGCTTGCAGTGCTAGTAGCACAGAGACAGGGCTATCACCTTGTGCTTTCCAATGACCATTAATTAATGGTTTACCTTCAGCGGATAAACAACCAACTGAAGAACAATCACCGTAAATAGGCAGTTTAATTTTTGCCGTATACACATCAGCCAAGTTTGCGGCAACATAGGCAGCTCCAGCAGCTGGTGTTAAGCCCGCCACTTGAGCCACAGTCAATCCAGTCGGTGTTGGCATCTGGGCAAAGCTTGGTGCATAGGGAGCACCCTTCGCCATCAGCAATTTGGTGGTTTCATAGACGTTAGCAACAGACTGAGTGGTAAATAAGCCAGAGTAACTGATGGTTAAAGGATCGACCTTATGGGCCGCAGCAATCCCTTTCTCATAACTGTTCACTAAGGTTTGCAGCATCAATTGATCTGGCGTTTCTAAAGGTAACGTATTGATATCCAGCTTCAACAAACCATAGGTCGTTGAAGGAGCGATACCACGACCTTCAGAATCTTGAATAAGATTCGTTGTCGCATAAATATAAGATTGCCCGGCTTTGAGTGGCTTAAGCGGAATTATCACCACTTTTTTGCCCGAAGCGGTTGATATAAAGTCAACGCCAAACTGCAACTCAGCGCCCACTTTACAGGCTGAAACTGACGGTTTAGCCTTACATTCGGGATCAGATGATAATGCGCCGCCTACTGTGGCTTCAAACATTCTGACAGCACCCGGTTGCGCAACCGATGCCGCCATTAAGGTTAGCGGTGTACCGTCATGTTTTTTCGCCAAATCGATATCAATAGAAATCGGTGATGTTGTCGACCACCCATCTAACGCCCCAAGCGCTATTTGTGGATCAACATAATTGCCCGAGCTTTCACCCGGAATTGATAATGTGCCATCTTTGGTGCCACTGAACAGCAAATCATTCGGTAATGGAACTTTTGAATTAGCAGGGTCGAACACCATGTGCGATTCAGGGATGAGCACTTCTGTCTTATCCTTGAGTTCATTAAAACTGTCCTCACCACATCCTGTGAGGCCCAGTGCAGATGCAATCGCAACACCCAAAATGAGTCTTTTCATCTTTTTTCCCCAAATCTTGTTGTAATAGTTTTGTTTTCCCCAAGAAATTAGTCACAATAGCTTTTAGATCTGTGACCAATAGGGCTTATGTTAGCCCCTAACTCATTTCAAGTTAACGTAAAAATATTGAGTTAGCCACAAGTTTGTCACAAAGATTTTAGCTATTGATAACAAAGTTTCATTCATTTGTTTGAAACATGCGTTTATCACTTCGGCGACTCTAGAAGTGGCGGGCATTCTCGCCAAGAGGAAAAAGAGACTCATGTTGGAATATCAAGCAGCAAAAGATTTACTCAAGGGCAAGACGATTTTAGTCACAGGCGCTGGTGCTGGCATAGGCCGTACCGCCGCCATTGAGTTTGCAAAACACGGCGCCACTGTGATTTTACTTGGTAAAACAGTGAAAAAATTGGAAGCAGTTTACGACGTAATAGAACAAGCCGGTTATCCCAAACCAGCCATAGTGCCATTGGATCTTAAGGGCGCAACGGAACAAAATTATCGCGATATGGCCGATACCATTGCCGAGCAATTCGATCATTTAGACGGCTTATTGCATAACGCTAGCTTACTCGGTGCCTTAGGTCCGTTTGAACACATAGATATTCCATCACTCGAAGACGTGCTCAAAGTGAACGTCACGGCCCAAGTCATGCTAACTAAAGCATTACTACCTGTGATACGCCAAGCACCCAGTGCATCGATTATCTTTACGTCGAGCAGTGTGGGTCGTCAAGGCCGCGCCTATTGGGGACCTTATGCTTTCTCTAAGTTTGCCACCGAAGGCATGATGCAAGTTCTCGCCCATGAATGCGATGGCACCTCAGTTCGAGTTAACAGCATCAATCCAGGAGCTACCCGCACTGAGATGCGCGCTAAAGCCTACCCTGCAGAGAATCCACTGGATCTCAAAACAGCTGAAGAGATCATGCCGACCTATCTATATTTGATGGGTCAAGATTCTAGTGCCGTCAACGGACGGCAGTTTAACGCACAGTAATCGAATCGCTTATTGAGTTTCTGCCGGTATGATTCGGCAATATTAAAGGGCCTATTTATGGCTCTTTATTATTTTAGATATTCTCAAAATGAAACCCGAACTTGTCGATGACATTAAGTACGACAAAGATAGCGCACCGCCAATCTTAGCTTAACTGAATTTTTGCAAAATAAATCATCGTTTTAGCTTTGGCGACTCTGTTTGATTCATCAAGCGAATTTTGCGTATCCAGCGGTGAGTCAGCTAACTCATGGCTGGAGTAATAACTTACCCACAACTCATTTCCATCAATAACAACGCCCGCATAACTGGTATCGCCCTTCGATGGCAGTGTCAGTAGTTCTTGAACCACGCCAGTATCTGGATGAATTTCAACTAAAGCCGTTCTAACTTGTTCATCATATAAACGCACTACAGCCAACAAACGGGATTGATACATCAACATCACTGGCCCACCAATGCGCTTATCGAGTTCTTGCCATTGCCAATCAGTGAATGGCATTTGACTGCGGCCGAGTAAACCGACAAATTCTGGGCCCCATACGGGATCGCGCCTCAATAGACAAAAGCCGTTTTCTTGATGAAAAACAATGGCAGTTTCGTTGACATAACCTTGATTATTAAACACCTTTAACCAAGTCTCAAACTGCACCCCATCATCACTTTTATACAAGCGGGTATCGCCATCAGGCCCAGCGCGATAACCCACGCCATAGAGTGCATTTTGATGCTCGGTTAAGCGCCATAACCAATAGCCTTTATCAGCGACTTTTAACGCATCCGACCACGCTAGCCCATTGGCTGAGCGCCAAAGATGTGATTGTAAGCCGGACTTATCGTGTAAAGTCCCGCCGCCGAGTAAGAGTAATTCTCCTTGATACTCAATCAGTTTGCCATCGCGTAAATCCGCCTCATCCGAACGGATCAGCGCCACGCTCTGCCAAGTGTCGCCTAAATCCGCTGAGCGTAGAATTCGTAGCGCACCATCGGGTGACACATGGGCAGTCCCTTCACGGAAAACGCAAAACAGTGCCCCCTGAAACGTGATTAAATCGGTAAACGCATTATGGGCAGCGTGTTCCCAAATCCGTTTCACTGAAATTAGCTTCATCCATTCACTCCTCAATCCAACTGAGACTTGTTATAACATAGCTGCAAATAACAGAAAGCAAAAAGGCCGCTTAGCGGCCTTTTTCATTGGGATAAAACAACTTAGCTGCGCTGACGCGATGGCTTAGGTTTTCCCGATCCGGTCACTTTATGCTTACGTACGGCGCGGCGAATTTTAGCACTCTTCACCTGAGCACGGGCTACGCTGTGTTTATCGGCAGCAAGCATAGTACGAGTTTCGGGCTCAAGACCTGCCAGCTTACGCAAGTAGTTAACTTGCTCTACGGGCAATTCAACCCAGCCACCGCGAGGCAGTGATTTTGGCAGTTCGACCATACCATAACGAATACGGATCAAACGACTCACCTGTACTTCTTGGGATTCCCACAAACGGCGCACTTCACGGTTGCGACCTTCGCGTAAACACACATGCCACCACTGGTTCATGCCTTCGCCGCCCGCTGGCTTGATGCTATCAAACTGCGCAGGGCCGTCTTCTAACATGACGCCAGTACGTAAACGTTGCACTGTCGCCTCAGGGATTTCACCAAAGGTACGCACTGCGTATTCGCGGTCGACTTCGTTCGATGGATGCATTAAACGGTTCGCCAACTCACCATCTGACGTAAACAACAATAAGCCTGAGGTGTTAATGTCTAAACGACCAACCGCTACCCAGCGTGAATCACGCACTTTAGGTAAGCGATCGAATACCGTTGGACGGCCTTCAGGATCTTTACGACTACAAATTTCGCCTTCAGGTTTATGATATGCCAGCACACGGCAAATCACATCTTCGGCAGACTTTAACGAAATGGCTCTGCCATCGATACGTACTTTAGCATCAGCTTCAATACGATCCCCAAGGCTAGCAATTTCACCATCAATACTAACTCGGCCTGCAGCAATCCATGCCTCCATCTCACGACGGGAGCCATGGCCTGCACGGGCCAAGACTTTCTGCAACTTTTCACTCATTAGTTAACTCTTTACTAGTATTCTTTTTAAAAACAAGGAGTTTATCACCTCGCTTTTTGTATATTTTGTTTGTATGTACGCAGTGATGTACACAATTCCAAAAGTGACCTAATTATACGCGCTATGCTGTATCGGCGCAAAGTTACATTAATAAACCAATAAGCAAACATTAATTTATCTACAGCTTTAATGCAGACACGAAGTGTAATATGTGCGACATTGGAAAATAATATCTATATATTAATAACTTGGGCGTGATTAGAACAGGAGGTTACAATGTGTAAACTGTATATTTATCTCGTAATAGGATTTATTTCTGGATGTGCGCATATTGGAGCAGCTTCGGGACCCATGAAAATAGTAGAAGAGAAAGTGACTGTTGATGAGGTTAAACAATGTATTGCACCAGGGCCAAAATGCAGCGTAGTCGTTAGCTTTTCAGATGGTACTCAGGAAGAGTCAATTACCACTTTTTCTAGAGTAAAAGTTGGTGACGTGTGGGTTAGAGATTGTCGCCACTACCCAGAAACTGGCGCTACGTATTGTAATAAATTTTGGCGACGTCAGTAATGAGTGACATCGATAATTGGGTATTGTGCTTGGTTTGTGCCAACACTGATTCCAGTTGGCTGAACTGGATGATACTCAAGCCGAAGGAATAGCCTAAGGTTCATGATTCCTGATGCTGCATATGATGCCTCGTTGTTAACGGCTGCTGCGCTTATGGTCCACATTTCAGTAATTTGATAGTAGTTTGGTGTTGGCGATCCTGCTGGAATGTATACGTACTCCTGAGCGCCAACACTCATTAATACTGCACACTTTCTGCCTGCTGGAGTTGGATGCTCAATATATGACGGTTGCCCATCATCAACATCCATCATCCCAACAATTTTCAAATAATTGCGCGAAGAATCGAAAAACAAGTTTCCGCTAGCATCTCTCATCTTCAATTTTGGGCCTACCGTACCAGCAACCGAATAATCAAAAATATAATAAGGAATGGTATCAGGGGCGATAGAAAAAATGGTAAATGTAAACGTGTTACCTGATTTAACGCGCTGGTAGACTGCCGCTGGCGCAGTTTCTTTTGGTATTAACGCTATCTGAGGGTTATTCCCTGAAACTATTACCGTTCCGACTGATACAGTTCCATAGTAGTTGGTATTACGGACGGTTGTTACATTACCTTTTGTTAGCAATCCTAAGTTTTTGTAGGTATTGTCAATTTGAATGATGTTGTTGTTATTTCTGACTCTTAGCCCGACTGCCATTAATACCTCCCATAGATTAATATTCCATCTGGTAAAATATTAATCGAAGGACTGTTAAATACCCACGATATGACATTACCGCTAACGCTGAAAGCTGGTGCATAAACACTGCCGCTAGATGGATGAAATTGGTACCAAATAGCGCCACCAAACGTAGCATCAACCGTGACAGATCCTGTCATGGTTTTTACTTCTTGCTCACCAATAATACGAGCAAACCTATCGGAAAAATCGAAAGTAATATTACCACTTTCATCGCGGATCCTTAGCGCTGCTGTCATGACAAATCCAACCCAAACTCAACTCGTGCGATGTTATTACTATCGTAGATAACCAATCCAGAGTTTGTTATTTTCATTCGATTTCCTGCAGATGTCCCATTAATTTCAAAAGTACCGTCCTTATACAGCTTCCAACCACTAATGTTTTGCACATAGTTAGTTGATTGTAAAGTGTCACTAATCTTAGCGAAATTAATTGTTGCATCACCAATAATCGCTGTGTTGATAAATACTTGTCCACCTTGGACAACAAATGGTGTTGTGATGGTTGATGAGCCAGTGATCTGGTTTATTAATGCAAACCTACCAACGTCAAATAAAACTTGCGACTGCATACCTTCTGGCGTGTTCTCAATGCCTATAGACATACCAGCACCATAGTATTTACCGTCGGCGGTCACACCAACTTTTACTGAATACATCGCTTGCAGCTTTCCATCTAACGCTACCAAGGCGGTTGATGTTTGCTGCACAGCTGAGGACGCATCATTTGCAGTTGCCTGTACTGTACTGATATTTTGAGCTAAAGCGCTGTCAGCATCTGCCCTTGCACTTTGCTCTTGCTGGATTGCAGCGGTATTTTGATTTGCTTTGTTATTAGCTGCATCGGCACTAGATTGCGCCGCCGAAGCAGCATTATTCGCAGCAGTAGCTGATGCTTSTACTGTCGTAATATTTTGAGCTAGAGCACTATCTGCATCAGTTCGAGCGGTTTGTTCCTCTTTTATTAGTGCAGCATTTCCAGCGGTTGTAGCTGATATAGTGATGAGCTGATTTGCCAATGACTCATCTGCAGTCGTTCTTGCTGTTCGTTCTGCAATAATCGCCGCGGTATTTTGCCCAAGAGTGACGGCGACGGCATCAATACTCTTAGCTAATGCTTCATCAGCTGATGCTCTGGCATATTGTTCAGACCATACGCCAGCAAATACCATTGTTGTTCCGGCATTCCAACTGATGTCACCTGCGAGTGGTGGGTTAACTTGCGCATAGATGCCATCGATTCGTGATGTTTCTGCCGTCAATTTCCCATCAATATTTTCTATTGATGATTCAACCGTATCAACACGCAACGTTAACGCCACCAGCGCTTCACCAATAGATGAGTATTCACCTATTTTCGTCCAATACGTTGCATTAGTTGGCAATGTACCTGCAGGCACATCTTGTTTTGCTGTATAGAGTTTGCCTTGATATTTTACTAGCTGGCCAGTGAGATAGGCGGTACCGCTATCCCATTCTGCTGCACCAGTGATATCGGCAATTTCAGCCTGCATTTGCTCAATTTGATTTTGAGTTTGATCTAGCGTTGTTTGTATATCGGGGATTTTATCGGTTTCAGTTTTTAGCGTAGGGATCAGCTCTATTTCACTGAGCAACTCCTGCCCTAGTGCTGAAGATGTAATGCGCTCGCTGAAATACGCATCATATTGAGATTGGTCTGTCGATGATTGTCCGCTGATAAATCCTGACCATGGCCCAACGTTGCCAGTGCGATCGACTAATCGAGCCCTAAACCAAAAATTAGCGCCTGCACTTAATCCCGTCATGGTGTGAGTTGCAATTGGGTAAGCAAAATCACCCAATTTAATCATGCCGCTTTCGCTGTTATTGGGCCCGTACTCAAGCTCGGTACGAAGCGTGTCTTCTGCTCCTGCAGGGAATAACCAATTTAAGCCAATACCAAACACTAATGGTGTGGCAGTGAATGAAGCTACTGCAGGAGGCAAGCCAGTTTTACCAGAGATGTTGGTCAGTTCAGAGGACTTGGGTACCGACGAAACATCGACAGAGTTAATCGCACGGACTCGAGCAATATATTGGCCAGTGTAAACGCCGCGGATATCAACTGATGTGCTGCTTGTTTTTGGCAGTTTAATCCACTCGCCAGAGTCTTTTCGCCATTCCACTTCATAAGCAACCGCATTTTTTGCGGTCGCCCACTGAATAGTCATAGTGGTAATAGAGAGTGTTTGCTCGGTGAATACGGTCTGTGAAATGGTGACAGTAGCCGGCGCTTCTTGGGCACCGATTGGCAGCTTGCTTATAGGGCGTTCTTCTAACCGTGCGCCTGTATCGATATACGGATATTTGCTTGGGTTATGCTCAACTGCGGTGATCTCGTACTCTATGCTGTCGCTGTTGGCTTTGGCGACACGCAGAACTCTAAATTGCTGCAGCTTTAGCTCGTCTGACTCAACCGACCATAGCAGTTGCGGCAGTGGTGTTTCGCTGTATTCGGTTGTTACTGCTACCACACGGCCATTAACGGCCTCAATAGTACGCGCCTGCGCTTTACCGCTGGGTAAGTTGATGATGAGGCGATCATTAACTGCAATTGTGGCCGCACGGTCTAAAGTGATCTGCTTGCCGTTAACCGCCGAGATTCGACCACCAATGCGGCTACCTGCAATCAATTGATCTGCTATGCCGATAACGAAGCCAGGTAATGGGATGCTGCCATCCATGCCAACTTTAAAATTGACGGCACGGTCATTGTTATTAGTATAAATAGCCCACTTGCCACGGCGTTGCGCTTCTGATTCACGGGTGCAACCTAAGGCCGATAATTCGACCACGTTGTCGCCATAGCGGCGCTGTAATGGTTGATCTGATACTGAGGTAACATCGGATTCATAAGCGTTATCAGGGTTATCCCAGCTGATTAATGCTCGAGTGTATTTCACCTTTTCGCTACTGGATGAATAGCTAAACTTGCCTTCGATCACGTTGGCATTGGTGTAGATAAAATCCATGTCACGCGGCATGTCAGCAACTGAGTACATTTGGCCGTTTGACCAATAAGTCATACCCCGATAGATAGAGGCCAAATCGCGCAAGACCTGCCACGCTTCGGTAGCTTGCTGGATGTATATATTACAGATATAGCGAGGCTCCATGCCGCCTTTGCCATCAGGAACCAGCTGATCGCAATACTGAGCAATCTGGTAAAGCTCCCACTTATCTACCAGCGCAGCATTGATCCTGCGACCAGTGCCGAAACGGTCATCGAGGATGATGTCGTAACTCACCCAAGCAGGGTTATCGGTCCATGCAATTTTAAAGCTTCCATCCCACACTCCAGCGTAATCACGAGTCAGTGGATTGTAGTTAGTGGGCACCTTTACTTTGCGCATAAAGGGCTCGCAGGAGATCACTGGGATGTTTTGGAATTGGCTGGCGTCGAACTCGACATATAACAGTGCCGTATTGGGGTACTTTAGCTTGCGGTCAATCACATCGGTTATGGCCGCAATTTGCATTAAATCAGCGACACGATTGTTATTTTGATTTGGGGTAAGTCGGCGAATACGGATTTGCCAGCTGTTACCCGAGGGTAAATCAATGCGGTGGCTGCGCTCATAGGGTTGAGTGGTTTTGCCGTCAACCGCGGTGCTTAATACGGTTTGATAGCTACCGCCATCGGTAGATAGATCAATGGCGTACTCAATTCGATAGCCGTTTACATCGCCGTTATCGAGTTGTTGTTGCAGTGCTGGCCAGCGAAAACGCACACGTACAGCAGAGAGTAATGAGTTCGTGATGGCTCGGGTATAAGGCTGATCTGATTTTAACTCAATGCCTAAGGCCACCTCGTTTTCTACTGATGGCAGTCCGGGGATGTAAGTTTGATGCGCAGTGCCTGGGCGAAAGTCCCAAATAACACCGGGGAAATTTTCGGCGCCATTGGGATCCAGTAGTGGCGTACCATCTAAAAACACATTTTGTCCGGATAATTGGCCGTCAAACTCACCTTCGCCGATCGCCAGTAAGATTTTGGCTTTCGCAATTGAGCGCAGGTCATCAGGTGATTCGACTGGCGAACGCTGCTCACCTTCCCCACCTTTAGCGCCATGAATAGTCAATTGTTGATTTAATGCAGGAATACCCATGCTGATTATTGCTCCTGTTGACTGCCGCCGCCATTGCCACTACCCGATTGGATTGGGCGTTTTGATGTAGCAATATCTTCGGCATAAATGCCTGCACTAATAATGGCGCCACCAATGCGGCGCTTACCGTAACCGATGCCGACGGGGTTACCTGCTGCAGTTGTGTTAACTGCTCCACCAAAGGCATAACTTGGGGCGTTCTCTGCGGCTTCCCTACCCTTCAGTCCTTTGGCTTGAGGTGAGAGCATTTGCACCACACCACCAGCAACCAGACCAATACCCGCTTGAACTAGCCAGCCTTGTCCAAAATAAGCACCAACGACGATCATCACAGCACCGAGAATCGTTTGGAGAATGCCACCACGCTTGCTGCCACCAATGACAGGGACAATACGAATTTCAGTCGTACCTGCTAAATCAAATTCATCGACCCCTGTATTATGTCCATTGCGAAAAATGGCATAGCGCAGCCCAAGCTTTGCTTGTTCTTTAATAAACAGATCAAATCCATGCAGGGTATTTTTTAAAGCGCTAAAGGCTTCATTTGTAGTGCCCGTTTCTAGTTGGCGCTGGTGAACGCGGCCGAACTTAGAAGCCAAGGATCCAGACAGTTTTATGGTAGTGGTTTGATTTATACGCATAGTGATTCCAGCGATAAGGCATGAATTTGAGGCAATAAAAAAGCCACCTGAAGAGGTGGCTTTAGTGGCGGGAATTTTTATAAATTTAATATAAGATAAAAACCCATATTTTATTTTCTATTATCTTTCAAATATTCATTAGAAAATTTTTTTACAATATCAGTAATAGCTTCCATGTTTTGTGAAACCAATGAATCTTTTGGTCCGGTAACAGATTTTGAGTAATTCCACGTTGTTACTATTTGCGGCGTATTCGATGATCTTCCGCCTCTATCTACCAATGCTTTTTCATACAAACTAGCATCTATTACTGAATAATAACCTTGCAGCTTACCTGATACTGTGTACTCAAAAAATGAACGCACATCAATGCTTAATACTGCATCAACACTGTCATCTTTATTTGCTAGTGCAACACCATAAGTTCGAAGTAAAAGCTCAACTTCTGTTTTAACTTTACTATCAGTTAATGATGCACTTATGGCATCATCAGAAACCATTGCTGAAACTATAATATTTCCAACACCAATAAGCTTTGAATCACTATCTGCATTAACCATATTTGCATAAAAAAACACTATCAAAGATAAAAAAACTAATTTAATGTTCGACATTTTCAACCCATTAGTTAGATTTATAAAGAATTACAATTTACTACTATGCCAATGACATAACTGACTGTAAAGTTTTTAGCCTATTTCTGAGCATAACGCACAATCACCCTTGTATTGCGCTGCCAGTACCCGCCGTAAATATCGTAGCGGCTAAGGCGACCATAGAGGTGGTGCAGGATTTTACCCTCTCCGACATAAACAGCGGCGTGATTGACTCGCTGACTTTGAATTTGCATTAAGATGCCGTCACCAATTTGCAGATCGGCAAGATTGATATTGGTTTGTGCTACAAATCCCGCTTTAGCAAAGTTATCGAGGTAAAGCTCTTGCTCACCTTCCCACCAACCGTCTTGGCGCTCAAAGTCTGGCAATAAAATGCTTTGAACATCGTGATACCAATCGCGAACACAGCTATAACAGTCCCATACTCCATGCACAAACGGACGATCTAACAAAGGTTGACGTTCACCCGTTGGCACCATAGAGCGTAAATCCCCATCAGGCCAACTGAGAATATGCCAAGGTAGTCCACTGGCTTCACACATGGCGATATCACGCTGGCTAGGCTTGCTACTCGCATCTGGGTGGCTGTGACAGATGCCTATGATCTGCCCTTGTTCTTCAATGGCAGCATATTGCAGTGGATCAATCACAAACTCATCGGCTTTGTTGGTTGCTTTGTTATCGCATGGCACATAACAAGGCTTACTGCCTTGCTGGATGATCAGTCCACAGCATTCATTGGGGTAGCAGTTTGCCGCATGCTGAGTAAAAGCATGCAAGAGTGTTTGATGCATAGTGACCTACTTTGGTTGTGTTAGACCATTTTGCCGACGGCGGGGAAATGCTTGATCAATGTTTGATGGATGCTTGACTGCTTGCGCTTGTTTAACGCATATGGCTTAACGCATAGCCGATCACTTAACGCATAGACTTAACGTATAAGCCTAACGCTGGGGAATCCGCCGTGGGGTAACTCTTCGTTTTCGCCAAAGCGTAAAGTGCAACCGGCTATCGTGCCAGAGCATTGATCCACTGCAGGGTTGTCAGTCGGCTCGTCATCTTCGGTAAACATAGCTTCACCCGTGTAACCACAATCTGCGCCACGATATTCACCGCGTTGACACCATGAGCAATAGGCAGTCATTTGTCGGCCGATTTTTTGGCCTGACAAGTCTGCAGGGTTAGACAGCTCAAACGTGACGGCGACATTATCTTCATTTACTTTTTTATCAACGTACCAAATCTCTACCGCCTCTTGCGTTGGATCCGCTTCGCTATTGCCTGCTGGGAAGTTGGCATCATCAAGGTATTTTGCGAGTGTTCGGCGAATTGTGACCTTTGCTTGTTCCATGTTCTGAAAATACAAGCACAAGGCGCTGATACTGCCATCGATGTTGGCAACGGTTAACGTTGGTGTGCTGGGTGAGCCATCAGAGTTAACTTCCACCCCTTCTAACTGCGCTGGCCATGCACTGTATTGCTCGCCTTGCCAATGGATGATGCGCGCGGGTAAATTTGGTTGATTAAGGTCTGCATCTGAGTACGGAATATTGTGGGCATGAAAGCGCAGGATATCGGCGCCAAAGTCGGTACCATCGATTTCGTAGAGAATAACCTCATTGCCCGGTTCGAGGGTTTGAATATCAGCACTAAGCATCGGCAGCACCTTTGGTCCAGAGCTTACCCTGCTCGATAATCGCCAATGAATGCGCCTGGCGAATCTGCTCCACAGTGACGGCCGCTTCGGTGTTATCTGCTAAGCGCCAAATAGTGCTTTCAATCCCTGCATCTTCTGAGGCGTGAATTGCAGCCAGCATTCTGCGTTGTGATTGCTCGTCACCATCAAAGACTAAACTATCAACCTCAACAGTAATTGAGTTAACGGCCACAGTGCGTTGAGTGCGGAATAAGTATTCATCAATGCTAATGCCATCAATCAATATTTCAGTGCGATATTGCTCAAGGGTTTTATGTCGTGGCCGTTCTGGCATCGGCTCAGCAAATAATGGCTGCTCAATGGCTTGGTCTTGTGAGTCTAGCGCTAATGCTGGCGCATTCATCTCAGCATCTGCTTTACGCGCCAGCCAATCTTGATACTGCGCGAACCAATCCCATTGCTGCGTGATGGCATATAACCCGATAAACTTATCGATCACATGGTGCATTACCGGATTAGCAGCATGTAATTGAGTGACTAAAAGCACATCGGCCAGAGCTTTTGACTCTGGCCGATGGCAAATTACTGGTTGATTGTGCTCATCGAGCTCAGGTGAACCCGAATCATCGAGTTCGTGAAACATCGTTAAATCTTGCATAGCGAACCCCAAGAATTAGATATTGTTCTTAATCCAGCCGATTGGCTCTTTAAGTTTAGCGGTACCCACTAAAACGGTATTACCGTTAAGGTCTGTTTTGGTTGACTGGTTATCGACAATCGTCACTTTGCCATCATCGCCCCAGTTAGTACCGTTATGCTTAAGCTCGGTATAAGCGTAATGAAGGACTGCTTGCCGATTGATGTTGGCAGGATAGCTTACCGCTTTAAATGCCGGTGAATTATTTGCTGGCGCACCAAGTGTTGACGCTGAATGAGTAACCCCATCAAAGCTTGACGCAGAAGTTAGCTTTTCGTTGCTATCAATGGAACACGATAATAGCGACTTATTGTTAACTGATATTCCTGAATTATTTTTCAGCACTTTCCGAATTAGCGCCTCACCAAGTAGAGCACCATTAGCAGGTTGATAGTCAGATGAAGCAAGTACGTTAGATGGTAATAAACCGTTAATTACTGCATTAGGTGCATTCTCAGTTTGCTTAGCGAAGGCTTGGTATTGATGTATTGCAATTTTTGCGCTATTTACCACTACATGGTTATGAACTTCATTTAAAATGTTTGAAAAAGAATTACCAGCTGCAGACCATGATCCGCTTGATAAAACAAGAGTTTCAGGTACACCAAGTGATTTCCTTGTTAGCTTGGCAGTAGGGCCAACTGGGTTAATCCAACTCCCTAGCCATCCGTTGTTAAATAAGCTTTCTGACATTATATTTGCAGGAGTAGCTATTACATCAGTTTGAAGAAACGAACCTCCAACATAAAAACTAACTTCTTTTCCTGCAATCAGATAAATAACATCCCCAACTGAAGACTCAGTATAAGGCATTATTGATGCCCCTCCGCTTGCATCAGATGTGTTTGGTAGTCCGCGAGCAGTATCAACTAAAGAAAGATATATTGTATCGTTTTCTAAAACAGGAACGTACCCAGCTATATTTTTTGTCTCATTAAAAAACATTGTGTGAGCTTTATCAGCAAGAGCAGAAAGAGATGATGCTCCAGCAAGCCTGACATAATAGCCTCCTAGGTATGCACCTATCTCGCTAACAGTGAATCGATGAACTCTTGTGAATATTTCCCCCTCAAATCCTCTGTATTTACCGATTTTTATTTTATGATTCGCATCAGAAAAATCACTAAGAGACAAGCTGTTAGCTGAGTAGCGCATATCGCGACAAACGCCGCCTTGTCCATTAGCGTAAATAGCATCACAAACACGTTTGTCAGGTCTACCTGATTTTCCGTTTTCTATTTTTGCAGTATAAACTCCGTTTGCACCGTCAATAAAAAAGTTAAAACAGTCTTGCTTGGTTGTGTAACCAGTAAAGCTTGCGTTTCTTTGGTAATATTTTAACCAACCTACACCTTGCACAATATAAGTAGATGCCCCTGATGGGTTAAGACTTAAGTCATAAGCTCCTGCGTTTATGCGGTTTACGTCCCCAATATAAAGTAATTTAACCCCTCCTTTTATCCATAGATCTCCTAGCAAATTTTTTACGTATCCTTGCTCAGAAGGGGAAGTCACCCCATTAGTTGTTCCTGCAAATGAAATTGAATAGATTTGATGCTGGTAAAGTTTTCCATCAACCCCAATAAAAGTGGTGTTGTTATTGTCAGAAAGTACTATCCGTTTTTGTTCGTTAGTAAGGGAAAAGAAGTTTATTGGTGTAGATACCCCCCTCAAACCTCCTGGGTAAATACTTGGGTTTTCTTCTGATATTTCTACTATTTCAGTCTCTAGCCCATAAATATCAATTCTTTCAGAAAGTGATACAGATATTGGCGGGTTTGGTAGTGATATTGAATACTCAGTTGTAAGATTGAATATTACACCATCAATATTTACAACTGCGTTATCTGTTTTTGAACTACCAACCCCTCCAGATTTACCAATAAGCAAAATGTTAGGAGTTGTTAAAGATGTATATAGTCCGCTTTTAGCCTCATTAACTTGTTTTCCATCTTCATGGTTACCAAAATGCACAAAACCACTTGCGGCATAGCGCTCTTTATTTGCATTGCGGTTTGCATCAAACTGCGCTTGTGACATGGCGGCAGCGAGTACTTCTGTAGCTATAAAGTTGCGGTTAACCTTTTCAAAAGCGGTACGGGCGGTATCGCCACCCGTGCCTGCTGGCTGGGTGCCAAGACTGATAGTTTCAAATGCCATGTGTTTACGTCCGATAGCGAAGTGTTAAGGATGAAATGATTGTTCAAAAATGGCAGTGATGCGGTACATGCCACCACCTAACGGGGTGTTTGTTTGCTGAGTCACTTTCCACAATGAGGCGGTACCGAGGGGTGGTGTCCACGAAAACGACTTAAAGCCTTGGTGATCATCAAAGAATGCGGTGATCGCTTCAGCTGTGGCTTTATTTTTGGTAAACGTCAGCGGCCAGCTTTGAACTTTACTGTTGATACCATCGCCAACTGCCTGACTATAACCATCGCCAAACTGTGCGGTGCGGGTGCGATATTGGGTATCGCCTGTGGCACCATTGTCGGGTGCCCATGTGAATAGTTGCGTCATTAGCGATAACCTCCAGCCATAGTGCGGCCAATTTGACCATTAGGGCGTAAATCCTTCGCCAATAGATCTCGATATTTTTGCTCGACAAATTTACCCAGCTCGCTGCCGAACTGACTTAATGCAGGGGTATCGGCTTTGGTGGTGGCATTGCCACTTTGATCTATGTTGACCTCAACATGCACCACGCCAGCGCCAGCCGTTGCCGAGACTGGCACTCCGTTATAGGCTGCGCCGCCAACTATGCCGCCATTGGCGTAGCCTTTATTGCCTTTGCGCATGGCTTCCACTGTGGCCACGCCGCCAGCGGCTGCTACATCACGCTGCGACCAAACGACCTCACCCTTGTGAACAATGCCTGCAGGCTCGTACTTGCCGCCAGCTCCGGTGTAGCCACCCTCTGAATGACCATTAGCCATCCAATCTTGATAAGCTGACCCTGTGTAATCTGATGCAGAGCTTCCTGCACTTGCACCACCAGAAATAAAAGCGCCGAAGATATTGCCAATAAGACCTGCGGCAGCTTTAGCCATTGCTATTTTTGCCATGTCAGCAATGATGGATTTAGCGAGTCCGGCAAAGTCAGCCTTACCCGTCATTACAAAATCGGTAAGCGCATCGGTCATACCACCAAAAGCACCATCCATGAGAGTTTTAGTTTGTCCTGCCATGTCAGCCGCGGCATCAATGTAGTTTTGCATTGATGAACGGGCGCCATTAGTCCAATCGGCTTGCTTGGCGTCGAGAGCAGAATAGTATTCATCCTGAACGGATAAACGTGCGGCTAGGTTATCTTTCAGCATGGAAAGCTGTTGCTGATATTCTTCGTCGGTAGTTTTACCTGCGAGGTTATCTGATAACGCTTTGCCCTGAGCGCGTTCGATATCTCGCTCAATCCCTTGGCGATCACCTAAGCGTTGTTGTGCTTTGTCACCAAGGCCAAAGGTGGCAAGTTTATCGGCGTTGCGCTGTTGTTCTGCGGCTAAGTTGGCAGTGAGATTGGCGCTGTAGCTTTGCAGTCGGATAAATTCATTACGCTTTTTAAGTTCTTCATCGAGTGCAACGTTCTTTTCGAGTTGAGCACGGATCACTGATTGTTCCGCTAACAAACTTTTTTGTTGTGCGGTAAGTACATCTTTATTTTTGATATCGGCGATTTGCTGCTCAAACTGCACTAATTCTTTTTGCGACTGAGTAAGCTTGATATTTGACTCTAGCTGACCTTGCAAGCCTGCTTGAGTTTCGCGCAAACGCATGAGATACGTAGTGGCCGCGTCGTCAGCAAAGGCTTTGGTCTTTTTAGCGGTGTCTTTAAACTTTTCCTCTATCGAGGCGAGATCACGTTTAATTTTTTCAGGTTCAAGCAAGGCACTATTAGCATCGGCCTTCCGCACCTTTTCGATATTGTTGTTATATTCCTTTATTGCCTTAGTGCGCTTTTGCTCATTGGTGAGGGTTTCCTCGGTCACCTTGGCAATGGCATGCTGAGCCTCGATTGAGTCTTGGTTGATCTTTGCCCGTTTTGCTTGTTCTTGTGCGAGTTTATCTTCTAGCTGGATTTGCTTAACGAGCTCATTACCTTCCGCCTGCAGCTTAGATAATAAATTTTCACGGCGAGTTGACTCAAAGCCTGAACCTTTGCCTAGAGAAACTAACTTATTAATCTCTTTAGCATTATCGGCTAGTCGTTCTTTTAGTGTATCGATACGGCCAATATTAAGCAGTTGATCCCAAGACTCAGAAGCGCCCGATTTGATCGCCTTCCATGCTTTTTCTATGCTGCCAAGATTGCTGGTGATCTCTTTAGTTCTTTGGCTAATGGCATCGCCATAGGCTCTAAAAGCTAACTCTGATGCCTCGGTGCTTTTACCCGCTTCCTTAAGCGCTACAATCTGCTCATATACAGATGCAGTGAGGAAGTTATATTTTTTATTGAGTTCTTCAGCCGCTTTAACGGGATCATCAGCTAGTTTGGCAAACTCGGCGACCGTATCGGCGACCGCTTTGCCAGTGACATTTTCCATTTGTATTGCAGCACGGCTCACAAGCTCTATTTGGCTGGCGGTAAACTTGCCTGTATTCGCAACCTCAGCTAATGCAGCAGCAGCTTGGCGTTGTGTGCCGCTAATGGCATCAATGCGCTTGGCGGATTCCATCAATTCGTTTGAAGTGGTACCTGCAGAATTGCCCGTCAGTATTAATGCATTACGTAGTCTATCTGCCTCAATACTGCCTTGGTAATACGCCAGCGACATTACGCCAGCGGCAGAAGCTGCAATGGTGAATGGGTTAATTAATCCCAGTATGTAGCCGCCCATGGCTTTAGCTGCTGGGCCCACGCCGCCAAACATATCTTTTAACTGACCGCCTTGCTGTAAGAACACGGTCATGGGGTTTTGACCACCTTGGAGCGATACGGCGATATCAGTAAACTGGGCAGGCAAACCACGAGTCACAAAGGCTAATTCCTTTGCTGACTTTCCATTTTTATCAAACTCAACACTAGTCTTACCCACCTCACTACGCATCTTGGCAATTTTTTGCGTGTAGGAATCATATTCCGTTTGGCCTAAGTTTCCGGCTTCACGGTGGCGACGAAGCTGCTGCTCCATTTTGTCTAATTTGCTGTATTCAGCAACCAGAGGATCAATCTGGCCCATAAGCCTATTGAGCTCAGCTTTTTGCTTTGCTGCGGCAGCTTCGGTTTTAGCTAATGCGCGCTCAGCTTTAGACTGACCTTCAACAAAGCTGCCCGTTTCGGCAACCATGTTTAGCGTTAGTGTGCCGAGTGACTTATTTGCCATGGGAATTCCTGCTTGGTTTAAGGGTGTTTGGTGGCCGTCCTTGGCCTTATTGCTACTAAATTGAATTATTTTTTGATGGCACTAGCTTTTAGCATCATAAGCACGTCATCAACTGTGGCTTCTTGCTGCGGCGCTTCATCCAACTGGCTGAACAACATGAAGTGTTCAAGATCGGCTTTGCCGCCGTGAATGATATTGAGGTGGTGCATTTGCGCTGCGGCAATGCGTTCTTGCCGTGCTTGAAGGCTTAAGGGACCGAACTTTGCTCTGTAGGCGATCCAGTTGATGACTTCTCGGTGCGTGAGGTTTTGCTGGGCTTCTTCGATGGTTCGTCCGCCAACGCCTGCGAGGACGAGTTCGTGCCAGAATTCGTCGTCGGCGGTAAGGCTTTTGGGTCAGGTTTAAGTCCTAAACCGTTCACTTCGTTAATCGCTCCGATTAACGCCATACCAAGTGAGTCGCAGATTGGGCCATGGGCGTCATTGCCTAGAATGTCGTCAATCTCAAATAAGGGTTTGCCGTGTTCATCGACAATACTGGACACAATGCGCGAGGTGAGCGAGTCAATACCACTGTGGTAGTTATTGGCTTCTATATTAGCCGTGGCGAATGACTTTTTACGGATGAATACCGATGCGGTGCAAGTTTCGCCAGCGGGGTTTATCCAAGAAATTTCGCGGAGTTCTGGCTTTGCGGGAGAATAGGAACCCGACTGAATAAGGCTAGCAACACTTAATTCCATGATTGTTCCTTTAGGATTAAGTTAAGACGGTTAAGAAAAAGCCCACTGATTAAGTGGGCTTAATTCAGGTTAATCAGGCTTGCCTATGATTAAGGCGTTACGGAGGCAGGCACTAGAATCGGATCGCCTGATACCTGAATTCCGATAGTGGACTTAACCACATCGTTTTGTGCAAACGTAAATGGATAGGCCGTCATGAAACCTTCGAAGGTGATCCAAGTGCGGGTTGTGGGTAAAGTGAAGTCTTTAGTTGTGACGGTTGGCGGAGTGCCAACAGCATCACTAAAACCAATCGCCCACTTAATGGTTGTACCTGCGGTTTTAATTTGGTGCAGGCGTAGGTGGCTTGGAATTCGTGGGTCGATGTTGATACCAAACGTTGCCGCGCCAGGTGATTTCAAACCTGCTACAAACTCACGGGCCATGGCTTCTAATGGCGTGGTTTCGATGGGATCAACTGGGCTGTCAATACCATCAATACTGGTCACCGCGATGACGCCTAAAATGGAATCATCTGCCGGATCGATTGCATAGAGCTGGGTGCCCTGCGTTTTCATACTCATGTGTGTGCTCCTAACAATAGCCTTGCGGCAGATACAAAAAAGCCCCTGCGGTTGCAGAGGCTTTGGGTTTTATGAAATGGTTTTAGTGGGCTAGCGTGTGACTATCCAATCGATGTCAAAGCTGTGACGATAATTGCCTGTTTCTTTGTCGCGACTGTCGCCGTTGTAATTGGTGGTATAGGCCTCAAGCTCAGTGGCGAAGCGAATTGCATCACCCACATCATTAGCCGAACTGCCAGAGTCGGCATATACATCAACTTGCAGCGCAAAGGTGTCGGTATCGGGTCTGCCTGAGATATAGTTTTCAGGGCTACCGCCGATCACTTGCCAAACCGCATAAGGTTTGGCTACGTTTTGCGGCGCTTGGCCAAAGGGATAAAGCCTTGTGGGATTGGTACCGAGTAAGTCAGTTACCGCCGTGCTTTCTCGGCACACGACAAAAATTGGCGCCATACTCATGAAAGTGCCTTATCGAGTTCTTTATCAAATTCAACCGTAAAACGGCCGATCACTTGATTGATGTTATTGGCCAGTGCTGGTCGCATAAATGGCTGTGCTTGGGCATGTTCGGTACCGAACTCGACTAAATGCCAGTGTGGGGTATTACCGCGCGCGCCCTCGTCGGCGTTAGGTGTAGGAATGCGTCCGCGATTAGTGGAAATACCCACTCGATACATGATCACGCCTTCGCGTTGAAATAGCCGGCTAGCAAACTGCAGTGTGACGTTGTCGCGAATGCGCCTGCCTGTTTTGGGGTCGTCCACATTGAGTGAGTTTTCTTGAGCCGCTTTTTTAACTATGCCAGCGGCTTTACGCAGCGCGGTACGAGTACCCGTATCAAGCACGGTTTGGCTAACCTTGTTCATTTTGGCTTTAACTTCTTTTAAGCCAATGAGACTGAAATCGAATTTTGCGGCCATCTTAAAGCCCCTGATTAACGCCATCTTTGCAGCGTAAACGCCACTCTTGACGCCCTGTTAGATCGGTTTCTGCCGATTGGATATCGTAAGTTCTTCCATCCCATAAAATGCGGCATTGGTATAACAGGCTTAAATCAATGGGGAACCAACGAAAATTAATCCTTGCAGTAGTTTCAGCTTGTTTGGCATCCGCTGCATAAAACTCGCGACCAGCCCCTGTTAATACTTCTGCAGCGAGCTTATCGAGGGGTTTAGCACCTAACATGAGGGTTTGCCATTCGATGAGATCACCACCTGATTGGGGATCCTGAGTTATTATCGGTTGTTGAATATGCACCCGATGACGTAAACGATGAGCTAGCATTAGATGCCCCAACCTATTCGATATGGCGTTAATTTTATTTCTGCTGCTTTGCGCAGTTTTGCCGCATCTTCTGGTGTTGCTTGATAGTTTGCTTGCAGTAAAATCATTACGCCCATAGTGATACTTGCTGGCAGCTCTGCAGTCGTTTCATCAAGCAGAATAGTAAGGGATTCCCTTCCCATAAATTGACAGGCTTCATCCTCGGCGGCATTGAGCAATAATTGCAGTTTGGCATCATCCTCATCGTGGATAACGTCAAGAAATTGCTTGGCTTGCTCTAGGGAAATGGTGCTCACTGAGGACTCCTGAATAACTGATTAAGCTTTAGCTTTTTTTGCAGCAGCGGCAGCGGCCTTAGCATCTGCTTCTTCTTTTGCCTTGGCTTCAGCTTCTGCAGCGGCCTTAGCATCTGCTTCTTCTTTTGCCTTGGCTTCAGCTTCTGCAACGGCCTTAGCATCTACTTCTTCTGTTTTTTCTTCCGGTGCGCGCTCAACTAATTTATTGTGCTTTAGCTCATTAAAATGATGTTCATCCACTTCAAATGGTTCTGATGCGCGCGTTTTTACTTCATTTCCTAAATAAAAGGATTTAAGTGCAATGGCGAGAATTTTAGCCATGGTATTGCTCCTATAAATTGGTCTTGATAAAAACGACAAAGGCCGAAGATATTCGGCCTTTGTGCTTTTAGTTATCAGTTAAGTGATTTTGCGCTGTTAGTCGAAGGTGAAATCGCCAGTCACAAATGCTTCAGGGCGATAAACTGCTAATGCTAAACGTTCTTCAGCACGGATAGTCACCATGTTGTTTTCAAAGTCTTTGTCGTTCTCGGTAGAGATTAGGACTTCAATATCCATACGGTCATAAATCTGTGCACCCATTTTGAATGCACCGACTAAGAACTCGTTTTGCACAATTGATTGGGTTTCAACTACAGGACGATTCCACAATGTTGGGGCAGTTTGGCCTTGTGGTTTACCGATTAAGTAATTTTTGTTGCTGTCTTTAAGCATCTCGATCACAGCCCAATCGATTGGGTTAAGTACGATACCGTCGGCAGCGTATTCAGCTAAAGCTGCTTGCAGTAAAGCTAATCGAATACGATCAATATGCTGCTCATCAACAACAGCGGCACCTGTTGGCTTAACGTAAGCACTAGCTTGCGGGATAATACCGTGCAGGTTAGCGCCAGTATTATTGCCATAAAGAAGCTGTAATTCTTCTTTAATCATTAATCCATATTCAGCGCGTGCATTGATGAAGCTTTGCAATTGTTTTGCGTCATCTAAAATCTGGCGACTAGCTTTAAACAGATGGGCAATGGTACGCACGCCTGCTTGCACTAGTCCAAAGGTAATCTCTGAATAGGGTTTACCAGTGTTTTCCGCAACTGGTGCAGCGTTATTAGTAAAGCCAGTTTCCTTTACATATTCAACGCTGTTGCTTTCAGTTTCACCTGGGGCAATCAAATCACGAATAGTTAATCGGCGCTCTGGACCACCAATAATTCCAGCCATGCGATCAGGGCGAACTAATGCACCGCCTGAACCTGTGGCGGAAGTAATCGCTGAACGTGGCATTTGCACACGACGACTACCACGAAATGAGCTGTTTACCCCTTCCATTTCTTTATCGGTCGCAACACGCTCACCGATCGACAGTTCACGTTCTTCTTGCTGACTTTGCGGTCCCTTAAGCAGCTTTTGCTCAGCTTCTTGCAAGCGAGCTTGCAAGGCACCCTGTTCTAACAGCAGCTTATCGACCTTATCGCGGGTTTCGGCATGCATTTCACCAGAAGCCTTGATCTGCTTATTGGTTTCTTCTGCCGCCGATTTAATTTGATCACCAATCTTGGTTAGATTGGCACCTAATTCTTCTACTTGTTTTTCAAAATTTGGGTTTGGCATAATCGCCTCCAGTTATTTAGATAAAATGGTGTTTGATGCGTTGATTAACGCAGTTAGATCGGGGGCGACAGCGTTTTGCGTATCGGACACATCAGCATTTAGCGTGATGCCGCCAGCAGCGCTCGGCGTACTGGACTTTAAATCTTGCAATAGTTGACGGCGTTCACTGCGCGGAACGCCTGCTTTTGCCATGGCGGCATCGACTTTTCGTAGTGAGTTCGCGCTGGTGTTGTCGGTTGATTCGCCAATTTCAGCAGCGGATAAAGTGCCAGCCGCAAAGCCAAGTTCTACGGCCTTTTTGCCGCGGATAAAGGTTTCTTCATCCATCATGGTTGCTATGGCTTTTTCACTCTGCCCACTGCCTTCAACATACAAATCGACCATGGCAGCATCGAATTCTTCCATGTCATCAGCAATGTTTCGCAATGCATGGCGGTTACCGATGGCAAATACCCAACAGTTGTGGATCATGAGGAAGGCAGAGCTGGCGACAAAGCGCGCATCATCAGCACCAGCCATGTAAATGACGGATGCGGCAGAAGCAGCAAGGCCAAGCACTTTGGTGGTCACTTTACCTTTGTGCTCAAGCAAGCGGTTATAAATGGCGATACCTTCGAACATATCGCCACCGGGAGAATTGATGTAGACGGTCACATCTTTATCTGCGCCGATACTGCGTAGCGCAGCATCGATACGCTTCAGTGTGACGCCTTCGCCATACCAGTCCTCGCCAATGATGCCGTAAACCGTAATGGTAGATTCAGTGTTTTCAACCGCGGCCTGAATCGCTGGGTTCCACAGCTCTTGCGCGCGCGGAGAAATATCGCAGCGCACTCCGCTCTGCGAGAAGCTTTTTGGAAATGGCATGGTTTACCCCTAATTGTCTTGATTAAGCCAGCTATTTAATGCGGCTTGTACTTTTGCAGATTCAGATTGAGCACCCAGCTGATCAATGGGGGCTAAGTTGGTTTGAACAGTTAACACATCGGCATTGCCGCCACGGCGCGGTAAGTTTTCTTTAACGCGGCAATCGTCACGGGTGTAAATACCGTTTTGAGTCATTTTGCCGTAGAACTCTGCTCGTGATGCGCTATCGCCACGAAGCAGGGCTTCAAGGTTATATTGAGCGTACTGAGTTTGACGCTGTGCTGGAGTGAGCAAGTTGATGCTAATTGACTGCTCAATGCGGCGGATCCAAGACGATAACGTTAAGGTGACAAAGCCGATCATCTTTTGCTCTAACCCTGTGCCCCAATTGCTATCTTTACCACCAAAACCAATTAATGAAGGGTCCACTAAAAACCAGCGGCATATTTCTTCAACGCTGTAGTTTCGCGATTCAAGTAACTGAGCATCAATCGGGTTAATGCCAATCAACTCAGGGCTAACACCTTGTTCAAGTACAGGGGATTTACCCGCGTTCATTGCGCCAGTGATGGTTTTTACATATTCGCGAAATTCCACACGTTGAGGTGCAGTCATTATCCGGTCAACTTTAAAGGCGACTGTCTTTGTCATACCATTTTTAAAGGTGTTAGCACTGACATCTTCGGCTGACATAGCGCCACCAAATACATTGGCAGCATAGGAAATAGTCGATAAGCCAATCAAACCATCGAGCGAGAATGCGGGAATGTGCATCATGTTTTGCTTTTCGATTTGACGTTTTTTACCTTTTCTTGGCGTGTACCAATACACTAGGCTGCCGTTGTCGGCGAGATCGATATCCATGCGGTGTGGCATAAGGAAATCGAGCGCGATAATGTCAGCCCCTGAACGGTGGATCTCAATGAATGCATTGCCCTTTAGCAGTAAGGAGGCAATGACGGCCTCCCAAAACTGCATTGCTGTCATATCTGCATTTGGCTTAAGACTTAATACATTCGATAGGCTGCTTTGAACCTGTACTCTGCCGCCATCACTTTGGCGCTCGTATAACCCCAATGGCAGCATGGCAACGGTTTCAGCAATGCGGCGAACACAGGCCCAAACAGCTGCAAGCTGCAGGGCGGTATTCACATTAACCGTTTTGCCGCTTTTTGAGGTTGCCATTAATTGCGACCAAAAATCACCGTCTGTGAGCCTTAAGGTTTTACCCATAAAACTATCTAACGATGCAAATGGTTGGCTTGCCGCTTTCGCAATGACTGAACCTAATGAGTTGGTTGGTTTCACGCAGCCATTCCTTTACGTAAAAATGAGGCGCCAGCGAATGCAAACAATGAACCCGCTAGTAATGACCAGCCAAGCCCAAAAAGAATGTAAACGCCTGCGACAGCCAGTAATGAACCTGTGAGCGCTAGGGCAATGAATAGAGCAAGTGGTGTGTTCATTAGTAAATTGGGTCCCTTATCGCTGCTAACCAATCTTCGGTATCATCTATGCCATCTGACTCTAATGCCGTTCCCACTGCCATTGCGGCGGCGACTACGCCATCGATGCGGCCTGTGGATTTTTTCTTGGTAAAAATACGGTTGTCTTTAGCGTCTGCCTCAAGCACTGCGCTTGCTGCGTTCCACCTTAGGCATGGGTTGGTTTTGATTCTGATCTGCTTACTGGTGATCAGCTTTTCGAACTCTTCAATTGAGCGTGGCATCCACAGGTTTGATTCAGATGCTTTGTAGTAGCCCTGCCCGTGCTTAACCAGCGGGATAAACACGTTTGCCTCGGCTAGCTCTGGTTCGAGGTAGTGGATTCGGTATTGGTCAAAGCCGATGCATTTGATATTGAACTGTGCTGATAAGTCGGCGATGCGTTCGGCGACAAAGCTGTAGTCCACTGCATGCCCGGGTGGTGCATGGATAAAACCTTGCCTTAACCATGCTGAATACGGCACGTTATCGGTGCGTTCACGGTCAAGCAACGTGTCTTTTGGTGTCCAAAACTCGACTAATAAGGTCTTTAATTTAGGGAAATAGAGCCCTAATGCCGTTAAATCTCGGGTACCGGATAAGTCGAGCCCGCCATAGCATTCTTCGCCTAAGAGTTCGCTGATATCAAAATCATCTTCACAATCTGTCCATGTGTCGGCTGATAGCCAAGGTGAGGCAGAATCTACCCACTGACAGAAGTTTAAGCGCCGAACAATGCTCTCTTTTGCTGGCATGCCCTTGGCTTGTGTAACCTGTTCACGCAGGTATTTAAGCGTGAAGGTGTGCCCTAGTGACGGGTTAGCTTTTTGCCAGCAGCTTTCGTCATTAATCGGGTCGTCACCTTCATCGAGCGAACAGATAAAGGCGAAGAATGAGTCATCTTCTTTGGTACCCGCACAAATGGCCTTGCCATATTCGTGGTATGAGTAACAAACGCTGGTGCGGTCGTGGCCTGAGTTGGTGATCATGAAGATCAGCGCTTGCTTGCGGCCTTTGGTGCCGGCGCGCATCATTTCAACGACGTTGTTATTCTTGTGTTCGTGAACTTCGTCAATCAGCGCCATGTGTGGACGTGGGCCTGATTGGCCGTTGTCCGAACTTATTGGCCTAAAAAATGAGTTCTTTTCGAGATAGGCTAGGTTCCACACGCTCTGGCCCGTTCCCGATTTTTTTAATCTTGAGCTTAACTGCGGCGACTGGTTGACCATGGAAACCGCATCGCGGAATAAGATCATCGCCTGATCTTTTTTGGTCGCCGCGGCATAAATTTCCGCGCTAGCCTCGCCATCGGCGACTAAACCGTAAAGCCCTATTCCACCTGCAAGCGGTGATTTACCGGAACCCTTGCCACTTTCGACATAACACATGCGGAATCGGCGGGTATGGTCGGCATCTTTCCAACCAAACAAGGAGCCAACAATAAAGGCTTGCCAATCGAGCAGGTGGAACGGCTTACCTTCGTGATCACCGCCACTTAAGCGCAATACTTTTGGGAAAAAGCTGATCGCGCGATTGGCTGCGGCTAAGTCAAAATAAATGCCACGTTCGTGGCCTGTTTCTAAGTCTTTTAAATGCCGTTTACAGGCGTTACGGATGTCTGGTCCCGCTAAGAACTCACCTGATACAACTTGATTGGCCCAACGAGTGACGCGATCTTCTATATCATCCGAAGAATTTGTCGACTTCGTCTTTTTTCTTGGCGACATCAGTTACCTGTACTTTGCTACGGGCTGATGGGGTTAGCCCAAATTCAACGAGATAGGCTCTAAAGCGCCGATCGGCATCAGCCAGCATTTGCACGGCTGGGTTAGCCTTCATTAGCATTTGCTCGACTTGCGTAAATTCTTTGGTTTCTTCATCGATGTTTTCGCCGATGATTTTGATACTTTGGTAGGTTCGACCGTTTTGCTTAATTTCGTCTCTGAGCTCAAGGATTTCAGAGTAAACATCACATAAACGCTCAAGTGCCATACCATCGGCAAGGGTAAGAACTCCCATGTTTTTTAGTAGTAGGGTGAGTTTCTTCCATGCGGCTTTGGCTCTTGGGCTTAAGTGAGCTGGCATGCGAGGAATACCGGCTTGCAATTTCGGCTCTTTTTTATTGAGTGGCCGCTTGCCTGGGTTGCCTGTAACTAGCTTGAGCGCGGTTGGCGTGGTTTTTCTTCCTACTGCCACTTTTCACCTCAATACTTGTTCCAATGGTGGTTAGGGTCTGTAGGCTTGCCGCTTTCATCAGCGCCAGGCTTTACCCCTCTATTCTCCATTATTTTTTTAGTGCTATCGTGGCAAAGCTTACAAAGCGGTTGCCAGTTGTTGGTGTCCCAGAACAAGGCTTGATCGCCTTGGTGTGGAATTTTGTGGTCCACGACTGTCGCGGCTGTGATCTTGCCTTTTTGTTCGCAGAAGCAACAAAGCGGGTGGCGACTTAAGAATGTTTCTCTGGCTTTTTGCCAACGTCCACCGTACCCACGTTCAGCAGTTTTACGCTTATCATCACGCCAGCTAGGTTTTTGACTCATAACTCATCGGAGCCATCTAAATAGCCTGATTGTTCTTCTGGCTCTGCGGCCATCATCTGATCAACGATTTCAAGGTTACTATTTACCAGCTGACTGATCGCTGTGGTTTGGTCGGTTAGTGCTGCAGTAAGGGCTTTCATTTGCTCAATTAAATCGTCTTGAGTGCTTTGGTTGATAACTGGCGGCTTGGTACTGCCCTGAAATGTTGGGTATGCCGCATTTAATGCAGTGACATCAACCCAATCAGCGGGTACCAATGGCACTAATGATTTTGCGCCATTTCCGCCATTACCAATATCAGATTCGACAGCTGGAACTGAAACGATAGCGCCATTGAAGATTACTACGACTTTATTCATTGCCGTCATCCATATTGATTACTTTTAAGTTGCCTTGTTTAATCGCGGCCATTCTCGCTTCGTGAAATTCTCGGTTTTGTTTTTTCTTTTCTCGCGAGAGACGAAATTGAACTACGAATAAAGCGATTGTTGATGCGATACCAAGCAACAACGCAATATTATTGAGTGACAAAAAGCCGCCTATTGCTGTTGAGATCGAAGCAATATAGCTTCCGGTTGTCGTAGCTTTATCCATAATTGGCGCCAATGGTTTGATATTCATTGTTAGCCTCCGATCACTCGGTAGACAGTTTTGATTTTTCGCTTTTAATCCATGTTTCTAGTGCTAACCAATCTCGGTCACACAATGAAATCACTTCAATCAACGAATTGGTGTATTCAGAAAGTTCTTGGTTTTTCTTGCTGGAATATCGTGGCGCTAGGCACTGGCTGATCAGTTCCTGTGGTGGGAAAACATACTTTATCTTGGTGACGGTAACGGTTCGCACATCTGGCTGAACGCTCGAGCACCCTATTAAGATCTGCAGGGATATCAGCAGTGCCCCAAGATTTCGTTTTTTCATCACTGGCCCCATTAAAAATTTGCTTCAATTCTTTATTACTTGCGGCAAATTCCTGCTTAATTTCGTTTCGATCACGTTCACGATTGCTTAATGCTTTCGCTAATAAGCTAAGGCTAGATAACAAATTTTCTTTATCTTTTTCAGCAACTTCAAGCGAGTCTGAAACAGAGGTCAAATCCTTTTGCAAGTTTTCCCTTGATTGCTCAGATCTAGCCAAATCACTCTTTAACTGTGCTATTTGACCCTGATTTATCATCAAAAACACACCTAAAGCAAAAATGGAAACGACCAATAAACCGATAACTAACGCAATGATTTTATTCTTTAATGTACTGAACATTTTCAAGACCTTCCTGCGCCAGAAAAAAAGGTTTCATTTCGCGGTTTTGTATAAAGATGGGAGCGCACGGTCAGTTAGGCAAAAGTCCCAAGGTTTCGACCCGCCCCACCCCCACTGACAACGCCTCAACCGATTCATAGGCGTTGATTTCATGGCTTTTACCGAATGATTTGACCGCTGACATCATGAATTTAAACCCTTCTGTAATCGCTGCTAATCGCGTTGTGTTGGATATTATTTAGAGTGAATCTACTGCAGTGAGTCAAGGCAGCGCTTATGCCGCTCTTGCACTCGAACCCAGACTCCATAGCAGCGCTTGTTGCCAGGCGTTGAACAGTCATAGCCAGCGACAGTGCGATACTGCGGAAGCAGAAGTGCATCACATGCCTGTTGATATTCGCCTTTGATTACATGATCACGCATGGGTGAGTTTGACCATCGGCCAATGCCGTACTGGTAAACCCAATCGATATAAAGATCGTAAGATGTTTGGTTAAGCTCAGCATTCGGTAAGCTATTGCGGAAGCGTTCCTCATCCTTTGAGATGTGAACCTTAGCTGTTGTAAGCGCATTAATAGGGGTGAATTTCTCACCAAGCTTTACGGGACGACCATCAGCGTGATACGTAGAACCAAAGCCACCAGTAGGCCTATCTCCTTGCACCGGCACTGTAGCGACTGGCGCAAACCCTTCAGAGGTGATCAAGGTAATGAATGCTGCAGCTGATAGGCTAAGGCCTGTGACTATCATCTTGTTGCGCATTGAATTAACCCCAAAACAAAAAGCCCCAGCAGATGCTGAGGCTTCAAGTTGAACAATAATTTAAGGTGCAGAAATGCAAAAACCACCGTTAAGGTGGCTTTAGATGCTTTAATCCGCATTGTTATAGCACGATAGTGAATCTATTGTTCTGGGTCAATAGATGCTGATGAGCCACATCTTAGATTATTTTTGAGTTTTAACTATTTCAGTACTCAGCTTAGCTTAATAAAAATCACATCTTCATCATCAAAACTACGCATTATTATCATTATTAGAATCATCGTTTTTTTGCAAAGATATTAAGTACATTCCTATACCAGAGATTATTGTAACTGGCCATGGTATTGCTAAAAATTTAAGGCCAACTAGAGGTAGCGTGGGTGTAGATGCTAAAGATATTGCATTTAATGAAGCTATTTTTACTTGCTCACTACTTGCTTCACCATAACAGCACCAAGATACAAAATGCTCGCAGTTATTAAACAACAAATTGTATCTATTCTCATTTAACCTAGAAAATGCTCTTTCTACTCTCACATCAACATCAAATATATGAGGTTTTTTATCTACTACTAAGTAGCCATTTCCCTGAGTAAATTCTTCAATTGTTGTTACTTCAATCATTCCACTTTTTAAGAATTCACTAAATCCTAGGTAATGAATTACTTTATCATCTCCAATACATAAGCCATGATGATCGTATAGCCTAATACTTAAGCCACCCAGCTCCATTGAAGTACGCTTTGATATAAGGTGATCACCTTTTCCCATATAGTCAAACCCTCAAATCATATGAAATATGCATAATATTCTAAAAGGCTTTAGCATTTTATCCTTGGCAAACAGCCCCACTTGGTAGTGTACTGGGGTGTCAGTAGCTCACGCCGCATTGCCCACTTTTGTTCGATACCTTGAGCGGCTAAGAACAAGGTATCACGGCCATAGCGTAAGTTAATGCCATCAAGTGTTTGCATCAAAGCTGGATCTGCTTTCGGTGCGTTAAATAAGTCGAATTGCTGATACTTGTCACAACTTAGATTAATGAGCCCAATGCCGATCTTGTAATACCTCACACCTTCTCTAAATAATTTAGGTGCAGCAGCTGTCATCGCTCTGGTCATTTCTACAGTGCAGTTGGTAGCACAGGGGAAGTGAACAATAGATTTGAAACTTGCAGGATGTTCGTCGTAAGGAGAATTGCTGGCGAACTGTAGCATTGATTTACAACTTGAGCCTTGCGCCCTTGCCTTAGAAGCGGCAATTGCGACATGTTTACTCAAGGCCTGCAGGAGTGAATCAAAATCAATAATCCTTTCGCCAACTGAACGGGTGGAGAATATCTGTTGCTTATCCGCTCTGGCTTGGTCCCATTGTTTACATTCTTGTCCATTGAGTTCACGCACTGTGCGTTCAACCTCAATGCTGAATTGCTTTCTAGCAAGTCCTGCTGGCATTTTAGCAAGATCAAGAGCGGTGTTGATGTTCATTAACTCAAGCTTTTTACTAATCCGCTGACCAATTCCCCACACCTCACCAACTGGTGTTTGCTTTAAAATGGCTAGCCGTTCTGTCTCATTATCAATTACACAAACACCGCTATAACCCGGTAACTTTTTAGCTGCGTGGTTTGCAATTTTTGCCAGCGTAAGGCTAGCAGCAATGCCAACACATACAGGTAAGCAAGCCTCTTTCCATACTGCGCGACGGATTAACTGTCCTTGTGTTTTTAGGCACTTAATCGCTGGATAACAATGCTTGAAGGAAAGAAAGCTTTCATCGATAGAATACACATGTTGATCCGGTGCAAACCGACCAATAATTTCCATCATCTTAGACGATAGGTCGGCGTACAACTCATAATTTGAAGAGCAAGCAATTACACCGAGTTTCTGACACTGATCTTTTACTTGAAAGTAAGGCGCAAATTTAGGTATACCAGCTTCCTTGGCTTGCCTATTCGCGGCAACGATACATCCATCGTTGTTGCTTAGTACGATTATTGGCTTGCCACGCCAATCTGGTCGAAAGACTTGCTCTGCACTGCAGTAAAATGAGTTGGCATCAACTAAGGCATACATATTTGTGACGCCAATATAGAACAATGGGTGTGCAACCTAACAGACCGAGTTACAACCCCTTCAATACGGAAGTCATCGTAATCTTTAACCTCAACGGCTTGCTGTTGTTCATTAGATGATAAAAGCATTTTTCTGGCTTTGTCATAGATTTTACACACGAACTCGCCGTTCAGCGTTGCAACGATAACGTTACCTTGTTGAGCTGTAACATGCCTGTCCACAATGAGTACGTCACCGTCAAAGATGCCAACGCCTTGCATCGAATCCCCCTGCGCTATACCAATGTAAGTAGCGCTAGGATGTTGCACTAAAAGCTCGTCCAGACTTAAACCGAGCTGTGTGTATTCTGCTGCAGGGCTTTCAAAGCCATGAACCCCTGCGTGTGCCGGTACAGCTATAAAGGGAAAAACACGCATAAAAGCACCAAATCACTGTATATAATTACAGTGATTATAGCGCTTAAGTTTTAGTTAGCAAATTTTGAATGATTTAGTTATCAGTTAACTGACTTTTTATGTTGGCTACCATGTGTTGATGCACCTTTATTGAAAGGTTTCTTGCCTGAATCACCAAATCTAACGTCACCTTCAAATACAGACCATGAGTTTTCCATATTTGAGATTAAGCTATCTCGATTCTTAATCTGACCAGCAGCGTCTTTGGCATAGAGAACGGCTTCCCTTAGTTTACCTGCGGTATAACCATTAAGATGACCAACGATATTTGAAACCATGAAGTCTAGCTTTCTAATCGATGGGACCGCATTCTTTTTAGTGCTTGATTTTGCAACCTGATCGATTAATTCCCTAAGCTGCTTTAGTTTCTCATCATCCATAATAAAACCTTATTGAATTACTTATCACTTAACTGATTACTAGTCCTGCCATTTATTGAAAATACTATGCTTTCTGAAGCGCTTGCGCTTTGGAAGTCCTTAGTAAGATCAACCTCGATGAACTCTCCAATCTTATGTTTAGTTACTATCCATGCATGATAGGTATCACGATCAAGCGATGCCATCATTTTACATTTATCAATAGCCTCGCTTTCACTGGTGAATATGCCAACTATCTCCTTCCAGTAAACGCCTTGCTGCCTAACTATATAAATAATTTGACTTTCAGAATGCAAAGGAACGGCATCATGCTCACTTGCTTCGGTATAATTTGGGATATTAATCATAATGTTTGGTTCTTAAATTTTGCTATCAGCATACTAAACTCATCCCATAGGCAATGTCTATTCCAGTTGGAACGAACACAATCTTAAGGCCGATCTTCTTGGCGTAGTAATACTCGGCGGTGGCGCCATCTGAATTGCGCCAACCGGGCAACATCACTATCTCACTGCAGGCGCGGATCATGGCGTAACAGATATCCATGTACTGGGGTTCAGTGAGCCCAACTGGCAACCCTGCAGAGTGCAATACCACTCTGCCCGTTGCGGCCAGTTCCTCTGCTGCACTAAAGAACGCCAGCTTATTGGCCTCGACATTTCCACTGATTGGCCCAGCGATATAGGTGGCAATCACTTGCCACCTCGCTTATTAAACCTGTATAGCTTTACATAGCGCTTAAAAAATAGCGGGATCAACCCAATGCAATGAGTTCTGATCTTGTCGTGTTGCTTAGATATATCCGACAAACACTCTTGGCAAACCTCTTTAATGTCAGCGGTTTGATATTGTCCACTTAATGGGGTAGTTGGCTTTTTGGCACTACAAATATCACAGGCCATTACACTTCTCCTGCATGCTCTATGGCTTGGCGCACCGTTGCAGGACTATCTCCTACAAATATTTCAGTACCATTTTCAAGATAAATCTTGGTACCGGAATAACCATTGCTGCTATATGGTTCAAAGTGGGTGATCTGATCCAATACAACATAACAATATTGACCAAAGCCATAAGGCTTGAATTGTGCTGTTTTACTCATTGGCATTAATCTCCGAAGCTGATACCAACTTGAAAATTTCATTCGATATTAGTGGTACTTCAAACAGCATTTCAACGGGTAATACTGGTTGCCAAACTACCCAATTACCTTTTATTGAAGCCTTGATGCCTAGTGCCTCAGCTCGCTGCAAAAACTGTTTTGCTAACTCAGTTCTTGTTGATTTATTATTCGTTAAAACCTTCGCTTTACTCATTAAATATCTTCCCTTTGTGAAGATGCATAAACCAACCCGCAAACCAATTACACCAACGGTTTAGGCTGTTTTACAATTAATTCCTGTCTTGGCACTGTCTTGATTTACACGACCAATAAATGGGTTATAAATTGCCATTAAATGACGGTGCCACAACTCAATCGCTGCTCTCTTTTGGTCTGCTAAATAGGTATGGATATACGCTTGATCTAGCTTGGTCATCGAGTGGTTTAACATCTGCTCGGCCACCATATAATCAATCCCTAAGTCAGCCCAACACGACCTTGCTAGCTTGCGTAAATCATGGGCAGTCCATTCACTGTTACTCACTTGCTTAACCAAACTATTCGCCGACCGTTCATCTAATCCACCATTGCGACGAGGATGCGGAAATAAATACCCGCCGCGATACCCTGCTGCTTCCTGCGTGGATTTATGCCAACGTAATACATCAGCCATTAATGGGGTGATCGGGATAGTCAGTTGGGCATGCGTCTTAGTAATGTCGGCAGGGATAACCAACTTAGCATTGGCCTCGTCGTAATAGGTCCAGCGCAGTAAACGGGTTTCACCGATACGGGTACCGTAAGCCAGCATGATAAAAATAAGCATGGCGGCGCCATCGTTAGCATTACCTATATTCGTTAGCAGCTGCAGCAGATCAGTGGATTGTAATTTTGGTGGCTTAGTCGCAATGGGGGTCGAGATAAAATCGGTAAAACTCAATGATGCCAGCGGATCATCACTAATCAACTTAAGCACTGTCGCCTGTTTGAAGGCCTTACGTAAAATCGCGTAATACTGGCGAACGCTGCCTAATGCGTAGCGAGCCTGCAGGGGCCAAATCAATAGCTCATCGACCTTATGATGATTAAGCTCACTCAGCATCACATCACCAAGCACAGGGATTAAGTGCTTGGTGATGGCGCACTTGATATTGCGTTTGCGCTTCAACGATAAACTGGTATCGGTTTGTGACCGGCTTAAATACCAATTCAATAACCCGCCGCAACTTAGCCAGGTGTTAAATTTCACACTCTGATCTTGCCTATGCTGCATGCTGAGCGACGGTAAATCATCCAGCATGGCCTTAGCGCTCACTAGTGGCCAGTCGGCAACCTTAGCCCAATTCGCCTTGCCGTCTTTATAGGTGATTAAGTGCCAGCTACCACGGCTGCGTGAACTCGCCAGACGCAGTCGCAGCGGAAACCTTGGATCCCTGATTTCAGTAATAGACTGATCGGCAACCGCCCGTTTAATGGCGGCGTCACTTAACGCAATACAGGTCACGGCCATTAGTCACACCTCAGGTTAGTGCGGCAATCCGCGTAAAAATACTGGATGGCAATGGCCTCTTTATCTGCAGGTGATAACCCCACCTTAAACAAGTCAGCAGTCAGTTTTTCAATCAACTCAAACTCAGACATGATCAAGGATTGCTGTAGCTTAATCAGCTCATTATTGGCTGTTACATTCACGCCAACACCGCCACATTGATCACAGCAATGCAGCTCAAACATCGGCCTAACTTTGCCAACTCCGCGGCAGGTTCTGCACTTGGGCAGCGCATTGATCCGGCGTTTAATCGACTCTTTGGCAAGCATCATCGCTTTATATTCAGGTGTTGATAACACGCCGTCTTTACAGAGCAAATCAAAGCGTTCATTCAATACTGACTGCTTGGCGAGTACCGCCATCAAGCGTTTGTTCTGGCGTTCTAGTGGCTCGATACGGTGGCTGTCAGCATTACCAATCGCGGCATTGGCGTCTAATTCATCACGGATCACCCGCACTGCAGCTTCAACGCCACAAGCCAAATCAACCGAGCCCATAGACTCGAGTTGATCGGCCTCTTTAACTAGGCGCTTAACTAAGTCGTTTACTGTCTCAATCATTTAGATAGTGCCTCAGCTAGCGCTTTATTGTGCTCATTAACCGCTTTCGCACACTCTTCAGCGCTATCAAATTGATACACAAGCTCACGGCTGCGACCTTCATCATGGGCACAAAAGTAAGCAAAGGCGCAGCGGCGTTCTATCCGGCTGACTTGTTCAAGTGTTTGCTTACTCCAAAGACGAGTCGTCCTTGTTTCAAGTACGTGGCCTTGCCTCCAAATGACGTGATTAAATTTAAGTCTGTTATCTGGTGTACTCATTAGTTCACCTGCTCATTTTCAGCAGCGACTAAGCGCAATACCCGCTTTGCATGGCGTTCGGCATCGGCTTGATGATGGTGCAGTGTGTCGACGCCGCTCATGTACTTGTCGTAAAAATGCTGGCTAAATTGTTCTGCAGTGATCTTGGTACCGCTTAAATCACAAAACGATTTAGTCAGCTGCTCAACCGTGTTCAACCTCTTTCCTGTACCACTGCAGTGTTTGCACTCACCATTGCGGTGATAATTGAGTTTTGTTCCTTCGCACATATTGCAAATGCGGGTTCCGCACACTTCATTCACTGCCAGCTTTGCCAGCGCAGTCGCCGCAACAGGCCTAAAGTCGGTTTCATACTGTTTGGCTAAGGCGTTGATCAGCAAATTCTCGGCATCAATATCGCCGCAAATACTGGCCTCTAATACTTTAACGCCGACTAAATACTTACCCTGCACCTGCGCGACAACACCCATAGCATCCTCCTTACTAAAAACCCCTTTGCCACCGACTGCAGCGCCAATCGCAACACCGCGGGGCGACAACAACTCAAATAAGCGCTCTATCGATATCATCGGTCAGTCCCTTGATGTGATTGCGCAGTCGGTGCCGCACTTTTGTGAATAATGGCCAGCGCCATACGAAATACACGGCTCTCTTTCGATTCAAGCGGATCAATGCGCGATACCGAGCTTTCAGGCTTGCGAGTCACATCTTCTCTCACCAATTTTCTTAAATACAAAGCATCACTGAGCTTGGAATTACTGACACCCGCCTCTTTACACGCCTTTAAAATCGAATAGCCGCCAACATATAAATCAATGGCCTTTTCAAGATTTGAAGCACATAAAACCGATCTATCACGGAATACCCCGCGCTTTTTTAGCGCTCTATTGAGTGCGCCTTTGCTAACGCCTGCACGTTGGGCTGAGTCAATGATCGATAACTGTTGATTGACGTAGAATGCGATCGCTTTATCAATGCGCTCATCAAACGATAATTTTAGAGTTGTCATTATTCCCCCTGCCCAAACATGGCGATCAGTGCAGCATCGCGAGTGTCGGCATTGCTGCGCCCCGTCCAACCGGTGATCTTGTTAAAATAAACACTGCTATCCTTGGCTTTTTTAATCGGACCACGCAGCGGCTTTACCAAAGTGACTTTGATGCCCTTATCCTCAAGCACTTCTTTAATCAGTCTGGCCGTGGCTTTCACCTTGCCCAAGTCCTCAGCGATACTCATGTTCACCTTGGCGTTAGATCCGCTTTGGCTAGGTGCATGGCCAACGTAGGCAAGCAATGGGTTTTGCCCTTTAGCCGACAGCCTTAACCGCTTAGGAAACACCGGCTTCCTGTTATCCACATCTTCAAGCAATACAGCGCAAGGAAGATGGCTTTTGCTGATAACAAACTCAATCAACTCACTAAACCCCATACTTTTAAGCGTCACTATTTCGCCGTTAACTACACTCGCCACCCCGCTTTTAGTGAGGTCAGGATCAATGCCAATTCGAATCACGCTATACCCCTCTAAAATGCTTGGACTGCTGTACTAAAAACCGATTCGCCTGAAAGCGACCATCGCGCCCACCAATGGCAAATAAACGTTCGTACTCGACAGACACTGAATGCTTAAACTGCTGAGGAATAACAGACATGTGGTTTTGAATCCGCTTGGCGTCTGAATCACCACTACGGCAGTGATAAAACAACGGGTATTCACGCGCACACCGAAAGCCTTGTGCGAGTAGATCAGCGGCAGAGTACTGAGTCGGAACAAACAACACGGCATCGTTAACGGCATCTTTAACCGTGATAGCAGCCGCAGTTGGCGATACAATCGCGCTATAAAAATCAGGCGCATCTGCAGGTAACGGTTTAATTGCCAGAGCCATTTGCAGTCCTTAGCCCAAACTTTTGGCGCAGATCAGCGATAATCGAACATGCCTTTTGATTTTCAACTGGCTTGTTTACAGGGGCAGCAAGCGCCTTAGGAATACACGCATCAAAGCTTTCACCCTTCACCGCGCGGCGGCACATAACCTCATAGTTGCGTTTAAACAAGGGCCATGTTTGCTGCTCAGTACGGTTTTGCAGCTCATACCAACCCGTTTCACGGCCGGCGGCAAATACAGCGCCATGGCTCCAATTGTGCTCACTCGGCCATCGACCATGTGAACAACACTCCCGGTAAGCTTGTTCTGCACTAGGCAAGCCCAACTGTTCAGGCGTAGGCGTACACATAGCCACGAACTCCGCAGGGTTAACGCTCCATGGCGCGGTCGCTGCGCGTTGTTTAAATGCCTCAATACCGATCATCACCTCACTAACACTCAAACCTGCCTCGCCAATTTTGCTAACAAACTCCGCCACTACACTGCCAAGCTCAGCACCAAACCGATTGCTAAAATCACGACTGTACAGGTTCATAGTCGGCATCAATTGTGTGGCCACCACAGTGGTGATCTGTTGACTGCTCGAGTTGCTCTGCCATTTCCCGCAGTTCACGGAATACTCTGGCTGTGGGGTTCTCATAGCGTTGATTGTGTGCGGCAGAATCGTTTGCAGTGGTTTCATGTGATGTTCTCGCTAGCAGTTTGGCGTTAAGTTTGTCCCATTGTTTACGTAGGGTTTTGGGGCATAACACATTGCTTGCCCAAAATGAGTCGGTATTGGCAAACTTAAACAGCTTGCAGATTTCATGGTGAGTGCGTTGGTCTTGCACGCGCATTAAGCGCACTTGGTTTGCCCAGTCAGGCCAGTTAGGCTGCTTTGCAGTGGGGTTAACAATCAGGACTTTGTTGAAGATGTACTCCGCACAGGTTAAATCGTCCTGAGTGCCCCAAAGTTTGCCATTCGGAGTTTGAACAGCAGCATCGAGTTTTAATGGCTTGTCGGTCATTGCGACAGCAATGTTCGACGAAGAGATCTTTTGTATTTCTTTTGTATTAGTGTCTTTCTTTTGTATCTCTCGGTTCTGACAACCTACGCTGTCGGTTTCGACAATGGCATTGTCAGAATCGACAATAATATTGTCAGTTTTAACAGTGTATTTTTTACCGTTAATCGAATGCGATTTTTTGTCTTGCCACGCCGAAACAATCGGGTTAACGCCAACTTTACGACCGTCTTTTATGATGATATCGCGCGCAGTAAGCGACTTAATTGCATGACAAATATTGCTTGTTGTAATCCCCGTCATGTCGGCTAATTGCTCTAAGCAAACCCAATCAGTGGCCTTGCCATAGCCGTAGGTTCTACGGATCACAGCAAACACAACACGGCTTTCACGATCACTCAATTTCGTTCGGCACAGGGCATCCACCAGCGTATTGGAGAGTCGTAAATAACCATCATCCAAGTCTGCTTTCACCACCCCACCCCGCACTTGTTGTTTGTGTACAGCAACGGGCCGTAACGGCACCACATTGCTGCCACCAGCATCATGATTGACGCTAAGTTCTTGTTCTTGTAACATCGCGTTACCTCGACTTCTTCAAACGTTTCTAGGTATTAAGCCCACGGCCCTTCACAGCTCTAGTGGGCTTTCTTATTTCAACTGCACTGCACTACCTGAAAACTGATACCCCGCATCCAGTACCCGCGCCGCAATACCTTCAGCACTCGTAGTTGGTGACTGCCTGATCACATTCGCCAGCAAGGCAATGTCTTGATTGCGCTGAATCCGCGCAAACGCCTCATCTTCTTCAGGGGTGTAAGGAATAATTTCTAATGATTTTTCGCGTGACTTATCAGTTAACTGATTTGCGTTAAACCGTGGCGTAAAGACTAAGTTTCTACCTGCCATCACGTTCTCCCATTAGCCTTTAGGCGCTCATGGTCATGGCGACAGTCGGCATCACAAAAGTGACTTGCGCCAGTAATCTTGGTTAAGCAATAGTGGCATCTACCAGTAAACGGCAATGACGGCTGGCGAACGCCTAGCGCGGCCTTGATATGAATGTCTTGCTCAATGGCAGCTACATCTGCAATATCACTCATTGGATGAGCTCTTTGATAAGGCTTGCGAAAAAGCCACTGTCACAGGCTTGTTAGGTTGCAGCTCAATACTAAAATCATTCACTTGCGGCAATTCCCGCACTTGGCTGCTCACTACGGCTTTAAGTGACAACACTTCGCGTACTGTGTTGGTCAGTTCGCGGCCGATACGTTCAAACTCGTCAGGGGTGATCACCCCATCAGCGCGGGAGTCGCGAATTTCTGCCAGTGCAATACCCATCTGTTCGCTAATCAATAACAGCTGATCGCTCAACTCTTCATCGCAGTTAACCGCGGCAGGTAGCTTAACGAACACGCCCCCACGGCTATGGCACCAAGCCGACACAATACGGTCGTCATCGGCCAAATCAGTTAGATGAATCGCATCACGTAGGTACAAGTGATTGCTGTCGTTATCAGGGTTGAGCTTGTTGTACATCACACCGGGCTGCTGGAATAAATCCTTCGCTAGCTTATCTACACCGTAATCGTGCCCAAGCGCATGGGCGGCATAGAGTGGATCGGTACATGAGAGACTTTGGCGCTTTAATGTGAGTTTACTCATTGGGTTAGTTATCCTGTGTATCAATCAATTGATTTGCAGCAGGTAGACCACATTCCAACGGGTCTGGGAAAACATCAGTAAATGAACATGAGGAGCCTAAACGATTGAGAGCATTTACTACTTTCCAAGCCATGTCATAGCTAGGTTTTCTATTCCCATTGGCATAGTGGTTAATAGAACCTTGTGAGATTCCAACCTCGCTAGCCAAATCATCCTGAGACCGATTAATGGCCTTCAGTATTTTTTTGATGTTTGTCATATAGACTCCGTTTTTTGCCTAACCCAGATATTACACAATGGAATACAAAACAGCAAACAGTTATTACATTATGGATATTCTGCAATCAATTACAATAGGTAATAATTGCTCTATGAAAATTAGTTGGATTGATCTGGTTAAAACCAGAATGAAAGAAGCTGGGGTAACTCAGTCAATGCTTGCTGAAAAGATGGGAATGTCTCAAGGCGCCATCGCTCACTGGTTAGGTGGGAACAGAAAGCCAAGTATTGAAGATATTGCGTCCATGATGAGTATCGTGGGGATTAGTCACATGACTTTGGGGGCAGATGGATTGATTGATTACCCTGATTCTGTGCTGGGGAATACTAAGGAAGTTCCAGCGAAAATCTCATATGTAAAGTCATACCCAGTTATCAGCTATGTGCAAGCGGGTGCTTGGACTGAAGCAGTTGAATCCTGTCCAGCTTCAGATGAATGGTATGAAACAACAGAGAGAACAAGTGAAAACTGTTTTTGGCTGCGTGTTTCTGGCGATTCAATGACATCACCTTCTGGCGTTAGCTTTCCTGAGGGAACTCTAATACTCGTTGATACTGAGCGAGATCACCAAAATGGGTCTTTTGTAGTCGCAAAGCTAACTGACGTTAACGAGGCAACCTTTAAAAAACTAGTGATTGATGCTGGGCAAAAGTTCCTTAAACCTTTAAATAGCTCATATCCTACTCTTCCAATTAATGGAAATTGTAAGATTATTGGTGTTGTAGTGGATGCAAAAATTAAAATTTTCTAACTAGTTAGAATTTTGAATGATAAAGGATTATTACCATGAAGTTGTTCATCCTTTCGCTAATGCTATGTGTACTATCTGGATGCGCAACATCAGAAGTCTCAGTGGAAACTGCCAAGCAAGTACCAAATGAACGGTTATTTATTAAAAATAATGTCGATGGAAATGCCGTCATTACCATTATCAGGGATAGCGGCTTTTTGGGCAGCGGTTGCAATATTAATGTTTTTATTAATGAAGAGTTAGCTGCGACTTTAGATGTATCTGAAAAGGCGACATTCAATGTCAAAGCAGGTGAAATGTTTCTTGGGTTACAGCTAACTGGTAGTGGCTTATGCATAAGTAGCAGCCTCCGCCAGTCAGAAACCTCGATTAAAAAAGGACAACATAAAATTTATCGAGTTGCTCTTGAACCTTCTGGCAGCATGGCAATATTACCTAGTGGTTTCTATAAATAAAACGGATGCAATCAGAATGGATAAAGAAACCGCAGATTTTTTAGCAAAACACCCATATATCCCTACCAAATTTATCGCACTAGATGCCGAAACCACAGGGTTTGAGGCTGGTATCGATAAAATTATAGAAGTCGCTGCGATCAAATTTGATTTGCTATCTAATGATCATCCTGTATTTGAATCGTTGATTAATCCCAATGTAAAAGTCCCACGCAAGATCACTACTATTACTGGGATAACTAACAAGATGTTAGTTGATCAACAAACCTTTGCTGATGTAGCGCAAGACCTAAAGCAATTTATAGGTGATCTGCCAATAGTGGCTTACAACGCCAAGTTTGATAAAGGTTTTTTAGATGCTGAGTTCGCTAATGTTGGCATCATACTGAATAACCATTACCACTGTGCATTGAATCTGGCAAAGGCTGCATTCAATTTGCCTAATTACAAATTAGCCACAGTGGCTGAGCACTGTAATGTCCAGCTTAATGAAGCGCATCGCGCTAAAGCTGATGCGATTGCCGCTGGCCGAGTATTTATGCGAGCAGCAGTGACATTAGGCCATATCAATGAGATTACCCCTAAAAAACCATTTACTAAATCTTCAGGCGCAGACCATAAAGCATACTCACCCAATGAATTGGGTGAGCTATACGGTCAGACAATCGTCTTTACGGGCGAACTGTCCATGACTCGCGCCGAAGCTTTTGAAGCCTCCGCTGAACTTGGGCTTGAAATTAAATCAGGTGTATCTAAAAAGACAAATTATCTTGTCGTTGGTGAACAGGATCAAAATCTAGTTGGCCCAACGGGTATATCCAGCAAACAGATAAAAGCAGAAGCTCTTATCGATGAAGGCTTTGACATTCAGATTTTAGATGAAGATGAATTTATGGCGCTGATAAAAGGATAGCCATGACAATTGAAATAAATCAAATTATTCGGCGCTTAGACCAAGGCGCTACACTACCTTATATATGTGGATGTAGTGATGGTGCTAAATATGTTGTAAAAGGGTCTAATACCACCAGAAAGCACCTTGCCGTCGAACTACTTTGTGCGTTTTTATGTAAAGAGTTTGGCCTACCAATACCAGACTTCGCACCTGTACGAATCCCTCAAGAGATAATTGAAAGCGGTGCTTTTCCTGATCTGGATATCGAATGGTGCTTTGGCTCAAAGCTTGTTGAAAACCTTACGGAAATGGTATTCAGTCAAGTTGGGGATATCGATAAACAAACCATGTTAGATCTGTATATTTTTGATTATTGGGTGAAAAATTCAGATAGATGCCTTACTAAATTTGGTGGTAACCCAAATGCTTTTTATGATTTAAACCAATCGTCTATTGTTATATTTGACCATAACTTAGCATTTGATGATAATTTCTCAATTGCTAACCATAAAGATTTACACTTGGCATCAACTGTCTGGAATTGCGAACAAAAAAGGATGGATGATCAGCTAATTTATAGTGATAGGTTCGATGCGGTTATGGTGCATTGGCAACAATTCGCAGATGAAATTCCGCTGGATTGGTTCGATAATGAAGCAGCAAAATCTAGCTTCCTTGACACCATCAGGGTAAGATTACTTTCTTATAAAGACATTCAATTTTGGGAGGGGATAAAGTGACGGTACTATGCCACTACGCCATCATTCGCTTTATGCCGTTCCTCGAAACGGAAGAGTTTGCCAATGTTGGGGTGCTACTTTTTGCACCAAAAACAGGTTATTCATCTTTTAAAATGGCGCCAAAACGCTTCGCCAGAGTAACTGATTTCTTTGATGATCTTGACGGAAACATCTATCAAAAAGGTCTGGATATTTTTCATACTGAGCTACAGCGAGTAACGGAAGATCATTCATTTTTAACAGGTAAAAACCAGTTAAGCGCCTTTCAAGAAGTGACCCGGCTACGTGAAGGTGTTTTTCGATTTGGCAACATGTCAGCCATTTTGGCTGAAGACCCAGCGAAAAAACTTGATGAACTTTATGACTATTTCGTTGGTCGTGACTTTGTCACCAAAGAGTACCGCGAACAAGTTATGGTAAGAAGTTTGCGTGGTGGTTTACGGAAAAATGTAAGTGACATGCATTTTGTTCAAAAAGAATTAACAGGTGAACTTAATACAGCAATAAAAATGCCGCTAGTTGCCACTTTAGAGACTCATCTAAAAGTAATAAAGCCACTTGCGTTTAACCACACTAAACCAATAAGCTTACTGGAACACGGTGAAAAGTGGATAGGACGAGCAAAACGACTGCTCAACAATGAGACGGTACAACCTCGGCACATGCTGTTTACTGTAGAAAAGCCTGCAAATTGTAAAAATGAACTTGAAGCGGCCTACTTAGAGGTTGAACGAGAAATGCTTAACTTGGGAGTATATGTATTGCCATTTGCTGATAAACAATCAATTTATCAATTTGCAAAACAACTACAAATACCAGATGAAAAGCCTTTCCAGTTAACCTAGTCAACTGTTAACTTAAATAACAGAAAAAACCCGCGAATGCGGGTTTTTTATGCTTCGCCTCACAGTAAAAACTATGGCTCTTGTGTTCCATTGCCATTACCGCCGCCACTTTGTATTGGTCGCTTAGTCGTTGCTATATCTTCAGCATAAATACCGGCACTAATAATGGCGCCACCAATGCGGCGCTTACCGTAACCAATGCCGACTGGGTTCCCTGCGGCGGTGGTATTAACTGCGCCGCCAAAAGCATAGCTTGGGGCGTTCTCAGCAGCCTCCCTGCCCTTAAGCCCTTTCGCTTGTGGTGAAAGCATTTGGATAACACCACCTGCAACCATACTTACACCGGCTCCAATTAATGGAGCACCAAATGGTGTCGTTGATAAAAAAGCTCCAGCAATAATTAGGACTGCCCCAACAATAGTTTGCAGTACTCCACCGCGCTTACTGCCACCGATAACAGGCACAATGCGGATGTCTCGAGAACCCGCCAAATCAAATTCATCTTCACCTGTGTTTTTACCATTACGAAAAATTGCATAGCGTAACCCAAGCTTGGCCTGTTCTTTAATGAACTGCTCAAACCCCTTAACCGTGTTTTTAATGGCGCTAAATGCCTCTATCGTCGTACCCGTATCTAAGTAGCGCTTATGCTCACGGCCAAACTTTTTGGCTAGTGATCCTGACAACTTAATAATAGTGCATTGATTATTATCCACGATTACCCCCTCCAATCTTCAGCTCAAAAAACACTGTTCGCCTTGTTGAAACCATCAAAAATCTATCCATTTTATTGCCCATTAATTACTGCCCCTCTAAATATCAACACTAATCCCTTAAGCAATATTATACCAAACCGAATTATTATTCCATTTTGTAATTGACACAATAATTCCATTATGTAATATTTATCGTATCGGCGACATGCCACGTTCTTTAACAATCTGGCCCATGAACAACTAAACCCGCCTAGAGCGGACTAGGTTACTCCGAGGATCACGCGGCGGAGGATAGTAATCCGCGTAAACAGACCTATACACCGCTATTGGCGACCGGACTGTTTGAGTGGGAAGAGCCCATAAGAACAGGTACTAAATGGTTTCACTGCGAGCATGACCCAAATATGTGTATAGCCCCGCCAACCATCGGCGGTGTGGTAGATGGACAATCGCCTTGGCAACAGGGCGCATTGGGAAGGTGGCTGAATAGTAAGACTCGACTACCGACTGAGCCAACCGTGGTGCTATAGGCTCCACCCTTTCGCTAACTGGAAATGAGCGCCAGTCAGTCACCTTCACCAATGCGAATAACAAGGAGAACGCCATGCAAACATATGGCAGAAGTTCATTAGAAATTACCGAGGATAACCTGCTTGAGCTGGTTGTCCCTGTATTCAATATCAGCCGTGGTGACGCACAAAGACTGTGTATTCATCGCCGCGAGCTAGGTGCGGAATTCAGAAAAGCAGGCCAAGCACTGCTAGATGCCTGGGAAGGCACAAATGAACAGATTGAAAGCGTCAATCGCTTATTGCTTGCAAAACAATTAGCGGTTTTGAAATCACACTAATCACGCCAGCCTGCGGCACCAGCAGACAATCTCACTAGAGGACAATCCCATGTAAATCACTAGCCGTTAGAAGCGGCCACTTACAAGCGCAGGTCATGACTGTGCCCCGAGTATCCATGTCGATAGCCAGCTTTGGATCTGGTTAGGGTTAATAAATAAAGGTCCCACTGGTAAAGCAGCTGAAACGCCTGAAAGTTCGGCACCAGTTATTAGCGGCATAGCGCGGCAGAAGACGGGTTCAGGCCGCCGGATGACGTAACCGGCACAACACATCTTTAAGTTAAAACATCCATATCGAGGTCAGTATGAGTAATGAAAAATGCAATTGTTTTGACGATTTATTAAGTAGAGCCAAAGTTGAACTTAGAAAACAGGTAAATGATGATGTGACTGAGTTTGATGCAAAATGGATAAATTACTCATTCTTCATGTCAGGTGATCATTGCCCTGTAAATCCAAAGATAGAGCTAACTTACCGCGAAATAAAACGTAGCGGTGAACCTAAGGCTAATCTCACCAAAAAGCAGATCAGCATCCTATGTAGTCACTGCCCAATGTGCGGCAGGAAGCTTGCTGGAAGTGGTGGTGATGTTGCTCAAGAAGATTTGCCTAACGATAAAATCGAACCATCCGGAATTACCGGATAGTTCAAAGATGTTCACCTGCAGGACGCGAAACCATGAAAACTCAGCAACCCGACTTTCTCGACTTAGTGCTAATGCTACTCGCCAAGTTGATCCCGTTCGACCTGTTATAACGCGAAACCTTCCGTTTAATTTCTAGCCTTTAAAGCCAGCCAAATATAACCACGATTCAGCGAGGTGACCTATGCCATACCCAATCGCAGCGCAATCATGCGCCATTGCGCAAGATAAACGTGCCACAACCGAAGCTAAGTTGCTAATGCACCTTGGCATAGCCTGTCGCCTCGCCCAATTGACCAACCTAATGCACTGCCCAACAGTCATTCAACGCAAAAATGAGCTAGAGCGTTACCTGCAAAACAACATTTGCACCTATGCATTTCGCGAGCGCTTCCACGTCACCAAGTTGGATGAAAGCCCATTAAAAACGACACCACTAAACGAAGTGGCCAACATTCAAATAACTCGTAGTGGCCGCGTAAAACTCACCCGAGTAGCCCCGCCTATCGCGACCGAAATCACCGTAAGCGACCGAACCTGCAGCTGGATTAATCGCTGCTTTCAACATCAAGTGATTAGCAGCCTAAAGCAGGTGCCCCATGTTTGATGCACAGGCCCATGCCACCAGCGACAAATTAGTGGGAATGCTCGCGAACGAGCTTAAGCAAGAAGCACAAGGGCGTAAACGTGAAAATGCCATGTCAGCCCACTGCGAGCGCTCGATAGCCGAGTTAAACCAGCTGGTCATCGACTATCCAGAATCAAAACACACTTGGGTGCGACTGATTGAACGCTGGCAAGAGATAAAGCAAAAGCACGGCCAGCACAGCGCGCAAGACCTGCTCAACGCTGAATATGCACGACTCGCCAGCACACCAAGCTAAGCCCCCAATGTGAACGTGTAAGTAATCCTTACAAGTTCAACTCAAACCAACCCTATTCCATCTATCAGCCTAGTGAGCAATCACCAGTTTGGAGTTAACCATGTTCTTCGTATACGGCGTGTCCATGACCATAGCTAAAAAAGAAGCGGCTAAAAAGTGCAGCCTATACGAAGGCGTACAGCCGAAGCGTCGCGAACTCAGCCCATCGGAATACCAAGCCAAGCTAGATGAAATGGCAAAGGCCAAGTTTGAAACCATGAAGCCACAAAAGCTGTCGCACTCGCTCTCAACGCCTTCGCTCTGCGCGCAATACATTGAGCTAGCAAAAAAACATGACCAATGCCGCGACCTGCATGTTCGTTACCGCAAACCCACAGGCAAGGTTAACCCCAAGACCAAAAAAGAGATTATCAGCTGGGTGGTCTACAACGGCGAAATCGCCGCGTAACGCAACCCTAAAGTGCAGTGAAAACAGAGCAGAGAGAATCGATATGAGTTACTACAAAATTACCAATGCAACCGCAGTGCAAGCATTCAAAGCCTTTGATGCAGCTAAAGCAGGCTTGATTGAGCAAGCGACTAAATTAGCAGACCACTTTGGTGGCAAACCTATTTTCAGCAATCGCGTTGAATGCATTTCGTGTGCTGGCATTAACTTTCACAACTTCAACCAGCTTGAAAACAATCACTTATGGTTCAAGCCTAAAGCAGCTAATTGCTTTGCTTCATCACCCAAATACGGCAAGCCGAAAGCCGCAGATCGTGAAGCGTTAGAAGCTATCACAGCTAAATACAATGCCATGATGCCTGAAGAAGTTTCACGCATACCTTTACTAGAAGCGATTGGTACAAATTGGGGTGACTGCTTATTCGCCCCGCTTTCGCTGTTCCTGCACGATGATGTTATTTACCTCGATACCCGCCTTAGTCTTATCGATGCGACCGAGATATTTGGCAGCGAATATGAAGCCGTAAAAAGTGCTTATCAAGCCGCAAAAGTTGAGGTGAAAGCATGAGCCAACGTATCGAATGCAGTCGCCGCGCATGCCGCTGGACGGGTAGAGAGTCAGAATTAAGTGAGGTTTTAGACCCTAAATATGCCGCAAAATCGCTAACTGTTTATAACCATGTTTGCCCTAAATGCGGCTGCGACTCTTATTACCAATTACCAGAGCCGATCATCACCGAGCGCGTAGAACACGCTAACGCCCTAATCAAAGTCCTATCTGAGCATGGCCGTAAATTCTTCGAGCATAAAAGCGCTTTAGCAACACTTGAGCTGGATAAAAACGGCAAGGTTTGGGTGGTTGATGAGTATACCAAAGCGCGAATTTACACCCATTCAAGTGGTCGTTGGGGCGGGTTCCACCACGGAGGAACACTGCGTGACTTAGTGTCTCTCATGCGTGACTACATCACCAAAGGTACTTTGATTCACATCGACTGGATAGCGCCTACCCGCCGCAACCCTGAGAACGGCGATATTTGGGGCTATGGCAAAGAAGCCGCAGCCGCTGTTCGTGCCGCAGCCGCACAACTGCCAATCATCAAGCAAGGAGAGCAAGTATGAACTTACGGCAGTTAGTAGATATGGATATGGGCAGTGCTGTCGATTGGCTTATTGAAAATCAATATGACTTTGCCTTAGTCCCAAAAGAGCCTACCGAAGCAATGTGCCAGGCGTTCCATCAAGCCCAAGATGATTTTGAAGAAGGTGGAGTAGATTCACCCGATCATCAATGGAATGCCATGTTAAAAGCCTACGAAAAAGAATCGAAAGAAGGTGCAGCATGAGCCAGCTAATCGAAGTCCCCGCATTCCTGCTTGAAATGTCACAGCAAATGCACCAGCAACCAAGCCGCTGCACCGCCGAGCCAATGTGGCAAGTAAGGTTGAAAAAATACCTAATCACTGAGGAAGGTTACAACGACCATCACTGGGAGATTGTCGATACTGAGGATGGCGACATCCTTTATCACTCGCTAGTTTGTGATAAGACTGCGCTTGCTGATTGGTTGGCCGATAATGACCACGAATGGTGCAAAACGTGGTTATTCGATAACGATATAATCGAAATTTATCATGATGTAGTCAAATCATTCGACGAGGTATTCACTCAAGCATTTATCGAAGATTTCGATGTTGAAGATAACTATGACGAATTGCCTGAACAGCTTAAAAAGTTTCACCTTCAAGAAACTGAAGAAGTCGTAAAAACCTGCCTGACAGAAGCCGATGCGCGGGCCTTTATTGCGCGCAAGCAACACGACTATCCAAAGCTTTACACCTACGTCGAATCAATGGTGTTTTGCCCTCAAATGATTGAGCTACGCAACTGGATCATGTCACTGACTAAACCAGAGGTGGCAGCATGTTAACCCTATCCCCTCCCGATTTCGAAGAAATCGAGGTGGTGAAAGGCTACCAAATTACCTGCACCAGCTGCACTAAAACGCACTTCATTCCACGCAAGAGCCTAAACGTACTGGCAGATATCACCGAAGGCCTAAGCCAGTCAGGTTGGCAAAAGGCCATCAACGACAATGAATACTTTGTCTGCGTGTGCCCCAAATGCGTGAATGAACTCAAAGAAAACGAACTAGAACAGGGAGAAGCATGATGGATATGTGTTACTCAATGCCCGCTGTGATGGGCGTACAAGGCGGCAAAGTGTTTTACACCGTGATCATGTCAATGCGTGTACTGGTTCGTATGTTACGCATTGACGATGCCGGCAGTGTGCTCGACCGCAGCCAACGCAAAGTTAACCCTGCCCGTGCTAAATCCATTGGCAATTACATGGTAACGAATCCAACAGGGTATTTTCTGCCAGGCATTATCGGCGTGGTTGAAGTGCCAACAGGCGGCGATGCGCCAAAGTTCGAAGCGTCCGAAATTAGCGGCGTGGTTGGTGTATTAAAAGTTGGCCTTGATTCGATTATCAAGTTGTTCGATGGCCAACACCGCGCCACAGGTATCGCAAAGGCACTGGAAAAATCACCTGAGATTGCCCAAGACTCAATCTCTATCACCCTATACATGAATTTATCGCTGCAAGAACGCCAACAAGCGTTTACCGATATCAACCAAAATGCCAGCAAACCACCTCAAGGTTTGTCAGATACCTACAACCACAGGGATGAGCTATCAAAGCTCACCATGGATTTAGTGAACCAAATCGACTGGATGCAAGGCCGTGTTGATTTTGCGACAAACAAACCCACGGCACAGAGCGAGTGCTATTGGTCCTTTAAACAAATTAAAGACGCCACGGCCATCATGCTGGGTACCAAGAAAAACTTTGAGCCATTCCACGCCACCCTTGCCTATGACTTTTGGAACACCATGGGCGCAGCAATGGAGCTCCAATCCCTTGGCAGTAAAGAGCGCGAAACCAGTTTATTTACCACCACAGTAATGCTTAAAGCGCTGGCGAGCGCCGCAAACGTGGCTGAATCAATCGGCCAAAGACACTGGCGCTACGCTTACCAAAACCTCGTTTGGAGCCGCAACAGCCAAGACTTCACTGGCCGCTGCATTTGCCCCAAAACAGGCAAGCTACTCGCGAACGCCGATGCCGTGATACTGACATCAAACCTCATTCTAAAAACGATTCAGCAAAAGCTCGACCCAGTTCGCGCCAGCGTTGAAATAACCTATTTCCCAGAGGTGGCGGCATGAACCAACAACTAACCCCAAAGCAAATTGCAGCAAGGGCTTACTACCAAGCGCATAAGGAAAGTATCAAAGCGCAAAAACGCGCTAAATATGCACCTAAAGCACGAAAGCCAAGAGTGATGAAAGTCGCCAACTCATCTACCACACCGCCATCAATAGTTGCACCTAAAAAACAAGCAGTACGATTTCAGCAGGAAAAGGAACCTGTAATTCAGTCTGTGAGGATATCGGCTGAAGATAAAGTTCGCTTGGATAAACGCCGCCGCATCGAGAATATCAAACTAGCCAAAGAGTTGGGCTTAAGCATTGAGGATTTTTAATGATGAGCCAATTTGACTACATCAAACAGCATTACGCTGTTCCAGCCGAAATAGGCCGCTTAGTGAAAGTAAATGGCCGCGCTGGCGTAATCGTAAAAGATTGCGGCCATCACCTTGGCGTTAATTTTGACGACGATAAGCCAGGCGTTTTTCGTCATTGCCACCCAACTTGGGAAGTTGAATACGGCGAGATTGGCAGTATCCGCAAACAGACAAAATCACAGGCGCGTTATCAACGCTATCTAGAGTACGGCGATCGCTTTGATAACTTCATTGATTATTGTCACTGGGATGCAAGTAAAAATCGCTCATGGAACGGAGGTGCAGCATGAACTTCCAATTCACCTGCGATATATGCGCCAAGCAAGTTAAGCGTGGCGAGAAATTCAGCATCGAAACCGATAAGCATGAATGCAACATCACTAAGTCAGGCGAGTTTATTGCCGACACCGTTTGCAGCTCATGCCATACCAAAGTCATTCGCTACATGCACAAGCTAGCGGAACGCGCAGGAGCAGCAGCATGAAACCTAATTCAGTGATTTACACACCGGAAGATATTGCCGCTTGGGATAAAGCGCTAAACAGACACTTTTGCAATCGTCCACACATGGCGATTTTATTTGTGCCAAAAAATGCTGATGAGGCGCTGATTTACGATAATTTCGAAAACCACGGGATTATCTGCACCATTGGAGATGTGGGCATTGAAATTGATGCAAACACTCGCCCAGGTATTTACGAAGCTGAAATCGAATATTGGAGCGAATGCAGTCACGAAGGCGAATGTGACGGTGGTGTAATTGTCCATAGCATGCTGCCTTACAAGGCTAGCGACTCTCTGTATAAACAGATCGCCAAAGAAGCAGAGGCCAGAGTTCAGAAAGTTTATTGTGATAATGAATGGTCAGGTATCGAGGCTTATCACTACCAAGAACTATGTACAAGGTATGGCTTTCAAGACAACGCAAATTATAACGACATGGAGCCCGTCGCCTACTTCCTTGGCGCAATTGGCCGTTTAATTTGTTACCAGCCAAACCCAGATGCTGAAAGCAAAAATTACTATGTCGCTGGCATCAAGTTAATTGCAGAACTAACTGGTTGGCGCAATAAAACCGACGACCAGCTAAAACAAATATCAATTGATTTCATCGAGCAAGGTCAATACGACAAGTCAGCGCTAACCCTTGCTTTGCTTTCACATAAACAAGCCAAGTACCAAGGCGGTGCAGCATGACTAAAGCCGCCCCTCGCGAAATGCTCCACTTACTCGCTGGCAGTGAGTCAGAGCGCAAACTCGACTTACTGCTATCGCTAACGCGCATTACATCCGAGCCCACTATTGCCGCCCTAAAGCTGCACTACACCACAGGCTTGGAACCAGAACGCTGCGCCGCTCGCCACTTTATCGAGCTATCAAACCTGATGCGCGCCCAAACCACGCTTAACAACACCATGGGCGTGGTTGAGGCAATCAAAGAAATCGACTGGGAAAAGCATCTTGCCAAGTTAGCCGCGGCAAATGTGCGCATCGCTGAACTCGAAAAACAATTAGCCAGTTATCAGTTAACTGATTCAAAGGAGCATGCTGCATGAGCACCAAAGACAGCTACCGCACCCCTCGTGCTGTATACGACTTTTACGACCATCAATATCATTTTGTGCTCGATGCAGCGGCAAGCGATATTAATGCCCGTTCACCGCGCTATATCACTGAGCAACAAAACACCCATGAAACTAACTGGTTTCACGCTGCGTTTGGCGCGCCTGGCGAGGCATTTGGTGAGACTCATCCAGAGGCAAGAACAGGCCATTACGTATGGATGAACCCACCTTACTCAAATATTGGTCCCTTTGTCGAAACGGTAATTAAGTGGCAAGCCAAAGGCTTAGGCTGCGTGATGCTAGTGATGATGGATCAATCTGTAGGCTGGTTTAAACGCGCAGTTGAACACTGCCAAGAAGTGCATTTAGTCATTGGTGGCCGCTTATCATTTGTCGATCCTGTCACTGAAAAACCTGCCAATGGTAACAATAAAGGATCCATGTTTTTGGTGTTCCATCCCTTTGGCCGTCCCTGTGATCCACGCTACCGACATATTGACCGCGATGAAATGCTAGAGGGCCCAGTGTCGCTAATGCGTAAAAGCCATAGCCACATTCAAGGCACTATCGAACAGCGTCCAGATGATGCCGAAGAAGGTGAGCAAATAGGTGAGTTTGAAGCTGAACAGATTGATATCGAGGAACAGATAGCTCGGAATAGCACAGTTTCAAACAGCGTATGGCCGATTGAAGTACTGAACATTGCAAAAGAAGTATTAGAGCTTTGCGGCATAGAAAAACCCACTGAAACCCAATTCCAAGAAATCTGTGAAGAAATCAACAGACAACGATTAGAAGGTCACTCAGCTGACTCAATCATTGACGACTTAGTGATGAACATGCCAAAGGATATTAAATCATGCGCGGCTTAATCGTAGATAACTTCGCAGGTGGAGGCGGTGCTTCCACAGGCATGGGCTGGGCAATCGGTCGCAGCGTTGATATTGCAATCAATCACGACCCTGACGCCATTGCGATGCACTCAGTTAATCACCCAGACACCCTGCACTATTGCGAGTCGGTATTTGATATCGACCCAGTGCAAGCTACGGCAGGTAAGCCGGTTGCACTGGCGTGGTTCTCACCTGACTGTAAACACTTCAGCAAAGCCAAAGGCAGCAAGCCAGTCAATAAAGAGATTCGCGGCTTAGCGTGGGTAACGGTTCGCTGGGCGATGAAAGTACGCCCTCGCGTGATGATGCTCGAAAACGTCGAGGAATTTAAAACGTGGGGGCCGTTAATTCAATGCCCTGTAACGGATGCAATGCACCCATGCCCTGAGCGCAAAGGCGAAACCTTTAACGCCTTTGTCAGCATGTTAAGCACTGGCATAGATGCAGATCACCCTGCACTAGCTGAATGCGTTGAAACCTTAGGCTTGCTCGATACCGCTAAATTGATTAAAGGGCTGGGTTATAAGGTCGAGTGGCGCGAGCTACGGGCCTGTGACTATGGCGCACCGACAATCCGTAAGCGTCTATTCATGATCGCCCGTTGTGATGGTCAGCCAATTGTTTGGCCTGAGCCTACGCACGGTGCACCGGATAGCGAAGCGGTTAAATCGGGCAAGCTGCTACCGTGGCGCACAGCCGCCGAGTGCATAGACTGGTCACTGCCCTGCAAATCCATCTTTGGCCGTAAAAAGCCACTGGCTGAAAACACCATGCGCCGTATTGCTAAAGGTATTCAGCGTTTTGTGATTGATGCAAAAGAGCCGTTTATTGTGCCACAAAACATCACGCTAGCGCCCTTTATCACCGAGCACGCTAACGCCAGCAATCAACGCAATATGGCCGTTAATGAGCCATTGCGCACGATATGCGCACAAGTCAAAGGCGGTCACTTTGCAGTGGTGCAACCTGTGATCGAGAAAGTTAACGAAACCATCCCAACCTTCACAGAATGGTTTGCCAAAACGAAGAATTTTGGTGGTAGCTATGAGGAATACGTAAAGCTTTACGGAGATGATGAATTACTTGAGCCACGCACCGCCGCCAATATCTGTAAGCATTACGGCGGCAATTATACGGGACCAGGTGATGATCTAAACAACCCTTTGCCAACAGTGACAACGGTTGATCACAACGCGCTGATCACCAGCCACATGATCAAGCTGCGCGGTACTAACATCGGCTTTCCGATGGATGAACCCGCACACACGATCACCGCAGGTAGCTTACACCTCGGCGAAGTGCGCGCGTTCTTCATCAAATACTACGGCAACGAGCAAGACGGCGTGGCCTGTAACGAACCACTGCACACCATCACCACCAATGACCGCTTTGGCCTAGTGATGATCAAGGGTGAACCCTATCAAATAATTGATATCGGTATGCGCATGCTCGAACCCCATGAGCTATTCGCCTGCCAAGGCTTCACCCCTGACTACATCATCAACAACTACAACGGCAAATCGACCAAAAAGCAGCAAGTCGCCCGTGTTGGCAACAGCGTACCGCCGCAATTTGCCGAAGCACTCACCCGCGCAAATCTCCCCGAGCTTTGCACTCAAACCGCAGAAGCGGCATAGGAGTTTTTATGAACCCAATACAAGCAGCAACAGTTGAACGTGAACAAGGTTATTGGATCCATCAAGATCTGCCCGAATGGGATGAAGGTACTACAAGAGCAGAATGCGAGGCATGGGCTTCCGCAAACGGCGGTGAATTAGTGGTGATTAGGTTTGAGTCTGACGCCAATGAAGAGTTGATTGAGCGTTATTTCGATGATGGCGACATCGATATCAGTGATTGGAACCCAGTTTGCGACAAGACTGGATCATTCTTGCTGAGTATTCACGATACAGAAGATGGCCCAGTTGCCCTGTTCTTCGCGCCGATGGAGAAGGAAGCGGCATGAAGCAATCAAAAGTAATCCGTGATGCCTTGCGGAAATGGTACAAGGCACCCAAAGAAACCTCAGGAAGCTGTCAACATTTCCTGAAAAAATTAGCAGAAGATTTAGCAAAGGAAGGTAAGTGATGACAACTAAACGCAGAGTGTTTTTAGACGGCAACGGCTCAAGCCAAATCAATGTTGAAGGTCTTGGTGTGTACGTTCCTGCCACCGAGCTCGTCGATGTTAAGCAAAAACTGGGTACCGAGATTCAGCAATTAAAGGACCAAGTAAACGCGATGAAAGTTGATCTAGAAATTTTAGATAATGGGATGCCAATTAATAGAATTGCCGCGAAACAATTTGATTGGGTTGAGCGAATGGGCTGGCATAACAAAACAGTTTTAGAGGCTCTAGCACTTATAGCCTCAGAAGTTGGCGAAGCCGTTAACGAATGTCGCGGTGAAGCACCTTCAGACTGTTTTGGGACTGAACTAGCCGACATCATTCTAAGAGTTACTGATCTGGCACATTGGCAAGGTATAGACCTCGCGAAAACCATTGCCAATAAAATGGCGATTAATGAACAGCGCGGCACTCGCGGCAGACGCATCTAATGAAGGTGGTGAGTGATGGCGGCACAAGTTAATTTCGTGGAAGAAAACAAAAACTTCCCTATAGAAATTGAATTGAAAGGTGAAGCGCTTTGGTTCACTAAAAAGGCGGCAATTGAATTAAACAAGAAACTTGATTCAGCAATTGCCTTAATGCTTGAACATGAGGCTATAAGCAATAAGGGTGGTGAGTGATGGGCAACCTAAGTAAGTCGTGCCATCAATGCAAGCACCTTGAATGGGTTGAAGGTGAAACTGATAGCAATACAGGGTGGTCATGCGATAAAAGGCAAGCGGCAATTTTTAACAGTTCTGCTGATTGGCCTTTAATAGAATCGAGCTTTTTATCAAAGCTTAGCGATGAAAAGTACAGAAATAGATATAAAAGATGTTTTGAACAAGGTGGTAATTGATGGCAACAATAAAATTAACCGCCAGCGAGCAAAAGCAAATATCAGAAATCCTTAAGCGCAGGGCAAATGAAATTGCGGGTTTTAGCGATGACTACAGAAGAAAAGATGATCACTACGGAAGTGTTGAAATGGCACTTACACGTGAAGTCGAGCGTCTTAGAAATCTTGCTAACCGCTTAAATCCACCAAAACCTGAAGATGAAGAGGATTGCTAATGACCACATTTTTTATATGTATTGTGCTGCTTCCGATCATCTGGATTTTATTCTCATGGATTGGCAAAAAAATAGCGATGAAGTGGCTTTTCGGTTGGCGATTTATCGTTATTAACGCAGAAGGTGAAGCGTGGTGCATCGACGTGAAACCTGATGCCAAAGTCAAACCGGTTGGGAAAAATAAGGACGGTGCATAATGCTGACATCAGATGAACTTAAAAAACTTAACGATATGATATTCATTGAAAATGAATTGGCATTACTGATGTGTTTCGTTCAAATGTCATTCAAAAACAAAAATAGCTTACCATTTAAAATGAATGGTAATTCAGAGCCTTACTTCGATAAATACTGTAACAACCTTCAAAAAACATTTGCCCAAGCAGTGCTGAACGATGCAATGCTTAAACGAGTTGATCTGCAGAAGAAAATTTTAAAATTTGTTTGCATGGAGTTTAGAGACGAGCAAGTTGAACTTCAGGTAGGTGAAGCATGAATATGAATGACAGACTTAACCGGCTTGTCGCAGAGAACGCCGAGCTTAAGCGACAAGTGGCAACCCTTAGCAAGCGCCCTGAGTTTGATCTATCAACTGTCCATGGCCGTGAGCAAGCCGTAATTGCTCGATTAGATAGGATGGGGTTAAAAGCAGATAACCCCAAAGAATTGAGTGGAGGTGAATAATGTTCCAGCAAGAAATTGAAGCGATGAACAAGCCGCAAGTAACACAGCAGTTTTATTCACCTGCCCAACTTGCTAAAGCCTTGGGCATCGGTACCACTAAACTGTATCAACTATTTAAAGCGCCAGACTTCCCAAAACCCACCACTAACCCTCACTTTAGAAATAAATACAGTTTTCAAGAAGTCACACACTGGATTTATGAGCAGCAGTCTTAATGCCGCCTCTATTGCGCGGCCTTAAGCTCAATCACATTGGGATAGGCTGCAGGGTCCTTCAATCGCTGTAGCTTTTGCCACCAGATTTTATACGCCTTAGCTTGTTCTTCTAAATAATCATGATGATCATAAATTGACTTGATGCCACTGAGCTTATGCCCAAGCATAGTTTCAGCGACTTCGACTGTCGTGATCTTACTCATGTTTGTTCGTTGTGTTCTGCGTAAATCGTGTAATACCCAATCGTCAGGCAGCGGCGTACCGTTCATCTTTGCCCAAGTATTTAATGGGAAAGACATTCGTGTTGTTGCTGCCTTTGAATAAACCTCACCCTTAGCAGTAGGAAAAGCTAAGTCACACTTGCTCAAAGAGAATGCCAGCAATAGCATTGGCTTAATCTCATCGATGATCGGCCGCAAAAGTGGCCGCTGCATCATATAACCCGTCTTATGGTTTTCAACCGGCACAGTCCAAATCATCTTATCAAAATCAAAGTCAGCTTTTTTGGCTATCCTCAATTCCCCTACCCGACAACCAAAAAACAACGCTAAGAAAACCATTATCCGGTTTCCTAACCTTTGTCTTTTTGCATTATCTATTGCCTGCAGAAGTATGATCAGCTGTTCATCATTGAGCGTGCAAGAACGGCTTTTCTTAGAGATATTCAAATCTTCTTTAGACTCAATCCCAGCTAATTCATTCGTCTTAATTAAACGTCTACGAACAGCCCATTTTAACGCCCGACGACTAAGCGTTAGCGTTAAGTTGGTAATGGTTGGTTTTTTTGCTGCCATCGACTCGAACAAATCAAGCCACTGGTGAAGCGTGACATGATCTGCCTGCTTGCTGCCAAAGATGGGAAATACGTTAATTTCGAGCGAACGCAGGTAAAGGTCCGAGGTTGTCGCTTTAATACTTGAGCGCCCTTCGCCGAACTGGGAATGATGCCAAGACCTGAATACGCCCTCAATCGTCGTATCATCAGCCCGAGCCTTTGCCGCCTTTTCACGCTTGGCATCACGCGGGTCAATATCATCGAGCAATAGCTTACGCTGAACGATACAAGCTTCACGCGCTTCTTTGAGTGATAACAAGGGATATGGGCCAATATCGATTCTGGCGGCTTTACCGAGCCAGCGATAGCGCATCTGAAAAGTGATGACACCTTTAGAAGATACGCGCACACTAAGACCGTCTCTGTCGGCACGTTCGTATGGCTTCTCAACTTCTTTATTCAGCGCTGCTTTCAGCCAAGAATCAGAAAGTGCCATATCCGTTCTCCAGTGTGTACATGGCATTTTTGTGTACGCTGTTATGTACACAAATGTTGTGAATGGAAACGAAGGGATTTGAATTAAAAATTGCTGTTAAATCCATTTTTAACCAGTCTTTTCAACGAAACGAACAATAAAACGAATGCTAGCGAATGAATATGAAAACAGCTAGTTATAATCACTCATTAGTATTATGCTCTTCTGACTGTTCTGGCGATGATTTCAAACCTGAAAAAACCGCCTGCAATGACTCAGTATCCGACAGCGGCGGTAAATCCGCTAAGGTGTCTAAGCCAAAATATGCTAAAAATTCTAAGGTAGTGGCATATAACGCGGGTCGCCCCGGTACTTCTTTATGGCCAACTACTTTAATCCAATGTCTATCTGACAAACTTTTTATGATATGGCTACTTATAGCCACACCGCGCACCTGTTCAATATCGCCGCGAGTCACTGGTTGACGATAAGCAATTACCGCCAAGGTTTCTAATGTCGCACGCGAATATTTAGGCGCCTTTTCTTGCCACAGGGGCTGCAAAAAAGGACTCAAGACTTCTAAGGTCTGGAAGCGATAACCCCCAGCGACTTTCACAAGTTGCACACCTCGGTCTTGATAATCCTGCTGCAGCTCATCCAATGCAGCTTTTATTTTGTCTCTGGAAACCGTGAAATCCACCAATACAGTGTCTTTCAACATTTTCGCCGACAAGGGTTTCCCCAATACAAACAAACTCGCTTCAATAAGCTGTTTTAATTGAGTCGGATTTATCTGCATCAATTAATAGGCCTTAACGTAAATAGTTGAAAACGGATCTGTTTGGTACAATTCGACCAATAATTCTTTGACTAATTCCATCAGTGCTAAGAAGGTCACTACCACGCCTGCACGGCCTTCTTCTAGGGTAAATAAACGTTCAAATGCCGTAAAATCTTCCGAGTTCAACATGGCTAAAATCTGGCTCATACGCTCACGGGTCGATAACTGTTCACGCTTAACGTGATGATCTTCATAGGCATCGATACGTTTGAGTACATCACCAAAGGCGCGGGCAATTTCAAACAACGAGACTTCTGGCGGGATCATTAACGGCTTAATGTCGGGTGCTGCCACTGCTTTGGCTTGAAATACATCCCGCTCGAGCCGCGGTAAATCATCGAGTTTTTGCGACGCTTCTTTAATCACTTCATAGGCTTTAAGCTGCCGAATAAGCTGTGCCCGTGGATCTTCCTCAACCTCATCTTCAGCCACCATACGCGGCAGCAGCAAACGGGATTTAATCTCGGCAAGCGTTGCCGCCATCACTAAATAATCAGCGGCAAGTTCGATTCGAGCCTGAGTCAGCAACGTAATATATTCTAAATACTGCGCGGTGATTTGCTGAATGGGTAAATCGACAACGTCTAATTTTTGCTTACGGATCAAATATAAAAGTAAATCCAATGGCCCTTCAAAGGACTCGAGGAACACTTCCAATGCCTCAGGCGGAATAAACAAATCCAGCGGCATTTCGGTCATTGCCTGACCACGAATAACGGCTAAGGGTAAACTCTGTTGCGTGCCCTGCATCCGCTATCTTGCTCCGTTAACACTGCGCTATCCAACCAAGGTTAACGCCAAACGCGCGATTATACCTGTAAATCTACGGCGATAAAACTGCCAAATGTTGACTACCACTATCCGAATCACTTACCCGCATCCATTAGCGATAAATCTAATGCGGCAAATTTAGAGGAACGGCGTGATATCACCCGCGCCTTCACGTAAAATCTCGGCGCTATCTTCAGACATATCAATCACAGTCGTTGGCTTTTCGCCTAAATAACCACCGTGGATAATCACATCCACTTGATGCTCGAGCAAATCACGAATTTGTTCAGGATCAGACTCGGCAAATTCTGCATTCGGCATCACTAAACTGGTCGACATCAGCGGCGCATCTAAGGCTTCAAGTAACGCCAGTGCGATCACATTGTCGGGCACACGAATACCTATGGTCTTTTTCTTGTCATTTTGTAAGCGACGCGGTACTTCTTTAGTCGCTTTGAAAATGAAGGTATAAGGCCCAGGCGTGCAACTTTTTAGGATGCGATACGCCTGATTATCCACTTTAGCGTAAGTCGCAAGCTCGGATAAATCACGGCACATCAAGGAAAAGTTATGATCGTTCTCAATTTGACGAATTCTCGCCATCCGCGTCATCGCGTCTTTCTCACCAATCAAGCAGCCTAAGGCATAGCCCGAATCGGTGGGATAAACAATTACACCGCCGCTTTTCAATACGGCAACCGCCTGACTTATAAGCCGCGTTTGCGGATTTACTTCATGTACATAAAAAAACTGACTCATGGTCGTTCCATCCAAGATTCCGATTGCCAGACCCAATCAATACCTTGGGGCTGATACAGATTTTTACCTAATTCTATCCAATTGCTCGGAAAGTGAAAATCACTCCCTATCGATGCGAGCAACTGGTTTTGGACACTCAGCGCCACAAGATTGGCCCTGTCGTCTAACGTTTGCTGGCCAAGCACCACTTCCATGGCATCTCCACCCGCTTCTTTAAATTCACGCACTAAGCGCTTAAGCCACTTAGCCGATAACTTATAACCACTAGGATGCGCCAACACTGCTAACCCACCTGCGTTATGTATGATATCAATGGCACTGGCCATATCACCCCAATTATTAGGCACATAACCGGTTTTACCGCGTGCAAGGTAGCGTTTAAAGACGCTGGGCATATCCACAGCATGACCATTTTCAGCCATCCAGCGAGCGTAATGTCCACGGCTCAATGCCGCATCACCCGCCAACGCCTTAGCACCTTCGTAGGCACCTTCAATGCCAGCTTTAGCTAATCTATGACCAATTTCTTGAGCACGTAATTCACGTAATTCACGCTGGTTTTCTAAAAATGCTAATAACGCTGGATTATCAGCATCGAAGTTAAGCGCCACTATGTGGATATCGTAACTGTTCCAGCGAGTAGAGATTTCCACGCCAGAAATCAATTTCAATGGAGTAGCTTGTGCCTGATTAAAGGCACGGGCTTCAGGTAAACCAGCCACTGTGTCGTGATCGGTAATGGCAAATAACTGCACACCCTTTTCAAGGGCTCTTGCCACCAATTCAGACGGCGTTAACTGACCATCGGACGCGGTCGTGTGGCTGTGTAGATCAGCCAATATGCTTTGAGTATTCATGGTGCTATTGTACGCGAACTTGTTAACAAATGCGCTGTTATCTCGTATTTTGTGGCTGAGTAACATCAATTTTATGCATCATTGCAGCGAATAAATCGCAGGAAGTGAAAAATATTCAATTGACATTCAGCTCCAGCTAAGGTTTTCTATACACCAATTAACTGAATTAGCGAGACCCTTTTGAATGACACACATTAACGCTTCATTAAACATCATTTGGTGGTGGCACTTCCCAACGTAGCGGGTGGTGTGAAGCTCTGTGCTCATTTGAAAGTGACCAGAATCAACAAGAAGCCCGCAGAAATGCGGGCTTTTTTGTTAGGTGCGAAAAATGTCGGCAGACTCGGGTAAAAAAATTAAGAAAGCGAGATAACTCATGATGTTAAAGATATTTTATAAGGTAGCTGGAATATGAACATGCCCAAACAGACATTCGCACGCTCAAGCACACTCAAGGCGGCATTAACCTACCACAGCGATCCACTACGCTTATATCAGCACATCACCCAAGATGCGCCCCATACTATGTTGCTCGAATCGGCCGAAATCGACAGTAAAGATCACTTAAAAAGCATGGTAATGACCCATGCAACCATGATGATCCGCTGTGACGGTTATCAGCTGACCTTCACCGCACTGACCGACAATGGCGCGAGCTTACTTGCTCCCATCGCGCTGTTTTTCAGTACAGCAGTCAATGTAGCCCGAGATAACTTGACCTTAGTGGTGACATTGCAAAAAGACACTCAGCTGCAGGATGAAGATGCACGCTTAAAATCGACCTCGCCACTCGATGGTCTGCGGATGTTTATCCAGCAGATTGATTGTGGCGCCCATACTGACAGCCAGACCAAGCCCGCCTTTGAGGATCTGTTTTTAGGTGGCGTACTGGCCTACGACTTGATTGATACCGTCGAACCGCTGCCAGCCGTACCGAACCGCGATAACGATTGCCCAGACTACTTATTTTACCTCGCTGAAACCTTAATCCTTATCGACCATAAACTGAAACAAGCCGACATCATTACCCATAATTTCAGTCGTGATTCAGCCCAGTATGCAGCCATTACCGCAGCACTAAGCGAGCGAGTTCAGCTGTTAAGCACACAATGTAAAACTCTGGGTAATTCACCTGCCGATATACCGACACTGGTCGCCATCGATGCAACTGAGCAAGTCAATATTTCCGATGAGGAGTTCAAACAAACCGTTATCGATTTGAAAGAACACATTATTGCGGGCGATATTTTCCAAGTGGTGCCATCCCGTAGCTTTAGTTTGCCTTGCCCGAATACTTTAGGGGCTTATCGTGCCCTGCGTCTGACGAACCCAAGCCCTTACATGTTTTATTTCAGAGGCCAAGATTTCACGCTTTTTGGTGCCTCACCAGAAAGTGCGCTCAAATTTGATGCCAGCAGTAATCAGGTGGAAGTCTACCCGATTGCAGGAACCCGCAAACGCGGTAAAACCGCCACGGGCGAGATTGATTTTGACTTAGACAGCCGTATTGAACTTGAACTGCGCTTAGATAAAAAAGAACTGTCGGAACACTTAATGCTGGTCGATTTAGCGCGCAACGATATCGCACGCATCAGCCAAAGCGGCAGCCGCAAAGTCGCCGAACTATTAAAAGTTGACCGTTATTCCCACGTGATGCACCTCGTCAGCCGCGTAACGGGTCAACTGCGCCAAGATTTAGATGCCCTGCATGCTTATCAGGCCTGTATGAATATGGGCACATTAGTGGGCGCACCAAAAGTACGTGCATCACAACTGGTACGCCAAGCAGAAAAAGCCCGCCGCGGCAGCTATGGCGGCGCTGTGGGTTACCTTAATGCCCTTGGTGACATGGACACTTGCATCGTGATCCGCTCCGCCTTTGTTAAAAATGGCACCGCCTTTATTCAAGCGGGCGCTGGCGTGGTATTTGATTCTGATCCACAAAGCGAGGCAGATGAAACCCGTCAAAAAGCCCAAGCCGTGATTTCGGCCATCAAGATGGGCGCTGGACTGCTAGTAACTGAATCACCAGTGAATGAATCGTCAACTCAATCCACTTCAGCACAATTCTCTTCAGTGCAATATAAATAGGAGCCAAACATGAAACTCTATCTACTCGATAATTTTGACTCCTTTACCTATAACCTAGTGGATCAATTTCGCAGCCTTGGCTGTGAAGTGGTGATTTACCGCAACGATGTTACCGCCGATTATATCGCTGAAAAACTGCTTAACGAACAAGAGCCTGCAGCCCTCGTGTTATCACCTGGTCCTGGTGCCCCCCATGAGGCAGGTTCTATGATGGCACTTATCGCCAAAGTTGCGGGTAAGGTGCCAATGCTGGGGATCTGCCTTGGGCATCAAGCCATGGTGGAATATTACGGCGGCACAGTGGCGCGCGCGCCTTTTGTGGTACACGGCAAGGCAAGCCCCACTTTCCATGACGGTACTGGCGTATTTGCCGGTTTGCCCTCTCCCCTGCCCGTTGCCCGCTATCACAGTCTCGTTGCCACTCAAGTACCGGATTGCTTGCAAGTGATTGCAACCACAGACGCTATGCCGATGGCAATTTTGCACCCGCAGCATAGAGCCGTTGGGTTTCAGTTCCACCCAGAATCGATTCTGACGACGTTGGGCAGCACACTGCTCATTCAAACCTTGGCATTTCTGACCCAAGACATGACAGCAGGAGTAAATGCATGAGTACAAAAAATATTCAGCTTTTACTCGACGTTTTATACCAAGGTAAGAGTTTAAGTCGCGAGCAAACCTTTGAGATTTTTAGCGCGTTAATTCGCGGTGAAATGAGTGAAGCCACTATGGCAGGCATGTTAGTCGCGCTCAAGATGCGCGGCGAAACCATTGATGAAATCAGCGGCGCCGCCGATGCGATGCGCGCCGCCGCCAAGACGTTTCCCTACTCGAATGGCGATAACCTTAGCAATGGCATCGTTGACATAGTTGGCACCGGTGGCGATGGCTTTAATACCATTAATATTTCCACCACTGCGGCCTTTGTTGCCGCGGCGGCGGGCGCCAAGGTCGCCAAACACGGCAATCGTAGCGTGTCGAGTAAATCGGGTTCATCGGATCTTTTGGCGCAGTTTGGTATCGACTTAACGATGTCACCAGACACCGCCAGTCGTTGCCTCGACGCATTGAACCTGTGCTTTTTATTTGCGCCCCACTACCACGGCGGAGTAAAGCATGCGGGGCCGGTCAGGCAAGCACTGAAAACGCGCACTTTATTCAATGTGTTAGGGCCACTTATCAATCCTGCCCGCCCCGAATTTATGTTACTTGGCGTGTATAGCCCTGAGTTAGTCTTACCGATAGCGAAAGTATTAAAGGCGCTTGGCACAAAACGCGCTATGGTAGTGCACGGCAGTGGTTTAGATGAAGTCGCGCTGCACGGCAACACCCAAGTGGCCGAATTAAAAGACGGCGACATCATAGAGTATCAACTCACACCCGCCGATTTAGGTGTGCCTTTAGCACAAATCAGTGACTTAGAAGGCGGCGAACCCGCGCAGAATGCCTTGATCACCGAGGCAATTTTAAAAGGTTACGGCACAGATGCGCATGCCAATGCGGTCGCCATCAATGCCGGTTGTGCTTTATATGTGTGTGGAATTGCTGATTCAGTGAAAACGGGAACCTTACTTGCGCTCAGTACCATACAAAGCGGTAAAGCCTTTGAATTGTTAAGCCAATTAGCTAAAGTCAGCAGTGAAACAAAGGAATAAGTGGCAATGACTCAAGAACTGATAACAAATAGCCAAGATATGAGAACTCAGCCACAGGCAGAAACAAACCCTATGCCAAAAAGTAATGTGTTAACCCGTATAGTCGATACCAAAGCGGCCCATATTGCCGCCCTGAAGCTGCGTTTCCCCGAGGCAAGCTTGTCGCCAAAAATCTCTGACCGCAGTTTATTTGCCGCACTCAAGGCGCCCAAAGCAGGTTACATTTTAGAATGTAAAAAAGCCAGCCCGTCCAAAGGGCTTATCCGCGATGTGTTTGATGTAGAAGCCATTGCCGATATTTACGGAAAATATGCGGCGGGCATTTCGGTATTAACCGACGAGCAGTTTTTCCAAGGGGATATGGACTATATCCCTAAGGTACGCGCTCGGGTGAACCAACCTATTCTGTGCAAAGATTTTTTTGTCGATGAATACCAAATTAAACTCGCCGCCCACCAAGGCGCCGATGCCATTCTGTTGATGCTATCCGTACTCGATGATGCGCAATATCACCGCCTAGCGAAAGAAGCCGCTCAGTATCAACTCGATGTGCTGACCGAAGTCAGTAACGAAGAAGAGCTTAAACGCGCCATCGCATTAGATGCGCCGATCATTGGCATTAATAACCGTAACTTAAGGGATTTGAGTACCGATCTCGCCACCACAGAAGCCTTAGCGCCACACATTAGCAGCGACCGCGTGGTTGTCAGCGAATCTGGCATCTACAACAATGAGCAAGTACGCCGCCTGAGTCCACTGGTCGATGGTTTCCTCGTCGGTAGTTCGATAATGGCCGAGGCTGATATCGACTTAGCCTGCCGTAAATTGATCTTCGGTCACAATAAAGTCTGCGGCCTCACCCGCATGGAAGATATTCGCGCCGCGGCAACGTCAGGCGCCGTCTATGCCGGGCTGATTTTTGCTGAAAAATCCCCGCGCGCGTTAACCCTTAACGCCGCTGAACAATTGCTCAGGGAATATCGCGCATCCGCGGCTCCCGCCATTGAATTCGTCGGTGTGTTTGTTAACGCAGCGCCAAGCACCATTACGGATACCGCAGCCAGTTTGCAGTTATCTGCCGTGCAGCTGCATGGCACGGAAACTGAACTTGAAATCGCAGAGCTCACTAAGCGACTTGAGCAAGCGGGACTCACCACTCAAATTTGGAAAGCCGTCAGCGTCGATGCGCAAACGGGTGAGCTTGGTAACTTACCTCAGGGAGCATCGCGATATCTGTTTGATAGTAAAACGGCAAACCAATTTGGCGGCTCGGGCCAAGCCTTTAATTGGCAAAATATTGATGTGAAGTCCTTAGGCCAGCAAAAGGCCCATGCCATGTTGGCGGGTGGACTCAACGCCGAGAATGCGGCCAGTGCCAATGCCCAAGGATTTTACGGTTTAGATTTTAATTCTGGCCTAGAAACCGCCGCAGGAATTAAATCGGCGCAACTGATCCAAACGGCTTTTGCCCATTTACGTCTCTAGCCTATCGCGCTAAGCAAGAAGCCCTAGATGCTGTTGGTGCAGGACAAGCGTGATGCTCAACAAACAATATGAACCTATTAATGCCAGTGGCCAAATAGATAACAACTCAGTTAACACTATTATGCGGTTAACCCCAAGACGCTATTAGCACCATCAAGCCACTGACAAACTGATTGATAAGATAAGGAAAAAGGTATGTCAAAGTTAAAGCTTAACCCTTATTTCGGCGAATACGGCGGCATGTATGTGCCACAGATTTTAGTGCCAGCCCTTAAGCAATTAGAAACTGCCTTTGTGGAAGCGCAGGAAGATGACGACTTTAAAGCCGAATTTACCGATTTACTGAAAAACTACGCGGGTCGCCCAACAGCACTCACCTTAACCCGCAATTTAAGCCCAAATCCTATGGTGAAAATCTACCTTAAACGGGAAGATTTACTCCACGGCGGCGCCCATAAAACCAACCAAGTGTTAGGCCAAGCCCTGCTTGCTAAACGCATGGGTAAAAAAGAAATTATTGCTGAAACCGGCGCTGGACAACACGGCGTTGCCACCGCCCTTGCCTGCGCGCTGTTAGGCTTAAAATGTAAAGTCTATATGGGTGCCAAAGACGTTGCGCGCCAATCACCTAACGTATTTAGAATGCGTTTGATGGGCGCGGAAGTGATCCCTGTCACCTCAGGTTCTGCCACCCTAAAAGATGCCTGTAACGAGGCGATGCGCGACTGGTCTGGCAGCTACGAAAAAGCCCACTATCTTCTGGGCACCGCTGCGGGGCCACATCCGTTCCCAACCATAGTGCGTGAATTCCAACGTATTATTGGCGAAGAAACCAAGAAGCAAATGCTGGAACGTGAAGGTCGCCTGCCCGATGCCGTTATCGCTTGTGTTGGCGGCGGTTCCAACGCTATCGGCATGTTTGCTGACTTTATCGACGAACCAAGTGTCGAATTGATTGGCGTCGAACCTGCGGGTAAAGGCATAGACACGCCAATGCACGGCGCGCCGCTTAAACACGGTAAGACTGGTATTTTCTTCGGCATGAAAGCGCCTTTGATGCAAGACTGCGAAGGGCAAATCGAAGAATCTTACTCGATTTCAGCCGGATTGGACTTCCCCTCCGTTGGCCCGCAGCACGCGCATCTTAATGCCACAGGCCGCGCCCGTTATGAATCGGCTACCGACGATGAAGCCTTAGAAGCCTTCCAACAACTGGCGCGCTGTGAAGGTATTATTCCCGCATTGGAATCGGCGCATGCTATCGCCTATGCCGTCAAAATGGCGCGCGAGTGCACCAAAGAAACCATTTTAGTGGTCAATCTTTCCGGTCGTGGCGACAAAGATATTTTCACCGTTTCTGACATTTTGAATGGTAAAGAGGAATAATAAACATGAGTGACACGTCTACCAACACTGGCCGTTACCAAGCCACCTTTGCCAGACTCAACGCCGAAGGCCGTGGCGCTTTTGTCCCCTTCGTCACCCTTGGTGATCCTAGCCCTGAGTTATCGCTAAAAATTATCGATACCTTAGTGCAAAACGGCGCCGATGCCTTAGAACTGGGCTTTCCGTTTTCCGATCCCTTGGCCGATGGCCCAGTGATCCAAGGCGCTAACCTGCGTTCTTTAGCCGCTGGCACAACTCCAACGGCGTGTTTTGAATTACTGGCGCAAGTGCGCGCTAAATATCCTGAACTTCCAATCGGTTTACTGCTGTATGCGAACTTGGTGTTTGCTAACGGCATAGATGCGTTTTACGCCAAAGCGCAGCAAGCGGGTGTGGATTCAGTACTTATCGCCGATGTTCCAGTGGAAGAATCAGCGCCCTTTAGCGAAGCCGCTAAAGCCCATGGTATTGCGCCGATTTTTATCGCGCCGCCCAATGCTGACAGTGAAACCCTAGAGCAAGTGAGTAAAAGTGGTGAAGGTTACACCTATCTCTTATCCCGCGCAGGAGTCACAGGCACAGACACGAAAGCTGGCGTGCCGGTAGAGGAAATTTTATCTAAATTAAAAGCCTTTAACGCCCCGCCACCGCTCCTCGGTTTTGGTATTGCCGAGCCTTCACAGGTAAGCGCCGCCATCAAAGCGGGCGCTGCGGGGGCGATTTCTGGCTCTGCCGTAGTAAAAATCATCGAAACCCACCAGCACGATGAAGTTAAGCTACTTGCAACGCTTGGGGAATTTACTCGCACAATGAAGGCTGCAACCTAAGCGAGTCTTGATTTAAATAATCCAATATAAATCAAGAATTCAATTACAAATAAAATAAGTGAGGTAGACTCGTCGCCTCGCTTATTTTGTTTATATTTACCAAGCTCTATGTTTACTCAGCCTTTATCTCCCTCAAACACAATCTATCAAGGCAATACTGACACTCACCCAGTACTACACTGACAGCGTATTTATTTAGTCACAGTTCCTCGATAGAATGCCCTATCGAAGAAAAACGGACTTTTTATGCAGTATCGGATCTATATTCTCGAATTAACGCCTTGGGGCTGTGGTTTTGAAGGTGAAGTTGCAGGTAAATGCGATAATGGTGCGCCAATTTGGTTTTACTACCAAGGTAGCGATCAGCAGGCCGAAATTCGCTTTCCGGTTAACCAATGGGTCACAGTTGAATTGCTTGGCCGATTAGCAAGTGCCAGTCTTCAAGCTGATATGATTAAACAAACGCCACACCAGCATCTGAAATTCCCGTTGCATAACTGTCACTTTGAAGCTTCGGGACAAATCATCGACATCAGCCAAACACCCGAAGATACAATTTACCTGTTGCAATCAAATCTACCGCTCCCCTTTGATAATGAACTTGGGAAATCCCCTATCTCGCTAGGCCATTGGGTTAATGTAACAGGCGAGCTTTGGGTAACAAATTGGATGAATTAAGTCGATAAAAAAAGGTATAGTGCTAGCCTGTAACAAATCATTCGCCTGATACATATCCATTAGAGGATCCGATGACCATTTCTAAATCTTTACCCGATAACAAACCTCGTACTTTTTTGGGAACACCCAAATTACCGGCCAAGTATGCCACTGTGGTGATGCCATTTTTTCTCTCTATTCTCATGAGTTGTATCGTTTCTGGGATCAGCACTTTCAATGGCGTTGGCGCTTCACCGCAATTTCTCGAACTCTGGCTCGGCGCTTGGCTAATCTCATGGGTTGTCGCCTTTCCTACACTGCTGATGGTGTTGCCTTTGGTGCGTAAAATCACAGCTCATTTTGTCGATTTACGCTAGTTTTACGACTTAATCTTCCGATTTAACTATTTTATTTCAAAGCCGTTTTAGGACGGCTTTATCTTGAACTCCTTCTCTTATGCGTACAGCGACTAAAAATTACATCGATAATTGCTCGATCTGTTACCCTGCCCATATTCACTTAAACTAAAACAGTACGACCTACACCATACCAATCGTATTAAATCAAAGCGCTCATTGAGCCTCCTGTCCACGCTTTACAATGGATTTACACTGACCGTTTAGCGGCACCTATGTTTATTGTATAAGGATGACATGACTCCCACCTAAATCAATTTTTCTCTGTTCTCGAACCAACTCAAGCATTAATGTAAACCACTGTATTTATATCTTTTATAAAAATAGAGATCGTAAAATCCTAAATGATATATCCCCAAAACGCTGCCTAATTATCACCCCTTTATCACTTACTTATTTGTACTATTAACCGTATCCGCCCCCCTTATTTATCGGTTAAAAGTATTAACCTACAGCCCCACCCAAATGAGAATGTTTTGCATTTGAATATTTTCACATGCTAATTTACCTACCGTTGTCGGGACAGAGACAGCAGGAAATGGCCTAAGGACTGAGCTAAAAATAGCGAGTTGAGCAACGCAAGATAAATAGCCAAACAGTCTATTTTGATAACCGCATTCACTTTGGTTTGCGTCCTTAGGTAACTGATTACTGGATCGGCAACACGCAGTAGCATGTTGCCAAGGAGGCGTAAGTGAGTACACAGCAAAGGGAAATGGATCGCGAAATCTTTGATCTACTTGGCATAGGCATTGGCCCATTCAATCTTGGCCTCGCCGCCTTATCAGAACCTATTGACGGCTTTAACTGCTTATTTTTAGATGCTAAAACCAGTTTTGACTGGCATCCAGGCATGCTACTCAAATCCTCAAGATTGCAAACACCCTTTATGTCGGATCTGGTGACTATGGCCGATCCCACCAGCCGCTACAGTTACCTTAATTTTGCCAAGCAAACGGGCAGGCTTTATCCCTTTTATATTCGTGAGAATTTCTTTTTACCTCGCCACGAATACAACTTGTATTGCCAATGGGTGAGCCAACAACTCAGCAACCTTAAATTTGGTTTTAAGGTCACTCAAGTGGATTACAACGCAGGTGAAAGTATTTATCGAGTTACAGGTTTTGATAGGCGCAGTGGTAAAACCCATACCTATCAATCCCGAAAGCTAGTGCTAGGCACTGGCACTGAACCTTATCTACCAAAGGATTGCCCAATCCAAGATGCACGGGTCATGCATACCGCCAGTTATATGCAGCAAAAAACCTACCTGCAGAGTCAGAGTGCCATCACAGTAATTGGCAGTGGCCAGAGTGCGGCGGAAGTGTTTTACGATCTACTGCAAGATATTGATACCTATGGTTATCAACTCAATTGGATGACACGATCAGCGCGTTTTTATCCCTTGGAATATACCAAGCTTACTTTAGAGATGACCTCGCCAGATTATGTCGATTACTTCCACGAGTTGACCCCTAATCAAAGATGCTCACTGATCGCCAGCCAGAAACAGCTCTACAAAGGGATAAATTCTGAGCTGATAAACGACATTTACGATTTGTTATATCAAAAGCGCCTATTGGCCGATTTTCAATGCCGACTGATGACGAATGCGGCGCTGACTCATATCGAGCCCCAAGCTAATATGCTCAAGTTGCATTTCCACCACAATGAAAAAAATCACACCTTTGAGCAAGAAACGGGCGCCATTATTTTAGGCACAGGTTACCACTATCGTTTACCCGAGTTTATCAGTGGTATTAAGCAACAAGTCGAATTCGATGACGCCGGACAACTTAGCGTGCAGCGTGATTACAGCATAGATATTCGAGGGGATATTTTTGTCCAGAATGTCGGTTTGCATACCCATGGGATAAGCTCTCCAGATCTGGGTATGGGCTGTTATCGCAACGGCACCATCTTAAAAGCCGTGCTCGGTTATGCGCCCTACCACATTGAGGAACATATCGCGTTTCAAACCTTCGATCCGGCCAAACTTGCCAGTCATCAGCCCTGCGGCGCCAATGCAATTAACACGCTGGATCTTAATCCTAGACATTTTCCTAAGGCGCCGCACAGAAAAACTCAAGTTGATGCGCCACAAACTATCCCTCCAACCAAGATTCCAAATTCTGGCGCAAGTTCAACCGTGAGTTCAGGCGCGGGAACCAATATGCCGGTCTTAATGGCGCCGAACCAGGAGGCATAATAATGGCAAGCCAATTTAGCAACCATTGTTTAACGCGGCTATGTTTAACACAGCTATCGGCTATTACAAGCATCAATGGTTTCCAGTTCAGAGCGTTAGATCTTACACAAGACATTCCAACACTACAGTCTTGGTTTAACCAAGATTACGCCAAGTTTTGGGGTATGCAGGGCTTGAACCTTGATGCCATAAAAAATCTGTTAGCAACAACAGAACACAAGTTTGCCTTGATAGGTGAATGGCAGGCCAAAGCGCTATTTATGGTGGAACTCTACGATCCCGTCCACGATGAAGTCGGTCAGCACTATCGTGTTGCGCCGGGTGATTGTGGTATGCATCTGATTATCGCGCCGCCAGATGGCAAACCCGTCAGCGGCTTATCCTTAAAGGTGATGGATGCGATAGCGCAGCTCGTGCTTGAAAAACTAGCCTTTAATCGCCTCGTGGTTGAACCTGATCAACTCAATAGCAAAATTCATCGCTTAAATAGCCTGATAGGCATTCGCTATGAAAAAGCGATTCAATTAAGCACTAAAGCTGCTTTCCTCGGATTTTGCACTGCGGCCCAGCGCCTTCGACCATCGAGCACGCCCTCTTTAACGAGCCTAGCCCAAACAACCTCAGCCCTGCCAAGCTCAGATCAGTCAACATCTGCTCTGCCAAACTTAGCAGAACAATACTTAGCAGAACAATACTTAGCAAGCCCAACACTAGCAAAGCCAAGCTCGCACGCGGCATCTGCAACCTCTCCCATGACATTATCGACTCTTCAGGTGAATTAGATGAACTTACCCACAAAAGCCTTATTAATGAACCCATTGCCAACGCAAGATCATCATGTTCAAGCAGTACATGCTCAACAAAGCCCGGCGCTATCGACAACATCGACTTCTATGCCGGAGCATTTGACTCCCGCCTATTGGCAAGCGGCTAATCGTCATTTAGTGAAGAAAATCCTCTGCGAATTCACCCACGAGAAGCTCATTACGCCGACCCTGTACGGGCAAAAAGCGGGGCTCAATCACTATGAACTGCGGCTCAAAGACAGCACTTATTATTTTAGTGCGCGGCACTATCAGCTCGATCATCTTGCTATCGATGCTGATTCCATCCGCGTTTCACTTGCAGGACAAGAGCAAATCCTTGATGCGATGTCGCTGATCATTTCCCTTAAAAATGACTTAGGGATCAGCGAAACCTTACTACCAACCTATTTAGAAGAAATCACCAGCACCCTTTACAGCAAGGCGTACAAGTTAGCGCATCAGGCGATCCCCGCCGCCACGCTGGCGCGAGCTGATTATCAGAGCATAGAAGCGGGTATGACAGAAGGCCATCCGGTGTTTATTGCCAATAATGGCCGGATTGGTTTTGATATGCAGGATTACCGTCAATTTGCCCCTGAAAGCGCGATGCCGATGCAGTTAGTCTGGCTTGGAGTCCGCAAAAACAAAACCACGTTTGCCGCCCTCGAAAACTTGAGTCACGACGCATTACTCAAGGAAGAGCTTGGCCAGCAGTTCACTGACTTCCAACAACGTCTTAAAACCCAGCAGCATGATCCACAGGACTTCTACTTTATGCCTGTGCACCCTTGGCAGTGGCGTGAAAAAATCGCCCGCGTCTTTGCCGGCGATATAGCCCGTGGCGATCTAGTTTATCTTGGTGAAGGCAATGAGCAATATCAAGTGCAGCAATCGATACGCACTTTTTTCAATCTTGCATCACCGCAAAAGTGCTATGTCAAAACCGCGCTGTCTATCCTAAATATGGGCTTTATGCGTGGTCTATCGCCTCTTTACATGAGCTGCACACCGCAAATTAATGCGTGGGTTGCAAACTTGGTTGAAAACGATCCTTACTTTGCCCAACAAGGCTTTGTAATCCTTAAGGAAATTGCCGCCATAGGTTACCACCACCATTATTACGAGCAGGCGCTCACTCAAGATAGCGCCTACAAAAAAATGCTCTCTGCCCTGTGGCGCGAAAGCCCACTGCCACACATTGAGCCTAAACAAAATCTGATGACCATGGCTGCGCTACTGCATACGGATCATGAAGATAAGGCCCTTATTGCAGCCTTGATAGCCGCCTCAGGCTTACCAGCAAAGGATTGGGTCAGTCGCTACTTAAACCTGTATTTATCGCCGCTGTTACATGCCTTTTTTGCCTACGATCTGGTCTTTATGCCGCACGGGGAAAACCTGATCTTAGTGCTCGATGAATACGTGCCAGTCAAGATTTTAATGAAAGACATAGGTGAAGAAGTCGCGGTACTCAATGGCGCGAAGCCGCTACCTGATGATGTAAAACGCCTTGCGGTGAGCCTTGAAGAAGAGATGAAGCTTAACTACATCTTACTGGATATTTTTGACTGTATTTTCCGCTATTTAGCACCGCTGCTTGATGAGCAAACCAGTGTCAGTGAAAGCCAATTCTGGGAGTTAGTGGCGGACAATGTACGTGATTACCAAGCCCAGCATCCACATTTGGCCGACAAGTTTGCCCAATACGATCTGTTTAAGGACAGCTTTGTACGCACGTGCCTCAATCGTATCCAATTGAATAATAACCAGCAAATGATAGACCTCGCCGACAGGGAGAAAAACCTGCGTTTCGCCGGCGGCATCGACAATCCCTTGGCGGCCTTTAGACAAAGCCATGCCTTTAAGCGCCCTATGCTTAGCAGCGCTGAGCAAAGGACACGTTAACACACCACAAAGTGGATAACCCCGAAACTTTAGCATGGGCCAATGTTGGCCCAGCTTGTTTAACCCCCAACCTAAACGGAATTAAAGATCAACATTATGAAGACTTTTCCTCTCTCCAGCATCGCACTCGTCTGTCGGCAAGCCCTCGTTAACCCGAAGCTATTGCTGTGCTCAGCCATGTTAGCTACGGTTCCCCATGCCACAGCTGACACTGTCGATGCGGATAGTAAGACTAAAAAGCACCAGAAAGAAATTGAAGTCATCAATGTCATTGGCGCTAAGGACTTACACGACAACCGTTATAAAACCCAAGCGATGAACACGGCAACTGGGCTCGATTTATCCTATCTAGAAACGCCGCAATCGGTCACGTCTATCACCCGCCAAATGATGAACGATCAACAGCTTAATAGTGTCATTGATGCCATGACCAGCGTTGCGGGGATCAATGCCCGCCCAATGGATAACGACAGATACAGTATTAGTGCCCGCGGCATTGCCGTGAGCAGCATTTTGTACGATGGCGTGCCAACCACCTACGATACCCGCTTCAACTATGGCGATAATCTGATCGACACCGCCATCTACGAGCGAGTAGAAGTGGTACGCGGCGCGACTGGCCTCATGACGGGAGCCGGTAATCCCTCGGCGGCCATTAACCTTATCCGTAAACGCCCAACTCAAGAGTTTATGGGCAACACCTCGTTAAGTGTGGGCTCATGGAATAATGTGCGTGGTATGGTCGATGTTTCCAGCGGCTTAAATGACTCGGGTTCTGTGCGCGGTCGCGTGGTGGCCGCCTATCAGGATAAAGATTCATTCCAAGACAGGTACGAGCAGCAGCGCACAACGCTATACGGCATAGTCGAAACCGATATTGGCGATAGCACCTTATTCACCCTTGGTGTCGATTACCAAGATGCTACGCCGAGCGGCACTATGTCGGGCGGTTTACCGCTATTTTACAGCGATGGCAGTCGCACTAATTATGATCGTGCCACTTCAACGGCGCCCGATTGGGGCTCGGCGCATACCCAAGGCCTCAACACCTTTGCGAGTCTCGAACACAGATTAGATAATGGTTGGAACCTAAAAGGGACTTACACCTATGGCGATAACTCATTGGAGTTCGATGTGCTATGGGCCATGGGCTATCCCGATCCTGTAACCAATGTCGGCGCAAAGGCTGGGTCTATCGCCTATGTCGACGGCAGTCGCACCCAACACAATGTGGATTTGCGCGCCGAAGGACAATACCAACTCTTTGGATTAGAACATCAATTGATGTTTGGCTGGAATGGCCAACGCCAAGAGTTCGCCAATCCCTATTATTACCCCACGGCTGCAGTACCGCTTTTAGGGGATTTTCGCGATCCGAACTTCCAATATCCAAAACCTCAATGGAAGGAAACTTATACCACGGGTTCATTTGGCGAAACCAAACAGAGTGCAGCCTATGTAGCAACTCAGCTTAATCTCAGCGACGCGTTAGCTGTCCTCGTCGGATTACGCCTCAATGAGTGGGAAACCGACCAAGATAATTTTGGCAGCCGTTACGATTTCAACATCAGCAACGAACTCACCACTTACTTCGGCCTCACCTACGCCCTGACCGAGCAATATTCGCTCTATGCCAGTTATACGGATATTTTTGCACCGCAAACTAAGCAAAAAATCGATAAAAGCTATCTAGATCCGGTCAAAGGGAAAAACTACGAAGGCGGGATTAAGGCGAGCCTGTTCGATGAGGCTTTAGATATGTCGCTGTCGGTGTTTGAGATCAGACAAGACAATGTCGGAGTCAGCACTGGCGATGTGATCCCAGGAACAACAACGCAAGTGTATGAAGGCGTAAACGGTACAAAAACACAGGGATTCGAATTTGAATCAACGGGTAAAATCACTGATGACTGGAATCTTTACTTAGGTTACACCCAGTTCACTAGCGAAGATCCTGAAGGCAAACGTATCAGTACCACGTCACCACGTCAGCAGTTAAAACTCTTCACCACTTATACCTTTGGCGGTGATTGGCATAAATTGCAAATAGGTGCGGGGGTTAACTGGCAGAGCCGCGTCTACCAAACAGTTAATTCGCCACTTGGCAAAGTCGAAGTCGAGCAAGGCTCTTACGCGCTAGCGAGTCTAATGGCGAGTTACGCCTTCACCGAGCAACTTAAGCTCAGCGCAAACCTGCACAACGCCTTAGATAAAAGCTACTACAGCCAAGTCGGTCAATATAGTCAATTCCAATACGGTACGCCGCGAAGTGCCAGCTTAACCTTGGACTATCGCTTCTAAGTCAGATTTATATTGAGATCGTTCGAAAAACCTTGTGAGCCCAAATCTTGGGCTCGCAAGGTAATCATTTACATGGACTTATCGATAACAGTGGGAATCAATCACAACCCTATAAGGAGTGACAATGGCAAGCCAACGGAGAGACACCAGACTGCAAACATTGTGCGATATAGCGCCAAGCCACAACGCGTTGAATCAAAATATTTTGTCACTCAATCAGCTGTTACATCAACGGGCACCCTTCTATGGCGAGCACCTTAGCGCAACGCAGTCCCCTAGTGGGCTCAGTTTTAATGAATGGAGCTGCGCCGATACTTATCAAAAACTCATTGCACGTTTTGCCATCGCACACCCTAGCGCAGAAACTCAGAGTGAAACTGAAGCTGTAACTGAAGATGAAACCGAAACTGATAAAACAACTGCAAACAGCCGAGCGCCCGCTTTCGCCAGTAAAAGCGCTTTGGTCAGTAAAAACGCTGAGGCCAGTATAAAAGACACTCGCAAAGCGCTGCATTCACTTTGGGGTCAATGGTATTTTGGCCTTTTAGTTCCGCCTGTGATGGAGTGGATTTTTAACGCCCCAAAAGCCGATTTCGAGCCTATTCACTGGCAGCCACAGTCCGTTTTTATGCAGATACACGCCAGTGGCCGAGTGGCAAAATTTGAATTTAAAATAACAAAGCAACAGCCAAATACCGCTTTGACCTTTAAAAAATACCACGGCATCGAGCTACTTTCCCAAACAAACACTAAGCCAAGCTTCAGGACAGACACTAAGGTACACTCGTCATTAACTTCATATAAGCCGCCAGTTGATAAAGAACTCGCCCTACAAGGCCTTATCTTAAACTTACTGCAACCGAGTGTTGAGCGCCTACTCACTTTGAGCCCCGTGCCCGCTAAATTATATTGGAGTCACTTAGGCTATCTGATCCACTGGTATCTAGGAGAGTTGGGATTATCTCAGCAACAAAATCAGCAACTTAAGCAAGCTCTGTTTCGCAGAGCGACCTTTTTTGATGGCACCCAAAATCCACTGTATAACAGCATCAATTTGATTGTTGAACCCAAAGAAGGTAGCACAAACATCCAATGCATTCGCCGTGCTTGCTGCCTAAGGTATCAACTCGCCAACACTGGCCAATGCCACGATTGCCCACTACTAAGTCGTCCTAACGCTAAGACAAACGCAACCAAACAGGCACAAGTCTAACTTGCCCATTAAACCCATTTAATGGGCAAGATCGCAATCCTAGGCCCATGGTGCTTTTGCCCTTATGTTGCACATGCTACACTCAAGCCCATGTCTCTTTAACATGATTATTTATGAAACAACTGCTTGATTTCCTGCCCCTCGTCATCTTTTTTGCCGTTTATAAATTTTTCGATATTTATATCGCCAGCGGCGCATTGATCGCAGCCACCGCGCTTCAATTGATCGTGACCTATGCGCTATATAAGAAACTTGAAAAGATGCACTTAATCACCTTTGCGATGGTGACAGTGTTTGGCACACTCACTTTAGTGTTTCACGATGATTCTTTTATCAAGTGGAAAGTGACCATTATCTATAGTTTGTTTGCCATCGCCTTAGGTGTCAGTCAATTGCTCAATAAATCGATATTAAAGTCGATGTTAGGCAAAGAAATGCAAGTAGACGACAAAATTTGGGCTCGCGTAACTTGGTATTGGGTGATCTTTTTCGCCGCTTGTGGCCTAGTCAATATTTATGTCGCCTTTAGTTTGCCATTAGAAACTTGGGTCAATTTTAAAGTGTTTGGTTTAACCGCTTTAACCTTAATTAATACTGTCCTGACCGTATTTTATCTTTATAAACACCTTCCCGAAGATCAACGCAAGGAACTCAAATAATGTGGTATATGATTTCAGCTCAAGATTTTGAGAATAGTTTAGAAAAACGTTTAGCCGCACGCCCAGCCCATTTAGCTCGCCTGCAAGCCCTCGCCGATGAAGGTCGTTTACTGATCGCTGGCCCACACCCAGCCATCGACAGCGAAAACCCTGGTGATGCTGGCTTTAGTGGTTCACTGGTTGTCGCAGATTTTGAATCCTTAGTCGCAGCAAAACACTGGGCCGATGCCGATCCCTATATCGAAGCGGGCGTTTACCAAAGTGTTGTGGTTAAACCCTTTAAACGAGTCCTGCCTTAATGAAAATAGTGTCCTTTAACATCAATGGTCTGCGGGCGCGCTTGCATCAATTGCAAGCCTTAATCGATAGCCACCTGCCCGACATCATCGGCCTGCAAGAAACCAAAGTGCACGATGAGGCGTTTCCATTAGCCGAAGTCGAAGCCATGGGATATCAAGTGCATTACCACGGCGGTAAAGCTCACTATGGTGTTGCCATGCTGTCTAAAATCGCACCAGAAAAACTGCAAAAGGGTTTTCCAAGCGATGATGAAGATGCCCAGCGCCGCATGATTATCGGCACATTTACCCAAGCGAATGGTCGTCCATTGACTGTGTTCAACGGCTATTTCCCCCAGGGCGAAAGCATAGACCACCCAACAAAATATCCTGCTAAACGTAAGTTTTATCAAGATTTAATGCACTACTTGCAGACAAATCACAGCAACGATGAAGATATCGCCATCATAGGTGACATCAATATTTCGCCGACCGATTTAGACATAGGCATTGGCGAAGTCAATCGTAAGCGTTGGCTAAAAACCGGCAAATGTAGCTTCCAACCGGAAGAGCGTGAGTGGTTAAAAACCTTACAAGACTGGGGCTTAATCGACACTTTCCGTCAATTACACCCAGAGCGCATCGAACGTTATTCTTGGTTCGATTACCGCAGCAAAGGGTTCGATGACAACCGTGGCCTGCGAATTGATGTGATTTTAGCAACGCCTTCACTGGCAGCACGTTTAGTCGAATCCGACGTCGATTACGATCTACGCGGCATAGATAAGCCCTCAGATCACGCCCCCATCTGGAGCACGTTCAAAGAGGCTTAACCCGCTAACGTTCGATCATCTTAGTAGATATAAAACATCGGCTTAGGTCGATGTTTGTTTATGGGCGAAACATATTTTATCTTTATCGTTCGATGAATAGTCAATGAGTCAGGTGTGATACTGAACGTAATTCACTTTTGGACAGATATGTCTTGAAGACGAGTGTTTGGGGACTAATAATTTTAGTTGTGAGGAGTTTAGCGTTTGCTGATGTCCACTCACACATGCTTGCCATGGTATTTGCTCGTCGACTCGCAGCCAGTCCATCCGTGGATGCTCGACCGCCCCATCTGATGTGAAAGGATTCACAAATGCCGCGATGGCATGGACGCCAAAGAGCGGCCATGGGCCGGACGGTCGTCTCGCAAATCACCAAGGCTCACCTGTTTAGCATTGGTGAAACCTGTTTGTTTTAAAGAAATACGTAGTATGCTTTGGGACAAAAGCGTGTTAGGTCATCAGCTATAACAGGTGAATTTCGCATAGAAATTTCTATGGTGTAACGCCTTGCTCAGCTGCATTTTTGGAGTAGAAGCTTTTGTGTTATCAAACAAAAAAGAAGGAACGGAAAAATGTCAGATACAGCAATTTGTTATGTTCGCATTCTGATAATACTATCAACATATTGATGGACCATTATTCAACTTTCACATAGAAGCAATTACATTTACAACTGAAAAGACCAATTTGAGGATCTTTAGGTGTAATGCCCTTACGTTTAGCTTGTGAGTTAGCAACTTCTACAGCGTGCTTAATCTCATTAATTTCTTTGCTAGAGAGCCTTCTCGTATGCCCATGTACAGGACACCGTTCTCGTTCTCCATCACCCGATATTCGCTCTCCTGACATATTGATGCCCTCTTTCTAATTTCTACCGCTTTAAACATAACACCGCCAGCAACTGCCGGAGTGAGTTGGAAGCTTTTTTACGTCTTTTTGCAAAAAAGAAGACAGTTTACGGAGGTCAGATTGACTGGCCTTGTTAAACATTTTAGAACTTGAGCGAATAACCACTGGAAACCCACTCATTGAAATTTTCCGCCAACAATACCATAGACTCTTTCGTTAAATCGCCGAAAGGTACCCTATAAACTGGCCAGTCTTCTGAGCTTATATTATGTGTGGTATCGAAGACAATTGACTCTCCCCCACCATCTGAACCAATAGCAACCAAGCCAGGCAAGTATTGCTCGTAGCAATAGGCTTCTGTTAATTCGGATATCTCTTTAGCGCTCCAGAGCACAACTGAGTCATCTGGTTCTTGCACGCCAATCGGAGTTTCTGCCCCATTAGTTTCAAGCAAGAACTTCTTATACTCACTCGGAAGATCTGTTCCTAACCATTTCTCAAGAGCCTGAATGTCTTCAGCACTTGCTGGATTTTCCGGATATTCGAATTTATCTCGATATTTGCTCATAATACTTAACGCCCATTTAAGGGGCTGATAATCGTTTGCTAAAATTGTGTAGCGAAGCGAAGCCGAGCAAACTGTTAGCAGTCCCGCTTTAAATGCTTGTATGGGTTAACGTTTGGCTAAGGGGCAGGCTTTAACCCATCACTGAGAGCGGAGCGAACGATTTGAACCGCTAGTTAGGCTATCACAGTTACTCAAGGTCAACACAAACCTGCTTGTACCATGCAGAAAGATTCGGCCATTCTTCCTTAGTGCTGCCGTTGTGAGACCAATAAATTATCTCACCCGTCTTTGCTATGCAGAAATAGTCGCCATTATCCTCGATGAATGGCAAAAGGACTCTTGGAAGACCCATGACATTCCAGGCTGTTTCAGCAATGTCAAAGATATCAAGATGGCCAGAGCCAGGTAAAATTACCGCTGGCTCAAAGGTAGCGTTTGCAACATCGCTGCCAGACTTCAAAAATGATCGGTAGTTATCATGAAAACTGATGCCCAGTTTGCTTTCTGCGCTAGCTATTTCGGTATCTGTCGGGTTTCGAAATGGATCGTTATTCATAATTATTGTTGCCTAACGTTAAGCGGCGTCCCAAGCCAATTTTAATTGACCGAGGCGAACAAGTGATACTCTGGTGAACGTTTATCATCAACAAACAATTTAAAATTGCTTGATATTTTTCTTAAATATTTCCGATAAAGGTTAACACAATCAGCCATATAGAAACCATCAATTTCCCCAAATTCTATTTTTACAAAACACAGATTTCCACCGCCAACCACAGTGAAATACCCTCCGCAAAAAGGACATTTTCAGACATAACTTTCTCCCCTGAAATCTATGACCGTCAATTTAGATAATGTCACGCTGATAGAACGGAATGGGGCAATATAACTAAATAGTTCTTTGGGTACTTCCAAATTAAAATGGCGGAAATCTAAGATTTCCGCCATTTTCAGATGATAGGCTAATACTCAATGTGAGACTCAGTATCGGACTTTATGCCTCTGTGACCAATGCGAACTATCCACCTTGAAGGTGAACATTAGCTCGTGCGGTACTGCTTTAAAATCCCATCTAACTCGACCGAGGCATGGTGCAGATCATTAGCTAAGGTCACACTGCGCTGGGCTGTTTGTTTGATAGTTTCCGACTGATGGCGGATTTCATTCAATTGTCCGGCAATGTCGCGAGCGGCGACACTCTGCTCTTCCGCCGAGGCGGCAATTTGGCTGCTCATATCAAATACCGCATTGACCGATTGCGCCATGCCTTGAACATCATCACCGACGGCGATAATCGCACTGCGACCTTCATCGGCCTGATCGACTATTTCCATGGTAATGCTAGATAAACGACTCGTGCCAGATTGTAAGCCTTCAATCATGGCCTGAATTTCTACCGTGGCCTGTTGAGTTCGACCCGCTAAGGTACGCACTTCATCGGCTACCACAGCAAAGCCACGACCTTGCTCACCGGCACGGGCCGCTTCAATGGCCGCATTTAAGGCTAATAAATTGGTTTGCTGGGAAATACTGTTAATGGTTGTGACCACGGCATCAATACTCGCCGCATCCTTAGACAATTGTTCCACCGATGAAAACGCCGCACCAATCTTAGTTGAGAGTAAACCAATGCTTTCCACTGTATGGCTAATACGCCCACGACTGGCCAACATTTGGCTTGAATTTTCCTTGGTTTGCAACGAAGTATTACTCGCATTAACAGAGACTTCTTCAATCGCTGAGGTCATTTGCGCCATCGCCACGGCAACGGAATCGAGGAATTGATGTTGGAACCCAATCAGTTTATCACTGGTGGCCGCCTGTTGATTAAATTCATCGGATGCCAATGATAAGGTCTGTGCATTTTTGCCAATGGCTGACACCATTTCACTCATATTGTCGGCGCAGCGATCGATTTCCCTGGCAATCAAACTGAAATCGTCAGTACCAAAGAAGTTTAATCTAAAGCTCAAATCACCATCGGCTAAGCGTTTGATGGCTAAGTACATGTCCCATAATCCACCACCGAGTGAAGTTGAAATCCAGTAACTCAGTTGGAATAAAGGCAACAAACCCACTAACGCTAACCAGAACATAAAGTTAGCATCGCTACGCGCATCGGCTTCCCACTCATGGACATTCTGCGTCAGTTGTAAGGCTTGACCTGACACACTGGCGCTGACCGTCACTTTATCCCCTTGACGCTGCGCGTCACTTTGCCTTGAAGTTACAGTTAACCCGTATTGACTGGCAAATTGAGATAAGGCGTCAGCTTCTAGCTTTTGCGCCATTGCAACTTGCGCTAAGGTATCGACGCTAGCTTGAACCCGAGCGATAGAGGCCTGCTCAAGGTTACGGTGCGCATGTTGATAGTTGACAAGCGCCACGGCGGCCGTGATCAGCGCCACCATAGAACACACTACCCAAAACTTTCCGTTGAGACTGAACTTGATCAATATGGCATCAATGGTACGAAACTGGATTTGTTTCATCTTGATAATTCCTAAGAACAAAATGCTATTTGGCACTAAATCAGCAGTATAGCTCAGATTGCCACGACAACTATGTCAGTCATAAGATCTGAGCAGGTATTATGCTAATCCGTGCTAGCAACTTGGTTACGTGTGGCGGCAGACCACTTTTGTGTCAGAGTAACCAACTGCCCCGTTAACAGGCTCATGCTAAAACCTAATAAGCCACCAATGATCAACGACGGCACGACATTGGCCACATCACCCGCCATAGCAAAGGTAGTGCAACAGCCAATAAATGCGCCGGGAATAAAGCTAAGCTTTTGATAACTTGCCTGTAAACACATGGCCGAAGTGGCTATGCCGGTAAAAATATACCCAAATACGGGCGAAATAAAAAAGCTGCTACCCGAGATAATGAGCCAAGCCCAAAATACACCGGACAGGTTTGTGCACCACGCCATCATCACGCCCTGAAAGCCAGCCTTAGGTTGAGCAAAAAAAGTGCTACAACCTAAAAAGCCGATCCAAGTGACCAGATGAAAAGCATCTGCGACGCCACACCAAATAGCCGCCAATAGGCCGGCAGAAATAGCGACTTGCCAACGATTTTCCATGGATGACCCCTTTAGTAATTCTATTCACGGAAGTTTAATACCCTTGGGCGCTCTAAAATGTGTATTTTGAGGTAGCTTGGGTAAACATATTGGTTAAATTACCTCTATTTTGGTAACAAAAACCTGATCTATTGCTAATTTTCGGCATTAATGCCCGTAAAATCGCTAACAAGCAAATTTTTTGTGGTAAAAAAACGAAAAAAGCGCTTATTAGGCGCTTTTTTGTTCAAACGGCTTTCAGTTAACCCTCTTGCCGACACTTACACTCGCAATAGTTTATTCACGGGAAGATCGCGGATCCTCTGCCCCGTCGCCGCAAAAATTGCATTGGTCAAACTTGGGGCGACGGGCGGTACACCCGGCTCACCCACGCCTGCGGGCGGCGCATCGGATGCAATAATGATGATCTCCATATCGGGGGTTTGGGGAAGTCGCAGCAAAGGATAATCGTGGAAATTCGATTGCTGCACTTTGCCCTCTTTGTAAGTGATTTCCCCCATCAAGGCTAAACTCAGGCCAAATATAATCGCACCTTCTGTCTGTGCTTTTACCCTATCAGGGTTAACTATCGTGCCCGCATCGATAGCAGCGATGGCATTTAGCACTTTAAGCTGTTTATCCTCACTAACTTCCACCAGCATAGCCACGGCGACATAACTGACAAAACTGCGGTGCACGGCAAACCCCCAGCCCTGATTTTTACCCGCCTTGGGCGCCTTAGTTTGGGCTTTTTCGACCGCATCAATGACCCCAAAATAGCGACTGACGTCCACAGGGTGACGATTGAGCTCTTCGCCATAGTTGCCGTAAGTGAACTGTTGGTCGGTAAAGGTCTCACGCCTTGCTTCACCTAACAGGCTACGCCACATTGCAGGGCAAGAAACCTGAGAACGATGAGCCATTTCATCGACAAAACTGCCGACACTAAAACCGTGCTGAATGTTACACACAGAGCGCATCCAACCAATACGGCTGTGCGCCTGCGCTTTTACCGCTTCGTATCTTAAATTTGGCAAAGCAAAGGGCACATCCACAAAGCCTAAATCCAACTCACCGCCAGAGGGATATTCCACCCCTTCGGCAAAGGTTGAACTGATCGATGGGAATCCCGTACGGGCTAAAAGCGCGGTCGGTTTGTTGCTGGCATCAAACAGTGCCTGATAGGACTGGGCGCTGATAGCATGGTAATAACCGTTTTGAATTTCATCTTCGCGGCTCCAACTCACCTTAATTGGACGCTTGAATTGCTTCGATAATAGCGCGGCTTCAACGCTAAAATCAGGTTTAGATTTACGCCCAAAACCACCACCCAATAGGGTGACATTCACTTTAATCGCATCTTCTTCCATACCTAGCGCTGCGGCCACATTTTGCTGGGTACTTTGCGGCGTTTGGGTCGATGCCCAGATTTCACAGCCCTTTTCAGTCACATGGGCAGTAGCAACGGGCGGCTCGATAGAAGAATGAATTAAATAAGGCACGGTATAAACCGCCTTTAACGTATTCGCCTCGGGCCAGTTTTTGATCTCATCACCAACTTGGCGCACGACATTACCGCTTTGCTGTACTCGCTCGACCAACTCTTTCAAATAGAGGCTTGAATCATGCTGGCTGTTGTCGGCCTGAGTCCAAGTGACCTTTAATGCCTTGCGGCCTTCGAGGGCACTCCAAGTGTTTGTGGCGATAACAGCAACGCCGCCCAAAGCCTGAAACGCGGGAGCGCCCTTAGCGGCGGGCAAACGATACACATCCACGACACCGGCCACTTTGCGCGCTGCGGTATCATCCAAGCTTGCCACATCGCTCCCAAGCACGGGCGGGCGCATGATGCTGGCGTAGAGCATGCCCTCGAGTTTGATATCGTAACCATAAATCGCGCTGCCGCTTAACATGGCATCCATATCAACGATTTGGCGTGATGCGCCAATCTGCTTGAAATCTTTAACCTCTTTAAAGGTTAACGACTCAACGGCGGGTACGGGTTGCTCAGATGCGGCTAACGCTAACTCGCCAAACTTGGCCGAACGGCCCGTTTTAGCATGCAGCACTTTATGGCTGGCCGTATGCACCTCGCTCACGGGAACTTTCCAACGTGCGGCGGCAGCCTGCTCTAGCATAGTTCTTGCCATCGCCCCCATTTGGCGCATGCGGTCGTAATTTTCGCGAATACTGCGGCTACCGTCTGTGTTTTGGCTGGCATAACGTTTATCAGCTAAGCCTTGAATGGGGACGATTTTATCCCAATCCGCTTCTAACTCTTCGGCTAAGACTTGCAGAATGCCGGTTCTGATCCCCTGTCCCATCTCGGAGCGATGGCAAGTGAGGTACACTTTGTCGTCTTCACCAATGGCAATAAACAGATTCAACCGCGCTTCTTTATCCTGCGCCAACGCCATGGGGCTCCAAGTTAATCCACTCGCCCCTAATGCTAATCCGCCCCCTACTGCGCCAAACAGTTTTAACACATCGCGACGGCTGATATTTTCTACGGCAGTAAAAGTACTCATATTAGCCCTCCTGTTTGGCATAGTTTTGCAGTGCGGCTTTGATCCTAGGATAGGTTCCGCAGCGGCAGAGATTACCCGACATGGCCGAGTTGATTTGTTCTGCAGAAGGTTTCGGATGCTGCGCCACTAACACCGCAGCCGACATCAGTTGTCCCGCTTGGCAATAGCCGCACTGGGGCACGTTATGTTCGGCCCAAGCATTTTTAAGCTTTTGATTATCCAGCCCTTCAATTGTTGTCAGACGTTTTCCTTGTGCCTGCCCCAAACTGGTTAAACAGGCGCGCACAGGTTGGCCGTCTAAATGCACAGTGCAAGCACCGCATAACCCTGCACCACAACCATATTTAGTGCCCGTGAGCCCTAAAATATCCCGTAACGCCCACAGGATTGGCATCTTAGGATCGGCATCTAAGGTAAATGATTTACCGTTGATGAAAAGTGTTTGGGTGGAAGCGGCGGTACTGGCTTCCTTGATAACTGCAGTGGTTGATAATACTTCTGCCATAACTCACTCCTTAAGTGCCAACCACGACGCAAGATCGGCTTGGGTATCAATATCAATTGCGGCGCGGGGTAGTGTTATAGCGACTAACGCTCCCCGCTGTACTTGTTGTTTTAGAATCGATTTCGCCCCGCGATCACCACTCAAGTGAGTGAACTGCGGTAATGTAGAGGCATTAAAAATAGCAGGTACGCCTAAATCATCCAAATAATGGGCGGCAACGTCTTTACCGGTTTCATACCATGTCAAAATCAGTTGTCGATAATCGTCTGCACTCAAGGCCACTTGGTCTGCCAATGTCAGCAGCATGGCATCAAAGCCCTGCTCTTTGGCATAGCTTGCCGCCAAACTCACTGAGGATGCCAAGCCTGTTTGCCACTGTGGATTAACTAAAATATCAAAGGGTTGGCGGGAATGAAGCTCGACTAATAATGGCTGCAATATGTGCTGATGAGCACCGAGTATGATTAACAAAGGCGTATGCTGGAGCGAATGAGTGTCTTTGCGATCCAAACCTAAATCTTGGCAACTAAGCTGCTGTAAACGCTCAACATGAGTGTTAATGATGGTTTGTTCGCGAATTTTCGTAGCGCTATGTGATGGTAGAAGTTGCGCTAACTTTACCCCGTCAAAGCGCTTACTCTCGCCGGCCGCAAGTACCACAATCAGCAGCCGCTTGGATGAAAGTGGCGTTTGCTCTGTCAACGTTAGCGCTGCCGACTTTGGCGCTGTAGACATTAGTACAGAAGACTTTTGTACTGGCGGCAATGTCATTAACGCATTATCTCATCGAGATGTTTTAAGGTTGCGCCATGGAGCACGCCGTGGCACTGGGCCAAAATACTTAACGCCACGGCACTCGGTAACTCGCCGCCAAGGGCAAGCCCTGCGGGAGCAGAAAATACCCCAGAAAAAGATTCAGTACTGAGCCCTGCCATTCCAAGCACTTTATCCCGTCGATGGGCAGGACCAAGCAAGGCAATATAGGCTAGCGGATGCGCTTGAATAACCTTTAATGCCGCAGCATCTAAGCCCAAGTTATGGTTCATCACCACGGCGCAATCCAATTGAGCGATATGATTCGCGGTTAATTCCCCCGCGGTCAGTTTCACTACATGGGCATGGGGGAAATCCGCCGCTCTGGCATAGGCGGTACGACCATCGAAAACAGTCACTTGCCAACCTAAAGTGTGGGCCATGGCGGCAACGGGCTTAGCATCGATACCACCGCCAAAGATCCCAAGATGGAATCTTGGTCTCAAGGGAATAATCAGTGATTCTCCCGCGTCTTGGGTGAAGACGCCCGTGCGTACAAAATCGCTGGCGGGGAACGGCGTCAACTCCTCAGAATAAAACGCAGCGTGATACTGGCGCGCATCCGTCCCCGCTTTGACTAAAGGCAATTGGTAAAAACCCGACCGACCGTGGCGAAATGCCTGCACTAGCTCAACTAAGCCAAGATCATGATTCTCTTTTAGCAGAGGGATCAACATGATATCTACTATGCCACCACAACCGAGTCGATAGCTGGCATCGGACTCATCGCTTGCATCATAGGTGACGCACATGACTTGCTTAGTCTGCATGGCATTTTGAGCATGACGGCGTAAATCGGCTTCTAAACAGCCGCCACTTAACATACCTACGCCTTGACCAAACTCATGGAACAACATCATGGCACCGGGTTTACGATAGGCCGAACCTTGAATTTGGGTGATCACCGCAAGCACCCAAGCGTCATCTGCCAGCGGTAGCCAATGCTCTAGTAAATCTTCGATTTGGTGATCCATCCGCAAGGACTCCATTGGGTTAGGGAGATTTAAAAAATTTAATGCGCTTATCGCTATTGAAACTATCACTGTTAATAACGCAGCTATCGACGTCTATTTGTCATCAAAGCTTGACGCAAGTTTTATCAGCAAATAAAACCGCTTCGTCAAACGCTCGCATTAAACATATGGACAACCAAGTTAGCAAAGGCGTGTGCGTATTGAAAGGAGTAATAGATTTCAAAAAGTGTTGAAGCATAAAATATGTTCAGGGGAAGTTAAAGAGGAAGAATTGACGTCCATGTCTGAGTGGCGTTTGTTCGCAAATCAACCACATTTCATCTAAAACTGGCATTCGCCCGCCTTAGTGCGCAGTATCTGGGATTGGTTGTCTAGACTAATGGAGGTCGATTCAATCTGTTCGATAATCTGTGATACTTCACGGGAATTATCGCGGATCACCATCATGCTCGAAGCGATTTCTTTAGAAACTAAGGATTGTTCTTCGGTTGAAGCGGCAACCTGAGTATTGATCCCATGAATCGCTTCCGTACTATGGCGAATATCCTCAAATACTGCCACGATACGTTGCAATTCTACCCCCGCCTTTTGCATTAGCGTCGCCGCTTGAGTCACAGATGTACCCACTTGATTCGTACGGCTTTGAAGGCTTGCGACAATATCATCGATTTCCTTGGTGGAATCTTGAGTGCGCTGGGCTAATGATCGAACCTCATCAGCTACCACAGCGAAGCCTCGTCCTTGCTCACCGGCCCGTGCGGCTTCAATCGCGGCATTCAGTGCCAGCAAATTCGTTTGCTCAGCAATTGCCTTAATCACACTCAACACATTGCTGACTTGGGTACTTTCGTTCACTAGATGTGACATAGAGTCTTGAGTATTCCTAAACTCAGTTTCTAATACCGACATAGCTTTCAACGCTTCCGATACTGTCTGTTTACCTACAGTGACATGCGTTTCATTTTCGGCGGCGCGGCTTTCAGCGTTCGAGGTGCTCTCACTTACATGCACTAAGGTCGTGGTCATTTCTTCCATCGCACTGGCGCTGGCGTCCAGTTCTCTCGCCACTCGATTTGAGCTTTCACGCGAAATTTGAATTGATGCTTTAGTTTGCTTCGCTAAATCAGCCACCTCTTTTGCAATACCATCCGTTGTCGATAATGAACTGGCAAGGGAAGAGATAAACAAGTTGATTTGATTAACGATTTCACCAATTTCCCCCTGAGTCGTAACAGAGATCCGCCGCGCAAGATTTTTAGAGCGCTGAATATCGAGCAATTCAACACAGGTCTGCACTAAGGGAGTCACAATCCTGCTCTTAACGATAATAAATCCGCCAACGGCGGCTAAAATCACGATAAATAACACCAGTTGGGACCAGTTTAATGCTGCATGCAGGGAATCGAGTCGGTTATTCACATCACCATCGGTACGTTTATCCAATGCTGTAAAAAACTCATCAATCGGCTGCATGATCTTAGCTTTTTCTCTGTGGTATTGGTCGCTATGTAATAACTCCCTCGCCATGGTTAAGTTAGGCTCACCTTTGATCGTGTAAGTTTGGGTGTTGGGGTCCATAAAAATACCTTTGACGGCATTCATGGCTTTCACTTCGAGGGCGACTAACGCATCTGAGTTTTGCTGGGCTTGTTCAAGGTAACGGAATTCTTCATCAGAAAAACCGAGGGACTTCATTTGCGTGTTTATCGCAATGCTAGCACCGTCGGGTTTTGGCTTATCGCCATAGCTCAGCACCAAATCCCAGTAAATCTGGTGATATTTTTCAGGTCTAGACTTCTCACCATTACGGATAGCCAAAATATCCATATACATTTTTTCGTATTTTTCATCACCCGTAACAGCGTAAGTTCGAGCGAGACGCGTTAGGTCATCAGAACTTTGTCTTAACTCATCGGCGACTTGATAGGACTGATATCGGACGCTAGCCGCATCATTAAAGAGATCGATTTTAGACTTAACATTGAAGCTCAATACCGCAGAAATCACGGCACTCGCGACTATGGTCGAAAAGACCACGCTCATCATTGTTTTTGTTTTCATACTTACCCCAGTAGACGGAAGAACTGCTTTAAGTCTAGAAGGAAAAACAGAAAACATAAAAAAGGTTGGTTTATTAGCTGAAATAATCATTTGATTTGCGAGTGATTATCGCTCACAAATCAAGCAATGCTGAATGGCGTCTCAATTACAGTAAAAGTTGGTCCGCGACAAAGGGGTTATGCTCGCGCTCTTCGCCAAAGGTCGACATAGGACCATGCCCAGGAATGAATTCAACCTCGGCACCTAAGGGCCACAGTTTTTCGGTGATCGAGTGAATTAAATCCTGATGATTTGATTGGGGGAAATCGGTGCGACCGATAGAACTTCGAAACAAAATATCCCCCACCCACGCCAACTTAGATTGGGCAGAGAAAAGTGCAATGTGTCCCGGCGTATGCCCAGGGCAATGCAGCACAGATAAACTTTGCTCGCCCACTTTAACAATATCGCCATCCTGTAGATATTGATCCGGTTCAAAGGCATCGCAATGGGGAAAACCAAAATTTTGGCTTTGCTTAGGTAAGTTATCAATCCAGAATTTATCAGCAATATGCGGGCCAATAATCGGCACATTAGCGGCTTTCGCTAGGGCTTTTGCACCACCGACATGATCGATATGCCCATGGGTAAGGAGGATTTTTTCAAGGACGAGTCCAAGTTTCGCCACTTCGTTTTGGATCCTGTCAATATTACCGCCAGGATCCACAACCGCAGCACCCTTGGTTTTTTCACACCAGATCAAGCTGCAATTTTGCTGAAAAGGTGTCACTGGAATAATCTGATACTTCATAGCTTCAATCTCGTGTTATCCATAAGCGATAGATTACGCTAAGAAACTCATCATGGCTCAAATTTATATCCAAAAAATTGATCTTCACCAAAAGCTAATCAAATAATCCTAGCTTACGACATAAACTATTTTGTCTATACCCAAGTTAGCTGAAGATACGCGTTTCAGGTAGCCTAGGTTACTGCATCTTCAGCTTATTTGGGTATACAATCTGCCAATCACAATAACATGATCCTCTGCCATTAAGGTTGTTTGATGAAACCCGATATTATTCTCGCCGGAGTGCTGGCGAAGAAACACACTTTTACCTTGCCCCTCAACTATCAAAATCCAATTGCAGAGCAAATCCAAGTGTTTGCCAGAGAACTCTGTAGCCCAGAAAACAAAGATAAAAAACTACCTTATATCGTATTTTTTCAAGGCGGCCCTGGATTTGCGGCCATGCGTCCCGCCAGCAACAGCGGCTGGATCCGCCGCGCATTAAAAGAATATCGGGTGTTATTACTCGATCAACGTGGCACAGGCTTATCAACACCGATTAATTACCAAAGCCTGCAACACTTAGATCCCGCAGCTCAAGCGGATTACCTAAGCCATTTCAGGGCTGACAATATCATTCGTGATGCCGAAACGATTCGTGCCCAGCTTTGTCCCGCCGATAAGTGGGCGATTCTCGGCCAAAGTTTCGGGGGATTTTGCGTGTTACATTATTTAAGCGCCGCCCCTCAAGGCGTCAGTGAAGCCTATATCACGGGTGGCATACCATCATTAACCCGTAGCAGCGACGACGTCTATCTTGCGACTTATCAACGCGTACTGGCGAAGAATAAACAATTTTTCCAACGCTTCCACGATGCTCAACATCTCGTCACTCGCTTAGCAAAACATTTGCTTGAAAATGAAGTGTATTTGGCAACGGGTGAACGCCTCACGGTTGAAATGCTGCAACTGCTGGGTATTAATATTGGAATGGAGCAAGGGCCTGAATCGGTTTATTATTTGCTTGAACAAGCCTTGATCAACACGGCTTCAGGGACAGTCGTTAACCCGTTATTTTTAAATCATTTCGGTCAAATGCTCGATTACAACACTAACCCGATTTTTGCCCTGTTGCATGAAGCCATCTACTGTCAACACTCGGCTTCACAATGGTCGGCACACAGGGTTAGACAGCAATTCCCCGCCTTTAACTATCAACAAGGTAAACCGTTTTTATTCACAGGTGAGATGATATACCCATGGATGTTTGACCAATTTAGTCACTTAGTGCCGCTTAAAGCCGCGGCAGAAATCCTTGCCCATAAATCAGATTGGCCAACACTTTACAATCTAGAGCAACTGGCACAAAACCGAGTCCCTGTTGCAGCGGCCATTTACAGTGAAGATATGTTTGTAGAGATGCAATACAGTTTAGAAACCACAAAACAAGTTGGCAGGCTAAAGTATTGGTTAACATCAGAATATGAACATAACGGCATCCGCATGGATGGAGAACGCATACTGGATAAGCTCATCAGCTTAAACCGAGGCGACACCCTAAGATAAATATGAGCTTTAAGGGCTAATTAAGTTAATGCTGAGATTATATGCCTGCTCCTCATCAGTTGAGTGATTTTGGCAAGCTTTAACGACCCATTTCCGTATGAGTAAACCGTTTTGGTTTACTCTTTTTTTTGCAAAAAATGCACTCACCTTCGGCGAGTGCATTGCCCAATAAAATAGACGACAAAGCAAAGTGACAAAATCTTAAAACTATCGCTTCATTTTAGGATAAGTAAATTCATGACATTGATTACAATAAACTTTGCTTTCTTTATGTTCTTGATGACAGTAGGTACATGGTAAATCAGAACCGTAATGTAAACTGTCATGGGGATTGGGCTCAACCGAATGCCCCGCGTCTTCAGGTCGCTTAGTCAGTTTAGCCACATCCTGAGGAGAACCATGGCAGTTAGCGCACACTGCGGCATCAGGTATGGTCTTACGCTTTACATCACCATGACAGGCAGTACAGTCGACCTGACCATTCTCACTTGTCATCACATCCTTATGATAATCCTTAATATTCATCGCATTTGTTGTTATTGGCAGCATGAACATGCAACCAAGTAAAAGTGTATATAAGGGTTTTAACATCAGACTCTTCCTATAGCGGGGCATACTGCCCCGCATAACATATTAATAATTTGCGATAAATTCAGTTGAAGTTTGGATATCAGGCGTGAATGGGCGATCTTGAGCAACAAATGGCACTTTTTCTCGGTAAGCCTTGTACATGGCTTCGGTCGCTTTACCTAAATGAAGATCTGGAGTGGCCAACTTACGTAAATCAATTGCTTGACTTGAATGCAGCAACTCTAAACCGTAGATCACACGTGTGTTGTCGACAATCTGGATCAAATTGTCCGCAGCAAGCTTCAGGTTAGTGAAAGTATCTTCAATTCCCCCCGCAATTGAAATCCCATCAAATGACACTGGGGTCGCCAACTGTTTATTACGAACCTGCATATCTACAAAAGCTTTTTGAATCGCGCCAAAAGCATGGCCATTATTACCTGGAGCACTTAAAAAGCGTGGCAGTTTAGTAAAGTGATCATCGGATAAGTGGATAGTGCGCATGACACTGTTATGGGATACATGCGTCAACGCCACGCTCAAGTTTTGTACTGCCAGTGCAACAGGCAAAGGTTCAAAGTTCGTGGTTGGGAACACACCACCTTGCCCTTCGACAATATACTTAGCAACCTGTGGAAACTTCGCATACTCATTCGATGCGCCAACAATAACTGCAGGGTTATCATCCGAATGATTTATTTGAATATTTACCACATCATTCAATTCTGCTAACGCTTGTTCAGCACTGGCTAACGTGTATGCTGTCGTTCGGTAACTGAGAGGGTCCTGCAAAGGACGTTCATCATTAAGCTGCCATAAATAACTGCCATCTAACTGTTTTAGAATGTCACTTGTGCTGGCTTTAATATAAGGGAAAGGACGAATATCATTGGTTTGTGGTAAAAATGGCGCCACGTTACCATTTAATCCCTCAAGGCTTAAACCAAATAGCGTTGGCGAGATAGAGAGTAATTGCTTGGCCTCACGGTAACCTTGCATCGCATAAGCAACTGAAAACGAATTGTTAGACAGAATTGATAGCGCATCTTTACCCATAGGCACAAGTGGTGTAATTCCGGCATCCGCCATAGCATCTTTACTGCTAACACGTTGTCCTTTGTAGAATACTTCCCACTCACCCACCATAGCTAACCCGACATGGGATGAGAGCAAAATATCCGCTTCACCTACAGTACCGTGGGCGGGGATGACTGGCGTTAACCCTTTGTTAAGGTATGCCTCATAGAGTTCAGCCACAACAGGTTGCACCCCTGTTTGTCCCGCGAGCATAGTATTTAAGCGTACCGCCAAGGCTAATCGAGTTAACCGAATCGGTGCAGCGTCACCGACTCCTGCACTATGAGCTCGAAAAGTGCTGTAGTTAAAGTTACGTGATGCCTCAAGCACTTCATCACTTAACTTGCCATTGGCATCAAATAACTTGTGATCTTTGTTCAAACCAACGCCCACAGTAAGACCATAAACAGGCTTACCTAAACGAGCAGCTTCCATCAACAAACTATTAGCTTTAACGAGTTGGGTTTTCGCTTGAGATGCAATCTTGACTTTAGCGCCATCGGCGATTGCCCATGCTTGTTCTTGCGTTAAATGTTTACCATCGAGGACAACGTGCTCCATCGCTAAAGCACTCCCAGAGAGTAGGCTTAAAGTAAGCGATGCCATCAACACTGATTTATTCATTACCATTCTCCAATACATTGTAATTTTTAATAAAAATCTAATTATGCTTGCTTAAGCACCGCCGCCTTTGCCGCGGCACAATTTCGGCCCGCGTTGCGACCAGTAACAACGCCCTCTGCGACAGCACAAGCGCCTAAACGGCTAGCACCGTGAATTCCTCCGGTTGCTTCACCTGCGGCATACAGCCCTGGAATGGCTTGGTTGGTGACTAAATGCAGTACTTCTGATCGGGTATTCACTTTAACGCCGCCCATGCAATAGTGAACTTTTGGCCACATACGAACGGCATACCAAGGCCCTTTATCTAGCACAATGGCTTCTTGCAGAGGACGTGCGAATTCTTTATCAACACCATTTTTTACCGCTTCGTTCCAACGGGCGACTTGAGCTTTTAGTGCTTTGGCTGGCATACCATAAATATCAGCAAGTTCGTCTAAGGTTTCTGCTTTACTAATCACCTTATATTTCAGTCCCCAATCTAAGGTTTGCGCCTTACTAGCCCCTTCTGCATTAGTGAAACCAATAGGATAAACAGGCTGACCATGTTCATCACGGCGAGTCATGATAGCGTCAGCTCTCGCTTTACGATCTGCAAGTTCATTGAAAAAACGTTCACCAGTGCGCACATCCACCACAATACCGTGGGGATAGGTCGCAATCGTGTTGAACTGGGATGCAGTACCAAAGCCTTTTTCATCGGGAGATGCCCATGGGCCGAGTTGAATTTGGTCTAAATGAATAGGGTTAGCACCTAAGAGCATCATTTGCTTTAGGGCTTCTGAAGTTGCACCAGCATGATTGGTGGAATCTAAGTCGTTATTTAACTCAGGTAGTTGCATCATGCGATATTCAATATCGCGACCAAAGCCCCCCGTTGCCATGACAACACCACGGCGCGCGCCTATGCGACGTATTTTACCGGTTCGCTCATTAGGGAAATAAAAACCTTCACGAACTTCGACCCCAATCACGCGACCATCGAGATCTTTCACAAAGCTTTCGAGCTTGGTCTGATTTCTCATCACCACGCCTTTATCTCTCGCGGCGTTAATCAGCGGTCTGATAATACCTGCCCCTGAACTTTCAACGGTTTGCAAGACTCGTTGTATTGAGTGTCCACCAAAATGCTGCACAAAAGGTTTCCACTTAACCCCATGTTCAATCAACCACTGACAGGATTCAGCCGTGCCATTACACACCAGTTTTAACATCTCAACATCGTTCATGCCCCGACCTGCTCGCATCATATCGGCGACCATTTCATCGACAGAATCATTAATTCCGGCCTGTTTTTGCAACTCAGAGCCCGCCACAGCCATGGCACCGCCATTGATTGTTGAGTTACCGCCAAAGACAGGCATCTTGTCCACAACCATCACACTGACACCGACTTCCCTTGCTTGTAATGCTGCAGACATACCAGCAAAGCCGCTGCCGACGACCAGCACATCTACAATCTCGTCGAATGCTTCAGGAACAGCATCGCAACTTGCTGTTGCAGGTAAGGCTATTGCAGCCCCAAAGCCCGCAGCCATCACAGCCCCACCTTTTAGCAACTGCCGACGGCCCGTATCAATATCTTGAGTTTTACTCATGCTTACTTCCTTCAATAATGGCTGGAACTTGTCAGCATGGAAGTGCATGCGCTGTGCCAAGCACCTAAAAAGAGGTAATTAAGTGGGGAACTTTGATTGGAGGCACGGAATCACGAAATATAAAGATCTACAATCACGATACTTAATGATTAACATGAAATATCAATGGAAAAACACTTTTATCACGAATCGACACTGAGATTATGCAGTAGCCTACAACTCGAAAAGTCCCTGCAAAGTTACTTCGAGTTTATTCGGGATGAACTGCCTATTGATGGGCTATTTATTAATATTTTTCGCAAACAATTTAATGACATACAATTTATTGCTCATGTCAATGCTAACCAATCATGTACCTTAGATAGGCAAATATCTATCCCTGAAGAACTGGCTAAGTGCTTAGATGATCCTCAACGCCCACGCGTGAGAATTGTTAATGATATTGAGCACGACCCAATCACAGCTTTAGTTGCGCCTAAGGTGATCAGTGGTATTCGTTCGCTGATCATTTTGAGAATGTCTATCGAAAATACCCACCTTGGGATAGTCGGATTTTATGCCAAAACGACAGGCGTTTTTCGCCCTCGTCATGCTGATTTAATTGCTCCGCATATGCATGCATTAGCCTTAATCACTGCACTAAATCTACGCGGACGTAATTTACTTAAAGAAAATGAAGCACTCTCAAAGCAGAATGTGAGTCTTCGCAGAACACTGGATGTCCAGAATGGCGTAGTGGGAGCCAATTCAGGCTTGAAACACGTCATGCAGCAAGTGCAATCTATTGCCAAGATTAATACGACCGTCCTAATGCTGGGTGAAACGGGGTGTGGAAAAGAAGTGATAGCTAATGCTATTCACGAACTTTCTGAACGTTCGGATAAGCCCTTTATCAAGGTCAACTGCGGCGCCATTCCAGATACTTTGATTGACTCCGAACTCTTTGGTTATGAAAAAGGGGCATTTACTGGGGCTGAGTCCCGTAAAATTGGCTACTTCGAACAAGCCAATGGCGGCACTATCTTCCTCGATGAAATTGGTGAGCTACCACTATCCGCACAGGTTCGATTACTCCGTGTGCTTCAAAATAGCAGTATTACCCGTGTGGGTGGGCATGATGCTGTACAGCTGGATATTCGTATAGTGGCTGCCACCCATAGAAATTTACAAGCTATGGTACACAGAGAAATGTTTCGGGAAGATCTTTGGTATCGCTTAGCTATTTTCCCTATTGAAATCCCTTCATTAAGACAAAGACGTACAGACATTCCTTTACTCGTACAGCATTTTATCGAGCAACTGAGTTCAAAGTTCAACCTGCCTCAATTACCAAGAGTTACACCGGAACAATTGAATATTCTGAATCAATACGCTTGGCCAGGAAATGTCCGAGAACTCATTAACGTGCTCGAACGGGCGATAATACAACAACCTTCAGGACCGTTAGATTTTGGCTTCCTTGCTCCACATCAGGGTGAGGAAATTACGACCCAAGCAAATCAAACCGTTATCATAGATCCAAACTATGCGAGCGATAAACTTGTGCCCCTTGATGTTATGACCAGAAAATATATTAGTCATGCACTGAGGATTACAGGTGGAAAACTCTATGGTCCAGGAGGTGCGGCTGAGTTATTGGACATCAATGCCAATACCCTGCGCAGCAAAATGAAGAAACTGGGGATTGTATAATCTTTCAAGGCTAACGAGTGCTCTATAACAAAAATAGAAAGCATCGGTTAACAAAGTGCATAAATAACAAAGGTCACATAAGTGACCTTTGAAAAATTAATGATAACCATAGGATCTAGAAGAAATAACGGATTCCCACCGCATAGTTGTTATCTTGTAGATCTTCATAGGCTTTATCATCCATACTGCTGAAATCTATTTTGGCCTCAACGTACATAATTGTGTCGCGGCTATAGCGATAATGCAGACCTAACACTGCAAATTGGCGTGTCCATTTTCCTTGGATCGCAGTATCTACATCGGTATCAAGATCTTGATATGTCAGTAATACTGTTGGAACGAAACCATTATCATACTGATAAGCAACAATAAACTCTGCTCCAGTTGAATCATATAAATCTCCGCCCACTAATTCGTTTTGCTCACTCTTATGGGCGTTAAAACCTACGTATAAACCGTCAGCATCACGACCTGGAGCATATTGATAGAAACTACCGTATTGGGCGCCAATACCAATAATTTGATTAGTGTTATCAACCTCTTGGCCTGCAAGATTTCCGGTAAAATCACCACGATTAAATCCCGCTAGCACTTTAAATTTATCAGTAAAGTTGTAAGTTACACTTGCACCGTAGCTAGGTTCGAAACTCAATTCGGAACCATCATTCAAGGGAGCACCACTGCCATCATACAAGGCAACATCGCTATTTTGTTTAGAGGCATACTGCACTGCGACATGTAGATTACCAAAAGTATTACGATATTGCAGCGCAGCATCGGCACGCCCTGCCCCTGTTAAACCACCGTCACCGAAGGTATAGGCCCCCACTGACCACCCCGTAAAAGCATTGAGCACATCGGTTGTGTAAGCAACATCATAGTAAGCCCCCCATTGCTTACCAAAACTGATCTTTCCCCATTTCTCATGGGACATCCCTACATAACCCAGTCGATTGAATAAAAAATCTGAATTTTTAGATGCAGATAACTGACCGCCACCTTGGCCTTGCGTGTATATAAGGCCGTCATCACTGGTCACCATATTGATACCCCATTCCGTATGGGCAAAGGAGCTCCAGCCATTTTTCTCTTGACGGTCGAAACGAAAACCAACACGAGAAAAATTATCTATAACGGAAGTTTCATGACCATCATTTAACGCGGCAAAACCTAACCAACCTATCATGTTAACGCTGTTAGTTTGGTCATTATACAACTCAACGGCTTGAGCAGTTCCCATTAACAATAAGCTTGGGATCATCAAAGCGAGCAATGTCTTTTTCATTTCATCTACCTTTAAATTCAGCGAAACCACATATAATCACATGATTTATTTAATATATTATTTTCCCCAATCAATACTAAGCAGGTTATATGCCACCGGGAGGAAAAGCTGAAAATCAAGGTGTTTTTTAGATACGGATCAGGCAATCTCGAAATATCGTGATTATCGGTTGTTAAATACCGTTAGATAAATTAAATGTCGTTATTACATCAAGAGACAATAACGACATATATGCAACAAGTGTGTCATTACACTGCTGTTGTAGATTTGCGGCTATTAGAAGCTGAACGACTGGTTGATCGAGTTACCGAACTTTTGGAACTGGTCTTTTGGGAAGCATATTTGTTGGAACCATTGTTTTTTGTTGTACCTATACCTTTCGCTGAACTTGATTTTTTAGAGTACGACTTACGATAACCGAATTTATTACTTGCCGTTTTACGATAACCTTGGCCTTGTAAACCATTAAGCGCGGTTGGCAGTTGTGCGCCTGCATTCTGGATAAGCGTGGATAAGGTGCCGAGCAGTGGCTGCATAAAGGCTTGATAAGAGGTTTCTTTATGGCAAATGCCATTCAGACTCGCTTCCCAAAGCGCTGTCATATCCGGCGTAGTCGCACTCGCGGGCAAGCTGTTAATCAATCCTTTCCCCACGTCTGTCGAGACAATAGATTTACCTAAGCGCTGTAAAAAACCGCGTTTGAACAGCAATTCGATAATACCTGCACGGGTAGCCTCTGTACCTAATCCGTCGGTTTCTTTAAGAATTTTACGGATCTCAGGATCGGTCACATAACGGCTAATACCCGTCATAGCTCCGAGTAAAGTGGCATCGGTAAAGGCCTTTGGTGGTTGAGTATTTTTCTCCAACAATTCGCCTCGAGTACAATGCAAAGCCTGTCCCAATTTCAAAGGCGGTAATTGGCCGATAAACTCGTCATTCTCCTCATCGTCCTTACCTGCGCTTTCTTCCGTCGACTTGTTGCCACTCGCCTTACTGCCATTTGGCTCTTGGCGGGCAAAGAGTTGCTTCCAGCCGAGGGATTTATCCTGACGCGCCTTGGTATTAAATAAGCCACCCTCGATTGTCACTTGCACTGTGGTTTCACTGTAACAATAAGCCGGATAAAACTGGGCTAAGTACTGGCGAGCAACATGAAGATATAACTGCCTCTCACGCTGACTCAAGCTAGATAAGTTAGCCGTCTTCTCTGTGGGGACGATTGCGTGATGGGCGTCCACTTTTTTATCATCCCATGCTTTAGATTTAAGACGGGGATCGGGTGCATCAGCACCTTGCAATAACTCAGCAGCACCGTTACTGATCGCCTTAAGTACCGAAGGCGCAAGGTTATGTTGCTCAACGGGTAAATAACGACTGTCGGAGCGTGGGTAAGTAATGAGTTTATGACGTTCATACAAACTCTGGCAGGTATCGAGCACATCCTTAGCACTCATGCCAAACCGTTTCGCCGCATCAATTTGCAACGCGGATAAGCTGTAGGGCAATGGTGGATTCTGTTTCTTGTCCTTAGCCACTAATTGAGTGACTAAGGCGGGTTTATCACTGATGCGACTCACCACATTTTGCGCTAGCCCTCTCGCTAACACTCGTCCTTCTTCATCCATATAAGGCTGACAAGCTTCGCTAGGTTGCCACTTGGCGCTGAAGGTTTCTTGCTTCTCGGTCGCCAAATGCGCTAGTACTTCATAAAAAGGTTTAGATTGAAAGTGGGCAATCTCTTCATCACGGCGCACCACTAGTCCAAGTAATGGCGTTTGTACTCGGCCGACGGATAACACGCCTTGATAACCGACCTTTTTACCTTGGATGGTGTACGCACGCGTCATATTCATGCCATAGAGCCAATCGGCACGACTGCGAGCTAAGGCCGATGTGGATAAAGGAATGAACTCGCGATTACTGCGTAGCTGTGTTAGAGCCCGTTTTACAGCTTGTGGGTTTAAGTCACTGATCAGTAAACGCTGGGTTTGATGTAGCTTGTCCCCCGTCACGCCAAGATAGGCAATCACTTCATCCACGAGTAACTGCCCTTCGCGGTCGGGATCGCCCGCATTAACCAAGGTGTTGGCTTGTTTGACTAATCGTTTAAGCACTGTGAGTTGACTGCGGGTTGCGGCCTTAGGTTTTAGTTGCCACTTGTCTGGCACTATTGGCAAATGCTCGAATTTCCAAGACTTAAATTCGGGATTATAGGCATCAGGTTCTGCTTGTTCGAGCAAGTGACCGACACACCAAGACACACAATCGCCATTGGCGGCTTCGATAAATCCATCGCCTTTTTTATGGGGTTTAGGCAATACATCGGCAATGGCCCGCCCTAGGCTAGGTTTTTCTGCGATATAGAGAATCATACAAACACCAAGCACTGGATATAATTACAGTATAATTTAGCCCAAACGCCAGTTGAGTGCAAATTTCTGTAGTAAACCGAGCTTAAATGTAAAAGCTTAAGTGTAAATTCAATTGCGAATAATTCTCAACAAGGCATAAGATACACTAAATAACTAAGGAGTGACTATGAGACAGTTTGCAATAAATGCGCGACAGGCTATGACAATAACTCCAGTATTAATATTAAGATTCAATCAGTTATTGATATTCCATAGCTTAATGTTACTCGCAATAAGCATGCTCACCAGTACCTGGCTGGGACAAATGAAAATCATCGATATGCCGTTAGCATGGGGATTCATTCTCGTCATTCCTATTGCTGTGAGTTTATCTCTATTACTCAGCCATCAAATCACGCGCCATAGCTTAAGCAGCTTATTCGGCGTGTGGATGCTACTTTGGGTAATGGGATAACTGACATTCATAATAAATCACTACCGTATTTCGAGTTAACTCGCCCCTCTGCTCTATTTATCCATGCTAAAACTCAATTTCAAAACACATTGGTTTCAAATATCTAACACTTTAACTATGAAGCTCCCTAAAAAATAGTTATGTTGAGTATCTTGGATATTTACAAAAAATGTCTTAATCAAAAGTGAATGTCCTAACTCAACATCTGTTGAATAACAGTAAACCTAAAAACTCTGCTAAAACAACACAATAAAGGAATCGGAGTCTATGAATGAGATTGTCAACGCGATCAATAGTGTAATTTGGAGCCCTGCACTTATTTTTCTTTGCCTAGGTGTCGGGCTCTATTTCTCCCTTCGCACTCGATTTTTACAGCTGCGCCATCTGCCAGAAATGATCCGCCTGATGTTTGATGGTAAGAGTACTGATGCGGGAGTGTCGTCTTTTCAAGCACTCGCGATGACATTAGCGGGCCGAGTCGGTACAGGTAACATTGCAGGGGTTGCCACAGCAATCACCTTTGGTGGTCCTGGCGCTTTATTTTGGATGTGGATGGTTGCCTTTCTCGGTGCCAGCTCCGCCTTCGTTGAATCTACCTTAGGTCAAGTCTATAAAGAAAAAATCAATGGCGAGTATCGTGGTGGGCCTGCTTTTTATATTGAAAAAGGCTTAGGCATGAAATGGTATGCATGGGTATTTGCAATTGCGACCATATTTGCTTGCGGGATCCTGCTGCCAGGCGTACAAGCTAACTCGATAGGTTCAAGTTTAAAAACCGCTTTCAACATAGATCCTAATGTGACGGCAGCCATACTGGCCATGCTTCTTGGTTTTATCATTTTTGGCGGTGTAAAACGTATCGCTCACTTTGCCAGTGCCGTCGTCCCCTTTATGGCACTGGGTTACATCATAGTGGCTTGTGTCATCATAGCGCTAAATATTGGCCAGCTACCGGGTATTTTATGGTTAATTATCAAAAGTGCCTTTGGCTTTGATGCGGGTTTTGGTGCCATTTTAGGCTTAGCCATCATGTGGGGGGTAAAGCGGGGTATTTACTCCAACGAAGCGGGTCAAGGTACAGCGCCACATGCCTCATCTGCAGCGGCGGTAAGCCATCCAGCCAAACAAGGGTTAGTTCAAGCTTTTTCTGTGTATATCGACACCTTATTCGTTTGCTCTGCAACTGGTTTCATGCTGCTTATTACAGGACTGTATAATGTTCAGGGCCCAGACGGTGCGGCGCTCTATACCGGCATTGCCGGAGTCGCTGCAGGACCAGGCTACGTACAAACGGCAATGGAAAGTATGATGCCAGGATTTGGCAATATCTTTGTGGCTATCGCACTCTTCTTCTTCGCCTTTACGACCATAGTGGCTTATTACTACATTGCCGAGACCAACATTGCCTATATCAACCGTAAAGTAAATCACCCTTGGTTCATGGTCGTTCTCAAAGTCGTGATCATTGGCTCAACCGTATACGGCACAGTTAAAACGGCTGATATGGCTTGGGGAATGGGTGACATTGGTGTTGGACTCATGGCATGGCTCAATATTATTGCCATTATTCTATTAAGGAAAACCGCATTCACTTGCCTAAAAGATTATGAATCACAGCAAGCACTCGGCATAGAGCCACTTTTTGACCCGGTAAAACTGGGTATTAAAAATGCGGATTACTGGGTTGAACGTAAACACGCTGAAGAAAATGTAATGACTGAAACAACACAACGCATAAATACGTAGACGTTATCACGATGATCCGTTAAGCAAATATAAGCCATTAAAAAGCCAGTGATTTCTCACTGGCTTTTTTGTATCGTTTAGAACAAAAATAACACAAAATTTACGATACTGAATGACCCACAATCTTTATGGGTGACAGACGTTATGCAGCTCTAAGTTAGTGCCGATATCTTTATTTCGATCGGCTTTAGCATCATCATTACGCAGTTGCGTCAAGTGATCTAAATACGCTTGGTCAACGTCGTTCGTGATGTAGTGACCATCAAATACGGACGTTTCGAAACGTTTAATTGCAGGATTCTCCATTCTTACCGCTTCAATTAAATCGGGTAAGTCTTGGAAAATAATGCCATCAGCACCAATTAACTTGGCGATTTCATCGGCATCACGACCGTGTGCAATAAGCTCATTCGACGTTGGCATGTCAATACCGTACACGTTCGGGAAACGAATTTCCGGTGCGGCAGAGGCAAAGTACACTTTCTTAGCACCTGCTTCACGGGCCATTTCGATGATTTGCTCTGAGGTCGTACCGCGAACGATAGAGTCGTCCACCAGCAAGACATTTTTGCCTTTGAACTCAGTGTTAATCGCATTCAACTTACGACGCACTGACTTCTTACGCTCCTGTTGACCAGGCATGATGAAGGTACGGCCAATATAACGGTTTTTCACAAAACCTTGGCGGTACGGTAAGTCCATGCAACGGGCAATCTCCAGCGCGATATCGCAAGAGGTTTCAGGAATAGGAATAACCACGTCGATATCGTGATCGTACCATTCTTTCTTAATCTTCTCGCCAAGCTTAGCGCCCATGTTGACGCGACTTGCATATACAGACACTTTGTCGATCGTCGAATCTGGACGGGCAAAATAGACGAATTCGAAGATACAAGGTGCATAGCTAGGCTCGGCTGCACATTGACGGGTATACAGCTGACCGTCAATTGAAACATAAATCGCTTCACCCGGTGCCACATCACGCATCACTTCAAAGCCAACAGCATCGAGTGCCACGCTTTCAGAAGCCACCATGTATTCAGTGCCAGTGGCGGTTTCGTGCTTACCTAATACTAAAGGACGAATACCAAATGGGTCACGGAACGCAACTAAGCCTTGACCAATAATCATGGCAACAACCGCGTAGGCGCCACGAGCTTGTTGGTGTACGTTAGCGACCGCATCGAACACTTCTTCCGACGTCAGGGTTAAACTCGTGGTTTTTTGCAGTTCGTCGGCCAACAGGTTTAACAAGACTTCAGAATCCGAAGTGGTGTTAACATGACGACGCTTTTTGATCAGTCCTTCGGCTAATTCGACTGTGTTGGTTAAGTTACCGTTATGGGCTAATGAGATCCCAAATGGCGAGTTAACATAGAAAGGCTGCGCTTCAGATGCGCTTGAACTGCCCGCAGTTGGATAACGCACATGGCCAATACCAGCATTACCTTGTAGGCGTTGCATATGTTTGACTTCAAAAACGTCTTTAACCAAACCATTGGCTTTACGTAGTCTGAAAGCACCACGATCAATGGTCACAATACCTGCCGCATCCTGACCTCTGTGCTGCAACACTGTCAGTGCATCATAAATGGTCTGATTAACCGATGATTGGCCAACTATTCCGACGATACCACACATGGGTAAGCTTCCTCATTGTAAGATGTTCTATCACTTAGGATTATTTTATTTTCTTTCTTATAGTTTGGGTACAAAGCTGGAGGTATTTTCCAAATAGTCAAAAAACCATTGAATAACAACGCCAAATTCGGGTACTAGCACAGAATCTTTCCACCATTGGGAGTTGGGAGAGCCTGTAAAAGCATCCATGAAAAACAACAAGGCGCTCACAATAAGCGCGCCTCGAATAGCACCGAAGCACAAGCCCAAAAGCCTGTCAGTGCCAGATAATCCGGTTTTGACAACAAGTTGTCCGAGAATATAGTTAACTAAGGCACCGAGTACCAAAGTGGTAATAAAGAGGATGGCAATAGAAACGCCATTACGCAGCATCTCATCGTTCATTTGTGTTAAGTGAACGGCAAGATCTTGGTAAAATTGGCTGGCAACAAAGAAAGCCGCAAACCATACCACTAAGGACATGGCTTCTTTGGCAAATCCACGGATCAGACTGATAAGAGTCGATAATCCGATGACGAATATGATAGCGTAATCAATCCAAACCATTGAGATGGCTTTCCGACATGGGCTTTAAGACGGCGCGATTCTACCAGAGACTGAAACGATTCTCACCCCTAGTGAGGTAAATAAATCATTTTCAGTCTCGAGTGTTGTATCACCATTAAGATTCTAAGGGATTAAAAGGAACAATCCAGCCCTTGAGACGTGTAAGGTTTTCCACCTCAACTTGTACTTTCTTCAGCTTTGCCTCAGACACATCGGGTCCGACAAACACTTTAGTTAATACGCCATCTTTAGGGTTTTCAGGAATAGTGTACGCTTTAAAACCACTCTTACGCAGCTGTGCAACCAAGGCTTTAACATTCGTTGCGTTGTTAAAACTGCCAAGCTGCAAGGTAAAGCCACTTTTCAAGCTGTCACGGCTGACCACTTTAACGGCATCCTCTTTGGCTGCACTGGCTTTGGGCGTTTCTGCTTTAGGCTTTTCAGCCTTAGCCACAGTGGTCGCTTTAGCGTCCGCCTTTTTAGCCGGTTCAGTTTTTACAGTGGCTTTAGGCGGCTCTTTTTTAGCTTCAGGTTTCGTTTCAGGCTTAGGCTCTGCTTTTTTAACATCAGGCTTAACATCTTTCTTAACATCTTGCTTTGCGACTTCGATTACTGGCGCGGCGACAGACTTTTCATTGTCAGCATTAACTGGCATTTCGGCTAAGGCGACCTCAGTCCCATTCAGCGCAGCAGCATCCTCGGCCGACAAGACTTCAAACATATCATCGTCGGCTTTTTGCTGCTCAATCACGGTCGGGCGTAAAGGAATTTCGGAAAACTGCTCTTCTTGGCGATCTTTTTTGCCATCCAAAATATCCGGCAAAAAAATTACCCCAAGCGCAACCAGCACTACAGTGCCGACTAAACGATTATGAAACTGGCTAGACAAAACTGACTTCCTGCATAAATTGAGACTTAAAACCTGCCACAGTGTAAAAGGAGCCAAACACAATTACCACATCATCTGGGTTAATTTGCGCTTTTAATGCAGACCAAGCCTCAGATATGTCCTCAAACTCAAATGCAGCAGCCTCAGTGGCTAATGTTTTGCGTAGCATGGCCGAACTCGCGCCACGCTCACCGTGCAGACTGACCAAATACCAAGTGTCGATCAGTGGATTGATCACAGGCAACACACCTGCAATATCTTTATCCTTCAACATGCCGCAAAGGGCGAACACGCGCTTACCCACAACGATTGGCGCTAACTGTTGTACCAAAAAACGCGCCGCATGGGGATTATGGGCAACATCGAGTAACACTAACGGCTGCTCACTCACCTGCTCTAATCGACCCGTTAACCGAGCCGTGCTAATACCCTCAGCAATAATTGAAGGCGTGATCTCTGGCCAGCCCTGTTCAATCACTGCCAATACAGTCGCCGCATTAGGTAATGGCAAAGTTGGTAACGCTAAATCGTGCAGTTTGAGCACTTGACCTTGAAAATCCCACAGATTGCCATGGGCTTGATAACTGAATTCGTTACCGACGCGATACAAGATGGCGCCAACCTCATTGGCGACATCATTGACAGTGTGTGGCAAGTTGGGTTCACCCACAATGGCAGGTTTGCCACTGCGGAAAATGCCCGCCTTTTCACGGCCCACAAGCTCACGGGTATTACCGAGATAACTTTCATGGTCTAAATCGACCGACGTCAGTACGCTAATGTCGGCATCGATAATATTGGTGGCATCTAACCGTCCACCTAAACCGACTTCTAAGATAACCACGTCAAGCTGAGCGGTTTTAAAGAGTATCAAGCCTGCGAGCGTAGCGTACTCAAAAAAGGTCAGAGAAATATCGCCGCGCGCGGCTTCAATTTGCTCAAATGCCGTAACAAAACCGCTATCACTGACATCGCTACCATTGATACGCACTCGCTCGTTGTACTTCAGCATGTGTGGCGAACTGTATACGCCAACCGTCAAACCCGATAAGCGCAGAATATTTTCGAGCATGGCGCAGGTGGTACCTTTGCCGTTCGTCCCCGCCACGGTCACTATCTTGGTTGGACCTAAATCCAAAAGACCCAGGGTTTGCGCGACCTTAGAGACACGGGTTAACCCCATATCGATTTCGGTTGGATGTATGGATAACAAATAATCCAACCACTGTTCCAATGCTGCATTTGACGCTGGTACTGTAAGCATGTCCGTATATCCTCGTATTCGATTATCTCTCAAATAAGATCTTTTCAATCCAACATGAATAATGGCCCAAGGGCGAGCTTAGGTAATTGATATTGTTCTGGATAAGTCACATCAACTAAATAGAGTCCATGGGGTTTAGCCGTTGCTGCGGCTTGGTTTCTGTCTTTTAACGCGAGCAAATCGCCCATCCAAGTCAGTGGCTGATTACCTAGACCGATTTCTAACAATGAACCGACAATATTGCGCACCATGTGATGCAAGAAAGCATTCGCGGCGATATCAACAATCACATACATACCTTGGCGCGTGACATTAACGCAATGCACATTACGAAACGGTGTTTTCGACTGACACTGAACAGCGCGAAAGCTAGTAAAATCCTGCTCCCCCAAGAGTGCCTGTGCCGCTTGGTGCATTTTGTCAGCATCGATATTGCCGTGATAATGGCTTACACCATGGCGTAAAATCCCAGGGCGAAAAGTGTGATTATAAATCACATAGCGGTAGCGTCTGGCGGTCGCCGAAAAGCGCGCATGGAAGCTGTCGTCGACTTCTTTGACCCAACGTACGGCAATATTGTCGGGCAAATTAGCATTCACCCCTAAGGTCCATGCGCCTTCATTACGAATGGCATTGGTTTCAAAATGAACCACTTGGCCAGTGGCATGCACGCCCGCATCGGTACGGCCAGCGCAGAAGACGCCGATAGGCTCATTAGCCACTATCGATAACGCCCGTTCTAATTGCCCTTGTACTGAATCGACTTCCGCCTGACGTTGCCAGCCAAAATAACCATTACCGTCATATTCAATACCTAATGCAATCCGCATCCACTTATCCTCACAATTGATTTAGCGGCGCATTTTATCACAGCAGCCCATAAAAAAAACGGCGCTGAAGGCGCCGTTAGATTGAAACACTCTCAACCGGGATTAACTAATCTCTTTGAGCAAACGTCCAGCTTCATCCTGCTGGCGCTCGTTACCGTCAATTTGCACTTCTTTGAGCAGGGCTTTCGCGCTGTCGCTGTCGTCAATTTCGATATAAGCACGCGCTAAATCCAGCTTAGCGTTGACTGAGTTTTCTTCATCATCAACATCGATCATCGCGGCATCACCGATTAAGGCACCGACATCACTCATCTCAACGTCAACTTCCGAATACAAATCGGTATCTGCGCCCTCTTCATCGGCATCATTCAGCAACTTGTCGATGTCGATAAAACCGTTTTCATTTTGAAAACTGGTTAAATCATGGTCAGGAACAAACTTTTTCTGCGCTTTTCGCGACTCCTGGGCATCGAGTGCAGCCAAGGCTTCATCGACGGTAAGATTATGATCATCGACGAGTGAGAAACTGTCTTCCGACGTCAACACATCTTCATCGTCATAATCTGTATTGGCTGTAAAAGCGGCGAGCACGTTATCGTCACTTAAGTCTAGCCCTTGCTCAAGGTCCAAATCATCCGCGTCTTCTTTGATATCAAGTTTAAAATCTTCACTAAAATCAATATCGTTACGCGTAGCATTAATGGGCTTCTCTTGAGAAGCATAATCGAGCGCTGTGGCATCTTTGTTAGGCTCAACATCATTAGCCGTTACATCTGCTTGCGTTGCCGCAGGCTTAGCCTTAGGCGCAAAATCTAGCTCTGAGTCCCAATCGAGCACATGGGGATCTTTGCTCTTATTGGCTTTTAAATCATTAAAGAAAGAAGATTCTTTTTCTTTAACACTGGCCGCGGCTGCAGCAGCGGCCAAAGTGACTGCGGCCGTTGCTAATACATCAGCGTCGTTATCGTCACTCAGTTCCTCGACTAATGCAAAAGTATCATCGGTGCCGTCGATAGAGTGAGCCGCACCAATGCCTTTAAGTAAATTATCTTCGTCAACTGAATTGTCTTCTGAATCGAGTTGCGCCGTTTCCATATCGAAGTCGAATTCATCTTCATCGGCATCCAATTGCTCCGGCACATCAAACTCAGCTAAGAGTGCATCTAAATCATCATCACCTGACGCTTCACCTTTTATGTCTTCCGGTAACGAAGCTTCTAATTCTGCGGCGATTTCTGCACTGATATCATCATCTTCGGCATCGACTTTGAGTTCAGGCTCAGCATCAAAACTCGCCAGTAGCGAATCAATATCATCGGATTCTTCTACGCCTAATTCATTAAGCTCATCGTCTAACTCAGCGGCAATTTCAGCACGAATATCGGGCTCGACTTCAGGTTCAGCCGCTGGCGTCGGTTTATCAAAATCCGCTAACAGAGCATCAATATCGTCGGTATCTTCCACACCCAGCTCATCAAGCTCAGCGTCTAACTCTGCGGCAATTTCAGCGCCGAGGTCGGGTTCAACTTCAGGTTCTGCTGGTTTATCGAAATCGGCTAACAGGGCATCGATGTCATCAGTGTCTTCTACACCCAGTTCATTAAGCTCAGCGTCTAGCTCTGCGGCAATTTCAGCGCCGAGATCAGGTTCAACTTCAGGTTCTGCTGGTTTATCGAAATCGGCTAACAGGGCATCGATGTCATCGGTGTCTTCTACGCCCAGTTCATTAAGCTCCGCATCTAGTTCAGCAGCAATTTCAACGCCAAGATCAGGCTCGACTTCAGGTTCAGCGACTGGCGTTGGTTTATCGAAATCAGCTAATAAGGCATCGATATCATCAATGTCTTCTCCGCCAAGTTCATCATCTAGCTCATCACCGAGTTCTGCCGCGATGGCAGCACTGAGATCTTCATCATCAGACGCAACAACGTCTGGTGCAGGCGCTTGTGCAATCTCAGTATCTTCAGCAGGAACACTAAACTCGGCAAGTAATGCATCAAGATCATCGTCATCCGCGATGGCTTCATCGGCAGGTGTAGTGTCTGCGACTTCATTCAGCTTAGAAGTAATATCATTACTGTCATCTTCTTGAGCTAAATCGCTCGCAAAGTTACGCTCTAATTCACTTAAATCCTCTTCGGCTTCGGTGCTGTCTTCAGAAGTGCTGTCGTCAGAACCTAGGCCCGCTAATAGTGCATCAAGATCGGCTTCCTCAAGAATATTGCCAGATTTAGGTTTCTCCTCAACAATATCCTCTTCCTGATCGCCCATGGCTTCGGCCCACAGATCATCGAGGGACTGTCCTTCATCCTCGGCTTCAGGTTCGGCAGAGATCCCCGGATCGACAAACATTTCAGAAGCCATATCCATCTGATCGTGGGAGTCAGTCAAATCTTGCTCAGGTTGTAAATCGACACTGCCCATATCAAGAAGACTATCGATGGAGTCCGCATGGTCAGAATCTAAATGTACCGCCATATCGTCTAAATCGTCATCATCCATATCCATGATGGCGGTACCTGCAATCCCAGCGGCACCGGCGGCCATAACCGCTTCTTGTGTCTGCATTTCACGACGTTCTTTATTGCGTTTACGGCGCAGGAACCAGAACACAGCAAGCAGTAAGAACAAGGCAGGGATCACTGCCGCGGCAATCAATAACACAGGACTATTAAGGATATTGCGCCACAAGTCATCGGGCTCAATAGGTACCTCTGCCTCTACTTCAGCTTCAACAGCTGTCGTCTCTGGCACTTGCGCAGCTTCAACCTCAGCTTTCAAGGCTTGGTTTTGTAGTTTACTGGCTTGAAGTGTTTCTTCCAGCACAGCAATCCGTTGATTTAATTCTTCAACTTTAACTTTTAGCGCTTCAACATCTGAAGTGCGCACTGACAGTTGATCTTGCGTGCGGGCTAATTCATCGGTTAATGACAGATTTTTGCTTTCTGCCGCTTCTAACCGCGCCGTCACATCTGAACTCAGCATCTTGGGCTTTTCTGGAACAGGTGTTTCAACAACCGCTTTAGGTGGTGTCACTTTCGTTTCAACAATCACCGCAGGAGCCGTGACTGGCGCTTTTGCTGTCGTCACCTTAGCTGGCGGTTTAGATGCTGCTTTCGCCGGAGCCCGAGATTGTCTATCACTTTGCTCTGCTCTGGCTATCGCCATACGATTGGGGATCGACAGCATGACTTCTTTAGACGGAATGAGCAGGATCATACCGCGTTCTAAACTGTTATAACTGGCAGAGTTAAACGCATGAGGGTTAGCATCGTATAAGGCGGCCATCACCTGATAGACGCTAACACTGGCATCAGGACGGACTTTTTGCGCTATGCTCCAAAAAGTGTCTTTCGATGTCGTTGGACCATATTGATGGTTAACTTGACGGATCTGTCCGTCTGGCCCCATGATTTTTAAGGGTTTTAATCTTGGTGTATCTGCAGCAACGGCGGGATCAATAAAATAAGCGGTAGAAGAAACAGCTAAAACAGTGGCCATTAGACCCACAAGATACGAAGTGCGAAATTTCATCAATCCTTCCCTTTGAAGCGCTATAAAGTTATCTCACTGATAACAGGCTTTAGGCAATTGTATTTATTGAGATTACTATAAACCAGAAATCCCCGCCCTGCTACTGTTCACAATTGTAAAACAAAAAAAGCCTGCTGACAGCAGGCTTTTCAATGGGCATCAAATGCAATCTAATGCTTAGTAATAATCTCTCACTAAGATCTCGGCAATTTGCACACTGTTCAAGGCTGCGCCTTTACGAATATTGTCTGACACGACCCACAAATTAATCCCGTGAGAATGAGAAATATCCTTACGAATGCGACCCACATAAACCGGATCGGTTCCTGCGGCATCTGTCACTGCTGTTGGATAATCATCATCGGATTCAAACAATACCACTCCTTCGGCATTACGCAGTAAAGCTTTAACGTCTTCGGCATCAACAGGCTGACGAGTTTCGATATTAATGGCTTCTGAGTGACCATAAAACACAGGCACACGTACGGCGGTCGCATTCACTAAAATCTCATCGTCACCGAAAATCTTCTGGGTTTCCCAGACCATTTTCATTTCTTCTTTGGTATAGCCGTTATCCATAAATTTATCGATTTGTGGCAATACGTTAAAAGCAATTTGTTTTGGATAGACTTCAGCGTCAGCAGGTAAACCTTGCAGTAATTTAGTGCACTGATGCGCTAATTCTTCAATGGCTTTTTTACCTGTGCCCGATACTGACTGGTACGTTGCCACATTAATGCGGCTGATACCATAGGCATCATAAATTGGCTTAAGTGCCACCAGCATTTGAATGGTTGAGCAATTTGGGTTAGCAATGATATTGCGATTGCGGAAATCAGCGATAGCATGCGGATTCACTTCAGGTACAACCAAAGGAATATCGATGTCGTATCTAAAGTGAGAGGTGTTATCAATCACAACACAGCCTGCTTCAGCGGCAATCGGTGCCCATTTGGCGGAAACATCACCACCTGCAGAGAAGAAACCAATTTGAGCTTGGGTCCAATCGAAGGTTTCTACGTCGAGAATGGTAATTTGTTTGCCATGAAAGCTGACCGTTTCACCGGCGCTGCGGCTACTGGCTAAAGGGTACAAATTGGCAACCGGGAAATTACGCTCTTCGAGGATCTCTATCATAGTTTGACCCACTGCGCCCGATGCACCTAAAACGACAACATTAAATTCCTGTGACATAGCTACTGACCGACTCCTGAAAAACCTAAATTGGACAACCAATCTACCTCAGATTGACCGTCATAAGCCAGCGCCAATGCACTAAATTCGCGTCTATGTTGGTGATTTTTTCTCATAGTGTCGAAGCCATTCTCATTTAAGAATGTATTTCTGAACATCTTGTCATCATCGCGCAAATCATAGACAAAACGCGCGAGCTGTAATAACGCTTTTTCATTCGGCGCAGTCGCAAGTTCGACCGCCTTAATATTAAAGCTTGGCAAGAGATCCAGCAGACTTTTATCGGCAGCAATATTAAGTAACTGACACAGCTTTTGATAGAGCATAAAAGTGCCGCGCGCCTTACCTTCTAAGCTGTAACCTGCAATATGCGGCGTGGCAAATTCAGCCAGTGGTACGAGTTCAGGCATCGGTGTTGGCTCGCCTTCCCACACATCGAGCACTAATTTAAGATCATCACGCTGGCGTTTAACTCTGACAAGTGCTTTGTTATCTATCACATCACCACGACAGCAATTAACTAACCATGTATTGGGTTTGAGCGCCTTTAAGCGCACCTCATCGAACAAATGTTTGGTTTTATGCTCGCCCGTGCGCGTGATGGGCACATGCAAACTGATGATATCGGCCTGCGCCATGATGGTTTCTAAGCTCACAAAACTGCGCGGATCGCCCTGTTTCTCTTTGATGGGATCATTAAGCAACACGCTAATACCGTAGGCTTGCAAACATTTTGCTGTTGCAGTACCGGTATTGCCCGCGCCCACTATGCCGACGACCTTGCCCTTAAGCGGCGAATCAAACCGCTGTGCTAGCTCCAGCATAGCGATAAAAGCAAATTCCCCAACCGCAGTCGCATTGCAACCTGGCGCATTAGAGAAGGGGATATTACGCTCGGCAAGGTAGGCTAAATCCACATGATCTGTGCCTATAGTGGCACTGCCGACAAACTTCAGTTGATGATTGTCCGAGAGCAACTCGGCATTCACTTTGGTGACTGAGCGCACTAATAACACATCGGCATCGCGCACTTGCGCTGCGGTTAACGTGCGGCCATTAACAGGAATAATTTCCCCGAGATCGCCAAATAGCGGTTCAACATAGGGCATATTTTCATCGACTAAAATCTTCATGGGCACCTGATCTAAAAAAGTGGGAATGGAAGGCATCAAGATGCTCGGTATTCTAACAAGACTAATGGGATAAATCCTTGTCGATGCAACAGGTTTACAAAAAACGCCCATAAAAAAGGGAAGCCTAAGCTTCCCTTCTATCACGTTTGATAAACAAACTTATTTGAATTTACGCATCACTAGCGTGGCGTTTGTACCGCCAAAACCAAAGCTGTTACTCATGACTGTATTCAGCTCAGCATCGCGATATTCACGCACGATAGGCATATCTTTCGCCGCTTCGTCCAGATTTTCGATATTGATGCTTGGAGCAATAAAGCTGTTTTCCATCATGATTAAGCTGTAAATCGCTTCATGTACGCCTGCGGCGCCTAATGCATGACCTGTCATAGACTTAGTCGATGCAATCGGTGGGCACTTGTCTTTGAAAACTTCACGTAGCGCTTCTAATTCACGCACGTCGCCCACTGGCGTTGAAGTGCCGTGAGTATTGATGTAATCGATTGGGGTATCGACATCCATCATCGCCATTTGCATACAACGCACAGCGCCTTCACCCGATGGCGCCACCATGTCATAACCGTCTGAAGACGCGCCATAACCAATCACTTCAGCGTAAATTTTTGCGCCGCGAGCCAGAGCATGCTCTAACTCTTCAACCACTAAAATACCCCCGCCGCCAGAGATAACAAAACCATCACGGTCTGCATCATAGGTACGAGAGGCTTTTTCGGGTGTGGCATTGTACTTAGTTGACAGTGCACCCATAGCGTCGAAGCCCATGGTCAGTGTCCAATCCACTTCTTCAGCACCACCGGCAAACACCATGTCTTGCTTACCCATTTGGATAAGTTCAACGGCATGACCAATACAGTGGGCGCTAGTTGCACAGGCTGAACTGATAGAATAATTCATGCCTTTAATTTTAAATGGCGTGGCTAAACAAGCGCTGGCCGTGCTCGACATGATGCGAGGCACAATATACGGACCTACGCGTTTAACGCCTTTTTCACGCAATGTATCGGCAGATTGTACTTGGTTAGACGATGATGCGCCGCCTGTACCCACAATCAAACCTACGCGCGGATCTGAATACTGTTCTTCAGTTAAATTTGCATCGGCAACCGCTTCTTGCATAGCAATGTAGGCATAAGCTGCCGCATCACCCATAAAACGCAATGCCTTACGATCGATATGCTCAGCAGGGTTTAACTTGATGTCACCCCATACATGGCTACGTAATTGCATCTCTTCAAACTGAGCTGAATGCGTAATACCACTGCGGCCCGCTTTCAGTGACTCGGTCACTTCTTGCTTGTTATTACCGATACTTGAAACAACACCCATTCCGGTGATCACGACTCTTTTCATTTTATTGCTATCCATTGTGTACATGTCAGTACCTACTTTTCGCTGAGCCAATAGTATCTGTTTTGACTCAATTAAGTGGTCAGCTTTCCATAAAGGCGAGTAAAATAATGCCAATTATGAGACCGAGAGTAAATTTCTTTGACTGCAGAGCCCAATAAACCTTGCCAAATTAAGCGCGATTACCCGCAATTAATCAACCTTTATCCCGCAACAGCTCACACTGATGCACACTATCTCAGCAAGTTGAGCATTTATCAGCAGCGGGTATTTGAGGCTCATTCACAGCAAAAACTCTTAGTATTAGGGCAAATAGGTTTAGGCAACGGGCTTGAACTCTTATCTTGGTGGCGCACTCAGACAAATCCTAACCAACGATTACTCCTTAACGTATTCGAACCCAATCCGATTAATGCGTACGAACTTAAATTACTTTGGGATCAATCCGCCTGTTTAACCAAAGTGCCTGAACTTGAGCCACTTGCCCAACGCTTACTTCATACAGAGCCGACGGCTATTATAGGTTGTCAGAGATTAATTTTTGATGACGGTCGTACCACAATCGACCTGCACTTTGGTGATATTCAATCCCAGCTCTGTTCACTCATCCATTCTCCGCTTCACCCCGTTCAGCACTGGCTGGTATTGCCCCATCTACAAAATGGGTTAAATCAGCAGATCCATTGGCAGATGGCAAAACTCAGTGACGATGGCGCCACTGTGGCAACTATTGGATTAAACGAATCAAGCGGATTAAGCGAAACTCCTGTGAGCCGTTTCCAAGCCTGCGGCTTTGAGGAGAGGGATTTTACCTGCGCTGCAATACAGACAAACCATCAGCCTGATGCCATTTTGTTACACGAGCGCCACGTCTTACGCCAGCAAGATGCTAAAGCCTATGCCTTTAATCCTATGGCTGCAATCTTACCCTCGAATGCGCCCAGCTCGATTGCCATCATAGGCGGCGGGTTAGCCTCGGCGCATTTGGCACTGTCTTTGGCGGAACGCGGCCAAAGTACGCAGCTCTTTTGTAAAGATGCCAAGCTCGGCCAAGGCGCCTCGGGCAATCGCCAAGGGGCGATTTATCCGCTGCTGACACCGGAAAATGATGAATTAAGCCGCTTCTTCCAGCAGGCATTTTTATTTAGTCGACGTAGAGTACAGGCGCTGACTTCTGTCCCTGCCCCAAATCAAACGCCGATTTCCCATGATTTTTGCGGGGTATTGCAAACTGCCCACGATAAACGCAGCCAATTACGACTCGATAAAATTATTCAAAGCCAGAACTGGCCAAGTGAAATTGCCTATCGAGTCGATGCGCAGCAGGCCAATTCTCTTGCGAACATTAATATTGACAAATCAGGCTTTTTCTATCCGCTGGCTGGCTGGGTTTGTCCGTACGAATATGCCGAAGCCGCACTACAAAAAGCGCAACAGCTTACTGAGGTCAAACTCCATTTGGAGACTGAGATCCTTGAAATTGAGCATCAAAGTGAAGGTTGGTATTTAACCACCGCTAAGCATAGCTTTGGCCCCTTTGCACAACTAGTGCTCGCCAATGGCGCAGAACTAACGCAATTTGATGCCAGCAACAAATTACAAATTAGCCCTTTTCGCGGCCAAGTCAGCCATGTGCCCGCTCTATTTCAATTAAGTCAGCTCGCGACTGTGCTGTGCGCCAACGGTTATTTAACCCCGAGTCACGAAGGACTCCACTGCCTTGGCGCGAGTTACGTTAAAGAACCTAAGCATTTAGATTTTTGCCCGCAGGAGCAACAAGAAAACCTCGCCAAAATGCACGAGAGTTATCCCAATCAGCCTTGGCTTGAAGATATCGACATGAGTGGCAACAATGCCCGTGTTGGCGTGCGTATGGTCACGCGGGATCATTTCCCTATGATGGGCTGCGCGCCCGATGTGCCAAAAATTATTAAAGATTATGCGCAACATCAACTAACTAAAGAAAGTCGCCACTACTGGCAAACCACGCCAGCGCCGGTGCATCAAGGGCTGTATATTCTCGGCGGGTTAGGCTCACGAGGGTTAAGTTCTGGACCACTTGCCGCCGAATGTCTCGCGGCGCAGCTTTGCGGCGAGCCAATACCACTCGATAAAGCAACTCTGTGTAAACTCAACCCTAATCGTATGTGGCTGCGAAAATTGCTCAAGGGCAAAGCGCTCTAGGCAATCAATCGCTAGAAAAATAACGTTTTTGAGCGCTATAAAAAAGGGATTAAGCCTTGGCTTAATCCCTTTTTTAAAATGTTATTTTTAAACCACTTAAGCGGCTGTGATGACTATTGCGTTGTCAATGCTGCTAGGTTCAAGGCTGCTAGACCCGACACTACTGGATTCAACATGTCGAGGTTTTCGCGGCGCTCTGGGCACTTTCACCCGAGTACGATTGTTGTTATCACGACTCTGACGGATGAGCGCATCGCCGCTTAAGTTCGAAGGTAGACCAGATGCTAGGCTCGATGTCAGGCTTGCAGCCTCACGGTGGGATTTAGCTAATCTGTCGTATAACAGCACATTGACCGAAGCCGCAAGATTCATGCACCCGACCGTAGGCACATACACTACGGCATCTGCTTTATCGATAATCTCTTGGCCAATGGTGCCATCTTCAGGACCAAACACATAAAAGGCTTTCGCGGGATGGACAAAATCCGGCAGCGGCGTTGCGCCCACCACCAAATCGACACAGATAAGCTGAGTGTCCGCCGGAATCGCGGCTAACAATGAAGTGACGCCCGTGAGCGGAATACGCTCTCCAGCATCTTTAGTATCAACATGGTATTGCACTGCGCCTGAACGCGCGGCTAACTCGTAGCGCCTGCCAGTGTAAAATACGCCATCGACGCCATAACAACCCGATGCGCGCATAATGCCACCGACGTTAACGGGTGTTTTAGGATTCACTAAACCGATAAATACCGCGCTAGCATCGAGCGTTTGCTCACAGGCTAATTCAGCACTCGGCATTTCTACACTCGTTACTTCGGTATTAGTCACGTGCTCGTTGTCAGTCATCGGCTGGGAGCTAGGTAACATCCAATTCGCCTTGAATCTTTGCCTGCAGCTGTGCCCATGCCTGTTCAACCAAGGCATAATCGGCATCGTTTAATTCTTGGCGCGCGAGTGCTAGACAGTCGGTCATTTTTAGCATTAACGCATCAAGATCCGTTTCACCCTGTGCTTCCAATTGGGATAACACTACGGCCACATGGCCCTGTAAGTAGCCACAGGCAAACAAAGCATCGTCATCACCATGACTAACAATGCTGGCGATCCACTGTTCTAATGCGTCTTCGTAATGCTCTAACATGGGTCTAACTCTCCATTAATACTGGATTGGCCGACACATCTGCTGCGACCAATAAATCTGGATTGGCCACCTGATACATGACGTAATCATGGTAGCCCGTCGTCACTTTATAATAGCCGCCAAGCTCGCTATCTAATTTAGGGTCGCCACTATCCACAATTAGTGGTCGTCCATCAAGTGCTTTTAGCTTAGTTTTTGTGGCAAGGATAATAATATTGTCTTTTCCGATGCGCCGAATGAGCTCGGGCGACAATTGTTGATTACCGCGCCCTAAGATATGGCCTTGACCGCCAATCAGAGTGATCACCAACTTAGTCGGCTTATCTTGGGTCAGTTCGAGTAATTTGTTCGCGGTTAAGTCACTGCCGACTAAACTTTTATTTTGAATGAGATCAACACCGAGCAGGGTATTATCGAGGCCTAACTCTTCCATCACAAAGGCAACCGTACTGCCAGAGCCCATGATGTACAGTTCATCTTCCATTTGATTGATCACATCGGCGGCGATATCGGCCAGCACGAGTTCATCGACTTCCTTGCCGCCCATCTTCACCGCTTGCACATAGCGCGGCTCGGCGGGCACTAAGAGCTCACCAAATCGTTTAGCGCGCACTGTACCTTGGCGAAAAGCCACTTCGTCAATATCCATCACATCGGCGGACATCAAACTGACAAGTTCGCCATCGAGTAACATCTTGACCACCATGCCAGATGCATGGGGCGTAATACCGTAAACGCCGGAATGAATTTTCACCCCAGCAGGCACACCGAGCACAGGGAGTTTGTCGTCGATAGTGGCTTGTTCAAATACGGAGTAAACATCGCGGGCCGTACCATCGCCACCGGCAAAAAGGAGTAAATCCAGCGGTTCATCCAGCAGCGCACGCACAACGGCCTGCGTATCCAGTGCCTGAGTTTTATCCGGAGTTTGATACACCACTCGCGTGGTAAAACCGAGTGTTTTAGCGGCGTCTTCACCCATGATGCCTGAAGCGGTAATGACTTCAATGTCATCACTATAATCACGGATAACCTCGAGGGCCTGCATCATACGCAAGGCGGCTTTGGGTTCAGCGCCTAAGGCGATCGCCTCTTCGGCAACGCCATCGCTGCCCTTAAGGCCAACACTGCCACCTAAGCCAGCTAATGGATTGATAACTAACCCTAAACGAAACCGAATCACCCTTTACCTCACTTAACGCAATCTTTTGATTTTTTTATACTTTTATTTTAATGGATATGACTAGGCCGTATGGGCTGCAACACTCGGTTTATCCTTAGGGATAAAGAATACCGCCAGCATAGCGGCAAAGGCGCATACTGCGGCAAATACCCAAGACCAAACCGCCCCGCTACCATCGCCCCAAATAAAGCCACAAATCCAAGTACCGAGCGCGCCGCCAACCCCAAAACTTAAACTGGCGTATAGGGCTTGACCTTGGCTTCTGTGACTCGCATCAAAATGTTTATGCACAAATTGAATCGATGCCGCATGGGTTAAACCAAAGGTAAAGGCATGTAATAATTGGCTAAAACCAAGCCACAACACGCTATCTACCCCGAAGGCAACCAATAACCAACGTAGACAAGTCATGCCGATGCTGACAATCAATAAGGTATTCACGCCATAGCGGCCGAGTAAACGCGGCGCGAACATAAACATCACGATCTCGGCCATAGCGCCAAGGGCGACAAATATGCCCGCCGAGGATTCGGAGTAACCCGCTTGCTTTAAATATAAGACGAAGAAGCCGTAGAAAGGTCCCGCGCTCATTTGCAGCAACATGGCCGAGACTAAGAACCAAATAATCGCCCGATTCCATTGCAATGGCGGCCGCACTTGGCTGGTGTCGCGCACTAAACGATTTGCTGGTAGTGGCAACGCACAGGCTAACATGCCGATAAATAATGACAAACCGATATAAGGCAACACCTCAGTACCCCACTGACCAATGGCAAAGCCCGCACCGACAACAAGACAGATATAACCGACACTGCCCCAACTGCGAATTTGACCGTAGCGGCTGGCATTCTCGCCTAAGGTTTCTAAGGTGATCACTTCAAGCTGGGCGAGGATCGCATTCCAAAAGAAAGTATAGAGGGCCAAACTCAGCGCCATATACACAAAACCACCATGGTAGAAGAAACTCAAATACGCCAGCGCGGCGGCTCCCGCGCCCATTTTGATCAGCTCGGCACGCATCCCCGTTCGGTCAGCCACTTTAGCCCACACATTCGGCGCAACAATGCGCGTCGCCATCAGGATGGCGAGTAAAAAGCCAATTTCTTGAGGATTAAAACCGCGATTTTCGAAGAAGACCCCAAGATAAGGGACCATAGTGCCGAGAATAGAAAAGAAGAAAAAATAGCAGGCACAAAGCCAGCGCAATTGCCGGCTTGTGCTAGAAGAAGTTGACATTAACGCATTCCATTTATCTCATGCCACTCATTGTATCGTTATCGCATACCAGCTATTTCATGCGCCTATCTCATTCCGAGAACGGGCGTGTGACTACGCACATCCTGATTTTGCGCTCTGTGTCTTAATAAGTGATCCATCAACACAATGGCAAGCATAGCTTCGGCAATCGGTACCGCGCGGATCCCAACACAGGGATCGTGACGACCTTTAGTGACAACTTCGGCCATTTCACCCTGCGCCGTCATACTTTGGCCCGGCACACTGATGCTTGATGTGGGTTTTAAGGCAATATGGGCAATAATCGGCTGACCCGACGAAATTCCACCGAGCACACCGCCCGCATGGTTAGATTCAAAGCCTTGCGGCGACATTAAGTCACGCCCTTCGGAGCCCTTTTGCGTCACGACACCAAAACCATCACCAATCTCAACACCTTTGACGGCATTAATACCCATCAGCGCGTGGGCGATATCGGCATCGAGTCTATCAAATACTGGCTCACCTAAACCCACTGGCACACCTGTCGCGATAACGGAGATTTTCGCGCCAATCGAGTCACCGGATTTTTTCAGCTCACGCATGTATTCATCGAGCGCTTCCAGCTTGCTAGCATCGGGGAAGAAAAAGGCATTTTGCTCGATTTGGTCAAGATCAATGGTCTGCGCACAAATAGGTCCCAACTGCGACATATAGCCGTAGATTTCGATACCGTGAACTTGCTTTAAATACTTTTTAGCCACCGCACCCGCCGCAACCCGCATCGCAGTTTCACGGGCTGAAGAGCGGCCACCACCGCGGTAGTCACGCATACCGTACTTTTGCTGGTAGGTATAATCGGCGTGCCCAGGGCGAAATAAATCTTTGATATTAGAGTAATCTTGACTGCGTTGATCGGTATTTTCAATCAAGAGTCCAATCGAGGTGCCCGTGGTTTTACCTTCGAAGACGCCGGATAAAATCCGCACTTCATCGGGCTCACGGCGTGCCGTGGTATATCGGGATGTCCCAGGACGACGGCGGTCAAGATCGTGCTGCATATCGGCTTCGGTTAATTCAAGCCCAGGAGGGCAACCATCAATAATGCAACCCAGTGCAACACCGTGACTCTCACCAAACGTCGTCACTACAAAATTTTGACCAATACTGTTTCCAGACATCCGCTTTGTACACCTTAGGTTATTTGTTCATCGCTCCGTGTCCAGCGACCACTGGACAATTTATTTTCCCGCTGCAAGCCTAACTGGCAGCGGGAAAAGTCTCAACCTAATTTGCTATCTTAGGCTATTGTGCGTCGCGATAAATGCCGAACACTGACTGATTTTCGACCAGTTGATCGCGAGTCAATACAAATACGCCATCGCCACCATTTTCAAAGTTAATCCAAGTGAATGGCACTTCTGGAAACTGCTCAATCAAATGCACCATAGAATTACCGACTTCGACTACGAGCAAACCCGTTGGTGTTAGGTATTGCGCGGCATTGGCCAGTATGCGTTTGGTTAAATCTAAGCCGTCGCGACCTGAGGCTAAACCGATGGCAGGCTCATGGTGATATTCATCTGGCATGTCGCCAATGTCTTCGGCATCCACATAAGGTGGGTTTGAAACAATCAAATCATACTGAGGCCCTTCTGGGATGGCCGAAAACAGATCCGATTGCATCGGGAATACTCTGTCCATCACACCTAATGTTTCGATATTGATTTGCGCCACATCTAAGGCATCTTCGCTGATATCCAGCGCATCGACTTCGGCGTCTTCAAATTCATAGGCACAGGCAATCGCGATACAAGCGCTGCCAGTACATAAATCTAAAATACGTGTGACTGGCTTGTTATATAACCAAGGGCTAAAACGGTTAGCGATCATTTCGGCAATCGGTGAACGAGGCACTAACACGCGCTCATCGACGTAAAACTCAAGCCCAGCAAAACGCGCTTTGTTGGTCAAGTAAGGCACAGGTAAGCGCTCTCTCACCCGACGAATGATCAACTCGACAATTTTATGCTTTTCACTGCTGGTCAAGTTACTTAAAATCACTTGCTGACCGATTTCTTCGGGTAAGTGTAAGGCATGGAAAACTAAGGCGATGGCTTCATCCCACGCATTATCAGTACCATGACCATAATACACATTGGCATCGTTAAAACGGCTCACGGCCCAACGTAACATATCGCCAATAGTACGTAATTCTGTCACAGCTTCATCTACAAAGATCTTATCCAAAACGTGCTCCCGCTAGTTTGTTCGCAAACATTGTAACTGAACTCTATTCAGAAACCATAGGATTCAATAGAATACCCGCCATGAATAAAGACGACGACAAAGAAGGCTTGGCGATGTTCTCAAAGCTTATTGATGGAATTAAACCCATCACGCAAAATAAGCGACACTTTCCCATGCCCTTAAAAACCAAACAAGAAATAGAACTAAAAGAGCAGCAACTGCATGCTAACAGTTATTTCTCAGATACTTATCAGCCACTACTGCCTGTACAAGGGCCGATGCGTTGGTTGGAAGAAGGTGTTGACAGTTTAGAACTCAAACGCCTCAGACGTGGCGATTACCAGCCAGATTTACTGCTGGATTTACACGGCTATCGCCAATCAGAAGCCAAACTTGAGTTAGCGGCACTGATCCAAGCCTGCGTTAAACAGCAAAGCCTGTGCTGCTGCATTATGCATGGTTATGGCAGTGGCATATTGAAACAACAAGTTCCCATGTGGTTAGTGCAGCATCCTATGGTGAAAGCTTTCCATCAGGCCCCTAAAGAATGGGGCGGCGATGCGGCGTTATTAGTGCTGATTGATATTGGTGAGCAGCCGCATAGACGTTAGCTCGCTATCGGCTTAGGCTTTAACATTTACTATTTAGCGGAAAACGAACGGCCCATTTAATGTGGGCCGTTTGTTTTGTAAAAGAGATATAAACCTAGATTAGCTAATACTATGCGGGGCGTGCTGCCACACAATCGACGCTTGCTCGGCATGTTTATCAATAAGCGTAATGCCTGACGTCGCGAATAATGGCGGCTCAACGCCAGCCACTAACTCACTGACTAAGTAACCCAGTAACGGCATGTGAGCAATCACGAGTACTTTATCCGCCTTGTATAACTCAGCATAAGCCACAACCAAGGCGGCTACATTGGCGGGATCGCCAGAAGGCACAAGATCATCGGCGACTAACCACTTACGCGGCTCAGGAAAATGCTGACTCAGTTCCTGCCACGTTTGCTGTGCTCGTAAGTAAGGACTAACTAAAACAAGATCGAAATCAGCCACACTGCGAGCTAGCCAGTTGCTCATCAACACAGTATGGTGCCTTCCAACATCGGTCAGTGTTCTGTCTCTATCAGACTGAGCATTAAATCCGGCGTCACCATGTCTCATCAAAAATAGCTGCATACTTCTCTCGCGACTCAAACTTGTTTTTGTTTTATCCCAATTGTAGCCCTAAAATCCGTTTCAACAAACCTCACAAGACTTAATCTTTAGTCGATAAACACAAGAGATATTTGCTAAAAACCATTAAGACTATCAATATATAACAAGCTATCGTTACCGGAGTGTCTCTTTGCAAGCCTCTCAGTCCATATATAAAAGTCCAAATGATCACCGCCAGTATCGTTATCTTGTATTAGATAATGCGCTCAGGGTGTTATTGGTTGAAGATCAAGATGCTAGCCAAGCTGCCGCATCTATGGCTGTAGGCGTGGGTCATTTTGATGATCCCGCAGATAGACCCGGCATGGCGCACTTTTTAGAGCATATGCTCTTTCTAGGTACTGAGAAATTCCCAGACTCAGGCGAGTATCACGCCTTTATCAACCAACATGGCGGCAGCAATAACGCTTGGACGGGCACAGAGCACACTAACTTCTTTTTCACCATCAATGAAGAAGTGTTTGCCGACTCCTTAGACAGATTCAGCCAATTTTTTATCGCCCCCAAATTTGATTTAGATTTAGTCGATAGAGAACGCCAAGCAATTGAATCTGAATTTAGTTTAAAACTAAAAGATGATATCCGTCGAACCTATCAAGTACTCAAAGAGACAGTCAACCCACGGCATCCATTTTCGAAATTTTCCGTGGGTAACTTAGTCACCTTAGGCGGAGAACAGGCACAGGTACGTAGTGAATTACTCGATTTCTATCAAAGCCATTACAGCGCCAACTTAATGACCTTGTGCTTAGTCGCTCCGCTTTCCCTTGATAAATTACAAGATTTAGCCTGTCACTATTTTAGTGGGATCCGAAACTTGAACTTAGTGAAAAACTATCCTCAAGTACCACTATTTTCAGAAAAAGAACTGTTGAGGCAAATCGATATTGTGCCGCTTAAGGAGCAAAAACGCTTAAGCATCAGTTTTAATTTCCCAGGAATTGATCACTACTACAAACGTAAGCCTTTGACTTATATCAGCCATATTTTAGGCAATGAGAGTCATGGCAGTCTGTTGTCGTATCTAAAAGAACAAGGATTAGTGAACAACTTGTCTGCGGGCGGCGGTGTAAATGGCTATAACTTCAAGGATTACAGTATCGGTTTACAGTTAACCGATAAAGGGCTAGGCAATCTCGATGAAATTATCAGCTGCTGTTTTGAGTATATTGAGCTCATCAAAACCCAAGGTTTAGATGAATGGCGTTATTTAGAGCGTGCAAACCTGCTCAAAATGGCGTTTCGTTATCAAGAGCAAGTTAAATCACTCGATTTAGCCAGCCATCTCAGTATCAATATGCATCACTATGAAGTCGAAGACTTGGTCTTTGGCGATTATCGGATGGATGGGCTGGATATCCCTGAAACCATTGAGCTACTTGAGCTCATGGTGCCACAGAATATGCGCCTGCAGCTTATCGCCCAATCGGTTAAAACGGATCGTAAAGCTAACTGGTATCACACGCCGTACAAAATCCGCCCAATTGCGCCACAGTCCCTAGCTCGTTGGCAAGTGAACAATATTCGCCCTGAATTACAGCTACCGGCTGCAAATCCTTTTATTGTCGCCGACTCGATTGCCCGTCCGGATAAGAGCGATGTTGACGTGCCAGTGATCGTTGCTGAATCAACTGGATACCGCATTTGGCATAAGAAGGATGATGAGTTTAATGTGCCAAAAGGTCACATGTATTTATCGCTGGATTCAGAGCAGGCAAGTAAAACGCCAAGGCATGCCGCCCTCACCCGCTTATATGTTGAAATGCTACTCGATTATCTCACCGAGCCAACCTATCAGGCCGAAGTTGCTGGATTAAGCTATAACATTTATCCGCATCAAGGCGGAATTACACTGCATTTATCGGGCTTTACCGGCAATCAAGAAACGTTATTAGCGCTATTAATCCATAAAGCCAGAGAGCGCAATTTTACCGAAGAGCGCTTTGCCCTCATAAAATCTCAGCTTCTGCGCAGTTGGCAGAATCAAACACAGGCTAAACCGATTTCACAATTATTTACTAGCCTGACTGTTACGCTGCAAAAAAGCAGTTATGAACCAGCACGTATGGCTCAAATGTTGGAAGATATTAGCCTAGAAGATTTACATAACCATGTACGCGCCTTCTACGAAAAGATCTATCTTGAAGGGTTAGTCTACGGGGATTGGTTAGTCTCTGAAGCACAAGCTCTCGGCAAACGTTTAGAGCACATTTTATCCTTAGTTTCGACGCCGAGCGCCGAGTCCACCAGAGAATTAGTGAATTTAACAGGCCAAGGCACGTTACTGAGAGAACTCGCAATAGATCATCAAGATAGCGCAATTATTGTGTATTACCAATCTGCCGTGGCAACACCCGAAAAAATGGCGCTATTTAGCTTACTGAATCACACTATGTCGTCCACCTTCTTCCATGAGCTGCGTACTGAAAAACAGTTGGGCTATATGGTAGGCACAGGTTACCTGCCGCTCAATCGTCATCCTGGACTTATTTTCTATATTCAGTCACCCACAACTGGGCCCCTGCATTTATTAGAAGCCATCGACGAGTTTATTGCCGACTTTAATTATGCAGTGATGCAAATCACCAACGAAGAATGGGAAAGCACAAAGGTAGGTCTGATTAATCAAATCATGGAGCACGACGCGAACCTCAAAACTCGCAGTCAACGTTATTGGGTCAGTGTCGGCAATAGAGATTATAAATTTAACCAAAGAGAACTCGTCGTAGACGAAATCACTAAGCTCACCCGCACTGATTTACTCAAATTCATGATGCGTAAAATGCGTACTAAGCACAGCGATCGCTTAGTGTTATTTAGCACAGGTGAACAACACAGAACCCAAGCCGCGCTGATGTCAGACAAAATGATCACGGATCTTAAAGTTTTTAAGCAAACGGCAGAAAAGTTTAATTTCTAAACAAAAAACACTTTTGCTCACACATTTGTGAGCAAAGTTAGGTAAACAAACAGAACCGCTACAAATCAGTCCAACTATAGTCGTATCTTTCAGTGTTGGACGTAATCCTGATGTAAAACATGGCTAGCCCATGTTCTACCACTTCATCACTGAACAATTTTACTGCATCTACATGCTGTTAAAAGGATTTTCTGCAGACTCCACTTTGACAAACCGCTCACTTTCTGGAAAAGTGATGTAACACAATTGTTTCATGGCATCCTCGGATAATAAGAACAAACACTATGCCTAAAGCACTCTTTAAAATCGTCTTGCTCGCTTTTTTTAGCTTGCATGCATTCGAAGACGTAAACGCATCTCCCTTTTCTGATAAATCTCCAATTATTCTCCAATCACAATCTTTTGGTGTCCCAGAAGGACTTTCCCAAAGCACTGTTACGTCTATCGTTCAAGACAATGATGGTTATATATGGATAGGAACATTTAATGGATTAAATCGATTTGATGGGAAAAACTTTAAGCATTTTTATGCTAATGATACCAGAACAGGCCTTCCCAGCTCTTTTATTAGAAGTTTACTTATTGATGATAAAGGCATTTTATATGTTGGAACAGATAGTGGCTTAGTCGTATATGATAAACTTCAAGAATCCTTTTCTCATTATGGCCTATCGGTAAAAAACTCTCCTGCTTGGAGCCTCAACTCAAGTGATAAGAGTTTAATTGTTGGAACTAACAAAGCAATTATAGATATAAATAGCAAAGAAAAAACATACGAACTTTCAAATAAAGGCCTAAGTGAAATCAAAAAAACGATAAAAGTAGGCGACGATTATTACATAAGAGATTATGCAGGTACGTTATTTAAGCTCACCCAGAATGAATTAAAAGAGATAGCTAAAAAAACAATTGATTTCGAGCAAGAAGATCACTCAACACTACTCATATCATTAAGTGATGGACTATATAAGTATAAGGACAATAAAATATTAAAAATTGATCCACGAGTATTTTCTCAACTCACGAAACACAAAAACACTATTTATGGTATCACTAATAAAAATATAGTTAATATTTCTAAAAATAGCATTGTAGGACTTCTAGCCACAGATAAAACATCTTCATTTTTTGCAACCGAAGATATGTTTATACTAGGAAGTATTGATCAAGGCATCACTATTGTAAAAAAAGTAAATAATTTAGTGCAGAAAACCAACTTAACCACCGATAGCACATGGCATCTTACAAAAAACACTAAAGGCTTTCTGGTTTCATCTGACTCTGAAAAAATAAATCTTTTTGATGAAAATTTAAACCTAATCAAAAGTTTCAGCACTCATACTCAAGGATACAAATACGCAGTTCTAAGTGATGATGGACTTTATTTTGGTACTAATGCAGGGTTATTTTTACAGAAAGATGATTCATCCAGGTTGATTAGCAAAAATATAATATCATCACTCTCTATTAATGAAAATATTTTAACAATTGCTGCTGGTACACCTGATGGGAAAGTTTTAATCATCAAAAATGGTGAAATTACTAACAGCATTGATACAAAAAAGAATGAGCCAATTTTTGACGTAGAGTTAACATCTGACAACCTAATATATATAGCCGGACAAGATGGACTGAAAAAATATGAAAATGGGTTGTTAGAAAACTTAAGCAATGAAATAACTTACAGCATCGAAAAAAGTGATAATGGCATTTACTTCGGAACATCAACATCACTGATGCTTTATAATGATACCAGTAAAAAAATTTCGAGAATACTTTCTAACAATAAAGAGATCTACGCTATTGTAGATAATGATGGTTTTATAACAGCCTCATCACTAAGTGAAGTCATTATTTTTGAAAAAAACAGTAAAGTATCTTATACCTTAAAAACATCAAATGGGAGTCAATATGAGTACAATGCTCCAAATGGTATTAATATAAACGGTAACACTCTACTTGCGGGGATCAGTGGAATTAGTCTAGTATCACCTAAAGATGTTGTAAGCTATGTAAAGAAAAGCAAGGTAAATAAAACAGAAATATCAGATTTCTTAGTATTTAATATAGTTCAAAATCAAGAAAGTAACTATCTAATACAATCAATCGCAGCATCTAATAAAATATCATTGAAATACTCTGACTATCCATTTTCGTTCAACTTTATATCTCCCATGTCAGACGACTCATCAACTAACTACTACTATAGGATGTTTGGCCTTTCTGATATATGGATACCTGCAAATGGAACAAACTCAGCAACATATACAAACTTATCTCCAGGAAATTATACTTTTCAAGTTTATGCGGTTAACTCACTTTCCGGTGAAAAAGCAGCAACAAAAGAGCTTGCTGTCATTATAACACCTCCTTGGTGGTCATCATTTCAAGCAAAATCTATTTATGCTGCAATTGTATTATGTATCTCATATCTAGTAATAAAAACGGTGCTACGTCGTAGAGAAACACAAAGACAGATTGTACTCAGCGAAGAAAGATTAAAACTTTCCCTTTGGGGAAGTGGTGATGAAATGTGGGACTGGGATATAGAAACTGGCAACATTTTTCGCTCCAATATTTGGGGAGCACTTGAATTTCCCCGTGATGGACATCGTTCAGGTAAATCGGATGAAGAGAGTAATATACATCCTATGGATCAAGAACGTGTTCGTGAAGCACTCAATAAGCATTTTTATGGTGAAACAGATCATTTTGAAGCCGCATATAGGGTAAAAGGCAAAGACGACAATTGGGTATGGATTTTAGACCGCGCCAAGATTGTAGAGCGGGATGACAAAGATAATGCCCTGCGAATGACTGGAACGATTAAAAATATTAGTCAATTTAAACAAAAAGAAGAGCAGCTGAAACTCTTTGAAAAAGCGATTGAAAATATTTCAGAAGGCATGTTTATCCTCGACAATGAATACCGTTTTGTCGAAGTCAACGAAGCTTGCTGTAAAATTTCATTACGTAACCGAAATGACTTTATTGGCAACTTACTCACATTTGATTTATATCCAGAAACCTTCTCCACCCAAATCAGAACCATGTTAAAACAGCAAGGTCGCTGGGCAAATGAAGTCGAAGCCGCCAGAGGAGATAACAGTCACTTCCATATGGAGCTCACTATCGATGCTATCTATGATGAGTTAGGCGAATTATCACACTACGTTGGTGTTTTTTCTGATATATCAAGACGTAAGCAGCAAGAAGAAGAGCTTAGAAAATTAACTAATAACGATCTCTTAACTGGACTGCCAAATCGCTCCAACTTACAAGTGACCTTAAGTAACCTAGTGAATCGAGAAATAGCTCATGCGCTTATGGTGCTTGATCTTGATAATTTTAAACGTATTAATGACTCCTTAGGCCATCAAATTGGGGATGCATTATTAAAGCTCGTTGCTACCCGCATTAAGTCCTTACTTCCTAAAAATACCAGTATTTATCGTCTAGGCGGAGATGAATTCGCCATTGTATTAGACAAGGGTTCAGATATAAGCGCCAGCGCTGCGATTGCTAACCGTATTATTGAGGGATTAAAACCTGCATTTGACGTTAGCAATGAACAGCTAGTCCTAGGATTAAGTATTGGCATAGTGCTATTCCCAGAAGATGAGCAAAGCGAGCAAGCATTACTGAGAAAGGCTGACATTGCTATGTACCATGCTAAGTCAGCAGGAGGTAATTGCTACCAGTTTTATTCTGAGTCTTTAAACCAACATGCAATTAGGCAATTAGAAATAGAAAATCTTATCCGTGAAGGCTTAAAAGATGATCTATTTGAAGTTTATTATCAACCTAAGGTTGATCTTAAAAGCGGTAAAATTGCAGGTATGGAGGCTTTAGTCAGATTAAATCATCCAGTACATGGCTTGATACCCCCAAATGATTTTATTCCGCTTGCTGAAGAAAACGGCTTAATTGTTGAAATTGGTGAAATAGTCTTACGCAAAGCCTGTTTCGCAGCACAGAAATGGCGTGAACAAGGCATATTCAGCGGCAGAGTCGCCGTCAATTTATCGTCACGTCAATTTGCACTGCCCGATATTCAACAGCGAATAGAGTCAATATTAAGACTCACTAAACTACCTGCATGTCATCTTGAATTAGAAATAACTGAAGGTACCGTCATTAAACAGCCGGAAACGGCGATTATCGTCATGCAGCAACTGGCTAAAATGGGCGTTAGTTTAGCACTCGATGATTTCGGCACTGGATACTCGTCCCTTTCATACTTAAAACGTTTCCCGATTCATACTTTAAAAATTGATAAAGCTTTTGTTGACGATATTGATAAGTCTGATCGCGATCTCAAAATGGTCGATTCTATTATCACTATCGCCCATAACATGGGGCTTTCTGTTGTAGGAGAAGGGGTAGAACAAGCTGCACAATTGAACATTTTACGGGCACTCAACTGTGAAGAAATTCAAGGCTATATTTTTAGTAAGGCCATAAAGGAGACCGAATTTACCTTGCTACTCCAAGAAGACATGATAAAGCTAAACACAAAAAGCAACATTATATAATCAATTTACTCTCAACTTGATTGCGACTTACAACATTGGCACAACAAGTGCAGTAGCACTATCAGTGTCAATAATAAATCAATATCAACTACCCTGAGAGAGAATTAGAATGATGAAAGGAATCCTTGCCGCCGTTACTTTATTATCTTCAATTAGTTTTGCAGTAAATACTTATGCACTTGAAGATAGCACTAAATTAGAACCAGCAGCTAAGTCAATTACTTCAGAAGAACCTGCAGTTAAACTTGCTCCAGTAGAAGTAACTGGGCATCCATATGTGAAGTTTAAACCTTTTGAAATCGCTGGGCATCCTTAYGTGAAGTTCAAACCTTTTGAAATCGCTGGGCATCCTTACGTGAAGTTCAAACCTTTTGAAATCGCTGGGCATCCTTACGTGAAGTTCAAACCTTTTGAAATCGCTGGGCATCCTTACGTGAAGTTCAAACCGCTCGAAGTCGCAGGACATCCTTACGTTAAATTTATTAACTCTGAAGTTGCATAACATTAATCAGGTTAAGGAGAGTGACTATGTTAAATTCAATCAAAAAAGCACTCGGTTTATCCAAGCCAGCGCGTAAAAAAGTTAAGTTGCCTGAAGGCTTGAATCACCTTGAAGTGATTTCTGCAAAAGGTTGGTGGAACTAATTTAAGTTCTGTAGCCATGAGTCTAACTCATGTACAGTGATAGTTAATTAAGTTAGCGCAGCTTAGAAACAATAAAGGGAGCATTGGCTCCCTTTAGTTTTAAGTGAATATAAAAGTACTAACTAATAGTCATGTAGTCATGGAAAAATACATAACAAATTGATAAATCAGCCATTTAATATCCCTTCCTCACTACAACGGATTTTCCTCAAGGCTAAATGGCGGTGTGTCGTAAAGAGTGGATAAGCCAGAGGCCCGAGCACAAAACCCAGTAATGCCCAAGGTCTGCGGTAAATGCAGCCAAGCCGAAGTACCAAGCCGAGATTAATGCGATAAAGATAACCAGCAAAGCCACAAACCACCTCTTTAAAAACAACTAAATAAATCATAAATGTAGAGAAATTAATTCCTCATTAAAATGCGGATGCTACTCGCGTAGTCTTGGTGATTGATGCGCATGTTAAATACGTCGTTTTAACGGCAGGATAAAAAGTTCTCCGTATTATGCATAAACGAGCAATACTCATTCCTCGCTGCGCTCTCAGTACAGAACACGTAACACCGAACTCTCGATAAAGGGCTCGGATTATACAAGATCCACATCCCCAACATGAACATTTTTTAGGCAAAAACATGCCTTATGGCAATAAAAAAAGCGGCAATGATCTGCCGCTTTTTTGTTCAATTTTGATTAACTAAGACCTAGATTAACTATGACTTAGATTCACTGAAACTTAGAAGAAACGCGCGTTTTCTTGAGCCATGGTTTTTAAGCGCTCACAAGGTTCGAATCTGTTACCGAATTGACTTTGATAACCTTCAAGGATCTTCACTAAGTTCGCGGCGCCTAAAGAGTCAATATAATGGAATGGGCCACCGAGGAATGGCGGAAAGCCAATACCGAAAATAGCGCCAATATCACCGTCTCTTGGCGATGCAATAATACCATCGTCTAAACAACGCACCGCTTCATTGAGCATTTGTACGACACAACGCTCAGCAACCGCTTTTACATCTTTATTGGTGCCAGGCTTAATACCTAACACGCCATAAACACTCTCATCGACGACTTTCGCTTTCTTGCTAGAGTCTTTTTGGCCGTATTGATAAAAGCCTTTGCCATTTTTGCGGCCTTTACGATCGTCACCTAAAAGCTTGTCAAATGCGGCTGGCGCTTTAAAACGTTCACCCAATTCTTTCTCAAGGATCGGTGAAATTTTTGCGCCCACGTCGATACCCACTTCGTCGAGTAAAGTAATAGGTCCCACAGGGAAGCCAAATTTCACTAAGGCTTTATCCAAATGCTCAACACTTTGGCCTTCGAGTAGTAATTGCGCGGCCTCGTTCATGTAGAGCGCAAGAATACGGTTCACGTAGAAACCCGCGCCATCCTGTACCACTATCGGTGTTTTACCTTGCTTACGGGCAAATGCGACAGTAGTCGCAATGGTTTCTGGCGACGTTTTAGCGTGGGCAATCACTTCCACCAGCGGCATTTTCTCTACTGGCGAGAAATAATGCAGACCAATCACATTTTCAGGACGCGTCGCCGCCTCGGCGATTTGGCTAATAGGCAAAGATGAGGTGTTTGACGCAAAAATCGTGTGCTCACCACACTCACGCTCAATGTCTTTCACCATTTGATGCTTAAGCGCTAAGTCTTCAAATACCGCTTCCACAACGATGTCGGCATCTTTAACGCCTTTATACTCAGTGGTTGTCGTCATCAACGCCATTAAGTTGTCACGGGCAGCAGGCGTCATATGGCGGCGCTTTACCCCTTTATCCAACAACTTATAAGCGTAGGCTAATGCATTGCTTAAACCTTTTTCACTGATGTCTTTGACGCGAACGGGGATTTTAGCCTTAGTGGTCGTCACAGAGGCGATACCGCCGCCCATTAACCCCCCCCCTAAGATCACCGCTTTCTTCACTTTACGCGGCGTAGCACCCTCAGCGCCGGTTTCTTTCTTCATTTCTGTGGTAGCGAAGAAAATACTGCGCAGCGCTTCAGATTCTTTTGATACCACTAATTCGGCAAAGTGACTCGCTTCGACTTCTAGCCCTTTTTGCATCCCCTTCGCAATCCCTTGACGCACGCAGTCAATAATCTTGGCTGGTGCTGGATAATTACCTTGGGTTTTCTTTTCGACTTGTTTAGTCGCTTGATCGAAAATAATGTTACGGCCAAAGCTCGTGCCTTCAAGTACTTGATTAACTAGTGACTTTTTAACAGGTTTCGGTGCACGTTTACCCGCAAGCGCCATCTCAACTGCGGTTTGCAGCAAAATGGTCTGCGGTACAACATCATTCACTAAACCCATTTTCAAGGCTTGTTTAGGACGGATTTGTTTACCGGTCAACATCATGTCTAAGGCGGTGGTAATGCCGACTAAACGAGGCAAACGTTGAGTCCCACCGCCGCCAGGTAATAAGCCAAGTTGAACTTCCGGTACGCCGAGCATGGTTTTACCATCGTCACTACATACCCTTTGATGACAAGCTAAGGCTAACTCTAAGCCACCACCTAAACAGGCACCATGGATTGCCGCAACCACAGGAATTTTTAACGCTTCTAACTCATTAAAAACCACATGCCCTTGCTGGGATAAGGCTTTGGCATCGCCCGCTGTTTTACAGGCATCGAGCATGGAAATATCCGCCCCCGCGACGAAAGAGTCTTTTTTGCCAGAGATCAGCACAAGTCCACGAATATGAGGATCGCTTTTAATCTCAGCCAGAATCTCACTGATTTCAGGGCCAAACTGCGCTTTTAGGGTGTTCATGGTTTCACCAGGAACATCCATAGTCAAGATGGCAATGCCGTCGTCGCGGCGGGTTAAATTAAAGGTCTTTTCCATGCCGATTACTCCACTTCCACTATCATAGCCACGCCCAAACCACCGGCCGCACAGGCCGTTGTTAGGCCAGTGCCACCACCGCGGCGCTTAAGCTCACGACACACTTGAGTGATCAAACGGGTTCCCGTTGCAGCAAAAGGATGGCCGTAGGCAAGCGAGCCACCGAGCACGTTAAACTTGCTCATGTCGATTTCGCCAATCGCGCGGTTACGGCCGAGTTTTTCTTCGGCAAATTTTTTCGAAGCAAACATCTGCATATTCGCTAATGTCTGCGCCGCAAAGGCTTCGTGCATTTCAATCAGGGTAAGATCTTCTAGTTCCATTCCAGCACGCTTCAGCGCCAGTGGCGTCGCGTAGGATGGCCCCATCAGCATATCTTGCCACACATCAATGGCGCTAAAGGCGTAACTCTTAATGTAACCAATAGGTTGATAACCTAAGGCTTTGGCTCGACCTTCACTCATCAGGATAATCGCTGAGGCACCGTCCGTCAGTGGCGTACTATTGGCCGCCGTCACAGTACCGTGTTGTTTGTCGAATGCAGGGCGCAACTTAGCATATGACTCCAGTACCGAGTTTTCGCGGATATTGTTATCACGATCGATAAACTGCTTATACGGCGGTATATGCGCGACCATAACTTCGTCACGCAAATGGCCCGAAGCCCAAGTTTCACTCGCTAAGGTATGTGAGCGGTGCGCTAAGGCATCTTGATCGGCACGACTAATATTGTAGGTTTTTGCCATCTGCTCGGCGGTTTGTCCCATAGACAAGCCCGTTGAGTACTCTGCCACCGCAGGCGGCACAGGTAATAAATCCTTTAAACCTAAACGGCGGAAAATTTGTAACTTTTGCCCAAAGCTACGGGCTTTATTCAGATCGACTAACGCATGGGCTAATTTTTTCGATACACCGATAGGCAATACAGAGGAAGAGTCGGCGCCGCCCGCAATACCGATTTCGATATTACCCGTCATGATAGATTCAGCCACGTTTACGGCAGATTGAAAGCTAGTTGCACAGGCGCGAGTGACACTATAGGCATCGGTCGACACATTCATGCCAGTACCGAGTACGATTTCACGGGCAATGTTAGGTGCAGCCGGCATTTGCACGACTTGTCCATACACTAATTGCTCAATCAGCTTAGGATCGAGTTCAGAGCGCGCCAATAATTCATTGACCACCATTTTGCCCATATCGAGCGCCGATACACCGTGGAATGCCGTGGCTTGCTTTGCAAAGGGGGTTCTTAAACCCGCTACAATGGCGATACGTTCACCCTTGGCGTTCGTAACCTGTTGTCTATCACTCATTTGTCACCCTCTTTATGTGCGCAATCGCTGAGAGATTTCAGGCGGCGCTAGCTATTTCCGTGTTTGACCCATTGTTTTACGGCGAAAAACGCCCAATAACAGGTCTGACCATTAAAGTGTGATCTGATTCTAACTTCTTGTCAGCAAGTTTTAAACACCTGTTTGTTTTTTTAACACTAGCCAAACCCTAAGGGAATTCTTTACCATAGCTGTTGTCTATAGCCCACACACGTATTTTCAATATAATAAAACGAGTAGCATCATGCCTTTGAGTCGCTTCCACGCATTACGCACTTACCTAAATAAGGTTGTTTTAGGGCAGCCAGTATTGACCGAAAATCTGCTCATTGCCTTAATTGCCAATGGCCACTTATTAGTTGAAGGACCTCCGGGACTGGCAAAGACCCGTGCAGTGAAAGCCTTATGTGACGGGGTTGAGGGCGATTTTCACCGCATTCAATTTACCCCAGATCTACTGCCCGCCGACTTAACCGGTACAGATATATATCGCTCGCAAACTGGCACCTTCGAATTTGAAGCCGGACCGATTTTCCACAATTTAATCTTGGCGGACGAAATTAACCGTGCCCCAGCCAAAGTTCAGTCAGCCTTATTAGAAGCCATGGCCGAAGGTCAAGTTACAGTTGGCAAGCACAGCTATAAACTTCCACCGCTGTTTTTAGTAATGGCCACCCAAAACCCATTAGAGAACGAAGGCACTTATCCGCTGCCCGAAGCACAGCTTGACCGTTTTCTGATGCACTTAAACCTTGATTACCCGAGCGGCGAGACTGAAATCGAAATTCTGCGTCAATCCCGCAAAGAAGCGCTTACCCACGAATTGCCAACCACTGAGCCGATTGCACAAGCAGATGTGTTTGCCGCCCGTGACGAAGCCATGGAAATCTATCTTGCCGAGCCGCTCGAAAAGTACATAGTCGAAATCGTGATGGCGACCCGTGAGCCTTTACGTTACAGCGAAGACTTAGCTAAGTGGCTTGAGTACGGCGTCAGCCCGCGCGCAACTATTTCATTAGAACGCTGTGCCCGCGCCCGCGCTTGGCTGCACGAGCGGGACTTTGTTTCACCGGAAGACATTCAAGCTGTTGCGCCAAATGTATTACGCCATAGACTCCTACTCAGCTACCAAGCACAGGCCGAAGGTGTCAGCCGCGATCACGTGATCAACCACATCTTAAGTCAAGTTGCAGTACCTTAACGGTGAAGATAAAGGTGAAATAAGATGAGTGACACAGCGCGACTCTCAGCCTCAGTCGATGGCTTGCCGCTTTTTGCCGATGGCTTGCATTTAACCGAGCAAGAGCTGCTGGCGTGCCAAAATATCGCCCGTGCTATGCCAGAGCGTTATAGCCGTGCCCGCGCTAACTTAGCGGGCCATCGCAGCAGCTTAATCAAAGGCCGCGGTATGGAGTTTGCCGAGGTGCGCCACTATCAACAGGGCGACGATGTGCGCACCATTGATTGGCGCGTTACCGCTCGTACGGGCACAACTCACACTAAGTTATTTGTCGAAGAACGTGAACGCCCTATTTTATTGTTAATCGACTTGAGCCAAAGCCTCTATTTTGGTTCGAGTTTATTGCTGCAATCGGTGCAAGCAGGACACCTTGCCACCACCTTAGGTTGGAATGCGATTAACCATGGCGATCGACTCGGCGCCTTGATCGCCTGCGAGTCTGAGCATCTAGAGCTCAAACCCCGCAGCCGTCGTCAGGGCATATTGCAATTGATCTCAGGCCTGCGCCGTGTGCACGAAAATCAGCTCAATCATGTTGGCAGTGGCCAGCGCGATCCTGACCATATCCTGCGTGCCTGTCAGCGATTACAACGTATCGCCAAACCCGGCTCCTTAGTTTGGATAGTGACAGATGGCAGCCATTTTAGCCCCCAATGTATCGCGCCTCTCACCGAGCTTAAGCGTCATTGCGATGTGGGCGCCTATCTTATTACCGATCCTCTGCGTCAAGGCACACTGCCGTTACCGCACAACTTTAATTTGCCGGTACGGGATGGGGATGAGGACTTAGTGCTTACCCGCCACAGTTATCAGGCTTGGCTCGACATTCAGCTGCGTCAACAAAACAACTTTATCGCCATGATGCAGCAACTGCGCGTACGTACCCAGCTCATCGATGCGGGTGCTCCCCTAGCCCATCAATTGGAATTATTGCGTTAACTATGGATCCAGCAACAGTGAATTCAGAAATAGCAAATCCACAGGCAACAGTACCTATGCCTTCTACGGCGTCAAACCCAGCCCTTGCACAACTGCAGGATATTATTCATCCCGATCCGATCGGCGCTTGGCCTTGGGCAATCGGTTATTGGCTGGTTTTAGCACTTGTGATTGCCCTCATAACACTCTTAGTTATCTGGCTAAGAAAACGCGCCCGTGACTTAGCGCCGAAAAAAGCCGCTAAACAGTTACTCAATCAGCTCGATAAACAAGCGACTTCCTATGCCTCTGACGTCAACACCCTATTAAAGCGCACCGCCATGAGTTACCTCAGCAGAGAAGCGATAGCCTCCTTAAATGGCGAAGCTTGGGCGACTTGGTTAGACAGCTATTTACCCGAGCATAAACGCCAACGTATCGGCCCCTTATTAGCCAAACGTCATCAGGCAACGCCATTGACCTTAGCTGAAGCCAATGAATTACATCAACTCGCACAGGCTTGGTTGGCATCGAAAGCAAAACTGAGTGCGCCTGAGCCGAATCTTGTTCAAGCTAAGGGCTACGTTCAAGCTAGTGGCGACGCTCGAGCTAAAAGCCAAGCGCCAACCCAGCAAACTGACACTGAAAAAGCGGAGGCACAATGTTAACAATTGCATGGCCTTGGCTATTGATATTATTGCCTTTACCTTTGATTTTTTGGCGCCAACACACAGTACAAGTGGATGGTGGCCGGCTGCAATTACCCGGAATAAGTCAAACGGGCAAACAAAGCTTAGCGGCCAACACGCGCCAGAGTCGCAAACGCTACTGGCTGATGTGGTGCCTGTTAGTGCTCGCTATTGCTCGTCCGCAATGGCTTGGTGAACCTATCGAACTGCCAAGCCAAGGCCGTGATTTGATGATGGCGGTGGATTTATCCGGCAGTATGCAGATTGAAGACATGGTGGTGAATGGCAAAACCGTCGACCGTTTCACTTTAATTCAGCACGTCGTCAGTGACTTTATCGAGCGCCGCAAGGGTGATCGTATCGGCTTGATCCTCTTTGCCGATCACGCCTATTTACAGGCGCCGCTCACCCAAGACAGACGTTCAGTCGCGCAATTTTTAAAAGAAGCACAAATTGGCTTAGTCGGTAAGCAAACCGCCATAGGTGAAGCCATCGCGCTGGCGGTAAAACGCTTCGATAAAATGGACGAGAGTAATAGAGTGTTGATTTTATTGACCGACGGTTCTAACAACGCGGGCAATATCGAACCAGAGCAAGCAGCGCAAATTGCCGCGAATCGTAAAGTTACCATTTATACGGTTGGTGTGGGCGCAGATGTAATGGAGCGCCGCACACTCTTTGGCCGCGAGCGGGTTAATCCTTCGATGGATCTGGATGAAAACCAACTTAAGCATATCGCCGACGTCACCCACGGCCGTTATTTTCGCGCCCGTAACAGCCAAGAGCTAGACCAGATTTACCAAGAAATCGATAAACTCGAACCTGTGAGTCGCGACCAGTTAAGCTATCGTCCGCAGGCAGATCTGTTCTATTGGCCGCTGGCACTGGCATTACTGACGAGTCTGTGGATTGCCTTAGGTCAATTGCCACTCTTTGCAGCGCGCCGCGTTAAACCCTCTGTCGCAACCACTTCACAGGGGAACATCAAATAATGAGCCTACATTTTATTCGTCCCGAATGGCTACTCGCCCTAGTGCCGCTAGCCTTAGCCTTGTTGAGTTTATGGCGGCAACACGAGAGCCACAGCGCTTGGAATCGTTATATTGCGCCGCACTTAGCCAAGATATTGGTCACCCAAGGCAATAAGAAATCCCGCCGTCCGTTGCATTTATTAGCCTTCACTTGGTTGATTGCGACCTTAGCACTCGCCGGACCTGCAGTTAATAAACAATCCTTACCTGTGTTTGCCGCCGAGCAAGGCCGCGTACTGGTGATGGACATGTCCGTATCTATGTTCGCCACCGATCTTGCGCCGAATCGGTTAACCCAAGCCAAATTTAGGGCAACGGATCTCCTGCGTAATCTTAAAGAAGGTGAAACAGGTTTAGTCGCCTTTGCCGGCGATGCCTTTACTATCAGCCCATTAACCCGTGATACCGGCACATTACTCAATTTACTGCCGACCTTAAGTCCTGAGATCATGCCCGTTCGTGGCTCAAACTTAGCGGCAGGATTGACCCAAGCCAAAACGCTACTGGCTCAGGGTGGCCATATTCGCGGTGATATTATCCTGATGACAGATGGCATCACAACAGCCCAGTTTGATGAGGCTAACTCGGCATTAAATGGCACGCAATATCGTCTTGCCGTCGTCGCTTTTGGTACCAGCCAAGGTGCGCCAATCCGTCTACCCGATGGACAATTACAACGCGACAGCAGCAACGAAGTCGTTGTGGCCAGCACTGATTTCGCTCTGCTGCAAAAACTGGCCGTGAATAACAAAGGCGTTCTGATCCAGAATCGCACCGACGGTAATGATCTCGCCCAATTACAGCAATGGTTAAGCGATGCTGGCGATGCGAAAGCCACAGATCTTGATGGTGAAACTTGGCAGGATCTCGGTCCCTACCTCGCCTTATTATTACTGCTACCCGCCCTTTTCAGCTTTAGACAAGGAATCGTGGCCAGTGTTGGATTTGTCACTCTTGCTGGCAGCTTACTGCTCGCGGCTGTGCCTCAGCCAGCCCATGCCAGTGTGTGGGACAATGTGTGGAAAACCACAGATCAACAAGCGATGCAGGCCTATCAATCCCAAGATTACGCAAACGCCGCTAAGCAGTTTGAGTCGCCCCAATGGCGTGGCAGCGCCCAATACAAAGCCGGTGATTTTGCGCAAGCACTGAAAACCTTCGAGCAAGATAGTTCAGCCCAAGGCCTCTACAATCAAGGCAATGCGTTGATGCAACTCGGTAAACCCGATAAGGCCAAGGAGCGCTATCAAGCCGCGCTTGAGAAACAAGCTGATTTCCCTGCGGCCAAGGCCAACCTTGAACTTGCTGAAAAGTTATTGCAGGAACAGCAACAACAGCAAGGTAAAAACGAGCAACAGGATAAGAACCAAGATCAACAAGGTGATCAGCAGTCTGGCGACCAACAATCCGGTGACCAAAAATCGCAGGATAAACAGCAATCTGACCAAGATAGCGCTCAGAAAGATAAGCAAGATCAAGCGGGACAAGAGCCTCAGGATCAACAGGACGATGCCGACGCGGATCCAAGCCCTGAGCAGCAAAAAACGGATGAGCAACAGTCTGAGCAAGATAAGCAAAATGGCAATGCTCAGGATCAGCAGGATGAAGCCAAGCAGCAAAATGGCGAGCAGGATGCGCAGGAAAATGAGCCTGCAGACAATGAAGCTAAGATGCAAGCGCAGGCTAAAGCCGATGCTGAAGAGCAAAAGTCAACTGAGCAAGAAAAGCAAAGCGTTGCCGCCAAAGAAGCTCCTGAGCAAAATGCGCAAGATAAACAAGAGGCTGCTATGAGTGAATCGGTCGAGGCACCGCCAACCAATAGCGAGCCACTGCCCGCAGAAATGCAGCGAGCACTGAGGGGCGTGAGTGAAGACCCGCAAGTGTTACTGCGCAACAAGATGCAGTTGGAATATCAAAAACGCCGTCAAAATGGCCAAATATCAAAGGATAACGAACAGTGGTGACGAGACAATTTTTTATCCTGCTACTCCTTGCCATCGGAGTGGCCCATCCCGCCTTTGCACTTAGCAAAATTGAGGCCTCGGTCGATCGCAACCCTGTGATGGAGGGCGAATACTTTGTGCTCAACATCAGTGTCGATGACGAAGTCGATACCGGAAAGCTTGACACATCCGCACTACTGAAAGATTTTATTGTCGGCCGTACTAGCGTGAGTCGCAGCACGCAAATCATGAACTTCGATGCGGTCAAAGAAACCCGCTGGCAAGTACTGCTCGCGCCAAAACAACAAGGCCAGTTAACCATTCCTGCCTTTAGTATTGACGGCGTCAGCTCATCGCCTATTCCTCTCAAAGTGGTCGAAACCGGTAGCCAGCCCGCGCAAATGAACAATCTGTTCATTGACGCCAAAGTCTCGACCGACGAAGCCTATGTTGGGCAGCTCATTACCTACAAGGTGAAACTCTATCTGGCGGTAGAATTACAAAGGGGCGTATTGAGTGCACCTGTAATCGAAGGCGCACAGATCAAACAAATCGGTGAAGATAGGGATGGTTCAGAGATAGTCGATGGCCGACGTTACCGCGTGATTGAACGCACCTATGGCATCATTCCCGATTTGCTCGGCCAAGTGAATATCAAAGGTGCAACCTTTGCTGGCGATGTGCTGGTAGAATCCCAACGCCGCGGCGGCATGTTTGGCTTTAATGAAAGCCGCCCAATGCAAGCAGGCGCGCCCTCACTGACAGTTCAAGTGAATCCCGCACCAACAAGCTTCCAAGGCCAATGGCTGGTTGCCGATTTAGTAGCGCTAAAAGAAAACTTCCCTGAGGATATTAAAAAGTTTACCGTCGGTAGCCCTATCACCCGCACTATTACGCTGTTGGCTTCCAATGCCGATGAAAATAGTCTGCCTGATATAGTGCAAACTCTGCCCGATGAGCTTAAGTCATACCCAGAAAAACCCCAGCGGCAGACCTTTGTGCGCGATGCACAAATTGTTTCGCAGTACAGTATTACTTCGGCAATCGTTCCCAGCAAAGCGGGCACCTTTACCTTGCCCGAAATCAAAGTGCCTTGGTGGAATCCGCGCCTTAAACGTCAAGAAACTGCAACGCTGCCCGCACGTACCATAATCGTTGAAGGTGGTGCTGTCAGTGATACGCCAGCTCAACCAACATGGGAAACCAACTCCGCGGCAGATAAGGGCTGGTCTTGGCTAACCACGGTTTTTGCTGCGCTATGGCTGGTCACTCTAGTCGCTTGGATTATCACCTTAGTCGCTTGGCGCCGCGCCTTAAAAAATCAAACGGCCGCCCCAATTGCAGTAAACTCTTCAATCAGTTCAGCACAATCAGTGACTGCCTCCGGCTTGGAAGGATTAGAGCAAGCCTGCGCCAGTGGCGATGTGAGTCGAATTATGTTGCAATTGCAGCGATATTTCAGTGAGTTACAGCAAACGCCTATGACATTAGATAAGATTGCTGAGCAGTCACCACAACTGGCAGCAGCGATACAGCAACTGCAAATCAAAGCCTACAGTGCGAAGGCCGATAAGAGCCACCATACTGACAGTGCTAATACGAGCAGTGCGAATTCTAACAATACAAATAGCCACTTAAGCGCCGAATGTACCGCCTTACTTAACGCGGTTAAGGCCTGTGAGCATAAACATTCAAACCCAAAATCAGCGCCATTAAGCCCACTGAATCCTAAATAAATGATGGGGTTAATGACAAAGAAGCGAGTGCTACTATGCTAAATATTCCGCCAAAAAGCCCAAAGATAAAAAATGTTTGCTAACTGGCGCAAGAAATCCGTCGAGCCCGCGGTCTCTTCTGACATGCTAAGCAAACAACGACGATACAACAGCCTAGTCAAGGCGCTACATGCAGACATTTTCCGCTACGCCTATTGGTTATGCGGCGATAAGCACGTGGCTGAAGACATTACCCAAGAAACCTTCTTGCGGGCGTGGCGCGCTTTGGATTCCCTCAAGGATGATAAAGCGGCGAAAGCTTGGCTGATCACGATTCTTAGGCGTGAAAATGCGCGGCGTTTCGAGCGTAAACAGTTCGATTATTCCGACGTTGAGCAAGATACCTTAGAGGACAATATCTCCAATAGCAGTGAAGAGCAGACCGAGCAATATCTGATCCGTCGACAAATTGGCAAGCTGGATATCGAATACCGCGAACCACTCTTACTCCAGCTCATTGGTGGCTTTAGCGGCGATGAAATCGCCGAGCTGATGGAGCTCAATCGCAACACCGTAATGACGCGTTTATTTCGGGCGAGGAGCCAATTGAAAGAATTACTTGAGAAGAATGATGTGAGAGGTCAATCCAATGGATGAGCTTAAATTTAGACGTCAAGCTTATGAAGATCCTCATAATCAAGATGCTGACTTTCTGGCACAAATCAATGCCAAGTCAGAAAACCAAGCCCTAATCAATGAGCTTAAAAACCTTGATGCCAAACTGAGCAACGCATTGAAAGTAGATGTGGCTGAGGATCTCGCCGACAAACTCATTTTGCGTCAGCAGTTACAACAGCACCATAAACAGCGCCGGCAAACGTTTTTTTTAGTGGCCATGGCAGCCTCGGTCGCGTTTGTGGTAGGGATCAGCTTCAGCCTATTACGCTTAGGGCCTATTGATTTGGCTGAACATGCACTGGCCCATGTCTACCATGAAGATATTGCCTTGCATGTCGATCAAAATGTCAATTTTAGTCAAGTCAATGCCCAGCTTGCGTCGATAAAAGACTTTGGCAATGCCAAATTTACCCAACAACCGGGCAAAGTGTATTACACCTCTTATTGCGATTTTCAAGGGGTAAAAAGCCTGCACTTAGTACTTCAGGGCGAACAAAGTAAGGTGACACTCTTTATCGTGCCACTCGAGAAACGTATGGTGTTGGATAAAACCTTCGCTGACGGTAAATATCAAGGAATGGGCTTTGAAACGCCCGATGCATTTATTTTGCTCATAGGTGAGGATCAAGCTGACCTTAGCTATATAAAAGACGAAATCAAGAATATATTTATTTAACTCATTGTTATAAATTGCATTTAAAAATCAATCTCCGATATTTTCATGTTATCGGAGGTTAGATTTCAATCACACTTACATCTGCTAATGGGCGCACGTTCAAACATCTGGTAGCATGCTTGCCACTTTTAATAATAAAAAGATGGGAAAAGGCAAGATGACGATTGAAACCCCGATTTTAATCACATTTGTTGGTTACTTAGTATTGATGATGGGCATAGGTTTTTGGGCTTACCGTGCTACCGATACTGTTGATGATTATATTTTAGGTGGCCGCAAAATGGGCCCCGCAGTGACCGCACTCAGCGTGGGTGCATCTGACATGTCAGGTTGGCTGTTACTGGGGTTACCCGGCGCAGTTTACTTAAGCGGCTTAGGTGCAGCCTGGATTGGCGTAGGATTAATTATTGGTGCTTGGCTAAACTGGTTATTTGTTGCCAAGCGACTGCGCATTTATACCCAACTCGCCGATAACGCCCTCACTTTACCGGATTTTTTCGAGAAACGTTTCCACGATACCCAAGGCTATCTCAAGCTCGTTTCCGCAATCACTATTCTGGTGTTTTTTACTTTCTATGCTTCCTCAGGCATGGTCGGTGGCGCGATTTTGTTTGAAAAAGTCTTTGGGCTTGATTACACAGCAGCCCTCGTGATTGGCTCGGCCATCATAGTCGGTTACACCTTTATTGGCGGTTTCTTTGCCGTGTGTTGGACTGACTTTTTCCAAGGCAGTTTAATGCTCATCGCCCTATTGATTGTCCCTTTCGCCGTTTTCGCTCACCCCGAAAGCCATGCGGGTATTGAAACGATCGATCCCGCGATGTTGGCATTAGTCAATGACAAAACCACTGCCATCGGCATGTTATCTTTGCTCGCATGGGGCCTAGGTTATTTTGGTCAGCCACATATTTTGTCGCGTTTTATGGCGATAGGCAGTGCCGATGCCCTGCCCTTGTCACGCCGTATTGCCATGAGCTGGATGGTGTTATCTCTCATTGGCGCGTTAGCCACAGGTATTGCAGGCTCGCTCTATTTCGCCAAAGAGCCATTAGCCAATTCTGAAACTGTGTTTATCCATTTAGCTCAAGCGGCGTTTAACCCATGGATTGGTGGGCTATTAATCGCCGCTATTTTATCGGCAATCATGAGTACTATCGACTCACAACTCTTAGTCTGCTCAAGTGTCATCACCGAAGATTTCTACCGTAAATGGTTACGCCCAAAGGCCGATGATCGCGAGCTAATGATGGTAGGTCGTTTAGGCGTACTCGCTATCGCTGTGATTGCAGGTGTGATAGCACTCAATCCTGAAAGTAGCGTACTCAGCCTAGTGAGTTATGCTTGGGCAGGCTTTGGTGCGGCCTTTGGTCCCGTAGTCTTGTTATCCTTGTTTTGGAAGCAATACAGCCGTAATGGCGCTATCGCCACTATTATTGTCGGTGCATTAACCGTGGTGATTTGGAAGCAACTCACTGGTGGCATTTTTGAAGTATACGAAATCCTTCCTGGGTTTATATTCGCGACTATTGCGGGTATTTTAGTCAGTAAATTCTCTGCTCCAAGTGAAAAAGTAACGACAGAGTTCGAACAATTTAAGTCTGCACTCTAATCTAGATATGCTTCCATATGTTTAAAAGCGCACAAGTGTGCGCTTTTTACATTTTGTATCCTTTTAAATACCCTACACACCATTACAAACCGTTAACTTCAATTGAAACCCATAGCAGCACCCAAAGCCCTTCATATCAAGCATCTGGCCAGACCATTCAAGCATACTAAAGTATCACTCTTGTTTTAAAGACTTTTAATTAACTGAAAATTAACATATTTCACTTCTGGTCGGACTTGTTGAGGGTACATTGAATCCATAAGATGCCGGAGACTAATAAATGGATTTAAATACTTTCGGCGGACTAGGACCGAATAAAAATCCAATACTTATAAAAAATAGAGAGAATAATAATGAAAACATTCAACAAGACACTCATTGCCGTTTCTGTCGCATTAGCAAGCACACAAACCTTAGCTTCAGGTTTTCAACTAAACAGCCAATCAGCAACGGGTATGGGCCGTGCATTTGCGGGTGATGCGGTTATTGCCGATAACGCTTCTGTGTTATCACGTAACCCTGCTGCTATGGCATTATTCGATAAAGATGCGATCTCCTTCGGCTTAACTTATGCCGATATTACTGTTGATGTTAAAGACGTTAACTTTGCCGGTGGTGCCGTTGACTTAGGCAGCATCGATGACGCGGGTAGCTCTAAAATTATCCCTAATATTTTCTACATCCACCCCATCGACGATAAGTTCGCCGTAGGTTTTGCCGCTTTCTCTAACTTTGGTACCGGTACCGATGCCAGCTCACTTTCAAAGAGTTTACCAGCAGGCTCACCAGCACCTTATGATCTGCTTGGCGAAACAGAAGTAACAACGGTTAACTTTAACACCAGCCTTTCATACCGTATTAATGACATGTTCAGTATCGGTGCTGGTATTGATGCCATTTACGGTGAAGGCCGTTTAACCCGTAACATGGGCGCGACACCTCTAGTTGACGTCGACGCTGACGGTTGGGCATTTGGTGGTATTGTGGGTGCCACAATTGAGTTAGATAAAGACAATCGTTTCGGTATCAGTTACCGCTTCAGCCCAACAGTGAATGTTAAAGGTGATGTTAATACCATTACATCAACCAATATACCAAATGTTGGACAAGTGGCTGTTGCCACCAGTTTTGATAGTTTAGATGTACCGCTAGCGGATATCTTCCAAGTTGCAGGTTTTCATCAAATCACCCCTAAGTTTGCTCTGCACTATACAGCGCAGCACACCCAATGGGGTAATTTTGAACAAATCACAGCTAAAGATGGTGTTGCAACCATTCCAGCTGTTGGAGTGACTCAAGCCGTAGGTGATGTTGCGCTGAAAGAATACCAATGGAAAGATTCATGGTTATTCAGCCTAGGTGGTACTTACACAATCAACGAACAATTCACTGTACGTGCAGGTTATATGCATGACCAAGGCGTTGTGGACGAAATCAGCTCTATTTCATTCCCAGACTCTGACCGTAACTGGTATACAGCGGGTATGAGCTACCACATCAACCCACAAAACACGGTTGACTTTGGTATCGCTTATATTAAAGGTGAAGAAGTTCACCTGATCGAAAACAGCGCAATCGCAGGCCCTGTTAATGCGATTACTGAATCAAGTGGTATGTACTACTCAGTTCAATACAGCTACCAGTTCTAAGATAAATTCCTAACACCAAAGCCGCATTTTTTGCGGCTTTTTTGTATCTTAAGCATTTATTGCCTAAAGTTAATTCATACTCCTGTAAATGCAGCTACGGCTATGGCTAAAGTCATTGGACTCGGTGGAATTTTCTTTAAAAGTGTCGATCCCGTTGCCTTGGCAACTTGGTACAAAACCCATCTTCAAGTCCCTATTGAAAACTGGGGAGGCGCCGCGTTTTATCACACAGATAAATCAACTCTTGGCTACCATGTTTGGACTCCTTTCGCCCATAGCACGGACTATTTCGCCCCCTCAGATAAAGGGTTTATGTTCAACTTTGTCGTTGACGATTTAGAGCAAGCACTCCTACAAGTAGAGCAAGGTGGCGGTCAACCGATTGGTGGTATTGAAGATTCAGAATTTGGCCGCTTTGGCTGGTTTATTGACCCTGATGGCAATAAAGTCGAATTATGGCAGCCAAGCGCGATTCCTCCTGAAAAATAAATGCTTTAAACAGATATTTCAAAACTCATCTCTCAACATAATCTCCTCTGCCTTAAGCGGCATCTATTCCGAATAAACCCAGTGCATGACTGAGGTTTATTCGGTATCGTAGACTGAGTTCATCTAATCAAGAGATTCTTTTTATGGAAAAAAGTAACATCCTTCCTGCCCTGCTGTTAGGTGGTTTCCTTTGCGCTGGACTTGTTTATGTAGGCCAGACAGCAAGCTCAGCACTATTGCAAATGAAAGCCATGGAACGCACTGTCACGGTAAAGGGCTTAGCGGAAAAAGAAGTCAAAGCCAATGTGGCAATTTGGCCAATCAATTTCACTGAGGTCGATAACAATCTGCCTAAACTCTATGAGACGGTTCAGCAAAAAACCGATCGTGTTGTGGCGTTTTTAAAGGAACAAGGCTTTAGCGACAGCGAAATTACTGTCTCTTTGCCTTCAATTGAAGATCGCCAAGCCCAAGGTTATGTCGATCCCAACGTCAGATACCGTTACTCGGCAAAAGTGAACCTATCAGTTTATACCCCACAGATTGATCTCATGCTGAACACCCGTAAGCAAATGATTAACTTAGTAAAAGAAGGTATAGCGATCGCTAGCCAAGATTATGATAATCGCACTGAGTTTCTGTTTACCGATCTCAACTCAGTCAAACCTATCATGGTGCAAGAAGCGACTCAAAATGCCCGCGAAGTGGCTGAAAAATTTGCTAAGGATTCGGATTCTCGCCTCGGAAAAATTAAAAGTGCGAGTCAAGGCCAGTTCACCATTTCAGACCGCGACAGCAGCACGCCTTACATTAAACAAATTCGCATCGTTTCCACACTAACCTATTATTTAAATGACTAAATTTTAGGCTTAATTTGAAGCTCTGAAGCATGAGGAATAAGGCGCTATAGGCCTTATTCCTTATTCCTAAATTAGGTAAAAACACTACATTAAATTTTTCTAATAAATATTGATTGCCTATTGAAAACAACTCCATTAGAATTTCCTCATAAATTACATCTGGGGTGATATAAGTTATGACATCAATTTCTCGTGCTTTTTTCTTACTGCTGGCACTTTCCAGTACTCAAGCTCAGGCTGCCTCAGTCGAAACCATCGAAGTCTTAAATAAACCCTATCCGAATTGGGTCACCTTAGACGCCACCATTGAAGCAGTAAAAGCGGCGACGGTATCGGCGCAAACCTCTGGTCGTATTGTCAAACTCAACTACGATGTTAACGATATCGTCCCCGAAGGAGCCGCCCTACTGGAAATTACCAGTAAAGAGCAAGGCGCTGAACTGGCAAGCTTTGAGGCTGATCTAGCCAAAGCGAAGGCTTTAAATGTCGAAGCTCAGGCACAATACAAACGTTATAAAGAGCTATTTCCCCAAGGCGCGATTTCTAAGGGCGCGATGGATGAAGCCACCGCCAATGCTAAAGCAACAGAACAAGCCGTCAGTGCAGCACAAGCCCGTGTCATCAAAGCCAACGAATCCTTAAAATACACTGTCGTTTCAGCGCCTTTTAGTGGCATAGTCACTGAGCGTTTTGTCGAACTTGGCGAAACCGTAAGCCCAGGACAAGCACTACTTTCAGGGTTTTCCGCGAGTCAAATGCGCGCCATTACCCAAGTGCCACAGCGTTACATTAACCAACTTAAAAATTCCCCCGAATTTCTCGTCCGTTTAAGTGATGGGCGCGAGTTCACCTCAACCGACCTCACGATTTTTAGTTTCGCCGATCCTGTCAGCCACAGTTATCAAGTGCGAATTAATCTGCCAGAAAATGAAGCCAATCTTCAACCCGGTACTTGGGCAAAAGCTTCCTTTAAAAATGGCGATCGGGAAAAAATCCAACTGCCCGCCTCTGCACTGCTCACAATGAACGAACTGAGCAGTGTTTACCTTAAACAAGGCGAAGCCTTTGTGCTGACCCAAGTCCGTGTCACTGAGCCCTTAGATGGCGAGGTAGAAGTGCTTGCGGGCCTTAAGTCGGGTGACAAGGTGGCCGTTGATGCCTACCAAGTGTTGCTCAGCAAGAAGCAATAAATTCCCTAGCGACTTAAGCTTTGTCGAGGTTGTTTTATGAAACATGCTCCAGTACCACAAACCACACTTGGGATTTCCGGACGAATTGCCGCTGCCTTTCAAAATAGCGCCATCACGCCGCTATTAGCACTTCTCGGGCTCTTACTTGGCTTATTCGCCATTTTGGTGACACCAAAAGAAGAAGAGCCACAAATTGATGTCACCTTTGCCGATGTGTTTATCCCTTTTCCCGGCGCGACACCCACGGAAGTTGAAAACTTAGTCACCCTGCCAGCGGAACAAGTGATCTCCGAAATCAAAGGCATAGATACTCTGTACTCGTTCTCCCAACCCGATGGCGCGCTGATCATCGTCATCTTTAAGGTCGGTGTTGCGCGCAATGATGCCATCGTCAGCCTATACAACCAGATTTATTCCAACATGGATAAATTACCAAGGGGCGCTGGCGTGGGTGAACCGCTAATTAAACCCCGCGGCATCGATGATGTGCCCATTGTCAGTTTGACCTTATGGTCAAAGGACAGGCAAGTGTCTGCTGAGCAGCTAACCCATGTCGCCCTTGGGTTAGAAACTGAAATTAAGCGTATTCCCGGCACTCGCGAAATCGATACCGTTGGCCAGCACGATATGGTGGCCAATATACGTATCGATCCCGCCAAGATGAACAGCTTTAATCTGACCTACGACAAGTTAAGACAAAGCCTGAATGACAATAATATGGTCTCTATGCCTGCATCCTTAGTGCAAGGCAATCAAGAGATAAAGGTCCAAGCTGGGCAGTTTTTACAATCCATCGACGATCTCAAACAATTAGTCGTCAGTGTCTATCAAGATAAACAAGGCAAAACTATTCCGATTTATTTAGCGGATATTGCCGAAATCAGCTTAAAAAGTGATATCCCGAAACAGAGCGTTTGGCACGCAGATAAAACCGACATTTATCCCGCCGTCACAATCGCAATTGGTAAACAAGCAGGCCAAAATGCCGTCGACATCGCCGACAGTGTGATTGAGCGGATAGCTAAGGTCGACAATGTGTTGATCCCGGCAAATGTCGAAGTCACAGTGTCACGTAACTATGGCGAAACCGCGGCGGATAAATCTAACACCCTTATTTTAAAACTGATTTTTGCCACCAGCGCTGTAGTCGTGCTGGTATTTTTAACCATGGGCGCACGCGAATCCTTAGTCGTGGGTGTGGCCATTATTATCACGCTAGCGATCACCCTTTTCGCCTCTTGGGCGTGGGGATTTACCTTAAACCGCGTGTCCTTGTTCGCCTTGATTTTCTCCATCGGCATCTTGGTCGACGATGCCATAGTCGTTGTAGAAAACATCCACCGACATATGGCACTCGGCAAAAAGTCTTTTAGTGAGCTTATCCCTGTGGCGGTCGATGAAGTCGGTGGCCCAACGATTCTGGCGACATTTACTGTTATCGCAGCCTTGCTGCCGATGGCTTTTGTATCGGGCTTAATGGGGCCTTACATGAGCCCGATCCCCATCAACGCCAGTATGGGCATGTTAATTTCCCTCGTTGTGGCATTTGTGGTCACTCCTTGGCTCAGTCGTAAACTGCTGAAACATAATGACCAACACGATACTGCCCAAGCCTCGCACGAGGATGAAGCTGAAACTAAGATGGTGCGCCTCTTTACTCACTTAATTGGTCCTTTCCTGCTGGGTAAAAATGCCCGTAAGGCAAGAATGGGACTAGCTGCCGGCGTATTTGTGTTAATCGGCATCGCCGTCGCGCTCCCCGTGGGTCAGCTCGTGGTGCTTAAAATGCTGCCCTTCGATAATAAGTCCGAGTTTCAAGTAATGGTGGACATGCCAGAAGGCACTCCCGTAGAGCAAACACAAAGAGTATTGCAGGATTTGAGTCGCTACCTAACAACCGTCCCTGAGGTCGAGCATCTGCAATTGTATGCGGGCACTAACGCGCCAATGAACTTTAACGGCTTAGTGCGCCACTATTTCCTGCGTCACAGCCAAGAGCTTGGCGACATCCAAGTGAACCTAGTGGATAAGAAACACCGCAAGCGCGACAGCCACAGCATAGCGGTATCGGTGCGAGACGAACTGCAGCAAATTGGCGAGCAATATCAAGCCAATATCAAAGTGGTTGAAGTGCCACCTGGACCACCAGTGTGGTCGCCGCTGGTTGCAGAAGTGTATGGCCCAAGTCCCGCTATTCGCGAGCAAGCCGCATATGAGATGCAGGCGCTGTTCCATGAAACCAAAGATGTGGTCGATATCGATATTTTCTTGCCCGCCGCCCAGCAAAAATGGCAAGTAATGATCGACCGCAGTAAAGCCAGCCTGATGGCCGTGCCCTACAGCAATATTGTCGACTTGATTGCCACCTCAGTTGGCGGCAAAGATGTGAGCTATTTACATCAAGCCCAGCAAAAACAACCGATACCGATCCGCCTGCAATTAAACGAAGGCGCGAAAGTCGATTTAGAGCAAGTACTGAATATGAAGTTACTGAGCCAAACGGGGCAATCTGTGCCTGTCTCTGAGCTGGTAACCATCAAACGTGGCAAAATCGATGCACCGATTATCCATAAGAATATGATCCCTATGATCATGGTCGTCGCCGATATGTCGGGACCACTGGACAGCCCGCTCTACGGCATGTTCGATATGGCGGGCAAAATCGATGGCGCCGATGGCTTAGGGTTTGATCAGCATTATATTCACCAACCCACAGGGTTAGACTCAGTCGCCGTGCTCTGGGATGGCGAATGGAAGATCACCTACGAAACCTTTAGAGACATGGGTATCGCCTATGCGGTCGGTATGATTGCGATTTATTTATTGGTGGTCGCGCAGTTTAGATCGTATCTGGTGCCGCTTATCATCATGGCGCCAATTCCACTGACTGTGATTGGCGTAATGCCTGGACATGCCCTGCTCGGAGCGCAATTCACGGCAACGTCCATGATAGGCATGATAGCGCTGGCGGGGATTATTGTGCGTAACTCGATATTATTGGTCGATTTTATTAATCAAGAAACCGCATCCGGCGTGCCCTTTGAGCGGGCAGTGATCCACTCTGGCGCCGTGCGAGCTAAACCTATCATGCTGACTGCATTTGCAGCCATGATAGGGGCATTGTTTATTCTTGATGATCCGATTTTCAATGGCTTAGCGATCAGTCTGATCTTTGGTATTTTTATCTCGACCATACTGACGTTAGTTGTCATCCCAGTGCTGTACTACACGGCCATGAAAAACCGTATGAATACTGTTCAGATACAGACTCAAACACAAACACAAAACTAACCACAACAAAGGCCATCACCAAGATGGCTTCAAGGAGTAAGGTATGTCATTAGAACGCAGTATTATGGCTTTTGCCGGATTTATGGTGTTACTGTCACTGGTGTTAACCGCCTATGTGCACCACAACTTTCTGTGGTTAACCGCATTTGTTGGCGCTAACCTATTCCAAAGTGCTTTTACTGGTTTTTGCCCTGCCGCCATGCTTTTACGAAAATTGGGTGTAAAATCAGAGGCTGAAATTGCTAAACAAAGCTAAGCCACATAAAGTCACTACTTAAGAGTTAAGATAAGAGATAAGAGTTAGGTGAGCAAGTACACGCTTGGCTAATACAAGCGTGCCGAAAAGCCGTCAAGGAGAGATAAAGTGACCCACAACCTCGTAACCAGTGGCCAAAGTCTAATGCGCTTAGCCCTATTAAGCTTGCAATCACTGGTACTCATGCCACTGCTGCTAATGCCCATGATAGCCAACGCCGCCGACCAAGATCCTGCAATCACATGGGATAAAATTGCCGCAGGCGCTATGGTGCTCGATGTTAGAACGCCTGAAGAATTTGCCGAAGGTCATTTAGCGAATGCGGTCAATATTCCCTTTGAGCAAGTGACAGAGGAGTTTGCTAAGCGTGGCATCGCCAAAGATGCTCCCGTCGTCTTGTATTGCCGCAGCGGTCGTCGTAGCAGTATTGCGACCGAAGCCTTAGTCGCTGCCGGATACACCCAAACCTATAATGGTGGCGGTTACTCCACCTTAGTTGAGGCGCAAAAAACACCCGCTAAGTAATTTACTACCATCGAATTGGCTCTAGTGTGGGGAAGTAAGGATAAATCACTTTAGTGCTCTCACCTCGCTCTAGTCATTCAAGGTTTTACGGCTAAAAGCGCCCTAGGGCGCTTTTTTATTGTCTAAATAGAATATCGAAATTAAGCAGAGGTAAATAAGTAAGCACCTACCCACAATCATTTTTGAAGAGACACATAATCCATCCTAAAAATGAGTGGCAGATTTAAAAACACAAAAAGATGTCGTTAACCTGCAGTTGGCACAAAAATAAATCACCTTAAGGTTGCAGCACTGGCGTATTGACACCGCTGCAACCTATTGTAAGCAGGGGAAGTGAACCTCAACGCTCTACATTCTTGCAAAAGGATGAGAGAAAAGACGCATTAGCCCCCCGAAGTATTACCGGGCTCTTGAACTTCAAACGGGTCTTTAACAAGATCTTGATGAGGTTTAACGGCCTTGGTACCAGGCAATAGTTCAAAACTAGGAGTAAATCTAACCAAAGAACTCCGCAGCAAATCAAACGGCTTGCGGTCACCTTCAAGCTTAGCTTTACCTTCCTTAATCAACTGGTCAAATGTTGCTTTCCCCCCCATAACGGTTTCTAGATCTACACGGTTGACTCTAATAGTCAGATCCGGATTCTTAGCCAACTGTCCCTTGATGTTCGTCAGTGTTGAATTGCTTAGCTCAACGATAAACATCTCACCATTATCAGGCGTGATCAGATTAATGACTGCCTTGACTCCCTCCACTTTGGTGCTATCCATGCTGATACCCATAAAATTCAACCAAAGCTCGGTGGTCATACCGCGAATGGTATCCGGACCGCTAGATTTGGGTGGTACACCACTTGGCAGACCATGGCGCAGTTCATAGGCTGCAGCCAGGAAGCTGTTACGCACGCTCGGGCTTTCCTTCTGATAGCCTATCTGCTCATAGACATCTGCCAACAAGTCTTTGGCAGAAACATTCTCAGGTTCGGCATAGACTAATTTATTGAGGATCTCAACAGCTTCGAAATACTTGCCCTGATCCTGCAGTTGCTTACCCTTAGTCATTATCTTCTTAGCGCCACCCATCATCTCAACATAAAGCGGTGCTGATTCTCTGGGTGAAAGCGGCATCAGAGTCGCGGGGTTTGCATCCCAGTAACCAAGGTACCTGTTCATCACAGCACGGCTGTTATGCTCGATAGAACCGTGGTAGCTATGGGCCGCCCACTGTACTTGCAGGCTCTTAGGTTGTTTATAGACGTTGTGGATTTCGTTTATCGTCACACCTTTGTTCGCATGGTGCAGTACGTTGTTGTTAAGGTGACCATAAGCATCACGCTGGGTGCGCATTATTTCCTGTATGCGTCCGTTACCCCAACGTGGCCAACTATGTGCAGCGAACATGTATTCGGCCTCAATACCGTAACGATACAGTGCCACATTGATGTGCTTGGACCAAGCCAGTGCATCACGCACTAATGCACCACGCAGGGTGTAAATATTGTGTATGGTACCGGTGATGTTCTCTGCAGCCCAAAACGCTTTTAGCTGCGGGAACCAAGTATTCATTTCAGCAGGCGCTTCGGTGCCAGGAGTACTTTGGAACTCCATAATGACCCCATCGACGGTCAGCGTCTCGAAGTCTTTTTCTATATAGCGTGACGGTTGAATTAGACCTGTATTACCCGAAGCGGTATTTTTCCCAATTGATTGATCAACATGACCAAACGGGCTACGTGGAAGTAGCACGCCGTATTGAAAGAATGAACGGCGGATCATTGCATTGCCTGCGTAAACGTTCTCGGAAACAGCATGTTCCATAAAGCCACTCGGCGCGATGACTTGCACCTTGCCACTCTTGACATCAGCCTCGTCAATTACACCGCGTACACCACCGTAATGGTCCAGATGTGAGTGCGAATAGATCACCGCGACTACTGGCCGAGGACCGAGTTTTTCGTTGATTAACTTCAACGCTGCTGCGGCAGTTTCCTTCGCTGTCAGCGGATCAAACACGATCCAACCCGTGTCGCCCTTGATAAAACTGATGTTGGCAAGATCGAAACCACGGACCTGATAAATCTTGCCCGGAACCACCTCATAAAGGCCATAAGCCATGTTCAAGATGGCCTGGCGTTGCAACGAAGGGTGGATGCTATCAAAATCCTTGCCCTGCAGTAGGTATTCGTAACTACCCATATCCCAAGCCACGTTGCCAGCCTCGGCCATAATTTGCTTATAGGATGGCGCGACAATGAAGCCCTTCTTGGCTTCCTCGAAATCACGCTTATCTTCAAAAGGCAGGCTCTTGCGCAGGCCATTCTGCAGTTCGACCGTAAACGTCGACGGCATTTTACCTTTGGGATCGAAATGCTTACCTTCCATGGCACCAGGGTCTACCAGCACGCCACCGCCACCTGCTGCTAAAGTGTCACCGCAGATCAAGAGCGTTCCGACCAAAAACAGGCTAAACACATTTTTATGTCGCATATGATTTCCTTTCAAGTTTGAAAAGTAAAATAGCAAGCAGACATCTTGTAAAGTACTCATACGCGTTTATCTCATAAGACCTATACAGTCTTTAAGGCCAGTAAAAATGCGTATTTTTAACTACATATTAGTTATCAGCTTCCTAAAATATAACATTCGACAAAACGCGCATGTGCGGGTTCCAAACCTATTATGTCGAGCTGTAAAACATAAGTCATGTCAAAAATGTTAATCGAATGTAAGGATGGCACAGGTGCACAAATATTTTTATTTTTTCCTTTGAAACTTGATCAAAGTCATTAATTTAGTGCAAATAAACAGTATAAAAATCGGATATCATGAATATAAAAACCCCGTTTCTACACCTAATTCAAGAATAAATGCGTATGCAGGATTAGAGATTAGAACTGAAAAAACTACCTGCATTGGATCAAAAAAATTATTAACGTTCACCACGAGTATCATCCTGAAACGATGGAAACTGAAGTGGTCACACAATACTTAACCTTCCTTATCCATAAATAAAATATGGCTCTCAATACGCAAAAAGTTGTGCTCAACACATTAATCTATTTGTTACGGAATCATCTGTATCATAAGCTTGGAAATTTAATTTTTTTGCTATGCCACTAAGCAGCGATATTTATTCACCTTTTTATCACTTTCAGAAGTCTTATAACGGTTAAATGAACTTGTTAGCCATGACAAACAGATAATGGAGCAGTGCTATAACGGAAGATTGTGGATCTCAAAATACCTAAGATTACCTATGCAAAATATTGATATTCAAAAATACTTGGTAACACGGTACATAAGCCCAAATAGCTAAACGTGTTACCTACGTACTTTAAAGTACAACGTTGCAATCCAGTTATTTCAAACTGACCGAGATATTAGCCGTCGTCAATCAATTGGCAACTGCCACCCTATTGACAGCCTTTTGCAACAATTTCGCATAATCAATCACTTGATGAAATATCATCATGATGATGAAAACTTAAAGTTTGTTTTTGTTATTTTTAATCACAAAAAAATATATATATAAATTTCAATGAATTGCTAACAGCAAAATCAATCAAAAACCCGTATATGGAGTCGTAAATTCGTATTCACTTATTCACGTTTATCACATAAAAAAACAAATATTTTAATAAAATTTGGTTACAACTCGTTACAAGTTGAATTTATATGCACTATAAATGCCTATTAAATCTAAACACTTACCAACCGCCATACCGTTAACAAATTATTTACAAACACTGTGGTCGCAGATAAATTCACTAACCGAGTAGCATCTGAGTCGTAGTTATTCTTATGAAACATAAAATAATAATGATTAACACTAAATTGACCATGGAAGAAGAACATGACAATCAACAGAACCACTAAAATAGCGTTAAGCCTTTCAAGCTTAGCTATTGCGATCTCAGCCGGTGTACAAGCAGCACCACAAGCCCCAGGTTTTGCCGCAGCATTACAAGCACAAACCTCCCCACTGCCAAAGCGTTACATTGTGAAGTTTAAAAACACTGATGCCGCGGCCATCATGTCAACCAATAGTGTGCAATCTACGAGTAATCTGCAGTCACTCAATGACGCGACAACAGATACGCTACCAACCACAATGAATTATCAGCCACAAATGGCTGAAATCAGTGCCCAACATACCGCATTAAATAAAGTACAAGCGAAGGAAATGAAGCGTATCGGCCGCAGTAACAGCTACTCGGTGAAACTCGATGCCAAAGGGATCAATGCCTTAAAAACCCGTGCTGATGTGGAATATGTCGAAGAAGATATGCCACGCCGCTTTCTAAGTGAAAGTACGCCTTGGGGCCAAACTTTTGTAGGAGCAACCCAGCTAAGCGACAGCCAAGCGGGCAACCGCACTATTTGTATTATCGACTCAGGCTACGACCGTAGTCACAGCGACTTAGGTGGCAACAATGTCACAGGGACCAATAACTCAGGCACGGGTAACTGGTTTGAGCCGGGCAATAATAACGCCCACGGTACGCACGTTGCGGGGACGATTGCGGCGATTGCCAACAATGATGGCGTGATCGGCGTTATGCCAAATCAAAATGCCAATATTCATGTGATCAAAGTGTTTAATGAATCTGGCTGGGGCTACTCTTCATCCTTAGTCGCTGCCGTAGACACTTGTGTCACCAACGGCGCCAATGTTGTCACTATGAGTTTAGGTGGTTCAGGTTCTAGCACCACTGAGCGTAACGCTCTGGCTGCCCACTATAATAATGGTGTTCTCCTGATTGCTGCTGCGGGTAACGATGGGAATAGCACTCACAGCTACCCAGCATCCTACGATGGCGTCATGTCCGTCGCCTCTGTGGATAACCATAAAGACCACTCAGCATTCTCCCAATACACTAACCAAGTGGAAATATCAGGCCCTGGTGAAGCCGTTCTATCGACTGTTACCCGTGGCGAAGGCCGTTTAGCCGATATCACTATCGGCAGTCAGTCTTACTTTGACTCAGGTGTCGTGCCGCACAATCGCCTGATATCCTCTGGTGGCAGCTATGTCCCCGCACCATTTAACGGTACCAGCACTGCAACTTTGGCAGAATGTACCGTTAGCGGCACAAGCTTCAACTGCGGCAACATGACCAATAAGATTTGTTTAGTGGAACGTGTTGGTAATCAAGGCACTAGCTACCCTGAAATTAACGCAGCTAAAGCCTGTAAGAATGCGGGGGCCAGTGCGACGATTGTTTACAGTAACGCGGCATTACCCGGCTTACAAAACCCCTTCCTTGTCGATGCTAACAACGAAATCAATATGGTTTCTGTATCTGTTGATCGTGCAACAGGTTTAGCATTGCGCAATCAACTGGGCGCCACAGTCACTGTCAGCAACCAAGGCAATAAAGATTACGAGTACTACAACGGTACATCAATGGCGACACCGCATGTGTCAGGTGTTGCGACCTTAGTGTGGAGCTACCACCCAGAATGTAGTGCGGCGCAAGTCCGTAACGCATTGAAAATGACCGCCGAAGATCTTGGTACTGCGGGTCGTGACAACTACTATGGCTATGGTTTAGTTAATGCAGTTGCAGCAAAAGCCTTCCTAGATGCATCTTGTACTGGTCCAACGGGTCCTGTCGATCCAACCGAACCGGGCGATAGTGTTCTGGTGAACGGTGTGGCGAAAACAGGTTTAGCAGGCGCAACAGGTGAAGAATTACATTTTTCATTTGAGGTTCCTGCAGGTGCAACTAACCTAGGCTTTGTGATGAACGGTGGCACAGGTGATGCGGACTTGTATGTGCAATATGGCGCGGCGCCAACCACCACTAATTACGATTGCCGTCCGTATAAAAGTGGCAATAGTGAGTCTTGTCCAATCACCAACGTACAATCAGGCACTTACTATGCCATGGTGAAAGGCGATTCGGCTTTCACTGGTGTGTCGTTAACGGCGAACTACACAGCGTCTAATGGCGGCGGTACGCCAACGAGCTATAGCAATACTGATAACTATAATATTCCTGATAACAAAGCGGCGGGGATCACTAGCCCAATCACGGTTACTCGCACAGGTGATTCAAGTACTGTGACTGCAGTCGTGAACATAGTCCACCCTTACATTGGTGACTTAAAAGTGCAGCTGATCAGCCCTTCAGGAAAAACGGTTACCCTGCATAACAACACAGGTCTTGGTGCAGACAATATCAATAAGAGCTATACCGCAGATATGACAGGTGCTAATTCGAACGGCGTATGGAAGTTAAAAGCCGTAGACAGTGGCCGTGGTGATGTTGGTTATATCGATAGCTGGGAACTGAGCTTCAAATAAATCAAAATCGATACTCTTACTGATATTTAAAAGTGATAAACGGAAAGAGCCTGCAATTGCAGGCTCTTTTTTTACAAAACATGTTATTCAATATCTTTGAGGATTTCAGGCTCAATCAACACGCTGGTTTCATTATCCGATAACCAAATTTGGCCTTCACTAATCGAAACTTGCAATGCCATATTACGCCCAACAAAGGCCTCCATCGCCGTGACGGACTCTTCGGCAATATTCCACACTTTTAAATTCTGATAACGCTCTAACGCTTGCTGATTCTGTTTCCACCAAATCGGTACACTGCGACCACCATAGGTAAAGAGCTGCACGACTTTGGCACGGCCGCTGGCCTTTCGCAGCCATTTTTCATCGGCCTGACCAAACTCAACCCACAACTCAATTTCACCGGATAGGGTTTTGTCCCATAGCTCTGGCTCGTCATCGACGCACAGACCTTTACTAAAACTTAAGGTTTCGCTGGCATTCACAATAAACGCGAGTAAACGCACCATCATGCGGCCATCGGTTTCGGAAGGATGCTGTGCAAGCGTCAATTGATGGTCTTGGTAATAATTCCGATCCATATCGGCTATCTGTAAATTGACTTTAAACACGGTCGCCTTGAGGGCCATAGTCATCCTAAATGCAGAGTGAAATCCTGAAACAGCGAAATCCTAAAATAAGGCTGCCGAGTCTACCTGAGACTCGGCATTAGCTCAAACGAACAATAGAATACGCCCATGAAATCGAACATAAAGTGCAATTGAACAGAAGGTTAAATCGAACCCAAGGCTGAATCGGTAAGAAATTAAATCGCTCCGGGTCGCAGATGTTTAGCCATGGGAAAATGGGCTTTCAACAAGCTGATTTTTTGCGTATCCGCTACCAGTAGCATGCGCGTACCCAGCTCATACTGTTGACTCAATTCACTGAAAGCGGGTAAAAAACCGCGATCTGCGTCGCGGCGAACAAGTTCAGCGAGTTCGACACTCAAATCGCCTTGGCTGTATATCCAATCGAGGCGCTGCAATAGCGGCATGGCGGCGAGCGGCAATAAGTCCACAGACGTTGCATCATCCAACAAAAGGATTTCGCCGCGGCTGACTAAGTTATTAAACGCATTATGGTAATGCTCAGTGGTACGACTATCGAAACGGTCACCATTGGTATCAAAAAAACGCTCCCAAAATAAGCGGCGTTTCGAGGTTGAATCGAGTTTATCTTGTACTTCGACGCGTCTATCGGCGACAAAATCGAATAACGGTTTGAGTGACTGCGGTAGACTAGATTCTAAACGCGAGCGAATCGTGCGTGCAAATACTGGTGCTGCGCCCGCAGTGCTGATCGCGACCACTAAACGACCTCGATCCACAATAGAAGGAGTGATAAAGCGGCAAAAGGCGGGATTATCAACAGCATTAACCCAGATACCACGCGCAGTAGCTAAGGTCGCTAACTCGGCATTAAGACTGTCGTTTGCCGTAGCTAAATACACCAAATCATAATTTTGAATGTCGGCATGGACGACTTCACGCTGGGATAACAAAATACGGCCAGCATCTGCATAACGTTGCACTTCTGGGTTCACCTCTGGCGCTACCACGTGGATATTGGCTTCGGTACGTGTCAGCAGTGCTAACTTACGGCTAGCCACATCGCCCGCGCCCACCAGTAGAACATTCAAATTAACCGTATCGACAAACAAGGGAAAATATTGCATTAGATGAGATCCTGAACGCTTAGTCCTGCACCACTGGCAGTTGACGCTGTACCCAGCCCTTATAGCCACCAATCATAGAGGCAACGTGGGTGTAACCCATAAGTTGCAGATTATGGGCAGCCAAGGCGGAACGCGCACCACCCGCGCAGTAGAGTAATATGGGTGTATTTTTATCGGGGAAACGCGCTTCGATATCACGCTCTAAAATACCCCGGCTTAAATGTTTCGCTTGGGGTAAATGATCTTGCAGCCACTCACGATCCTCACGCACATCAACAAGGTGCCAGCGGTCATCGGCCTGATAAGCTTCGATTGTCACTTCAGTGATATTAGGCAGAATAGCGTCAACAAGGGCGGAAAATGCATTGGGATGCTGCATCACTAACTCCTAGATAAGATATTGAATGACATAATGAATGTCAGCTTATCAGCAAAGTGTAATCTTCTCATCCTGCAGACGCAATCTTTCAGCCTCACCGCAAAGCTGAGAAGGTTGCCAGTGAAAGGTTAGTTGTGGCTTTCGCTGCGCTCTGAGCTACATTGCCAGCAAAGCTCAAAACTGCCTTCATTAGTCTCATGGCATTGCACACACTGCCATTGCGGACTTTCAACATCCAACGCATTCAATTGAACTTGTGCCGACGCGTATTGGGACTCACCTACCCATAACTCGACGTTTTGCATCCCAGTAGGGAGTTCACCAATGCCGCCTAATAACGCTTCACCTCTGAGTTCAACATGAATGCCACAGGCCTCCAATAAACCTTTCCATGTGTGGGCCTGCAATAAATTACCACCAGCAACTAACACTTTACGTTCTTCCATGCGACATCCTACGGCTACAACTCTCTAGAATATGGGTTGCCGACATCCTACTGCTAAATAGCCGAGGCTGTCGAGCGCTGATTTTTACATCAGTTGTTAAATAAATTAACATTCACTTTTTACAGCATAACTGACTATAACTTTGTGAGTTTGCTAGCAGAATGTCAGATACGCCTCAAAATTGATGCAAAAAAAAGCCACCTCATAGGTGGCTTTTTAACTCCAAATTAACCTTTAAGGCATCATAGGAGGTTGGTCTGCGCCTTCTTTCTCAATCTCAACTGGCATCATGTGTTCACGATTGATACCCAGTTTAACGGCCAAGAAGCTCGCCACATAGATAGAGGAATAAGTACCCACAAAAATCCCCAACAGCAATGCAGTCGCAAAGCCATGGATCATAGTGCCGCCCTTAAGGAACAAGGCCACAACAGTCACCAAAGTCGTGCCCGTTGTAATAATGGTACGGCTCATAGTTTGAGTGATTGAAATGTTAACTATTTCTTCAGGATCGCTCTTACGCAGCTTAAGGAAGTTCTCACGGATACGGTCAAATACCACAATAGTATCGTTAAGTGAGTAACCCACCACCGTCAACAAGCCCGCCAATACGGTCAAGTCAAATTCCAATTGGAATAACGAAAACACACCTAAGGTCACGATGACATCGTGCGCCAGTGCCGCTACAGAACCAAACGCTAAGCGCCATTCGAAACGAAACGACACATAGATCATGATACAAATCAGCGCAACTAATACCGCCAATGCACCTTGCTCTGCCAGTTCTTTGCCCACTTGTGGGCCAACAAACTCAACACGCTTCTGCTGCACTTGTGGGTCAACTTTCTGTGCGGCTTCCATGACAGACTTAACCTGCACATCGCTCTTAACGCCTTCTTTCACCTGTAAACGTACAAGTACGTCACGGCTAGAACCGAAGTTTTGCACGATCGCACCTTCGGAATCTGGCGTCGTCAGTTGCACACGCAGCGCATTCAAATCAACCGGCTGAGTAAACTCCATTTCAACAACAGTACCGCCAGTGAAATCAAGACCCCAGTTAACGCCATTAGTTGCGAGCGATATCAGCGAGCCCAGCACTAACACTGCCGACATAATGCTAATAGGCAGTGCATGGCGGAGGAAGTTTACTGTATGTTTTAAGGATAAAACTTCAATCATTGTCACTTCCCCTTAGATAGACAGAGTCTTCACGCGCTTACCACCCCAAATCGCGTTAACGATTGAGCGAGTACCCACGATGGCGGTAAACATAGAAGTCGCAATACCTATCATTAAGGTCACAGCGAAGCCTTTAATCGCACCAGTACCTACGGCAAACAAAATGAGCGCAGTGATGAAGGTGGTGATGTTCGCATCGGCGATAGTTGAGAAAGCATTACCATAACCTTCATGGATAGCCTGCTGCACGCTACGTCCGGCACGAAGCTCTTCACGAATACGCTCATAAATCAGCACGTTGCCGTCAACCGCCATACCGACCGTCAACACCATACCGGCAATGCCGGGTAGGGTTAACACAGCGCCAGGGATCATAGACATAACGCCCACAACCATGACTAAGTTTGCGGTTAAAGCCAGGTTAGCAATAAGCCCAAAGCTACGGTAGTAAACCAACATAAAGAGTAAGACAACTGCCATACCCCATACCATAGCTTGCACACCGCTTTGAATGTTTTCAGCACCTAAGCTTGGACCAATGGTACGTTCTTCAACAATTGATACAGGAGCAATCAAGGCTCCCGCACGCAGTAATAGCGCAAGGTTTTGTGCTTCACCATGACTTAAGCCAGTGATCACAAAGTTACGGCCTAAACGGGCTTGAATGGTCGCGACAGAAATCACTTCTTGGATTTTCTGCATCTTAACGCTGCCATCGGCATTGCGATCACCACTGTCTTTATATTCGATGAACAAAGTCGCCATAGGCTTGCCTATGTTGTCTTTAGTCACGTCAGAGAAAATGGTACCGCCTTTAGCGTCGAGGTTGATACTGACCTGAGGACGACTGTACTGGTCAAAGCTAGGTTGCGCGCCAGTGATATGATCACCCGTCAACATCACTTCTTTCTTCAATATCACAGTGCCACCTTCGCGGCGCTGATACACTTCAGAACCTGCAGGTACACGACCTGATTGCGCAGCATTCGGATCGGCTTTGTCATCCACCATGTGGAATTCAATTGATGCGGTTGCACCTAAGATTTCCTTAGCGCGAGCCGTATCTTGCACACCTGGCAGCTCAACGATAATGCGCTCGGCGCCTTGACGTTGTACTACAGGCTCAGCCACACCTAACTCGTTAACACGGTTACGAATGGTAGTAATGTTTTGTTGCAGTGCTTCTTCTTTAATCTGCTTTAGATAAGCTTCACTCATCACAGCTTGCAGCGCGAAATCTTCGCCACGGCTAGCGTCGGTGAACACCATATCTTTATTGCGAGTCTTAAGAAAACGCTCGGCAGTCGCTAAGTTTTCAGCATCACGGAACTTGATTTCAATTCCAGTGGCATTAACACGAATACCAGCATAACGAATGGTTTCTTCACGTAATTGTGAACGGAAATCAGCGACTTTAGCTTCTTCCATCTTACGAATCGCTTCGCCCATGTCCACTTCCATGAGGAAATGCACACCACCGCGAAGGTCAAGACCGAGTTTCATTGGGCTACCACCCATGGACTCGAGCCACTTAGGCGTCGCAGGCGCTAAGTTAAGTGCCACAGTAAACTTGTCACCTAAGCTGTCAGCAATCAGTTCTTTCGCCAGTAGCTGTTGATCCGCATTTTGCAAACGGACCAACAACTGACCTTTTTCAAGCTCAGAGCGCTTTACCGCAATGCTCTTACTGGCTAACAGCTCGTTCACACTGGCTTGGGTAGATGCTGTTACTTCAGCACCTCGAGTCGCCACCACTTGCACCGCATGATCTTCACCAAAAAGGTTAGGTACGGCATAGAAACAACCTATGGCGATGACGAGCATCACCATAATGTTTTTCCACATTGGGTATTTATTTAACACGCCTGAGCCCTCTTGGCTTACAACGACTGGATAGAGCCCTTAGGCAATACAGCTGCAATATAGTCTTTTTTGATCGTGATTTGTGTTGTGTCGTTCAAGCTCAGTAACACGTAATCGCTTTCGTCGCTGATTTTTGCAATCTTGCCTAAAATCCCACCACTGGTTAACACTTCATCGCCTTTGCCTAATGAAGACATCAGATTTTTGTGCTCTTTAACGCGTTTTGATTGCGGACGGAAAATCATGAAATAGAAAATCAGGCCGAAAATCGCCAGCATGAAAATCAGTTCCATCGTGCCGCCACCTTGTGGTGCGCCGGCAGCGCTTGCATATGCATTTGAAATAAACATAGTTTTTCTCTTCTTATTAGCAAAAAATCAATCGACTAACTCTGGTACTTCGCGACCTTGACTGGTATAGAAGTCCGCCACAAAGGCGTCTAATGTACCCGTCTCAATCGCACCGCGCAAACCTTCCATTAACATTTGATAGTATCTCAAGTTGTGAATGGTGTTTAAACGCGCACCCAGAATCTCATTACAACGATCTAAGTGGTAAAGATACGCCCGTGAATAATTTTTACAGGTATAACAATCACACTTAGTATCAAGTGGTGACGTGTCATCTCTATGACGCGCATTGCGTATTTTGATCACACCTTCACTCGTAAACAGATGACCGTTGCGGGCATTACGGGTTGGCATCACACAGTCAAACATGTCAACACCACGACGTACACCTTCAACTAAATCTTCTGGTTTACCGACCCCCATCAGATAGCGAGGTTTGTCTGCAGGAATTTGCGGGCAAATATGCTCAAGAATGCGATGCATATCTGCTTTAGGCTCACCGACGGCCAAACCACCGACGGCATAACCGTCGAAACCAATATCGACTAAGCCTTTTAAGCTTTCGTCGCGTAAATCTTCATACACACCGCCCTGAATAATACCGAAGAGTGAGTTAGGGTTCTCTAAACGGTCAAATTCATCACGCGAACGTCTCGCCCAACGCAAAGACATCTGCATTGACTTGCGCGCTTCATCTTCAGTTGCGGGATATGGCGTACATTCGTCAAAAATCATCACCACATCACTGCCCAATGCATCTTGAATTTGCATTGATTTTTCAGGATCTAAGAAGATTTTTTCACCATTAATGGGCGAACGGAAATGCACACCTTCTTCGGTGATCTTACGTATATCGCCAAGACTAAACACTTGGAAACCGCCCGAGTCCGTTAAAATAGGACGCTGCCAGTTCATAAAGTCATGCAAGTCACCGTGCTTACGCATGATCTCTTCGCCTGGGCGCAACCATAAATGGAAAGTGTTACCGAGCAAAATATCCGCGCCAGTGGCACGTACTTCTTCTGGTGTCATGCCTTTCACTGTGCCGTAGGTTCCTACCGGCATAAAAGCGGGGGTTTCTACTGTGCCACGATCAAAAATTAACCGACCACGGCGCGCACGCCCGTCGGTAGTGTCTAATTCAAATTTCATAATTCACCTCGCCAGATAAACAGTCTGACTACATTTTTAATGGCTAATGCCATTTTGATTAACAATAGAGATGGGGACAGCGTTAAAAGGTTCAATCTTTTAACGAAAAAAATTGCCGCACCATCTCACTTTGGGCGGCTATTTTAAAACAAAATCTTGGTCTAGTGGGCTTTTTTCGTCACAAACATCGCATCGCCATAGCTAAAGAAGCGATATTTTTGCGTGATAGCATGTTGATACGCCGCCATAACATGATCAAAACCAGCAAAAGCACTAACTAACATGATCAAAGTTGATTCAGGTAGATGAAAATTTGTCACCATAGCATCGACCACTTGGAATTCATAACCTGGGTAAATAAAGATATCGGTATCGCCGCTAAAAGCTTTGAGCTCGCCAAGGCTTGCGCGTGCCGCACTTTCTAAAGAGCGCACTGACGTCGTCCCTACGGCCACCACACGTTTACCCGCAGCTTTGGTTTGCGCGATTAAATCAACCACATCCTGCGGCACATTCGCCCACTCGGAATGCATCTTGTGTTCAAGAATAGTATCGACACGCACTGGCTGAAATGTTCCCGCGCCCACATGCAAGGTCACAAACGCGACATTCACGCCCTTGGCTTTTAATGCATCGAGCATGGCATCGTCAAAATGCAAACCCGCCGTTGGCGCGGCAACTGCACCAGGGTTTTGGTTATACACAGTTTGATAGCGCTCTTTGTCGGCATCTTCATCGGGTCTATCGATATAAGGAGGCAAAGGCATGTGCCCTACTGCTTCAAGCACTTCTAAGATGGTTAACTCTGATAACAACTCAAGTTCAAACAAGGTATCGTGGCGGGCGACCATCTTCATTTGATAGCCACCGTCGAGATGGATTAACGAATCCACTTTCGGGGATTTAGAGCTGCGAACATGGGCGAGGATGCACTTATCATCGAGCATACGCTCAACTAAAATTTCTAACTTGCCACCACTGGCCTTTTGACCAAACATGCGCGCGGGGATCACTCGGGTATTGTTGAACACCATTAAATCACCGGGATTAATCATCCCCAGCAAATCGGTAAACTGTTTGTCGCCTAACGCGCCAGAGTTGCCGTCTAAGGTTAACAGACGAGATGCATTACGCTGCGCCATAGGATAACGAGCGATCAGCTCATCGGGGAGATCGAAAGAAAAGTCTGCAACGCGCATATTGGCCTCTAGATAGCTTAGAACGGCGGCTAGTCTATGGTTAGAGGCCAATAAGATCAAGATTACTTATTGCCAGTGTCCACTTCTTGCTCGGGTTCCACTGGATTGATGCCATCTTGGGGCTGATTATCATCGGCATCGAATTTTAGCCGCGAGCGACTAAAGTCATCCATGCTGAAACGGTGTTGTTCAAAGGGGATTTCTATTAGCACTTTTTTGCGCTTCTGCTGCTCGTCTTTACCAAGCATTTTGGTGAACCAGTTCCACATCATCCATGATCCTAAAAAAGGTTATTGATTTTATTTCACTTTCCCTTATCGATTACTATGTCAACGTTGAAGTCAGCCATAATTATTCACGGCGAATCAAATGTTATTATCAATAAAAAGTGAAAAAATACTGCATTTTTAGCTTCGGCGCTTTCCTAAGCGCGCTTGTGCATGATACCGTGAACCGACGTGGTTAACCAAGCACAAATAATGAACTTTCTTACACACTTACATCTCGCCGACATCAGTAAAACCCACCTTGCTGCCAACGTAGCAGGTAACTATATTCAAGCGCCAATTGCGCAAGCCCCAATGGAGTTACGCCAAGCTTTATGGCTAAACCAAGAGATTAATACCCTCTGCGCCAGCCATGAATTGACGATTGAATTAATGGAAGCTTTCCCTGCGCCCTTAAGAAGCATAGCAGCAGAACTCATGGCGGTGAGTTTCGATCACTATTTAGCTTACTATTGGGAAGAATATCACCACCAACCCTTGGATGAATTCAGCAGCAAGGCCTATGACGCGTTAGATGCTTTCGCCACGCAAGGCGTTGATCCATACCATCCAGAGGCATTATGTACACTCTTGCCCACAATGCGCAGCGCCGATTGGCTAGGCAGCTACACCACCGAAAAAGGATTACAACAAGCCTTAGCACAGGTGGCCAAACAGCATCCGCAAGCCGCACTGTTTAAAGATGCCCATAAAGTCGTCAATAAAATGCAGATAGAAATCGAAACCGCGTTCCGCACTTTTTATCCGCAGCTGATGGCTTATACCCGTATTTGGAGCCGTAAGACACCTACAGAATATTTGCCCTCACCCCTCTAAGAATAAGCAAGCATGAGATTATGCTGTGTGCCTGCGTAAATTTTGCTAGTATGGCCGCGCAAAAATGAGGACAAGATGCAGATATTTGATTACCAGCCCCCAGCAGTTCCTTGGCTAGACATACGCTATAAAGATAGAGATCTGATTACAATCAATAAACCTTCGGGATTATTATCTAATCCGGGTCGAGCGGCTCACACCTTCGATTGCGCGTTAACCCGCTTACAAGCCCTTTATCCAGAAACGATTTTAGTGCATAGGCTCGACTGCGCGACCTCGGGCATTATGGTGTTCGCCCGTAATAAAAAAGCGGAGTCGCATTTAAAAACACAGTTTCAAGATAGACAGAGTAAGAAAGTCTATATTGCCGAAGTGATGGGACATGTGCTGCAAGATCAGGGGATTATTGACCTCGCGATAGTGCCAGACACTGAACATCCGCCCTATCAAAAAACGCTACAGGCGGGAGAGACTGGCGGCAAAAGCGCCCTCACTCACTACCGTGTATTAGAGCGCCGAGAAAACAGCACCTTAGTCGAGCTTTCGCCAGAAACAGGCCGCACCCATCAATTGCGTGTGCATATGCTTGCCCTAGGCCATGCGATTTTGGGTGATGAGTTTTATGGTGATGCCGAGGTTATCAAGGCCAAACCGCGTTTATGTTTACATGCACAAAGCTTAAGTTTGACCCATCCCTATTCGGGTAAACCGCTGTTTTTTAGCAGTAAACATCCATTTACTGAATAACTTAAGCCACTCGCTACAATTCCATAAAAGCAAAAGGTCGCGACTTAGCTCTTAGCTATCGTGCGACCTTAGTTATTTACAGATTCGACTGTCGTCGTTTAAGCGACGCGTATACCTTGACCAAAATCGACATCAGCCGCTAATTTTTCTGCTTGGAAATAACAGCCCTGCTCATTACAAAATTGTAATTGCTGCGACGATGTCACGATAAAAAATTCACCAAAGAAATTGCCGCCAACATCTTCCAGCTTATGGCCCTCAGGAGTTTGCGTCATATAGACTTCATCTAAACTATGGCAGCCATCGCTAAACCAAGTTTCTAAAAAATATTTATCGTCTTCTTTATAGAGGGTAATTTTGTCACCCAATAAAGGACGCCCATCTAACCAACGACCTATAATTTCACGATTTTGCATATCTGTCTCCCGCCAATGAAGGCGACGGCGTTTTTCAATCCCAGACATCCTGATATCCTTATGCAATACCCAATCACCTAAAGTGAATGTCAGTTGTGGTAGTACATTAAGCATAGAACCCATTTAACTCTTTACTCCCCACAGCAGCAAATTACTTCAAATCGCCCGTCAAATGTAATTTTTTGGTTAATTTAAATTTGCTAAATATTTAAAATATAAAAGATAAATACCTTTGACTAATTAATCGGCAGTGTAGCTCAATCTAAAAATAAAAACGCGATCTTTATCACTATTTACTTATCGCTAAAGTAAAGGCAGCTAAAAGACTTATCCTCCTAGATGAATGAGGTTTGTTACATCTTTTATTGCCAATTTTAATAGGGTTTCTGATATAACCCATAAGTGAATTACCGCACAAATAAGACCAAGTGATATTTCAATATCCCTACAAAACAAAAATAAAGCAGGAAGCGCTATGCATAACATTCATCGTCGTCATTTTCTTAAGGCAGCGGGTGCCGCTACCGCCGGACTCGTCACAGCCAATATTGCCCTCAACGCCTACGCCAGTAGTGTTGCCCCTAAACCGCAAGCGGGTAAATCCGTTATCGGACTCATAGCACCCAAGATGGACGTGGTTCGAGTTGGCTTTATCGGTGTTGGCGAGCGTGGCTTTAGCCATGTCGAGCAATTCTGTCATTTAGAAGGCGTTGAACTTAAAGCTATTTGTGATACTCACCTAGCGGTGCTGGACAGAGCCGTGGATCATATCGTTAAACAGAATCGGCCAAAACCGGCTGTCTATACAGGTAATGACCTGAGCTATCGCGATCTCTTAAGCCGCGATGATATTGATATTGTGATCATTTCTACTCCATGGGAATGGCACGCGCCTATGGCGATAGAGACGATGGAAAGCGGTAAACATGCCTTTGTCGAAGTACCGTTAGCACTCACAGTAGAGGAATGCTGGCAAATTGTGGATACCGCTGAACGCACTCAGAAAAACTGCATGATGATGGAGAACGTCAACTACGGCCGTGAAGAACTTATGGTTCTCAACATGGTACGCCAAGGTGTGTTTGGTGAGTTGCTCCACGGTGAAGCCGCTTATATCCACGAGCTACGTTGGCAGATGAAGGAAATAGACCATAAGACGGGCTCATGGCGGACTTATTGGCATACCAAGCGCAACGGTAACTTGTACCCGACCCACGGTTTAGGACCAGTTTCCCAGTATATGAACATCAACCGCGGTGATAGATTTGATTATCTAACCTCGATGAGTTCGCCCGCTCTTGGCCGTGCGCTCTATGCTAAACGTGAATTCCCCGCCGATCATGAGCGTAATCAGCTCAAGTACATCAATGGGGATATCAATACCAGTCTGATTAAGACCGTTAAGGGCCGGACCATCATGGTGCAGCATGACACGACGAGCCCAAGACCTTACAGTCGCCACAATTTAATCCAAGGGACAAATGGCGTGTTTGCGGGTTTCCCGAATCGTATCGCCGTCGAAAATGGTGGCTTTGGTCAAAGTTACCACGAGTGGGATATGGACATGCAAAAGTGGTATGACAAATATGATCACCCTCTGTGGCAACGCATAGGCAAAGAAGCTGAGATTAACGGCGGCCACGGCGGCATGGATTTTGTGATGTTATGGCGCATGATTTATTGCCTGCGCAATGGCGAGGCCTTAGATCAGGATGTGTACGATGGTGCGTCTTGGTCGGTGGTGAATATCTTAAGTGAACATTCAGTCAATAACCGCAGTAATTCAGTCACCTTCCCAGATTTTACCCGCGGCGCGTGGCAAACGGCCAACCCCTTAGGGATTGTAGGCGCTTAAGCAGCGGCTTTCGCCAAACTCATTATGATGGGTTCACCATAAGGATAAGTGCCTCGGCCTTATCCTTTTTCTTAAATGAAGCCTAGTGATGCCCGCACCATCAATAGCAAGCAATAAGGGACAAGCAATTAGGGGCAAAAAACTCATGATAAGAAACCACCTATAAACGCTAATAGTAGCCAATTTCTTTGATTTTCAAAGAAAAATCACCACTCTGCTGGGCACCAATCACTAACCCTAGACTACAAACTTGGCTTAAATCCATTGCCACTCGGGAAATCGGTTTACCCCGACATTGGGGCAAGAAGTCACTGAAGGGAATTTCTATCCGCTGCCAATTCATGACTCTAGCGCCACTCACACCAAACGTTTGATGACTTGGCGCTGGCATAGGCGCTTGATAAACCGTACTTTGTGGTGTGTCGATATCCTTTAAATTCACTTTATAATCTTTAGGTCGGTCGCCATCGAGTTCGACATAGATCCCAGTAAACCCACTGACATCAATAGGGTTAAACTCACAACGCACTGAAGCAAACCCGCCGCCATTGGCCAGCGATACATGGCCACTAAACTCACCATAGCCTAAAGGTGACACCGTCATCTTACTGCGAGACAAACCGCCCATCACAGTGTCATTTATCCCATACCAGGGCTTTGCAGCATCTAGCACTCTAAAATCAAAAAAGATCATAACGACTCCCATAAAAAAAGCAGCCACCTAAGTGACTGCTTCCATAATACTTTTCAATACGAATAACAGCACTCGTTAACTCAGTTTAGCTTTATTCTCAGCGGCTTCACAAGCGGCAGCGGTAAAGATAACGTCTGTAGAGCTGTTCAATGCGGTTTCGGCTGCATCTTGAACCACACCAATAATAAAGCCGACAGCGACCACTTGCATGGCGACATCATTAGAAATACCAAACAAGCTACAAGCCAGTGGGATCAACAGTAATGAACCACCCGCTACACCCGAGGCGCCGCAAGCCGAAATAGCGGCGACAACGCTCAATAACAATGCGGTGAGTAAATCGACTTGAATGCCCAAGGTATGCGCTGCAGCTAAGGTCAATACCGTAATAGTGATCGCCGCGCCGCCCATATTGATGGTGGCACCTAACGGAATAGAGACTGAGTAAGTGTCTTCATGCAGATTTAATTTTTCACACAGCGCCATATTCACCGGAATATTCGCCGCACTCGAGCGGGTAAAAAATGCCGTCACGCCACTTTCACGCAAACAACGAAATACCAACGGATAGGGATTACGTTTAATCTTCACGTAAACAATTAAAGGATTAACGATTAAGGCAATAATGGCCATCGCACCTAATAACACAGCCAATAACTGCGCATAACCCGCAATTGCGGCAAAACCGGTTTCAGCAAACGTCGCAGCAACTAAACCAAAAATACCAATAGGTGCTAAACGAATAATGAAATGCACCATTTGCGAAATGCCGTGGCTCATGTCGGCAAATACTTGCTTAGTCGAATCGCTAGCATGATGTAAGGCTAAACCTAAACCCACACCCCAAGCAAGAATACCAATATAGTTGCCCGTCATTAACGCATTCACTGGATTATCGACCAGTTTAAATAATAAGGTATGGATCACTTCACCAATACCTTGTGGAGGACTTGTACCTTCCACACCAGCAACCAAAACTAAAGTCGTGGGGAAGATAGAGCTTAAAATCACAGCAGTTAACGCCGCGGCAAAGGTCCCCAATAAATACAGGATCACAATTGGGCGCATATTGGTTTGCGTATTTTTCTTTTGATTTGCAATCGACGATGCTACTAAGATAAATACCAGTATTGGAGCAATCGCTTTTAATGCTCCAACAAATAAACTGCCTAAGAAGGCGATATCTTTTGCACTATCGGGTGAAAAACTCGCTAACACCACACCAGCGATAATCCCTAATAAGATTTGTAATACGAGACTGCCATTAGCCAACTTAGCTAATAATGATGATTCTTGTTTCATGGTTTAACCTATCGTTATTATATTTCGGTTGAGATCCCCAACGCGCACCTTCGGAAATGAGGCCAATAAGGTTTTTATAGGATGTGACTAGACTTGTCTAGTTTTGCGGGGAAATAAGCTAACTAAATTACCCTTGTCCCGCAAAAAGCATACAAAAAACTAACAAGCGCCTTATTGGCGCTGCTTCATGGCTAAATCGGCACCACGCAACATGGCATCAATCAACTCGTGAGCATCGAACTTAGTCAGCGCTTCATTTGCCCCCACTTGGTGGGCCTGACTCACGCTTATTTCGCTGGATAAAGACGTGTGTAAAATGATGTAGGCCTTGGCGGTCAGTGGATTATCACGCACCTCAAACGCCAGTTCGTAACCATCTAGTCCCGGCATCTCAATATCACTCACCAGAATATCTATGGGATGATGCTCTAGTGCCGCTTGTTCCATCATGACTAAGGCTTCTTTACCGTCGGCGGTCACTCGATAAGGGATGTTGATCATATCAAGGGCATCGGATAACTGCTTACGTGCCACCTTAGAATCATCCACTAACAGGATATTCATGGGTTTGAGTTTCTCACGCTGCACATCGGTCAAGATTGCCCGATTTGCCTGTGGGTTATTCGGGAAAATTTTCGACAGCAATAACTCAACATCGAGCAATTGTACTAACTGGTCCTCAAAACGAGTCACGCCAGTCAAGTAAGCATTCTTGCCCAAATTGGCAGAAGGTGCCTCAATATCGCGCCAATTACATTCGATAATCTTATCGATACCACGCACTAAAAAGCCAATGATCATCCGCTGACAGTCAGTGATGATGATGTAGCATTTTTCGCGCTCTTCAGGGGCTATCGGCCGATAGCCAATCGCAGCCGCCATATCTATGATAGGAATCGTATGGCCACGAATCGTTGAAGCGCCAAGAATCGTCGGATGAGATTGGGGAATTTTGCTTAGCTGTGTGTACGGCACCAGCTCACGCACTTTCAACGTGCCTAAGGCAAACACTTGAGTCTGTGATAACCGAAACAGTAGTAATCCCTGTGACTGACTTGCCTTACTTTTCATAATTAGATAAATAACTCACTAAAAACAACCTTCGGATAGCTTAACCTTAACACAGTAAAATTTTGATGACTAAGGTCAAACGAATGAAACTATTATTACCTATTTATTAATAGGTTCGACGCCAATCGCCGACAAGTGCTTAGTCTTGTAATGCATACAAGACATCAAAGGCAAATTGATCCCAACCTTCGGCAGTAAAAGCGATATCGCGAATATTACGAACTTGGCTCACCGCATGTAATGGCGCAGCACCATTGACCATCAAGTAATAGGCCATGATAAGACTGGTGCGATCCTTGCCAGAGCGACAATGGATCACTACAGGCAGCTCATCGGCTTCACATTGCTGAATAAAAGCGAGTGCCTTGGGCAACTGAGCGACACAAATCGCCACATCCCCATCTTGGGGCGGCACATTGCGCGAAAAGGGAATACATTCGTAACGTAAATCAAGCTGCTTAAACGCACTCGGCTCGCAGCCCTCGCCCCCATTGACCGACAGAATGGCACCAATACCGGCCTCTTTGAGCGCTTGTAAATCCCAAGGATCTTTATTAGGGCCACTGCGCCCTGCGACTTTACCTTCAACTAACCAGAATAAGTGTTGCATAAACCTTACCTACGACAAGTGAGATGACAAGGAACGCCAGAGATAAGCTAAGAATAGCTTGTTTCCAACGACTTAAGATTTTTTACCCCAAAATTCAGCATTGGCAGGCGGTAACTGTTTACGTTTTTTTTTACCCATACCTTCAGGCTTGGCGACAGGTTTAGCTTGTTCTAACAGTTCGGCTGGCATTTCATCATCGGCTTCAAAACCGACAATTTGCTCACGCACTAACTTAAGTTTGTTCTTTTTCTCTATCACGCCAAAGTGGTGATAATCCTCATGGGAAATCAAGGTCACGGCCAAGCCTGCTTCACCGGCGCGGCCACTACGGCCAATACGATGCATATAATCTGCAGGGCTTCGTGGTAAATCAAAGTTGATCACCACAGGCAGTTTATCGATATCGATACCACGGGCGGCAATATCGGTCGCAATTAACACACTGATCTCACCATTTTTAAAGCCATCGAGCACCCGCGTACGCGCACCTTGGGCTTTATCGCCATGGAACACTTCGGCTGTGATCCCACGTTTAGACAGCTTTTGCGCTAAGTGATTACAAGTATTTTTAGCACTCACGAAGATCAACGCCTGTGACCACTGATGTTCTTTAATCAGATGCGCCAATAATGCGGTTTTCATCGGACGATTAACCGTAATCACCCGTTGATGAATCGTGCTTTCTTGCTCACTTTGCAATTGATATTCAAGTGGATTATTAAGCAGTTTTGCCGTTAACTCACGGACTTCTTCAGGGAATGTCGCAGAGAATAATAAGGTTTGTTTCTTGACGGGCAAAGCGTCGAGCACTTGAGCTAATTCTTCAGTAAAACCAAGGCTTAACATGCGGTCAGCTTCATCTAGCACTAAGGCGCTGACACGATTGAGTTTGATGGCATTACTGGACAACAGATCTAACAAACGACCCGGCGTTGCTACGAGTACGTCGGCACCAGAGCGTAGACTCTGCATTTGCGCATTCACCGACACACCGCCAAACGCAGCCACAATTTTTAGCTTGCCATTGAGATGTGAGGCATAGGATAAAAAGCTGTCAGCGACTTGTTGTGCTAATTCACGGGTTGGGACTAAGACCAAACAACGAACACAAGCGCCTGTCTTATCCTCTGTTTTTGCGTCAACAAGTTGTTGCAACAGCGGCACGGCAAAGGCTGCCGTTTTACCCGAGCCCGTATTAGCACCGGCTAACACATCGCGCCCCGCAAGCACAGCGGGGATCGTCGCCGCCTGTACTGGTGTAGGCGAAACATACGCTAATTCGGTTAATCGATTTAGCAAAGGTGCAATAATGCCGAGTTGGGCAAAGCTTGCCGCAGAGGAAGAAGCCTGAGTCATAGAAAGTTTAACTGCTCACCAATATCTTAATAGGCGGCTATTCTAGCTTAAATATCGAGGCAATGCTTGGCAGTTTCCAGCGTTAATAACTGCTGTTTCATCGCAAGCCCATAGGCGTAACCCGTTAACTTGCCATTTTTGCCTATCACTCTATGGCAAGGCACGATAATCGCAATCGGATTCGCACCATTGGCCGCGCCCACGGCGCGCACCGCCTTAGGCCGACCAATTTGCTCGGCAATCTGCCCATAGCTGCAGCTCTGACCATAATCTACATTGAGCAAAGCTTGCCAAACTTCACGCTGAAATTCAGTGCCTTTAGGTGCGAGCTTTACATTAAATTCAATCAGTTCACCTGCAAAATAACGCGCGAGCTGCACTTGAGTTTCACTAATATGCGCCTTAGCTTGATTGAGGACATCCTCACTCACCTTAGCAAGCGCAATCTCAGTGCGATCCGAGCCGACAACCGTTAAATGACTCAGCCCATAGGCATTGGCATTTAACTGCAATATTCCGGCAGGACTCATAAAAGTATCTACGGCACAGGGCTGATACGCAGCAATACTCGGCGCTTGGCTCAATTGACGAATCGCATGCTTCATAATTTATCTCTCTATTTATGTCTTACATTTATCTCTATCAATTTAGATCGTTTTACGTCGTTATTGATGCCAAAGTTGAAAGGTTAAATAACTGCCCCAAGGCGCGATCTCTTGACTCAGTTGCTGGCACAGCTGCAGGTAGTTAACCGCACCCGCAGCGGCTTCATCCAGCCTATGGGTCTTGCCATACAAGACCAGCAAATGCTTTTTAACAATCAAATCGGTATGCAAAAACACATTGGGATCGCCCAAACCGCGAAGCTTGGCATAGGCTATCGTCCATGGACCTATGCCCTTAACGCTGAGCCAATCATCGACACTCGCCTCAGGATGATCGCAGATAAACGCCGCGAGCGCATTGAGAGCTAATTTACGAGCGCCGGGCATTTTTAGCTCTGTTAGACTCGCCTCACGAATGGCCTCGGGTGTAGGAAATAAACGATACTCGCACCCATTGAGATTAAAGCGCTCGCCATAGGCTTCAACCAATTGATTAAGTAGCTTAGTCGCCTGCACTACCGTCACTTGCTGACCTAAAATCGCGCGGCAGGCCGCCTCAAATAAGGAGCCTGCACCGGGAATGCGTAATCCCGAAAACGGTGTTAATCCTAAACTTGGTAGCGCACTTAAGCCTTGTTCAATCTGCAGCATATCCGCATCGAGATCTAAAATGCGTCGCACTTCAGTGACCAGCAATTGCAGCTCATCGACAGGGGAATCTTCGGTCAACATTATCGCGAGTTTGAAGCGATTTAGCTTAGGCTCATGGATAATGTGCACTGTGCCGCGCATCTTACCTAGGGCAAAACAGCGACCATATTCGAGCCCATTATCGCCAGCTTTGGCCTCATCTCCCACGGACGCCTCATCGCCAACGACATCGCTCGCTTGTGGATGACTCATCTGCGGTGTGAACCATTCCATCCCTGTTACTGCACGTAATCGATAAAACGCCAGCTGTGATGTCCAATCCAATGGCGGCCGATAATACTGATACAAGGTTAATCCATAGTGAGGCACAAATTCACCCATAGTATCAATCTCACCTAATCCTGTTGATGGCTCAATCATGGACTCCTTTGCCGCTTTGGTTAATGCACTCTTTCTTAACTGGGTCGGCGTCAATTGCAAGGTTTGCTTAAACGCCTCATTGAAACTGCGAATACTGTTGAAACCCGCCGCCATCGCGACTTGAGTGATAGGTAATTGGGTTTGGTGCAATAATTGTTTAGCAAACAGTAACTGCCGATATAAGGCATATTGTTTTGGCGAAGTGCCAAAACCTTCGGTAAAGAGCTTATTGAGATAACGACTGCTGATCCCTAATCGGTCAGCCAATTGTGTTACTGTCGAGGCTGGCTCTCCCGATGACTTTCCCGCTAAGGCACCCGCTTCGATTAAGCTAATGGCCCTCGATAACGTTGTGCCAGTCCCCTTCCAAGGATTCGATCCCGGCGCACTGTCGGGCCGACAACGTAAACATGGGCGTAATCCCGCCTGCGCGGCTTTAATGGCCGAATCAAAATAACGCACATTTTGCTCTTTTGGTGCCACAGCAGGACACACAGTTCGGCAATAAATGCCCGTTGTTAAGACGCCCACAAAAAACTTACCATCAAACCGCGGATCACGGCTCATCCTCGCTTCACGGCAAATGGACGCAGAAAGTTGCCCCGAACTGGACTCCAGCGAATGCACCGAATCTATTTCATCACGCTTATTTGCACTCTCAGACGCTCTATCTGTACTCATTTTTCATCACGCCCGACAATATTCGCTCACAATTAATTTCTTGTTCATTACTTTACGTAAAACTAGCATATAGCACTAGCGGAAAACGGAACTCAATCATTTCAATGCTTTTAGGGCATGAAATCCTATATGCTAGAGCCGACTATTTTTTATCTCACCATAGAGTTAATTCATGTTTAAACGATTTGAATCCTGGGTTGAAGCCCTACCCGATGATGAACCCACTAAACCACCCACAGGGGTTTATGCTTTTTGTCGCCACTACACTAAGGGCTACGAACTGCCGCTGATCTTAATGTCAGTGCTGACCGCCATGCTGGCCATGCTTGAAGTGTCACTGTTCGGGTTCATGGGCCAATTAGTTGATTGGCTTGTGAAAAAAAATCCCGAAACGTTATTCCAAGACGAAGGCACGACCTTAATGCTGATGGGAGGTATGGTGATAATTGTGATGCCAATATTGGTATTACTGCATGCGCTTATCATGCATCAAACCTTGCTCGGCAATTATCCTATGTCGATCCGCTGGCTTGCACACCGTTATTTGCTAAAACAAAGTGTATCGTTTTATCAAGATGATTTTGCTGGTAGAATCGCCACGAAAGTGATGCAAACCTCCTTAGCCGTGCGCGAAACTGTGATGAAATTGCTCGATGTGTTGGTATACATTTTAGTGTATTTCACCTCAATGCTGGTGATGATTGCCAGCGCTGATCTGCGCTTAGTCATACCTATGCTCGTCTGGCTTGCACTGTATGTTGGTCTGCAATGGTACTTTGTGCCTAGACTAAAAAGTGTCTCTACCGAGCAAGCCGATGCGCGCTCAACCATGACAGGCCGTATCGTCGACAGCTATACCAACATCACCACAGTGAAGCTATTCGCCCACACGCAAAAAGAAGCCGAATACGCCAAATCCAGTATGCGGATATTTTTAGACACGGTTTATCGCCAAATGCGCTTAGTGACGGGCATCAGCGTCAGCGTGCAAATCATCAACTATCTGTTGGCCTTTAGTATTGCAGCAGTATCGATAGCCCTATGGACCGATAGCGCAATCACGGTCGGCGCCATCGCCATTGCGGTCAGTTTAGCACTGCGCTTAAACGGCATGTCACAGTGGATAATGTGGGAAATCAGTTCGTTATTCGAAAATATCGGCACGGTTACCGATGGAATGAACACCTTATCGAAAACAACGATCATCCAAGATGAGCCAAACGCCAAGGCGCTGGTCGTCAATCATGGCAAGATTGATTTCAACCAAGTGTGTTTCCATTACGGTGAGCAGACTGGCGTGATTGAAGATCTGAATCTGAATATTAAAGCAGGTGAAAAAGTTGGCTTAGTAGGGCGTTCTGGCGCGGGTAAATCGACCCTAGTGAATCTACTAATGCGATTCTACGATGTTGAAAAAGGTCAGATTAATATTGACGACCAAGACATCAAGATGGTTATGCAAGATTCACTGCGTTCGCAAATTGGCATGGTGACCCAAGATACCTCCCTCTTGCACCGCACCATTCGCGAGAATATTCTTTACGGCAATCCCAGTGCCAGTGAAGAGCAACTTGATCGCGCGATTAAACAAGCTCAAGCCTATGACTTTATTCAGGAACTCAGTGATCCTAACGGTAATCATGGCTTAGATGCCCAAGTGGGTGAACGTGGCGTAAAACTCTCTGGCGGCCAAAGGCAACGTATCGCCATCGCGCGGGTTTTATTAAAAAATGCGCCTATTTTACTGCTTGATGAAGCCACATCTGCGCTAGATTCTGAAGTCGAAGCCGCCATTCAAGAAAGTTTATATGAATTAATGCAAGGCAAGACAGTGATCGCGATTGCCCATCGACTTTCTACTATTGCCGCGATGGACAGGTTAATTGTATTAGATCAAGGCCGAGTCGTTGAGCAAGGCACGCACCATGAACTCATCGCCGCAGGCGGCATTTATGCTCAATTATGGGCCCACCAAACCGGTGGATTCTTAGGTGTAGACTAAACCAAAGGTTAAATAACGAAAAGCGACACTCAGCAGTGAGTGCCGCTTTTTTTATCTCAAATAAGTTTCCGCCTAATTCTGCCCTCTTCCCGCAAAGCTTCACTCTTCTCGCGCTCATATTCACCGCAGTAATACACGATTCATCTATTACAATGGCTACCGTGTGAACGGCTCACTTCAAACTTCACTCGTTGAACGATTGGAAATAAGAGATAAATCGCGATTAACGATTCAACTTATCAGTATTGAAAGTGGCAGCATTCAAAGTGCCAACACACTGAACAATCCGAAAGGTGAGTTTTAGCTCTGGATTAGCGCAAGGTTAAGCAGGAAAACACTTAAATAATTCTTATCACACGATTGAACAGAATGACTTCACCACACTAAGTAAGCCTTTCGAAGCATTATTTATTTTTATTTAGGTGGTTTGAATTGGTGGGTAAATTCGGCAAATAACTCGGAGCGTATGACTCGCAAATGAATCGGGGAGATCTCGATTTAATATTCAAAATTCAGACACAAAAAAACCACCTTGAGGTGGTTTATTGTCTTTAATCAAAGTTTCGATAAACCTTGATTAAAATTGGTATCCCCTAGGGGATTCGAACCCCTGTTACCGCCGTGAAAGGGCGGTGTCCTAGGCCTCTAGACGAAGGGGACCCAGACTTATGATTTAACTCGTAACCGAGCTTTGTAACACATTCACTTCAGTAGGCTAGGAAGCAAATGCCTTGTTCTTACCAAACAACTCGTTAGTTATTTGCTAGGAACCACTCTCTATAAAATATAGATGGTATCCCCTAGGGGATTCGAACCCCTGTTACC
>NZ_JAKKRU010000010.1:0-205223 GCF_025653925.1 Shewanella sp. SM68
AGGAGCAAGCCCTTTGCGCTCGACCTGAAGCTGCGTTACCCACTTACTGACCGTTGATTTACCTACGTTCATGGCTTTGGCTGCCGCTTCTTGTGTATAGCCCTGGTCAATGACTAATTGGGCAGTTTCGAGCTTAATCGCTGCGCTATATCGTGCACGTTTACTTTTATTCATTTTGTCACCTAAATTCGCTATGAATGAGATCATAACATTTCTTATTAGGTGGCCAAATTCAGTGTGCCACTACACATTAGGCTGTTAACGAATATCAGCTTAGTGAGGGGCTTTGACTGAATGATGAAGTTTAGATGACATACAGATGACAAAAAGTGGATTAGCCTAGACTGAACTTGTCAAGATTCACATCAGGATGCAATTAGAACCGACAGGTTGATTTAACTCACTTCTGCCCCAAAGCAAGATAACTTTGTTGTCAGTTTGCAGCATGAATTGTCATTGTTTCCCCTGTGACTCGCCGCCCTTGCATTTAACAAGAAGCGTCCCTGAGGGCTCGACGACGGCATCCATGCCGCCAACGGTCACAGTTGCAACAATGCCAATCTTAATTAACACTTCTGCTGTTCGTTTAGCTAAAAAGCTATTGCCCCAAAGCTTCTCAGAACCAGCGATGGGAACATCTGCCCAGTACACCAATAGACCAAGTTAATCTAATCCGTACTTTGGTTCTTTATACGGAATCTTTCCGTAGTTCGACCCTGTAACTATATGTTGATTCACAAAAAAAGTTGATACCTGTTGAGTTTCATAATGAATGGCAGCAACATACACAGAACTCAAAGATGGAAAAAGTCCATCTATAAAGCGTTAGCAATCTTTACAAATAATGGAATTATGAATGGGAAAGTACCATAACGACCAACCGATACAGGGTGGACCCAACGATCCTGATTTACTAAATAGACTCGACTTTGCAAACCATTTAGCAAATGTACTTCTATTGAATCATGATGATGATTGTTTAACTGTTTCTTTGGAGGGTGAATGGGGTTATGGAAAAACGTCAGTAATCAACCTTGTCAAAGGCGCTTTAAATGAAAAAGAATCTGCTCCAATTATTATTGAGTATAACCCTTGGTTGGCCGGTAAGCCGGAATCGTTAATTCAAGATTTCTTACTTCAATTTTCATCACAGCTAAATATTAAAGACAGTTCTGAAGTAGCCTTAAAAGCAGCCAAGGAGCTAATTGCATATTCAAGCCTTTTTAGTGTCGCGAAGCTCGTTCCTGGTGCAGAGCCTTGGGCATCAATTGTTGAAAAAGTATTTTCTAAGTTTGGAGATTCAAGTAAGAAGATTGCAGAGCTGAAGAAGCTTGATTTGCTCGGGAAAAAGAGAAATGTTGTATCTGCAATACAAGAGATTAAAACACCAATAATTGTTGTGATAGATGATATTGATAGGTTGACCCCAGCTGAAACATTTCAAGTGTTACGTCTTGTTAAGGCCGTAGCAGACTTTTCTGGAACATCGTTTCTGTTAGCTTTTGATTCAAATTATCTTGTCTCTGTTTTAGATAAAAATGGCATAGTTAATGCTTCCGAATATATCAACAAGGTAATACAGCTCAGGGTTCCTCTACCTGTAATTTCTGAACGAGGTATGAACGAACTGGCAAATGTTGAGCTGGAAAACTTAAGCGATAAAAACGTAACTGATAGTTTTGAGAGTGACCAAGATAGATTGAGTTGGATTTATCATAATTATTTCAAATACCTAATCAAAAACCCAAGAGAGCTAAAAAGGTTTTTTAATCACTTGAGGTTTGTTCTGGAACAGATTCAAGGGCAAGTTTGTTTTTCAGACCTTTTCTCTTTATCAATAATTGCCACTAAAGCAAATTCTGTGTACGAGCATATTAAGAAATCGCCAGAAGCATACATCGGCAGAAGATTTTCAAATGACGGTCTTATGATGGATAAGCCTGAAGAATTGGTAAAATCATTTAAAAATGAACGAGATTGTATTCTGGATGTATTTAACGAAATGGATCGTAAACTACTAAAGGGGCTTCTTGGTGACACCTTTCCGCTTCTGGCTTCGGGAGGGTATTCTCATTATGGAGTTTCTGATGCTGATTCCGCAGGTCGGGTGTCTGCACCTCAAAGGCTTCATGTTGCATTTCACTACACAACACCAATTGGTTACCTTTCAGACCAAGATATTCTTGAGTTTATCTCTGGACAAATTAACAGAAAAGAATTTCTTGAAAGTGTGATTGCTGAAGACGCCGAAGGTCGATTTTTTGAAATGATGACGAATTATGCAAAGGCATGCACTGATAATGGTTCTGATATTCTGGCTAGTATTTATGATGAATTTCTTAATTCTGACAAGCTAATATTGGAACATGAAAGTAATTTGGGCTTTATGTCCAAGGATCTATATCGCCAAATGAATTGGCTGACAAATAAGGTTATCTCTGAGAGCCGCAATAAATATACATTGATCAAATATTTGATTGGCAGAGAACAAAGTACCCCTATAGCAGCCGATATTCTTTATAAAATTAGAGGCCAAGTGCATGGGAAAAGTCATGATGAGCAATGGGTCACTATCCAACAGCTAGAAGAGCTTGAAAGTGACTATCAAGAGGTTGCAATTAAGGCTCTTACTGAAAGAGCACACATCAAAAACCATCTTGAGTCACATATTTTCTACGAATTGAAAAGATCCTCAAAAGAAAGGACTTCTGATTTCATGTTAAAAGTCTTGAACAATGAAAATGGCACAATTAGAGTGGCTGAAATAATTGGAAACTCAGGTAGTGATTCAGCTAACGGGCCTTACGTTCAGATTGATGAAGATACCTTTAGTGATGTTATAGATTTAGAGGCTCTTAGAGAGCAAGCTAAGAAAATAGATATTGGAAACCAACCAATTCATATTCAGGCAATATTAAAAAGTATTCTTGATGGAAAAAAATACTATTTAAAAGATGGAGAGCTAGGTGAGCGATGGTAGCCATAATTGCTAACAAGGCGCTGTTGTCGGACTGGTTTTCCGCTGCACTCCAAACCAGCCGAAAAGCGCGGCGTTAAACCCATAGAAATATTAATCCGTACCCAATGAGTTAGAGTAAAAAATCTAACAAGGTTTTGTCCAAAAGTGAGTTGTGTGGTGTCGAGTGGAGATTGTACGATTAAGTCACGCTATATAATCAAATCAGCCAGTTCGTGTATGAGTTAGTGCAAAAAGGGGAGTCAGTTAATCTGACTCCCCTTTTTTAGAACGCTTGTTGGACTTACATTAAAACCTACGTTAGGCCCAAATTAGCGTAATGTTAGAACAATAAATGTGCTACACCTGCAATCACTGGCAAAGTCACTAAGGTACGTAGAATAAACACCACGAAAAGCTCAACGAAGTTGACGGGAATTTTACTGCCGATAAGCAGTGCACCGACTTCACTCATATAGATCAACTGAGTCACAGATAAGGCTGCAATTACAAAGCGGGTCATATCTGATTCAATTGAGCTGGCAAGGATTGACGGAATAAACATATCCGCAAAACCGACCACGATTGTTTTAGAGGCTTCAGTGGCTTCTGGAATATGCAGTAATTCGAGTAATGGAATAAACGGCATCCCCAGATAGTTAAAGATGGGCGTGTGCTCGGCAATAATCAGTGCCAGCGTACCAATGGCCATTACCACAGGGATAATGCCAAATACCATATCGACAACGTTTTTAATGCCTTCATTTAAGACCGCTTTTATGCCACCGGCACTGGCGGCTTTTTCTAAGGCTTTATCAAAGCCCCAAGATAAGGCGCCATGTCCTGCAGGGATCAGCTCATCATCTGGCATGCGTGGGGTATCATCTATGTAGTTGTCTTTCTTCCACGATAATGGTGGCAACTTAGGCACAATCACAGCGGCGGCAAAACCCGCGAGGCACACAGTCAAATAAAAGGGCACAAACATATGCTCTAACTTAACTTGTGAGATCACCACTAAGCTGAAGGTAATCGATACCGCCGAGAAGGTTGTACCAATAACTGCGGCTTCTCTCTGGGTATAAAAACGGGCTTCGTATTGTTTGCTGGTCAGCAAAATACCGACACTGCCATCACCTAACCATGAGGCCATACAATCGATAGCGCTACGACCCGGTAGATTGAACACGGGACGCATGACTTTCGTTAAGAGTGTGCCAAAGAGTTCGAGTAGGCCGAAGTTCAGCAGCAGCGGCAGTAACATACCCGCAAAGATAAATACTGAGAACAACACAGGTAATAAGTCGTTTAAGACTAATGCGCCAGTGCTCGAGGAGTTGATGATCTCTGGACCTAAACCTAAGTAAGTCAGTACGATAAACACTGCACCTAAGATCCGAGTCGTCAACCACATAGGGCTGACATTCAATAAACCATTAAGGAAGTGATTTTGCGTAACGAATGTGGGCTTAAACACTTTTGACAGTAAAGAGGCCAGCGCCGTAGTCACAACAATAATAGTCACTATGAGGGTTAGCACACCGCTCAATGCGCCTTGCAGTGCTTTAGATATGATAGCGATAGGAATTGTGATCGCATCGTTGTAGCTGATAGGGGTCATAAATAACAACAGACCAATCAGCGAAGGGACGATAAAGGTGAGTATCGTCTTAATGTTTCGGTTTTTATTTTCAGTAGCCAATGTTGTACACCTTAAAGTACGAGTCGTACATGGTAAATTTGAATAAATAGCCGCACGTAACAAGCTGTCGACGCTAATTAAGGTGCATTTAAATTCAACTCAAAAACGAGAATGGGGAAGATTACTCGCTTAGCTTCTCTATGTAAAACGATTCGCTAGTTAGTTTGATATAAGCAGCAAAACAGCATAGTTATTTTACTTCAGTTGTCGATAAATTAAGAGTGGCTATATTGGCTCACATTACTGTAAAAGCATTATTAAACATAGTATTACCATCACTTACATTAGGTGGGTTAACGACTGGTTAATTACTTGTTTACTGATGTGTGTGAAACTATCTAGATGTTATTTCTGCACAAAAAAACATCAGTAACTTTAGCCCTACCGCCATGTTGGCTGGTTTTCTGTTCTATTTGAAAGTGCAATAGAGATAACTCTGGCTATATAGCGTTGACGAGAACCTGTTGTGCATATCGCGGTAATGTTAAGGAGTCTTGGGCACTAGGACACATTTTTATGCGATAAGCCTTTAAATCGACTTATCTCTAAAAGTGACCTTCTCCACTATCTTGATGCTTTTGTGATTGACTAAAAAGTCGCAAATAACGATGAAAGTAAAAATATTATTCATAAAGCGGATACCCGCCGCTTTAAATCTTCTCATTTCCATGTAAGTTAGTATTACTCCCATCCAGCTCTAGTATTCATGATCGCAAAAGTACAGAAGGTTACGATTAAAGGCGGCTCAACACTGGCCATTAAGTTTGGTTTTTTGGGGATCTTTGGGCTTTTAATTGGCATTGTTATTACTGTTTTGGGGTTCGATGATTCTGAATTCCATCGCTTCAATTTTTTGAATCATACCCTAAGTGAATTAGGGACTTATGGTCATTCGTCTTTCGCTGTCATTCTTAACGGTGGATTGTTTTTTGGCAGTTTAAGCCTCGTTTTCTATTGTTTGTCTTCTTTGCAGCAGGTGACTTCTTGCTGGGGATACCCTTTCTTTATCAGTTTGGCTCTCACTTTTCTGGCTTTAGCGAGCGTGGGATTATTTCCGGTGAACGTGTATCACTTGCATGTTCTTGGGCTGAAATGGTTTTTCTATCTGGGGAGTTTGAGTGCGCTCTTCTATTTAGCCTTGGTTTGTTTCGGCAAGTCTAACTTTGGCCGTTGGACTGGGTTGTTGGCGTTAATCGTCTTATGTAGCATGTTGACGTTTCTGTATGCGCCACAGCTCAATTTAGGTTTGACCGAAGGCGATAGACCGTTTTATCAGGAGATGGTATTGCAACTGCCGCGTCCTACTTTGTGGTGGCCAGCCCTACTAGAATGGATTGGACTGGGAAGTTTATTGTGTTGGACAAGTGTGCTGCTTTTTAGCCAGTTAAGCTTCAGCCAAGATCCCAAAATCATTGGCTGAGTTATCTTTGAATTTAGACTTATCTTCAGCTCTAGGCTATGGATTCACATGCACAGCAAGGCCCGCTTCACCAAACCAATAACCGTTGCACTGGGTTATATCAAGGTTGCTATTCATTGAGAAATCCTGAGTATTTTTAGTCGCTTGAATCGTATCAACCAAAGTATTGGCTTTAGTGATGCAGTCAAGACTACTGGGTGATACTCGAAACACATCGACCCCCATCTGTGTCATTGCCGCTATTTCACTGCGTAAATCTAAACAGCTAGCGGATTGGGTTTGAATTCCATTGAGCCTGAGTAAAGGTTGCTGCTCTTGGGTTTGCGCGAGTAGTCCTTTACTGTATTCACGGCATACCGTTTCGCAATGATCTTTCGTGAGCTGTTTGTGTCTAGCGGTAAAGCAGCGCGCTGAATGGGCGAGAGGTAAATAGCCGTGGCCGAGCACTTCCACCTCAAATGATGGCTGCTCTTGAATTACTTGTTGTAACCAAGCTTTAGATAGCTCCACTGGCATCACAAATCTTTGCATTCCAAACCGCTGCAAGATGTCTAAACTGGCGCGATTGTAGTTATTGATACTCGCGCCGCAGACAAAGGGCAACTTACGCTCTTTGGCAAGATACACTGCCGCCATATCGTTTGCTTCGACGATAAATTCACCGTTATCGACCTGGCGTTTGAGCTCAGTATATTCAGATGGCGCTTCTATTAAGGCCAGCGTTGAAAGCACGACTTCTTTACCCGCCTGCTTGAGCATTTGCGCCAGCTCTAGATAATCGCCCCACTTGAGTTCGCGTCTGCGGCTACAAACCGCCTCACCTAAATACACTAAGGGAATTTGACTGGCGGCGACTTGCTGGTAAAAGTCAGCGACTTGCTGTTTCTGCCAGCAATACAACAGTGGTCCTAGGGAAATCTTCATAAGGTGTCCTTTGTCAATCTTGCTCTCTATTTACCTTTTATTGCCAATCGCGCTCGTAGGCGCCAAGCGTAGTGATCTGACCCTCGGATACTTTCGCTAGGGCTTGTTCCCAATGGGGGTGATTTTGGCTTTGTGAGTACAGCGCTGGATTATTTAGATAGGTGTCTATGGCTTGACGCCATACTCGAGTGACTTGTTCAACATAGGCGGGGCTGCGTTGACGTCCTTCGATTTTCAGCGACACTATGCCAGCTTTGGCTAGCTCTGGAAGTAAGCTTAAGGTATTCAAACTGGTTGGTGATTCGAGTAAATATTGCGGCGAATCTTGATCTGCTGTGATGTAACGGCCTTTGCATACCACGGGATAACCCATTTGTTCGTCGAGGGCCGATTTATCAATTAACACATCGTTGAGCCGGGTTAATCTGTTCTGTCCTTCTTCTTGCCAGCGTACGTGTTTTGCCGGTGAACAAGATCCACCTGTGTTGGGCGATTCGCCCGTTACATAGGATGACAGCTGGCAACGCCCTTCGGCCATAATGCACAGACTACCAAAGGCGAATACTTCCAAATCCACTGGGCTGACTTTAGCAAGATCCCGTACTTGTTTCATGGATAACACCCGTGGCAATACTACTCGGGCGATGTTAAAGGCTTCCTTATAAAAGCTCAGCGCACCCAGATTGGTTGCACTGGCCTGCACCGATAAATGCAGTGGCAGGTTTGGATAGTGCCTATGGGCATAATCGAGTAAAGAAAGATCGGCGACAATTAATGCATCCATACCCAGTTTTGCCGCTAAATCGATAGCCTGATACCAACGATGCTCTTCACCGGGCTTTGGAAAAGTATTTAAGGTCAAAAAGATTTTTTTGCCGTGCTTTTGCGTCAGCTCAGTGGCTTCTTGCAATTTTGTGGGGGTGAAGTTTAATCCTGCAAACGAGCGCGCGTTGGTGTCGTCTTTTAACCCTAGATACACAGCGTCGGCTCCGGCATGTAATGCCGACTTTAGCGAGGCCAGATTTCCTGCTGGACACAACAGCTCCATAGTGATGCTCCCGATAAAATGATAGCCGCTGAGTGTAGGTAAGATTGAATGGCGATGAATTGATTTAAAACAGGTTTAAGATCATAAAATCCCGATAAACTGGGATATATCATGTTTTATTCTTGTAGGGTTCCCGCTATGTCCGCTGTTTTTTTCGCAAAATTTGCTCAGCAACTTTTAGAGTTCACCCCAAAAGCCATCGGCTTTCCCCTTGCTAAGATGCCGTTTAGCCTCAAAGCAAAAGCCATCAGCCAATTGCTTGAACTCTTACTTGCCGAGCAAGCTGCTGAAGATGAGCTTGGATTTTTGACGGATAAATGGGTCGCGATTCGAGTGGAAGATATAAACTTAGCCTTCGAAGTTAGTTTTAATGGAAAATGGCAAGTCAGAGAGCTCATCGATGCGCAGGTGACCTTCAGTGCCAACTCTGCTGAGCTAGTGTTAGTGGCGGCGGCGAAGGAAGATCCCGACACGCTATTCTTCCAGCGTAAGCTGAGTATTCAAGGTGATACTGAATTAGGGCTCGAAGTGAAAAACCTGCTGCTAAGTATCGAATTTGCCAGTATGCCAGCCCCAATTCGTCTTAGTGTTGAAAAGCTTGCCGCTGTGATTGAGCGTCTGCAAATTGAAGCGAAACCGACAATTATTCTCGCCAAATCCCCAAGCTTTTAACGTTATTTAGTGAGACTACACACTGCTAATTCCATAAAGAAGCCCGCTAAGTTGTTATCTTAGTGGGCTTATTTTTATTTAAACTTTATTGTATGGTTTGGTCAATGAGTTAGTAGCTTGCACTCAGTTGTAGTCCCGAGTAGATCGAATAAGCGCGTAACATCACATGGTAAGTTCCCGCTTGAGTCACGGTAATCGAACAGCTTTCATTGTTTCCGTTTTTATAGGGACGGCAATCATAGCTGGTGGTCGTTGGGGTAGTGCCTGCTTTAACATACAGGTCTACATCTCCAGTTCCGCCACTGGTGGCAATGTTGAGTTGGCTATTGGCTGGAACCACTATCTTATACAGTTTCTCTGTTGCCGTTGCCCCGCTTAAATTCGTGACAGGTACGCCATTGGTTAAGCAGTTTGCATCGGTGCAGTTTCCGCCACCATTCAGGTTATAGCTGGCTGTCAACTGGGCATTGGCGTAATTATTATAGCCTTGCACCATCACATACCACCGACCCGCCGTAGGTGTGGTGAAGTTACAGCTCTCGTTGTTGCCATTTTGATAGGGGCGGCATTGGTAGCTAGTTGTCGTCGGTTTTTGCCCTTGGCTGACATAAATATCCGCATCACCAGAACCACCCGCTAGATTGATCCCTAAACTTGCCGCATTGACTGGGACATCTATGTAGTAATACGTCGCAGAACCTGTGGCACCACTGATTGCGACACCCACATTATTTTGCAGCGGTGTTTCATCGACGGGACAATTATTGCCACAGCCACCATCATCGCCTGCGAGTGAAAAGAGTAATTTATTGGGTGAACCTGTTTTCGCGTCTGTAACTTTATTTGACGTGGCGCGCGTCGTAAGTAAGTTTGTCACCTGTGCGGGAGAGAGATTTGGATTTTCATCTAAGTATAATGCGGCAACGCCTGCCACATGTGGGGCTGCCATTGAGGTACCACTTATGGTATTAGTCGCTGAATTCGAGTTATACCAAGCGGACGTAATGCTCGAACCAGGCGCATAGATATCAAGGCAAGTCCCGAAGTTAGAAAAACTCGAGCGGGAATCGTTACTGGTGGTTGAACCAACTGTGATGGCGTTTACCGCACGGGCGGGTGAGTAGTTACAAGCGCTGCTGTTGTCGTTACCCGCCGCCACTACGAAAGTGACCCCTGCGGCAACTGCGGCATTGACTGCATCATCAGTTGCTTGGGAGGCGCCGCCTCCTAAACTCATGTTTGCGACGGCCGGGCCGGAAGCATTGTTTTTCACCCAGTTTATCCCTGCAATCACGCCAGAGTTACTGCCTGAACCTGAACAGTTGAGTACTCTGACGCCCACAAGATTGACGTTTTTAGCCACACCGTAAGTAGCACCGCCAACAGTTCCTGCCACATGGGTACCATGGCCGTTACAGTCAGTTGCATCGTAATCATTATCCACAAAATCATAGCCACTGCTGGCGCGACCACCAAACTCATTGTGAGTATTAAGCACGCCAGTATCGATCACAAAGGCGGTGACACCAGAGCCGTCGAAATCCGTGTGATAGTTACTATCCAATGGCAAGTTTCGTTGATCGATTCTGTCTATGCCCCAGGTCGGACTCGGTTGATTGGCATTGGCTTCAACCATAGGCGTTACTGACATGATTTGATCTTGTTCTATGTATTTCACATTTGGATCTTTACGCAGTGCTTTAATCTGTTGGGCGCTGGCCTTGATGAGTACACCATTGAGCACATTGCCAAAGTTTTTCATCACAGTGACATCATATTGGTTGACTAAACTCTCGGCTTGTTTCGTCGCGAATTCAGCTATGGTGTTGTTATTACTTAGATTAAGAACGCTTGGGGTATTGAATACAACAATGTAAGTATCTTTGATGGCTTTAGATTGTGGGACACTTACCATACTCGCTTGGTATTCATTAGCGTTAACAGGGAAGTAAGCAAGTCCAGTTGCGACCGCGACTGCAATTAAATGTTTCTTATGCATGTTGAACTCCATTTTCTTTTTATGTCTCCACGGACTTCGAGACATAATTTAATGTAGAAGGTATTTTCAACCTGCCCAGTTCTGTGCTTAAGGTATATCTAATTTACAAGGTTAAAATGTAACACTTGATTTACAATTTGACCGCAAGTGACTTTTTACTTAGCTAAAGAGTGAGGTGTACAAATAAGCGTCAAAATAATAACTATTAGTCTATTAAAACAACCTAGTCTGTAAAAGTGGTGATTTATCAAGCGACATTTTGTCCGAATCACAAACTGTGAAGCAGTGATAAATTCCGTCTGCTACTTTTTTGACATTCACCGCTGAAAAGAAGTCAGTCTAAAGTAGTGTTTTGACTAATGCTGAAATAAAGGCTTGGATTTAAGCGATTTAAAGGTTTTTCATACTGTTAAATGCATCTTTATTGTGATTTTTTATGCGGGTTGTTTTGCGCAGGTTATTGCAGGTATTAGAGCAGATTTGACCGAGAGGCATTATAGCCACTCGGTCAGGTGACGTGATTAAGCTTTTTGCGTTAACACGGCAAATTTCACTAACAATTCGTCGTTAGATTCGACACGGTTTGGATCTGGGTCGATGCAATCAATGGGGCAGACAGACACGCAAGTCGGTTTGTCGTAGTGACCCACACATTCGGTGCAACGGTCTGGATCGATTTCATAGATCTCTTCGCCCATAGTGATGGCCTGATTAGGACATTCAGGTTCACACATGTCGCAATTGATGCAGCTATCGTCGATCAGTAGTGCCATGGTCTTAACCTAGTTCATGCGGGTTGCGAGTATCCTGACCTTGGGGCAAGTTACGCAGCAAAATACCGTGGCTCAAATCGACTTCTTTCGGCACGGGCAGATATACAGTGTGCCCCGAACCTAAACCGGCTTCAACCGCTTCAGCTTTGCGATTTTCGAGTTGTTCAATCGTCAAACTGATATTGCCCTGCGGCGTCATCAGTTCAACACTGTCGCCAACGGAGAACTTGTTTTTTACTTCAATTTCGGCCAATCCTGCAAGATTACGTTTTCCCGTCAATTCACCTACAAATTGTTGGGTGTCACTAACTGAGTAGCCATAGTCATAATTTTGGTATTCATCATGCACATGGCGACGTAAAAAGCCTTCGGTATAACCACGGTGGGCTAGGCCTTCTAATTGATTCATTAGACTGCGGTCGAAATCTTTACCCGATGAAGCATCTTCAATCGCGCGGCGATACAGTTGTGCTGTACGGGCAACGTAATAGAAGGACTTAGTGCGGCCTTCAATTTTGAGCGAGTCTATGCCCATTTTAGTCAGGCGCTCAACGTGCTGAATGGCCCGTAAGTCTTTAGAGTTCATGATATAAGTGCCGTGCTCATCTTCGAAGGCGGGCATGTATTCGCCTGGGCGATTGGCTTCCTGTAGTAGGTAAATTTGATCTGTGGGAGCGCCTGCACCTAAGGTCGTTGGCGTTTCAATTTGCACCGCATTTGGCATGGCAATGATGTCACCGCTGTCATTTTGCTGCGCTTCGTGTACATCGTATTTCCAGCGACAAGCATTAGTGCAGGTGCCTTGGTTAGGATCGCGTTTGTTGATATAACCCGAGAGTAAACAACGGCCTGAATACGCCATACACAGGGCGCCATGCACAAACACTTCAAGCTCGATATCGGGGCAGCGCTGACGAATTTCTTCGATTTCATCTAAGGACAATTCGCGTGACAGGATCACGCGTTTGATGCCTTGGGTTTGCCAAAACTTTACCGAGGCCCAGTTGATGGCATTCGCTTGCACGGATAAATGCACCACTTGATCAGGAAACGCTTCACGCACCATCATGATTAAACCTGGATCGGACATGATCAGTGCGTCAGGCTTCATCGCCACTACGGGTTCCATGTCCTTGATATAGGTTTTTAGCTTGGCATTGTGGGGCGCGATATTGCTCACCACATACAGCTTTTTACCGAGTGCATGGGCTTCTTTAATCCCAGTGGCAAGGTTTTCCATTTTAAAGTCATTGTTACGTACCCTTAGACTATATCTTGGCTGACCGGCATACACTGCATCTGCGCCATAAGCAAAGGCGTAGCGCATGTTCTTTAAGGTTCCAGCTGGAGACAGCAGCTCAGGTTTAAACATAATCACTCTCAAATGGGTTAATAAATGACGCGGTGCGCGGGGGCGGCATTTTACACAATGAAAGTAGGGGTATGCAAATTGCCTTAGTTAACTTTAGCAGTACTTCACATTTTACGAATATAGTGAGTTTGGCTTAGATCAACTGGAGCGGAATATTTCAACTTGAGTGATGATTGAGGTCGATGATCAAGACAGATAAATAAGGCAAAATTGATAACGCAATCATACAAATTATTAACGTCTGTAGTTTTTTCTACGCATCTAATGACAGCCAACTGATATACTCCAACAATCCAATGTTCATGTTTACAGATTGATGGGAGCTAAGATGTCTACCGAACATCTACTGTTAGTCAGTTTATTAAAAAAACTAAAAGATGATGCCTTAGTGCTACCGACCTTGCCTGAAGTGGCGATGCGGGTGCAAGAAGTGGTCGGACGCTCCGATGCGAGCCTTAAACAAGTGGCAGAAGTGATCGGCCAAGATGCAGCGATTTCTGCGCGTATTATAAAGGTCGCCAACAGCGCGCTATATAGCCGAGGCGTGCCAGCTGAAAGTATCAACAGTGCGGTTTCTCGTATTGGGTTAATCCAGATTAAAAGCATTGCCACTTCGGTGGCGATGGAGCAATTATTCATTTCCACCAATGAAATGGTGTGGGAAGTCATGGACGAAGTGTGGCGTACCTCAATCGATGTAACCGCTGCGTCTTGTGCCATGCTGCAGATGTACAATAAGCGCCATTCAACCAGTCGGTTAAATTTTGATACCTTAACCTTAGCTGGACTCGTGCATAACATTGGCGCCTTACCTGTATTAACAGAAGCGGAGGCGCATCCCCATTTATTCACTAGCATTGATCAATTACGCGCGCTCGTACGTAAAATGCAAGGGCCTTTGGGTCGTGCTGTTTTGAAAAGTTGGGATTTCTCTACCGAAGTGATGGAAGTGGTTGAGCGTTGGGCTGATTTACCTTATCTACCCGATCATGTCACCTATCTCGACTTTATTCGTGCAGCGGCCTTTTATACCGGTGAATTGCGAGCGGGCACTGAACTAGAGCAACGTCTCGGTGTATTTGTCGCCCGTGGATTACCTGTGACGACCGATGATTTAGCCAGTGATGAGTTTATGGAAAAATTCCATTCAATTAGAGAAAGTTACCAATAATCGTTAGGCCTAAATGGAATTCAAATGGCGCTGATATCTTTTATCGTGTCATTTGAGAACAAGCTTACGTGGTATGGCAGAGGCCAAGGTATGTTCGTAATCGGGTTAGTTGTCGCTTCTCTCGCTTTATTGATATTTTCATTGTATATCCTGCAGTCAAAGTACAGATCTTTACGGTCGCAGCAAAAATTTCTAGCACAGCTTTGTACCCAGCTAGAGCTGCAAAAGGTTGAACGCCAAGCTTTAGACATTGGCATTGTCCCCCAAGCGTTTGCTCCTCTCTACCATACTTTAAATGAATTATTGAAGGCGTTACCGGCAAGTGTGGGTAAGGATAAGCTAACAGGACTTGTTAATCGTGTCGGCTTGAAACGTACTCTTACCGGCATGATGCCGCTGACTCAAGGGACATTAGTGCTAATTGATATTTATCGATTTCGCTATGTGAATGATCTCTTTGGTTTTGTGTTTGGCGATATCCTGCTGAAGCAATTTGCCGAACGCTTAAACAGCTTAAGTTTATCCCCGAGATTAATCGCACGCCTCAATGGTGATGAATTCTGTTTATATTACGAGCAAGCGTTGACTGAGGAGCAATTAGTCCACTTAAGAGGGCGGTTGCAAGTGCCTTTTAGCATTAAGAACACACCTGTCAGCGTTAAGCTTCAAATCGGTTGTCTGCATTTACAAGAACACCATGCAGACACGAGTCAGATGCTACGTCGAGTCGATTTGGCGCTGAAGAAAGCCCGCCATTCTCGTAGCGCGATTGCATACTATGCCCAAAATGATGATATTCGTCAGTTAAGAGAACTGAAAATTATCGATAGCTTGCCTAAAGGTTTGCAACGTAATCAAGTATATATGGTGTATCAAGCTAAACAGGATATTGCCACGGGTCGATGTTTTCAGGTTGAAGCCTTAATGCGTTGGGAGCATGACGAACTCGGGATTATTTCTCCTGGAGAATTTATTCCCTTAGCTGAATATGCTGGCATGATTGATTTAGTCAGCCAATGGGCACTCGATCAGGTTTTAGCACAGCAGGCAAAATGGCGCGCGGCGGGGATACAATTGTGTGTTGCAGTTAACCTGTCGACACGGGACCTTGACAGTGAAACCTTACCCCAAGAAATTGCTGCAAGATTAGCCTATTACCAGCTCCCACCCGAATCCTTGATGATCGAAATTACTGAAAGCACTTTAATGGCGGATTTAACTAAGGCGGTCGAGACGTTAGGAAAGATACGTGCCTTAGGGGTTAGACTTGCAATTGATGATTTTGGTACGGGTCATTCTTCCTTAGCTTATTTAAAGCATTTACCCGTTAATGAAGTCAAAATTGATAAAGCCTTTTTAAAGGATCTGGAGCAGGATAAACCATCGGAATACATCCTCGAAGCCAGTATTAATATTGCCAAAAAACTCGGTTATGAGGTAACTGTTGAAGGAATTGAAACGCTTGAGATTAGAGATAGGTTAGTGGCTATGGGGGTTGATACTATACAAGGTATGTATTACGCGAAGCCCATGAGTGCCGCCGAACTCGAAATGAACTGGGCCCAACTACATAATACAATCTAAACCTTGTGCTCATTAAATTAAGCGCTCGTTAAATCAAATGCTCGTTAAATCAAATGCTCGTCAAATCAAGAGTACTAAGGCTTGCAGTCGAGCCTTAATACTGTCCAGTTATCGATATTTGAGTTGTACTCCTTGAGTGATTTTTGTTGCCTTTGCTGATGTCAAAATAATCTCAGGAAATCGCGCGTACTTGTATGTAAGAGTATTAGCTTTGTTCGCTTGATGTGAAACCAAGACTTAATATGGCGATTAACTCTGCCGGCATAGGCGCTAATTGACGGGCTTGATTCATACACACCATTTCTATGGTTGCAGTGACAGCAGGTTTTTTGCCCTGAGGGCGCCAAATTTCCTGTAGCCACACAGTGCGATACTTGCTCTCAAAGTAAAATTTAGTCCGTACATCGATAATATCGGCAAATTCCACCCCCTCATGGCACAACATATCGCTACGATACACAGCAAAACCCAGTTGGTTTTGTTGCCATAATGCACTTAAACGCTCAGCACCAATCACATGCTCACGGGCTCGCTCGAAGTATTTCAAAAAGTTGGGGTGATACACCACGCCAGAAAAATCAGTATCTTCATAGTAGATTTGCACTGGGAAAGAAAAGGTCGGGCTAAATTGCGGCATGGGGTACGGCTATTCTAGATAGTTTTATTGCGCAATAGTTTAGCGGCTTATCTCTTAAAACAAAACCTCTAATGCGGAGAGACAAAAGCGCTGTTAAGGGAAATGTGCAGGCTACTTTAGGTCGGCAACGGCGATGCTTAATCTGGACATGATTGACAATGTGACGACTGAAATAGTTATTAGATTCGATTATGTGACGTTTTTCTGCTTATAGATAAAATGCTTGTTACCCAAAAAATATCACGCTAATCAGGCAGTAAAATCACACTATCGTGCCTAATTCATTAATCCCTTCCTATACTGATAACTGCAATCCCTTTCTTACGTTGATTTGCTAGGTTGAGAGCTTTATATGAGCGAAATTAAAAAATCAGAAATATTGACAGAGAGTGGCACAAATGAACTCGAAATTATTGAGTTTCATCTACATAAGACACTTCCCAATGGTGGCCATAAAGTGTGCCATTACGGTATTAATGTCGCCAAAGTGAGAGAAGTAATTAGGGTGCCAGAAACGTCAGATTATCCCAATGCCCAGCGGCACATGGTTGGGGTGTTCTCGCTGCGAGAAAAGTTGATCCCTTTGGTCGATCTAGCCGGTTGGCTCGGAATATCGACACCTGAGGATTTAACCCACAAAGTGGTCATAGTGACTGATTTTAATAAGATGATTAATGGGTTCTTAATCGATAGTGTTCGTAGCATCCATAGAGTGTCGTGGGAGCAAGTTGAATCGCCGAGTCAATTTTTAGAAGCGGGTGAAAATGATTGTGTCGTTGCCGTAGTGCGCCGTGATGGCATGCTCATTATGATATTGGATTTTGAGAAGATTATTGCCGATATCAATCCTGAACTGAGTATGGATAAGTACGATGTCACGCTCGATAGAAGTGTACTGATCAATGATAAAATGCTGGCGAAACGTGAAGCGAAAACGATTTTAATTGTCGATGATTCCGCTTTTATTCGTAAGATGATCGAAAATACCCTTCGTAGCGCAGGTTACAACATTATCACAGCCAAAGATGGTGGTGATGCCCTTGAAATGCTGATGGAATTTGAGAATCTTGCTGACCAAGATAATGCTTCTATTTCTGATTTTGTCAGCGCCATTATTACGGATGTTGAGATGCCTCGCATGGATGGCATGCATTTGGTGAAACGCTTAAGAGAATCCAAGGCGTATCGACAAATGCCAATTGTGATGTTTTCCTCTTTAATGAGTGAAGATAACCGCGCAAAGGCGATGGCATTAGGTGCTAACGATACCATTACTAAACCAGAAATTGGTCGTATGGTCGGTATGATAGATAAATACGTATTCGAAGAGTAATGCTATTTCATTTAGCGGCGATATTTGAATATGGGGTATTCGAGTCATCGCTATCAACGTCTTGAGTGATTCTTCAATGACAAACCATATCAAAGTAAAAAGCCATATTCACCGAGGCGAATATGGCTTTTTTGTAGGGTAAACGTTGTTTACTAGCGAATGATCATTTGATCGCGCTCTGGTCCAACAGAAACCATGCTAACGCGTACACCCATTAGGGCTTCAATACGTTCAACATATTGTTGTGCGGCGACTGGCAGGCTTTCGAAGGTGCGACAACCAGTAATATCTTCGCTCCAGCTTGGCATTTGCTCATACACTGGGCTTAACGCAGCAGTTTGTGGCCAAATTGGGTTCTCAGTGTGTTCACCAGCATAGGCAACACAGATTTTCAGATCTTTCATGCCAGAAAGACAATCAATCTTAGTCAGGGCAATTTCGGTTGCCGCTTGTAGCTCAACACCATTACGGGTGGCAACAGCGTCGAAGTAACCCATGTCACGTGGACGGCCTGTCGTTGCACCAAACTCGTTGGCATTTTCGCGGAAGGCGTCTTGCTCTTCCATTGCGGTCACTAACGTACCTGTGCCGACTGATGAGCTAAAGGCTTTCGCGACAGCAATTACGCGCTCTGGACGCAGAGCTGGTAAACCGCTGCCGATACCCGCGTAAGCCGCAGTCACGTTTGAAGATGTGGTATAAGGATATTCGCCGTAGACTAAGTCGCGGCCAGCACCTAATTGCGCTTCAAACAGTAAGCTCGCATCTTGTTTTTGTAATGCTTTTAATGGCTCTGTCACGTTACAAATAAACGGACGCCAAGGTGCCGTCACTTCTAATAACCATGCGGTCATTTCGGCGGCGGTTTGATTAAAATCGCAACTTGGATAAAGTGCTTTTAACTGCGGTAATTTCCAGTCGAGCATAAATTGAATGCGCTCTTGCAGCACTTCAGGTTGGTTTAACCAGCCGACTAAAATACCTTTTTTCATCACGCGATCGCCATAGGCTGGTGCAATCCCTTGACGGGTTGAACCATAGGCGAGGTCGCCAAGACGTTGTTCTTCTAAGGTATCTTCTAATGCATGTAGAGGTAAGCACAAGGTAGCACGGTCAGAAATGCATAATTTGACTTCAATGCCAGCCGCTTGCACTTCAGCAATTTCTACACTGAGTTTTTCAGGGCTGATCACCATACCAGGGCCTAAAACTGCAACGCAGTTAGGGTTGAAAATGCCACTTGGTAATTGGTGTAATTTAAAGGTGCCATAGTCGTTGACGACGGTATGGCCAGCGTTGTTACCACCTTGAAAGCGAATACTGGCAGCGGCATCCGCGGCTAAATAATCTACGATGCGGCCTTTGCCTTCATCACCCCAATTTGCACCCACAACCACGATCGACGGCATAACAACATCTCCTCATTGATTAAGACGCTATGCTAGACCCGTCATTTGAATAAGAGAAATTAATTATGGTTATCATCCCAATAAGAATTTCATATATCATTGGCTATCATTAACTCTAATACTTTGCAAAAGGTGACGTTATGCTCGATATCCATTGGTTAAAGACCTTCGTGACTTTGGCTGAATACAAGCATTTTGGGAAAGCGGCCACAGCGCTGCACATGACGCAGCCCAATGTTAGCTTGCATATTAAGCAGTTAGAGCAAAGCACTCGAGTCAAGTTGATTGACCGTAATCCCTTTCGATTAACGCAAGCGGGATTTCGCCTGTTAGAGAGCAGTCAGAAGACGTTAATGGAGCTGCAAATTTGTCAGGCGGATCTCAATGCGATTAATGACCTTAGTCAAGGCACATTGACCATTGCCGCCAGCGACATTATCTCGCGGTTATTGTTGATCCAGCCGTTTCAGCTTTTTAAGGCGGAGTTTCCGGGAATAGATTTCTCACTGCTCAACACTACCTCATCACAAGCCTCTGAATTGGTGAAAAATGCCGAGGCCGATTTAGGGTTTGTGATTGCGCAGAAGGAAAGTCAGCCACTGCATTTTACTGAGCTACAACAGATTAAATGGTGTGCAATCGGAGATAATTTACAGCAATGGCAGCAGGCAAAACCCTCTGTGGATACGCCCTTAGCCGAGCAACCGACGTTGATTTTATTAGGACACGATACGCGAACCCGCGAATTGTTAGATCCCGCATTACCGTCGCTGAACTTATCGAATTACAGAATAATGGAAGTCGGCAGTGTTGACGCGCAAATTGATTGGGCAGAGGCGGGATTTGGTGTGGCTATCGTACCGGAGTTTTCGGTTTACACTAAGGCGAATCTCACCACTAAAGTCACTCCTCTACCGCAATTCCCTACTACGAGTTTAGGTTATATTGTGCGCCAGAATCAGATCCTGTCGAAGGCTATTAAGCAGCTGTTATATTGGGTGAATCAAGAGATCATTCGCTCGCAGCGGTAATCTATCATTCGCTCGTAGTAATAGGCGATTAGTCAGCTACTAAGAGCAGTTTGTCGTATTGGCCTGTGGCTTTTAGCTGTGATAAGCCAGCGTCGAGTTGGGTCGCTAAGGTTTGTGCTTGCGGATTTCCTTTCGAGAAGGCCAAAAAAATATCGCTGCTGTGGTTAGCAAATGCAGGAATAATCTCATCATCTACCCCCATTTTTTTCAGGTTTTCCTTCGCGACTAAGTCGAACATCAAGGCGGCATCTATGCGACCAATCAATAATAAATTGATGAGCTGTTGTTGGTTGGCGACGGTGACGATATTGAGCTGTTGCTGTTTAACTAATGTGGGAAATTCATCGCCATATTCATAGCTTTTAATCACGCCGATAACGGTGCCTTTAGGTAGCGCCCATTTATTGTCTGCAAGAATAGGTTTTTGTTTCTTTTGATAAAAAGAAGCCGTGGCGATAAATAATGGGGTGTTTCCAAAGATGAAGCGTTGCTCAGTACTGTTTTCGCGGGTGACGTTAAACACCCCATCAACTGCACCTTTTTCCGCCATCATCAAGGCGCGAGAATAGGGCACGACTAAGCTATTCACTTCAATATGCGACTGTTTAAAGGCGGCTTGGATTAAACGATGGGAAATGCCTTGGCCGAATTGATTGGCAAAGGGCGGCCAACTGTCTTCTGCGGCTAAGGTTATCGCCTGAGGCTGTGATTCTGCGGGCACTGCATTGCTTTCTTGGGCGAATGCCATGTTGCAAATAATGGATACGAGCAGTAAAACGATGCTAAGTATCAATGCTGATGGCAAATTTAATGCCTGCTGCATCCTGAGCCTCACTCGGTTCCCTACACGCATTTTGCTTCCATCTCCCTGCTTAATATATGGCTTTTATAGCATAAAGAATTATATCTAGACTAATGATTTGAATATTAATTATTGATAGCGAGTACTTTTGTGATGTTTATAGGATCTTTCAACAGCCTCAGTTCACTGTGTGCGGGTCTATTACTTTTGTTTACTGTGTTTAAGTGGTTTTTTGCGCTGGGCAACGAATATTCTGGCTTAGCTTTTCTGCTGATTAGAAGAAATTGAAACGGATAAGTTTCAATGCTGTCATCAAACGAACCGCTAACGTGCTTAGTGAGGTTCGTTTGATGCTGATGTGTGTTGATGTTAGCAATGCTATTTGACCTTAGTGGCTGGCATAGTAAACCAAGTCTTGTAGGGCTGATACTTGTCATAGCACCAATGGAATAGGGTGCTGTAGAAGAAGAAAAAGATCAAAAAAACCGCTTCTAAGCCCATGGCTGCCAACCAACCTATCTGTAGAAACCAGGCGATGGTCGGTATGCTAATGAAAATAAGTCCCCCTTCAAATCCAAAGGTATGCAGTATTCTGGTTTTCAAAGTACGTTGCTCTCGATTTGCCCCAAATACCCTGTCGAATCCTAGGTTGTAGAAGTAGTTCCATACCACGGTATAAAGACTCAAAGCGATACCAACTATGACGAGTTCACTGGTTCCCTTGCCTGATATAAGGGTAGAAACGGGGATAATAATAGCGAGTGCAATCGCTTCAAAGAGTAAGGCGTTAAAGATACGTTCTGTCGTTTTCATGGCTATTTCCCATTCATTTAATGTGACTATGGCCATAATTTTATCTAGTATAGGGATAAGTTATAGTTAGATAGTATCGGTAAAAGCGATATGTTTAGTCTCGAACAACTCGAAGCCTTTATGGAAACCGTAGAATCGGGTTCATTTTCGAATGCTGCAAGGCAACTTAAGAAAGCACAATCCGTGATTAGCCAGCATGTGATGAATCTTGAAATTGACTGTGGGGTTGAGTTATTTGACCGTTCGGGTCGTTATCCAGTATTAACGGCCGAAGGCAGTAAATTACTGCCCTACGCAAGAGCGACGATTCTTCAACATCGTAGGCTCAAACATACCGCCTTATCACTCTTCAGCAGTCAATCTTCAGAAGTGTGCCTTGCGATGGATGAAGGCATTCCGATACAGAGAATATCTGAAATTATTCGGTTGTTAGAAGGTGATTTCCCTAATATCGAACTCGAGTTTCTCAGTGCCTCAAGCATAGATATTATCGACATGGTGCATTCGGGAAGAGCATCTACAGGATTGATTTTTAGTGAATTATCTATGCCAAGTAGTATAGATTTTGAGAGCATTGGGGTGATTCAATTCGATCTTTATGTGGCGAGTTCGCATCCCTTAGCAAAATCAGTTGCACCGAACATGGACTCATTGCGATTGTATCGACAATTACTCATCCGCTCACGGAATACTAAAACCAGTAGTTTTCAGCAGGCGTTCAGTCCTGATGTTTGGTATGCCGATAACTATTACGTGTTATTGGAGCTCGCATTACAGGGCCATGGTTGGTGTCTATTGCCCGAGCATATGGCGTCCAATTTAGTTTCATCGGGTAACTTAACTCGCATCCCCATAGAATTTGAGCAGATAGGCTGGCATGCAAACGTCGATGTGATCCAGCATCAAGATAAAAGCAGCCTGCCATTATTGAAACGACTCAGACAACTGTTTAGAGAACTCTTGGTTGGACAGAAATAAATGGTTGGACAGAAATAAAGCAAAGCATAAATAAAACCCCAGTTAAGTGAGTACTCTACTGGGGTTTAGTTTTTGTGGATCAGGATTGGTGAATCAGGATTAATTATTACGCGGAAAGTTAGCCAGCACTAGTTCGGCCACTTTGCGCAGTTCATTCGGGCAAATTCCACTGGTCGCTTGTACGGCCATACCTTGTAATACAGTGCCTATATAACGGGCAAGCAGCAAGGGATCGGCATCAGCGGGCAAATCACCTTCATCTTTGGCGCGTTGCAATCTTTCGCACAGAGCGATTTCACCATCGCGGCGACGATTAATCAAAGTGTCTTTAATCGCTTGTCCTGCTTCACTACAGGTGAGTGCCCCTTGAACAATCAAACATCCCTGTGGATGGCTTTTATCCACCAAAGAGCTTGCCGCACCGAGCAGCATTGACTCGATAACCTGATAGGCGGTTTTTTGTTCCAGTGCCGGGTAGAAAAACGCACAGGGGCGCTGTTCATACAATTCTATCGCTTTGAGAAATAACTGTTCTTTATTACCGAAAGCGGCATAAAGGCTAGGTTTATTAATGCCCATAGCTTGGGTGAGATCGGTTAACGATGTACCTTCAAAACCTTTGAGCCAGAAGACTTCTAAGGCTTTTGCTAATGCATCGTCAGTGTCAAAAGCTCGTGGGCGACCAACACAGGGCGTCTGGGTGACGGTTGACATCATTAGGCTCCTCAATTCTCAATTGCCCCTAGGATAGACATGGGTTTAGTCCCTGTCCAGCCACACTTGCCACCGATGACGGACTTAGGGGGATATGTCTACTTAGTCATTCAAGTTGTCACCTAAGTTCAGCATGTTATCTGCGTTAGTCAGTATTTGCTTCAATATTCATCAAAATGCTTTGCCGTTCAAACTCGTAGCTTTTTGCCTCCGGACGCATTGTATGCCTAGGGTAAGTGCACACTTTTAATTAAATACCGTTCGGTACATAAATTTGTTGACAGCATCATTTTACGCTATATATTACCGTCCAGTACAGAATATTTTTTACCAGTCGGTATTTAATTGGTTTGGTTTGTAACACAGCTGCATGTGTGTGGTTCGAACAGCGTGAAATGCCCGCCACTTTGAGGATAGTAATATGATGAGTAACAAACCTTTACGAATAATGATGTTAACGGCAGTGGCTGCTTTCGTCCTTTCAGCTTGTGGTGAGCAAACAGCGCAGCAGGGACCTGCACCGAGTGCGCCTAAGGTGGATGTAGCTCAGGTATTACATGAGCGAGTCACCGAATGGGATGAGTTTACCGGTCGTTTACAGGCGCCAGAAAGTGTCACCCTTATCCCGCGGGTGTCGGGCTATATCGACTCCGTAAATTTTAAAGAAGGCGCCTTAGTGAAAAAAGGCGAGGTGTTATTTCGCATCGATCCAAGCGTGTTTGAAGTGGAAGTGGCACGGTTAAAAGCAGATCTTGCTAGCGCACTCTCTGCAGAGCAACTGGCCACTAATGATTTTGAACGGGCACATAAGTTATTTGACCAAAAGGCGGTCTCGGCCGAATTACTCGATACCCGTGAGTCGAACAAACGTCAGACTGCAGCCGCAGTCGCTTCGGTGAAAGCAGCACTCATGCGCGCCGAGCTTGATTTAGCTTATACCCAAGTACAAGCGCCGATTGATGGCCGAGTATCCTACGCCAACGTCACTGCGGGTAACTATGTCACCGCAGGGCAGAGTGTGCTGACCAGCTTAGTCTCTACCGCCAGCATGTATGCCTATTTCGATGTGGACGAGCAAACCTACCTTAAATACGTGAAGTTGACTGCGCAGAACAAACGTAACGATCCCCGTGCTGGCGATAATCCTGTGTACATGGCTTTAGCCAATGAGCGCGATTATCACCATATTGGCATGGTCGACTTTGTGGATAATGCGATGGATAAGCAGACGGGTACTATTCGAGTGAGGGCCACTTTTAACAATGAAGACAATAATCTATTGCCAGGCTTGTTTGCGCGTCTTCGTACTGCGGGCAGTGGCGTCTATGAGGGGATCTTGATTGACGATAAAGCGGTTGGCACAGATCTCAATAATAAGTTTGTGCTGGTCGTCGGTCATGATGGCACGGTCGAATATCGCGGCGTGACCTTAGGCGAAAAAGTCCAAGGACTGCGCATCGTGACCCAAGGCTTGATGGCCGATGACAAGATCGTCATTAATGGTATGCAACGCGTACGTCCTAAGATGCAAATTGAGCCAAACATAGTGGACATGGTCGACAGCGACAAGCTCGAGGCGCTACGCCAAGCCCAGTTAATACTCGATAAAAACCAAGAGCATTTGACTGCGCAAGCGGTCGAAACGGCGAGCCGCGGTTAAGGAATAACACACTATGTTGTCGCAATTTTTCATTAAAAGACCGATATTTGCAGCCGTACTGTCATTGCTGTTTCTTATCACGGGGGCGATTGCCGTTTGGCAGTTGCCTATTACCGAATATCCAGAGGTAGTGCCACCTACGGTAGTGGTCACCGCTAATTATCCTGGCGCAAATCCTAAAGTGATTGCTGAGACAGTGGCTTCACCACTCGAGCAGGAAATTAACGGCGTCGAAGACATGTTATATATGTCATCGCAGGCGACGTCCGATGGACGCATGACCTTGACCATCACCTTTGCGATTGGCACGGATGTGGATAAGGCTCAAACCCAAGTGCAGAGCCGTGTCGATCGCGCTATGCCCCGTCTGCCGCAGGAAGTGCAACGCTTAGGTATTGTTACTGAAAAATCATCGCCGGATCTCACCATGGTGGTGCATTTGTTATCGCCGGATAACCGTTACGACATGTTGTATCTGTCTAACTATGCGGCGTTAAACGTTAAAGACGAGCTCGCACGGATTAACGGTGTGGGCGCGGTACGTTTGTTTGGCGCCGGCGAATACAGCCTGCGAATTTGGCTCGACCCGAATAAAGTCTCGGCTCTGGGTTTATCGCCAGCGGACATTATTGCCGCCGTACGTGAGCAAAACCAACAGGCAGCAGCGGGCAGTTTAGGCGCGCAGCCCAGTGGCAGTGCTGACTTTCAACTTTTGATTAACGTTAAAGGTCGTTTAACTGAACTGTCTGAATTTGAAGATATCATTATCAAAGTTGGTCAGAATGCTGAGGTGATCCGCCTTAAAGATGTCGCGCGGGTCGAACTCGGGGCAACGAGTTATGCGCTGCGCTCTTTACTCGATAATAAGGATGCGGTCGCTATTCCTGTATTCCAAGCATCGGGCTCTAATGCGATTCAGATTTCCGACGATGTGCGCGCCAAAATGGCTGAGCTGTCTAAAGGATTCCCTGAAGGACTCGAATACGAAATCGTTTACGACCCAACAGTGTTCGTGCGTGGCTCGATTGAAGCTGTGGTAAAAACCTTGCTTGAAGCCGTGTTGCTGGTGGTGTTAGTGGTGGTACTGTTCCTGCAAACTTGGCGCGCATCGATTATTCCGCTGGTGGCCGTGCCTGTGTCTTTGGTCGGTACCTTTGCCTTTATGCATCTGCTCGGTTTCTCGTTAAATGCCTTGTCGCTATTCGGGCTGGTGCTCGCCATCGGGATTGTGGTTGACGATGCCATCGTCGTGGTCGAAAACGTCGAGCGTAATATTGCCGCAGGATTAAGCCCTGTTGCGGCAACACAAAAGGCGATGAAGGAAGTGACTGGCCCGATTGTGGCAACCACCTTAGTGCTGGCGGCGGTGTTTATTCCAACGGCCTTTATGAGCGGTTTAACCGGGCAGTTCTATAAACAGTTTGCCTTGACTATTACTATCTCGACCTTTATCTCGGCGATTAACTCACTCACTTTGAGTCCGGCATTATCGGCGCTGTTACTCAAGAGCCATGATGCACCTAAGGACGGCTTAACGCGTCTAATGGATAAGTTGTTTGGTGCTTGGTTATTTGTGCCTTTTAATCGTTTATTTAACCGTGCATCCGATGGTTATGGCTGGTTAGTGCGTAAGGTGATCCGTTTTGGCGGCATTATCGGCCTAGTGTATTTAGGCATGGTGGCGTTAACGGGAGTGCAATTTGCCAATACACCAACGGGTTATGTGCCCGGCCAAGATAAACAGTATTTAGTGGCCTTTGCCCAGTTGCCCGATGCGGCATCCCTTGAACGTACGGATAGTGTGATCAAGAAGATGTCTGAGATTGCGCTAAATCACCCCGGAGTCGCGCACTCAATTGCCTTCCCTGGCCTTAGCATCAACGGTTTTACCAATAGTCCTAACTCAGGCGTGGTGTTTGTTGCGCTCGATGATTTTGACTCGCGTACCAGTCCTGAACTGTCGGCGAATGCCATTGCCGGCCAATTAAATCAGCAATTTGCTGCTATTCAGGATGCGTTTATTGCCATCTTCCCGCCGCCACCTGTGCAAGGCCTCGGCACTATAGGAGGGTTCCGTCTGCAAATTCAAGACAGAGCTAACCTTGGTTATGAGGCCTTGTATCAGGTGACCCAACAAGTGATGTACAAGGCGTGGGCCGATCCTCAGTTAGCTGGCGTTTTCTCTAGCTATCAAGTGAACGTGCCACAACTTGAACTGGATATTGATCGGACTAAAGCGAAACAGCAGGCAGTGTCGCTCGATCAAATTTTCCAGACATTACAAACCTATATGGGCTCGACCTATGTCAACGACTTCAATCGTTTCGGTCGAACCTATCAGGTGAATATGCAAGCCGACGAGGCGTTCCGTCAAAGTCCGCAGCAGATAAGTCAGCTAAAGGTGCCGAATCTGAATGGTGACATGATCCCGCTAGGTTCGTTCATCAACGTCAGCCAAAGTTCAGGCCCAGACAGAGTGATGCACTATAACGGTTTCACGACCGCTGAAATCAACGGTGGTCCAGCGCTCGGAGTGAGTACAGGCCAAGCGCAGGCGGCGATTGAGAAAATTTTGGCTGAAACGTTACCTAATGGTATGACTTATGAGTGGACCGAGCTGACCTATCAGCAAATTCTCGCGGGCAATACGGGTCTTTTGGTTTTCCCGCTGGTGATCATCTTAGTGTTTATGGTGCTAGCCGCCCAGTACGAGAGCTTAAGCTTGCCATTGGCGATTATCTTAATCATCCCAATGACCTTACTTTCAGCCCTCAGTGGTGTGCTGATTTACGGTGGGGATAATAATATCTTCACCCAAATTGGCCTGATAGTGCTGGTGGGGCTGGCGACTAAGAACGCTATTTTGATTGTCGAGTTTGCAAAGGAGAAACAAGACCATGGTATGGCACCTATGGAGGCGATATTAGAGGCAGCAAGATTACGTTTACGTCCTATCTTGATGACATCTATCGCCTTTATCATGGGAGTGGTGCCTATGGTGTTCTCCACTGGCGCGGGCGCCGAGATGCGCCAAGCCATGGGCGTGGCAGTATTCGCCGGTATGATTGGGGTGACTGTATTTGGTCTTATCCTAACGCCGCTGTTTTACTATGCCTTAGCAAAGAGAGGCGGTAAAAAAGCCGATGAGCATAAAGAGATAACAATCGGTTAAGCTTGTTTTCTAGTTGAAAAATACATGAAAGGTCTACATTGAGTAGGCCTTTTTTGTTTATTCACAGCGAGAGCGATTAGATTTGACTATCTTTAGCTGGAGTTAATTAACATTAGGTCAATTGATGCTTAGTGATGGTATTGCTCGCTAGGTTAAAACTAAAACCAGAAATGAGGAATATCGTTGGTATTTTCTGGATCATCAATAAGAAACAATGAATAACTATTACCAGACCATTCTGTTAGCTTATAACTTATTGCCACTTGAGTGCGTCATTATCACAGTATGATTAGAATGGTTACTGTTTTACGACTTTTCTATATAATTTGATGATTATTCAATGTATTAGTAATGTACAATGCTAGATGAATCTAGATCGTTTTTTTACGCAGAACTCAGCTAAGGTACTTGTTGACCTTGCATCACTATGCCCGAGGTAACGGATGATCCTATATCGCGTTTTATATGCGTTAGTACTTTGCGTTTTGATCTATTTCACGCCTCAAGTCATGGCTGCTGAACTCAATATTAATGTAGTAGATCTGCAACAACAGGCCATTGCCGATACTGTCGTGGAGCTGATCCCTGCAGTGATGCCCGATAATGCGATACCTGTCGAACATTATGAAATGTCGCAAAAAAATCGAACCTTTATCCCCTTTGTACTGGCGGTGCCTAAAGGTGCAAAGGTGGATTTCCCCAACTTAGATCGTACTCGCCACCATGTATATTCTTTTTCAGAAGCTAAACCTTTCGAACTTAAACTGTATGTGGGTCAAGCCGAAGCGCCGATTCAGTTCGATAAACCCGGCTTAGTTGCACTTGGCTGTAATATTCACGATTATATGCAGGCATTTATCTATGTGGCAGATAGCCCTATTGTCGCAGTGACGGACGAGAAAGGTGAGATCCAGTTTAAGGGACTTATCGCTGGTCAATATAAAGTTAAGCGCTGGCATCCATGGCAGAAGGCGGCATCAGAGCCAACGGATTTACTGATAGTTAATGGTCCTAATCAACTCAGTCTGTCCTTAGACATTGAGCGTCAAGCTAAACCGTCGGCTCCGCCGTCGGGATTTGGTCACTACGATTCTGAAGGTAAGCCATTACATGCTAAATAGTTTTCGCGCTCGGCTGATTTTAGTTTTCTTTATTGTGCTGACGTTAGTGCAATTTGCCACGGCATTTTCCGTGTTGACAGCGACCGAAAAAGATAACTTTTTACAGCAACAGAAAAGCCTCGATATTGGCGCGAATGTGTTTCTCGAAGTGTTATCGAATCGCGGTATTCAGCTCAGTCAAAGTTTGTCCGTACTCAGTGCCGATTTTGGTTTTAAGCGCGCGATTGCTACTGGTGAGCAAGAAACCATTGAGTCAGTGTTATCTAATCACGGCTCTCGTATTGGTGCCGATGCCGCTGTATTGTTATCACCTAAAGGGGAGCTCTTGACCTCGAGTTTGCCCGGACTCACTCAGGATGATATTCAATCCTTATTTAATATGACCACCAGCAATCATAATGCTTTAGCTATCCTTAATTTTGATCATGCTAGCTATCAGTTTGTGCTGCAGCCGGTGAAGGCGCCGACCTTAATCGCTTGGGTTGGCATGGGTTTTTTATTGGATGAGAAGGTCGCCCAACAAGCTAAAGCCATTACGGGCATCGATGTGAGTTTTGTCAATCAGGCAACGGGCCGCACTGAAATTGCTTCAACCTTATCAGATAATGAAAAGTTAAGCGTAATTGAGCAGGCGAGCTTATTGCCTAGCTTGCTGAAAATGCCTAGTGAAAGTATTCCCGTAGATCATCTGTCTATGGGCATCAAACTTTATGATCACAACGGCAGCCAATTAGCGCTACTACACCAATCAAACCTCAAGTGGCAGCAAAGTTATCAGCAACTACGCAATAATATGTTGCTGATCTTTGCTTTGACCTTAGCGCTGGCGATTGCGATTGCGATTTGGTTGTCGGGCAGTTTGACTGAACCTGTGCATCAACTAGTGAATTATGCCCGCAAAATCGGTCAAGGTAAGCAGCCTGCCAATATTCAAGGTGCGCCAGCAGAGCTTAGGGTGTTGGCCAAGAGTTTATCCTTAATGCGCGATGATATTGAAGCGCGGGAAAAGGATTTAGTCTACCAATCTCGCCACGATAGCTTGACAGGTTTACTCAATCGTTTTGCGGCAAAACAGCATTTGGCGGATCTTAACGATAAATTATCCGGTGCTATGGTGTTGTTAGATATTAAACATTTCCGCCATATCAACGATATTATTGGTTTTGCCAACGCCGATACTTTATTACTGCTTTTTGCTCGTCGCCTAGAGCAATTAGCACCGACACCGGATTTGCTGGCACGATTAGACGGTGACTCATTTTTACTTCTGTATAGTCAAGGTATTCGCCCCGAACATTTACTGAAGTCATTGGATATGCTGGAGTCTCCCTTTCCAATCCAAGGCTCAAATATTTCTCTTACCGTGCGTGCGGGATTACTTGAAATCGATGGTAATGGTGCTGATATCGATGTGTTAGTGCGCCGCGCCGAAATTGCTCTCAATCAAGCCTGTCTCGAAGAGCAACGTATTGTCAGTTATCGTCAAGGCGCCGATGAAAAGTATCAGCGTGAGCTGACGATTATCCGTGATTTGCCTATAGGTTTAGCGCAAAACCAATTGTATTTAGTGTTCCAACCTAAAGTGGATTTACGCCTAAACCAGTGCACTGGTGCCGAGGCATTGATCCGTTGGCAACATCCTACGCTAGGGTTTATTCCGCCCGATGAATTTATCCAACTGGCTGAAAATTCAGGCAACATTGATATTGTTAGCCAGTGGGTATTGAAGCAGGCAATTCAGCAATTAGTGACATGGCAGCGGCGGGGTATAGTGCTAAAACTGGCTATTAACCTGTCGGCCCATGATTTAGTCGATACTCGCTTACCGAATCAAATCGCCATTTTACTGAAAGATAATAATCTGCCAAGCGGTGCACTCTGTATCGAAGTCACTGAAGGCGCCGTGATGAAAGATGCACTGACAGTGGTGAGTGTATTACAGCGATTCCGTGACATGGGCGTGTCTGTTGCCATTGATGATTTTGGTACAGGTCATTCATCATTAGCCTATTTGAAAATTTTACCTGTTAATGAAGTGAAAATTGATCGCAGCTTTATCAAAGACATGCTCACGGATAGCCAAGATGTGATGATAGTCGATACGAGTATTAAATTGATCCACGGCTTAGGTTTTACCGTAGTAGCCGAAGGCGTTGAAGAACAAGAAGGTGTTGAGATATTGCGTAATCTCGATTGCGATATCATTCAAGGTTACGTGTTTTCGAAACCCTTAAAAGCGGCTGAATTTGATCTGTGGTTCGAGGCGTTTAACCATCCAAATACTTCTGATGCATAAGCGCGTTTACTCAAGTCAATATGCAAAGACGTTAGACTAACGGTTCATCGTCGAAAGAATTAGAGCGGAGCATCCAGTGAACATTTCCATAAATGCATTGAAGTTGAATTCATTAACTTGGAATTATGTTAAGGCTTTGTTTTGCCTATTTTTACTATTGGGCACTGTTCCTACGTTTGCTGAAGGTAGCCGTGTGGTCGGGACTGGCGGCGGGACGATGATTGAAGGCAGTGCTGGCGGTGGCATAGTGCCATGGGCCGTGATCAACGGTTATGGTAGTAGCGGTGAATGGTCGGCAACGGCGATGGCGACGGGTGTCTATGTCGATGATTTTACGCTGAAAGTGATCGGTGCTTCTTTGAGTTTTGATAATCGATTCGAGCTGAGCGTTGCGCGGCAAACCTTTGATTTGGATACTATGGGCGGCGAGTTAGGCCAAGATATCTTCGGCGTAAAATACAAGCTTGCCGGAGAGCTGCTTTATACGGCTATGCCGCAAATTACCTTAGGTGCCCAGTATAAAAGAGTCGATGACTTTACGATTCCTCAGGCGGTTGGGGCGCGGGATGATTGGGGTTTAGATGTGTATGTTGCTGCCAGCAAAGTATTTTTTGATGCGATAGCGGGACGAAATGTATTACTCAATGGGACCGTGCGCGCGACCAAAGCGAATCAAACGGGTTTATTGGGTTTTGGTACTCAAGCTAATCATGATTACCAGTTTGTGCTCGAAGCCTCTGCCGCGGTATTGCTGACGGATAATGTGGCACTGGGTATCGAATATCGCCAGAAACCCGATGAGTTAGCTTTTGCCCAGGAGGATGATTGGCAAGATGTGTTTTTAGCGTGGTTTATCAATAAGCATTTTTCCGTGGTGACGGCCTATGCGAATTTGGGCAGCATTGCAGGGTTTGAAGAGCAACGGGGTTGGTACCTGTCGGTGGAGGGGGCGTTATGAGGCGTTTACGGATGAAGCTATTACCTTTCGTCGTAGTATTTTTTTTCACTGGCTGTGCGGTGCCAACGACCGAAACCTCAGCATCACAAACTAACTCGAGTCATCAAACCGCAAGCCATCAAACCTTATACCAAGATTTAGGTGGTAACGCAGGCGTATCGGCGATAGTCGATGGTTTGCTGGCACGTATTGCCACAGATCCACGCATAGTACATCACTTTCAAGAGACAGATATTGCGTTATTTCGTGAGCGTGCCATTGAACATTTCTGTCTGGTTGCCGATGGCGGCTGCGTGTATCACGGCGAAAGTATGCAGCACAGTCATAGAGGCTTGAATATTACTCAAGCGGATTTCGATGCCTTAGTCGGCCATTTGATTGAATCGATGAAAGAGCAACATATTCCGCTATCGACCCGTAATGCCTTTCTAAAACGTTTCGCCCCTATGTATACGGACATTACCTATCAGTGACTTGCTTCATCTTTAAAGTAGAAGCTCAACATAGTGTCTCGACATTGTGGGGCGAAAGAGTGAATGAGTCAGATACGGTTAGCGTGATGGATAGGCGCATTCTGTCTTTTGATTAGAGCAATAACGCCTCATCTATGGGATGAAATTGAGAGGCTGCATCCCTTAAGGATTTAGCCGTCAGGGTAGGGACGCCATACACTTGGGTTTCAACGCCATACTTTTGATGAATTTTTTGCAGCAATAAATCGAAATCGCCATCACCAGACAATAAGATCACTGTATCCACTTCACTCGCCGCTTCCATAATATCTATGGTGATCCCCACGTCCCAATCGCCTTTGGCCGAGCCATCGCTACGCTGAATAAACGGTTTTAACTTCACCTCAAAACCTATGTGCTTTAGTGCGTCTTGGAATTTCAATTGCCCATCGTCGCCCTTATGGATGGCATAAGCCACGGCCAACGCTATGTCTCCTTCATAACCTAAGTGCTGCCACAGTTTACGATAATTAAATTGGCGACCATAGGCTTCGCGGCAGGTGTAATAGATGTTTTGTACATCGACAAATAAAGCGATTTTTTTCAAGGCGTTTTCCAACTGCTAGGGGAGTAAGGGCACTATAGCATATTGAAGCAATGGGGTTTTCAAGGATGTTAGAGTGTTGGGTTCAGCCGTCGAGATGGTGAACCCAAAGCGTATGTTAGCTTCTATGGTATTTTTGATATTCGCCCGGTGACATGCCGTTGAGTTTTTTAAAGTAACGCCCCATATGACTTTGATTGGCAAAGCCATTATTGAGGGCGATATCGGTCAATGATTGCGTTGAATGACTCAAGCTTTGTTTGACCTTTTCAATGCGCACTTGCAGCAAATACTCCTGCGGCGTCATCGCAAATTGGCATTTAAACATGCGACAAAAATGGTACTCGCTCAGTTGGGCAAGCTCGGCCAACTCAGACAAGTAAATTTGCCGATGGGAATGGCAATGAATAAACTCTTTGATCGCTTTAGCCACTTTAGGTGCGAGCCCACCCTTAATTGGCCCCACCGACAAATTAAAGCCTGAGCTTTGCAGCAAAGTCACCAGCACAGTGTCGGTTACCTGTTCCATCATCAGATGGTGATCACTCGTCTGCCAATCGAGCCCGGCAACTTGATGTCGAAACAGTGCCTCTAATCTCGGATTATCGACAAAGGTCAACTCAGGTAAACGCACTTGGCGTGGATCTTTATCAAAGACTCGCACCGCCAATTTTTTAAGATGTTCATCGCTAAAATACAAATGCATAAACTGCTGCGGTTGCCCCAGTTGCCAATGGCTTTGGCAGCCTTGGGGCATAAGACAAAACTTACTGGGCGCGCCATAGTCGGCCTTGATATCGGTTCTGTGGGTTTCGTAGCCGCCATCCAGATACATGCTCAGCGTATGTTGTGCATCGTTTTGGTAATACAGACGCTCGCTCGCATTTTGATAATGAGCCCAAGATAAATCCTCCGTAATCGCTTGTTTACGAATACAGGTTTTGGCGGATTTATCAAAACTGATGTATTTGGGCTCCATGGGTTCCTAGTGATCTCACTGGCTAAGCATTTTGTCTTTCCAAATTATCGCACTTATGGGCGTGGCTCAACGTCCGCTCGCGATTAAAACCGCAATATCGTGTTATGGCCAACAAGATGGTGACATAAGGACGAAAGCCATCGCTGTATAGTTTGCCTCATTAAGCATTTTATGAAGGTGTAGGGGACTCATTATGGCTGCTGTGATGTATTTGCTGATGATTTTTGTGTGGGGTTTTTCGTGGATTGCCATTAAGTGGCAGCACGGTGAGGTGGCGACGGAAGTCTCGATTTTCTATCGGTTTGCGATTGCGAGTCTCTTGATGTTCGCCATTGGCTTTGCCTTTAACAAGCTGCAAGCGGTAAAGCTTAGGCAGCATCCTTGGTTTGCGCTACAAGGCGTGTGTCTATTTTGTTTGAACTTTATCGCGTTTTATACCGCAACCCATTATATTGCGAGCGGTTTAACGGCAGTAATTATGGCCACTGCCCCCATTTTTAATGCGATACATGGCCGCATTTTTTACGGTACGCCCACCAGTCGTAATTTTTGGTTAGGCGTCGGTGTCGGTCTGGGGGGCATTAGCTTACTCTTTGGTGCTGACTTGCTCGCGACTCAGTGGTCACAAAATTTAGTGTGGGGCTTATTGTTTTCGCTGCTAGGTACGTGGTTTTTCTCGATTGGTAACATGATCAGTATGCGCAACTCGCGCGATAATGTGTCGCCCTTTACTTCAACAGCGTATGCCATGTGCTATGGCAGTGCGGCGTTACTGCTGATCATCTGGTTTAAAGATTTAAGCTTTAGTTTACCGCTGACAACCAGCTATCTTGGCAGCTTGTTCTACTTAGCCGTTATCGCCTCTGTGGTTGGCTTTACCGCTTATTTGATCTTGGTTGAGCGAATTGGCGCTAATGCCGCTGCGTATCTGTTGGTGATTACCCCTGTGGTGGCGTTAAGTGTATCGAGCGTGTTTGAGGATTATCAGTGGACTTGGTATTCAAGCGTGGGACTCTTGCTGGTCGCGCTCGGAAACATGTTAACGCGCCGTCAAAAACCGCTTGTTTGGTTTAAGTCTTCTGCCACGCCAGCGGTGAAAGCTTAACGTCGCAGCTAGCGTCATGAAAGTGCATATGAGACAAGGCTCGATTCGACGATTGTAAGTCAGTCGAGCCAGTACTTATTTGAAATATTGTGCCGGTGTGGTGCCAGTATATTGCTTAAAAAAGCTGATAAAGGCACTGTCGCTGGAAAATTGTAAATTAAAGCCCACCTGCGCCACCGAGATTCCCGTTGCTAATTGTTCTATGGACGCGAGTAAGCGCCATTGCTGGCGCCAGGCTTGATAAGCCATGCCCGTCTGCGCGCTAAAAATGCGGCTAATTGTGCGTTCACTGGCACCGATTTCTACTGCCATATCCTTAAGATTGGCTGGCGGTTTTTGATCTTGCTGTAGTTGCGCTAGCCAGGTTGTTAAACGTTTATCCTGTGGGAGGGGTAAAGCCAGATTTTCTTCCGTGGCATTGCCCAATTCTTCGCAGAGCAGCAAAAAGGCATTGTATTGAGTGCTTCTTGGTTTGTCCCAAGGCCAAAACGACATAGTGTCGATTAAGGCTTTGAGTAGCGGATTTACATGGAAAATAGTGACTTTATCGGGCAATAAAGTGACGGTTTCTGGTTCAAAGTAGAGTGAGCGATAGGCAACCACATTACGCATGGTGACGCTGTGCTTAACGCCAGCTGGCAACCAAGCCGCACGCGTTGGCGGTAACACCATTTGAGTATCGGCTAGGGTGAATCTCATCACGCCTGTGGGGGCGTACAGCAGTTGCGCCTTCCTGTGGTGATGCATTCCCGAGTCGTGTTCGCCCATATCGGCGGCAATGCCAATAACCAGATTATCCAGCAGATCTGGATTAAATAGTTGTTCGGGTTGAATAAAGGCCATCTTGTCCTATTTTTGATGTTTTTTGTCTAAGTGTTGTTAGTTGTCACATTTGGATTTTATCTATACTGCGCCATCTTTTACAAGTATGGAGTGACATTTCGGTAAACCAACTCATTTGTTGGAGTGCTGAAATGGACTAAAAATCATGAATATAAAACTCCCTTTAGGGCTCGCTGTGCTGCTAATGATGTTTCCGCAAATTATGGAAACAATCTATAGCCCAGCGTTGCCTAATATTGCAGAACACTTTGCAGTGTCGATTGCTGGCGCATCGCAAACCTTATCTGTGTACTTTATTGCTTTTGCTATCGGCGTATTTTGCTGGGGCCGCTTAGCCGACATTATTGGTCGCCGTAAAGCTATGCTCGCGGGATTAGTATGTTATGCCATTGGCTCTGCGTTAGCCTTGATGGTGAGCGATTTTAGCCTGTTGTTGCTGGCCCGCATATTGTCGGCTTTTGGCGCGGCAGTGGGTTCTGTGATTACCCAAACTATGATGCGTGACAGTTATAGCGGCGAAGAATTAGCCAAAGTCTTTTCTGTGATGGGAATGTCACTTGGGATAAGCCCTGTCATCGGATTGCTATTGGGCAGTATCCTCAGTGCGTATTGGGGATATCAAGGTGTGTTTGCCGCACTCATGGTCTCTGCAATTGTGCTGCTGTTTTTGTCGGTAAAATCTTTACCCGAAACCAAACCCACACATACCCAGAAAATCGCGATAGGCGAGTTAGCGATTAAGATGCTTACCGACAGCGAGATTATTAAGAGCAGCTTGTTGGTGGCGGCGTTTAACCTAATGTGGTTTAGCTACTTTTCACTGGCGCCATTTATGTTTGAGGCGCAAGGCTTATCGACACTCGCGTTTGGTACTAGTGGCTTACTGTTAGGCTTTGGTGCTTTCCTTGGTAGTTATGTTAATAAAATAATGCTGGGTCGAGGCCACACCAGCGCACAACTCGTTCGCTTAGCCAGTGCTATTGCACTTGTCGGTGGACTGGGCATTTGGCTCCTTCAATCGACCTTTATTGGGCTGAATAATGTTTACTTTCTAGCCCCTATGCTATTGATTGTGATGGCTTACGGTATCGCAATTCCGAACATACTAAGCTCTGCTCTGGCAAACTACCGCACCTATGCGGGCTCTGCTGGCGCACTCTTTGGACTATTTTATTATATTCTGTTGGGATTAGGTTTAGGCGGCGCGGGAATCATCCACCATTTAGGTATTGTGATTACGTTAAGTGCACTGCTTTGCGTTGGCTTAGGTTTACTTTTAGGCTTCGCCAATAAAGCAAAAAACGCTTAAGACGCAAATGAAAAGCCAAGATACTAAGTACCTTGGCTTTTCTATGTAATTTCTACATTTTGTATAGACGTGAAAAGCTAGGTTTTAGGTGCGAGTTCCTGCTGCTTTGCTGCCTCTTGGGTGCTGTCGAAATCAATCGAGGCATGGCAGGAAGTAAAATTAACTTCATCATTGAGTAGACCACAGTCTATTCATAAGCAGAGAGTTATGAATGGTGACGTTTACGCATCTATTCTTCCGCTAAATCCCATCATCTCAAAGCTTCTATTGAATATTGTTACTACTGAGTAGTACGAAAAACGAGCATCCGAACAAAGGGAATCAATGTCTTTTCAAACAAACACTTTTCATTAGGCTTTCCTTAAGTAATTGTGATTCCATCATTTTAGATGTACTCAAAGTAACTTTCTGATTTTACGATGTGCGATTGTAGCGTTTTTATATCGACGACAGCCTAAGTGAGTTCTTGTCCTCACAAATCATATGTGGTTCTATCACACTAAATGTTATCTCTATGTTATTCGTTGTATGGGGAGATACGGATGCGTCGACTTTTTTCAGAAGATAGTGAAGTCTTATTATTCAAAAGTTTAAATTATATACCTATCCCAGTTCTATTATCTGAGGCCTTGGACGTTGAAGGACGTCGCCCAAGCACTCATAGGGTGCATAGATTTATGAATCATGCATTTATTGAGCAATTGGGTTATACCATGTCGGACATACCCGATATTGAATCTTGGTTTAATACTGTTTATCCCGAGCCAATCCTTCGAGATAAAGCGATGTTTGATTGGGATAGGGCTGTGTATGTAAGTGAAAAACAGGGGCTGAGTACCGCAGGTTTTCAAACTTACCTTCGCTGTGGCAATGGTGAATATCGTTGGTTTTTAATCACAGCTCAAATTACCACAGAAAATCAATCAAACTTAAACATAGTCACTATGAGAGATGTTCATCAGTTGCAGTTACTGATTGAGGATAACAAGCGACAGTCTAATACCGATTTACTGACGGGACTTGCCAATCGTCGTCAAGTGGAACAGCTCCTCGCTTTAGCCATAGAACACAGTGCTGATGCACAAGGTTCACTCTGTTTAGTGATGTGTGATATCGATTTTTTTAAGAGTATCAATGATAACTTTGGTCATTTGTGTGGGGATGATGTGCTTAAATTAGTAGCGGATCAGCTTAAGCGCTATGTCCCCTCTGCCTCCTGTGTCGCACGTTGGGGAGGGGAAGAGTTTCTGATCGTGCTGGAAAACACTGAACTTGAAGTCGCTATAGAGCTTGCCGAGAAGTTGCGTTGTGATATTGAATCCACGGATTACCAATCCTATGGCCAGCATATGCATTTGACCATGAGTTTTGGGTGTGTCGGGCATCAAGTTGCTGAAAGCTTGCATAGTCTATTATTTCGGGTTGATAGCGTTTTATATAAAGCTAAAAATGATGGCCGTAACCGTGTTGTATTTGATTGAATTCTGAATAAATTCAAACGTTAAATTATATTTTATCTATCATCTTTTAGCCCCAATTAGGTTTGGGATGTGATAACAGATCTTTGTCTGGAATTTGAGCGGAGAAGGTTAATGACAGCACGCAATACCAGTGAGGTAATTCTCTTTAAAAGCTTAGATTTCATTCCTATTCCAATCCTGCTTTCAGAATCACGCATGAATGAGATGTCTGGCCGTATACAGCGGATCCATCGTTTTGTTAATCATGCCTTTATCGAACAGATTGGCTACACATTAGTCGATATTCCCGATATGGATGCTTGGTTTAATACTGTGTATCCAGATCCTTTAGTGCGCCAAGCTATGGTTGAAGGATGGGCAAAAATTGTTGAAAGCAGTATCAATGCAGGAATCGATACGGCTGAAATGCAGGCTCGCATTCTTTGTCGTAACGGTGAGTACCGTTGGTTTTTGATCACGGCACAAATTACCACAGAGAATCAATCGGACTTGCATATAGTAACGATGAGAGATATCCATGATTTACAATTGCTTATTGATGAAAATCAAACTTTGTCTAATACCGATGTGTTGACTGGCCTCGCTAATCGCCGTAAAGCGGAAGCAGTGTTGGAGAATGCCTTAAGTACCACAAATGGCTCTGACCTTTGCTTATTAATGTGCGATGTCGATTATTTCAAAGCCATTAATGACACGTTTGGTCATTTATGTGGGGATGATGTCTTAGTACAAGTTGCAAGGTTACTTGAAGGGCTACAGCAATCCGCTGCTTGTATTGCACGTTGGGGAGGTGAAGAATTCTTGATTGTTTTACAAGGTTACTCCTTAGATGAAACATATCAAATTGCAGAGCAATTACGTTTAGATTTAGCGTCGACGGATTTTTTCTATCAAGATAAACAACTGAATTTGACTATGAGTTTTGGCTGTATCTGTGTTCAAGATAATGAGAGTCTGCGCAGCGCACTTTTCCGGGTAGACAGTGCGTTGTATAGCGCTAAATCCGCTGGCCGAAATTGTGTTGTGATTGGATAGATAAATTCCCAATATCCTATGTAGGGCAAGGAAACTTGATTAAGACGCCAATAAAAAAGCCAAGACACTGAGTGTCTTGGCTTTTTGTTCTGTGATCTTCTGCAGTTATTATTAGCGCTAGGCTTTAGGTGCGAGTTCCTGCTGCTTTGCGGCCGCCTCTTGTGCCGCTAACTCTTGTGCTTTAATCGCCGCTTCGAGCTTAGCTTCAACATAACCAGGAGAGTGCGTTGTGGCCGAGATTAATCGATACATGGCGGGGATCACCAGTAAGGTCACAAAGGTAGCAAACGCCATTCCGAAGAACACTACAGTACCTACAGCGATACGGCTTTCTGAGCCCGCGCCCGTTGAGAAAATTAACGGTACAGCACCCACTAAGGTGGTGAAGGCTGTCATTAGGATTGGCCGTAAACGACGGGATGACGCATCGATAATGGCTTTATCGAGTTCAAAGCCGCGGTCGCGCAATTGGTTGGCAAATTCCACGATGAGGATACCGTTTTTAGTCACCATACCAATTAACATGATCATGCCTATCTGGCTGTAGATGTTGATCCCTTGGCTGGTGATCAGTAGTCCTAAGAAACCACCGAATACGCCCATAGGCACAGTAAACATCACCACTAATGGGTTGATAAAGCTCTCAAACTGTGCGGCTAATACTAAGTAGGCAACCAGTAAAGCTAAACCAAATACGATAAAGATACTGCTTTGGTTTTCTTTAAAGTCTTTGGATTCGCCCGTGTAACCAATCGAAATATCCTTAGGTAATAATTCAATGGCTTTAGCGTCAAGGAACTTTAAGCCTTCACCTAAGGTGTAACCTTCACTGACGTTAGCCTTGAGGGTGATCGATTTTTGCTTATTGGTGTGGCTTAATCTTTGTGCCGAGGCAATTTCTTCTATATGGGTGACAGTATCGAGAGTGACCAATTCGCCCTTAGCTGACCGCATGTAGATTTGGCTCAGGTCACCGACATTGTTGAAACTGTTTTCATCACCGCGTAAATACACATCGTATTCTTCGCCTCGATCAACAAAGGTCGTTTCGGTGCGGCCACCCAGCATGACTTCTAAGGTTTCCGATACTTGGTCGACACTGATCCCCAGTTCTGCGGCGCGCTCTTTATCGACAGTAACAATGAGTTCTGGCGTTGTTTCTGCGTAGTCTAAGTCAGCCCCTTCCATCATAGGGCTAGCGTTAGCCTCTTCTTTCAATATCTGCGCCCACTTAAACAGTTCGGCATAGTCCGAACCACCAAGTACAAATTGCACGGGTTCGCTCGATTGCCCTCTAAAGCCTGGCATCATAGGGCGAACCATTACATCTGGAATATCCTTTAAGGCATTGCTAATAATTCCAAGGGCTTGCTGCGCTGTCACATCGCGGTGTTCCCAATCTTCTAGCTGCATGATGACAAAGCCAGTTTGATCGCCAGCACGGCCACCAAAGGCGGGAGCTTGTACGCTGAAGGATCGCAGCACACCTTTACCTAGCAAGGGCATGAGCCTGTCTTCGACTATGTCCATGTTGGCTGTCATACGGTTATAACTGGTGCCTTCGGCGCCTTTAATAAAGGCGAACAACACGCCGCGGTCTTCCTGCGGCGCGAGCTGTGTCGGTACTTGTTGCATTAACCAAGCACTGCCGCCGATACAAGCGAGGATGACTAGCGGTGCGAGTAGACGAAATTTAATCGCTCGTGTCACGGCGACACGATAAACGCTTTCCATGCGAGCAAAGCCGCTGTCGACCCAACGATTAAAGCGATTCGGTTTGACGTTGGCTTTGAGTAATTTACTGCTCAGTACAGGCGTAAGTGTGAGTGCCACTAAGGAGGAGAACAGCACTGACACCGCCAGCATCACGGAGAACTCGGTAAATAGTAGCCCGACCATGCCCTCCATAAATGAAATTGGGAGGAATACCATCACCAGTACCGCCGTAGTGGCGATAACGGCAAAGCCCACTTCGCGAGTACCTTTGTAGGCGGCGAGTAAGGGCTCTTCGCCTTTTTCGATATGGTGGAAAATGTTCTCGACCACCACAATCGCATCATCGACCACTAGACCGATGGAGAGGATTAATGCCATCAATGTCAGTAGATTAATCGAATAACCTAGCATGTTGGCGGCGATAAATGCCGAGATCAAAGATACTGGAACCGTCACCGCTGGGATTAACGTTGCTCGCGCTTGTCCAATGAAGATATACAGCACGAGTACGACCAAGGCGCCCGTGACATAAAGGGTGCTATACACTTCGTTAATCGAGCGGTCGATAAATACGGTCGAGTCGAAGTCGACCACTAGGCTAGTGCCTTCGGGCAGGAAGTCTTGTACGCGATCAACTTCTTTATGTACTTCTTTGGCAACGAGCAGAGGGTTGGCATCGGACTGGGCAATAATGCCTAAACTGATGTTAACTATGCCGTCGCTTTTGAAGGTCGAGTTTTCGTTTTGTGCTCCAACAGCCACATCGGCGACATCTTTTAAGTAGATAGCCGTGCCATCGCTGGCGGTACGCACCACAAGATAGTCGAAATCCTTCGGCGTGTAGTACAAGCGTTTGGTACGCACCGACATCACAGTGGTGTCGTTACGCACTTGGCCGCCGGGTGTTTCGATGTTCTCTTTACGCAGGGCGTTGATAATATCCGTGGCGGTTACATTACGTCCTGCCATTTGTTCGGGTCTGAGCTTGACGTACATGACCTTATACAAGCCGCCGGAAATGCTGATAGAACTCACGCCGCTGATTAAGCTGAATTTGTCCTCGAGTACTCGCTGGGCGTAGTCCGTTAATTGAGTACGGTCCATCACACTCGAGCTTAAGTTCACATAGACTGAGGGTTCGCCGGAGCCGTTGTCTTTTGAGACGACGGGGTCTTTTGCATCTTCTGGGAGTCTGCGTTGGGCGCGGGCCACTGCATCACGCACATCGCTGACCCCTTCGGTTAAGTTCCAACCGAGGAGGAATTTAACTGTGATACGCGAGCTACCGTTACGTGTGGTCGAGGTGATTTCGTCAATACCACTGATCCCTGTTAGCTCATCTTCTAAAGTCTTAGTGATCTGGCTTTCCATAATCGCCGCCGACGCACCCGAGTAACTGGTGCTGATGGTGACCACAGGGCTTTCGACGTCGGGCATTTCCCGTATCGACAGTTTAGTGAACGACACTATGCCGAATACACACAGCAGTAAGCTTAAAACGATGGCAACGACAGGGCGTTTAACCGAAACATCGGATAACCACATTATTTCGTCTCCGTTGCTTTAGGACCTGAAAGCTCTGTCGCACGGGCTGAGGCTTTACCATCGAGCGTGACTTCATTGATTTGCAGGCCATCGCGCATATTGACTAAGCCCTGTACCACGACTTTGTCACCTATGTTTAAACCGCTTTCGATTAAGACTTGGTTATCGATACGTGCCCCGAGTGTCACTTCTGTGCGGTGGGCAATGTGGTCGGCACTAACTACGTATACGTAACGTTTAGTTCCTGAATATTCAAGAGCTTGTACTGGCACCATAGGTGCTGAAATCGCTGGGAAGGTGATGGTTGACGACATCATCATGCCCGGTTTTAAGCGTTTCTTCGGATTATCGAATAGCACCCGTACTTTGAGGTTTAAGGTTTCCTCATTGACGCGGGGATCGATAGCCACCATTTTGCCAGTAAAGATTTCATTCGGCCAAGCGCGACTGGTGGCTGACACTTGCATGCCAATACTCAGTTGCGATAGGAAATGCTCAGGCACTTGTAAGTCGAGGCGCATGCTGGACAAATCATCTAGCGACATCAACTCAGTGCCCATGCTGACCATCTTGCCTTCGCTGAAATTAATCAGGCCAGTATTACCCGCAAACGGCGCTATCAGCGAGTGGTAATGTAAATCTGCTTGGGCAGAGGATAAGCGTGCTTGGGCGATATCAACACTGGCTTTTTGTGCGTCAATCTCGGTTTGGGTAATGGCGTTACGGCTGATCAGTTTTTCAAATTCTTTGAGTTTACGTTTTTCATCATTGAGGAAAGCATTGGCCTCGGCGACGGCGGCTTGGGCTTTCATATCATCGAGTTCGATCAGTAACTGGCCTTTTTTTACCGCTTGGTTTGAGGTCACTGCGACTTGTTTAATCTTACCTGTGACTTGCGGTGCAATGATCACTGCACGTTCAGCCGCGAGTTTGCCGATAAGAGAGATAGATTGCGCTAATGGATATTCAATCACTTCACCCGTGACCACAGGAACGGTACGCATAAGATGTGGCGCGTTTTCGGGTTTAGCCGCTTGAAGGACATCACTAAAACTCACCGCTGTGGCGATAATCGCAAGCAGGGCAATGGCAATAATGGTTTTTTTCATTGTAATTATTATCTCGCGCAAAGGCAGTTTAAAAAGGTAATCGCTCTAATGGCGCTATTCTAGTGAATAACGTACGCCAGTTGGGTAAAAGTTTGTAAAGGTAAGCGAACGAAAATGAAAGAAATTGTGTTTTTTGAGCATTGAGCACAATTCAACGAGAGTTTTGCTGTTTTTTTGTGCTGTTATTGCTTTTTAAAAGCTGGACGGACTTTAGGGATGGACTTCAGTTCGCGTTTTTTCAATCGGCGCTTGAGTCGTTTCAACCTGAGGATATTGGCTTAAAATTGCCGCTAATCGTCCATCGCGGCGCATACTCTCTAAACCTTGATTAAAATCCGTCACTAACTGCGGATGATCCGCTACAGCCAAAGAGATCCCTAAATGAAATACCTCAGTCGCTATGGGTGGGCCGACTTGCTCAAAGGCACCCTCATATTCACTTGGTCCTTTTTTAATTAAATACCTCGCTAAGTTATGGCCAATCAAGACTAAGTCAATACGCTTTAAAAACAGCTTTTTGAGATTCATCTCATCCGAATTTCCTTCCTCTGTGGTGAGCCCCGCGGCGAAGATTTCTGGTGGATTAGCGTAACCGCGACCTATACCGATAGTGAAAGGTTTAAGATCTGAAAGTTGACTGAAACTCAGCGGTGAATCTTTACGTTTGTAAAACACAATTTGTACGGGTTGGATAGGCGCAGAATATTGGGCCCATTGCTCGCGCTCTTTACGATACCAGAGCCCAATGATGCCATCAGCTTGGCCTGTTTTAACGAGTAAAGCCGCGCGGGCGAAGGGATAAAACTTGAGGCTGGCAGTGTAACCTTTGCGTTTAAAAGCTTCTTTGACGACTTGCGCAACGCCGCCCTGTTCAGGTAAAGCATCGGCATAAAAAGGAGGATAGTTAGTGGCGACTAATTGGAGTTCCCTGCCCGCAAATGCAGGGGGATAGAAGCTGAATAGAAACAAGCAAAAGCTAGATAATGTGAGTAATTTCTTCCCCATTTCTACTCCAGCACTTAGGTGAGTCGCACTTGGCTTGAGTATAGTCAGAGTTAATTAGAACAGGCGAACTTATGGATATAAAGATGAGTGCATAATGAGCGCCATACGATTGAGAGTTATGCCGATTGAGTACCATGGTGGGCGTCCATTTTACCCTTGCTCATTCATGCCTTATTGCCCCAGCGCATTCATGGATTAAGGCGCTAGCTCATTCACGTATTGGGGCAAAAGATATTAGTGAGGCAGGTTATAGCGAAACCTGCTCACCCTGATACAAACCTCGGCGGAGTTTTCCTGCGTCGATAAGTAACAGCTCACCGGACTTGCCATTCTTAATACTGCTATCTATCGCAATGATTTTATTATGATAAAGCCCAAGCACTTGTTCCTGCGATGTGTGCCCTACGACGATATGATCGACCTTGAAATAGTTCAGTATGCTATCGATATCCGACTCTTTCAGTTCATCTTTAAAGTAGCCACGATACCAAGTTGGACCATTGGTAAAAAACAAAAAGTTGAGTAAATCGTCTTGCTTCAAATCGGCTTTTTTATCATCTAAATGCTGACGAAATAATTGGTTAGCATCGCTGATATGTAATTTACGCTCGACCCATTCAAGGCTGATGCCGCCGTGCATAAACAAGATATTATTGATTTTGACTAAAGTATGTTTGCTGCGAAGCCATTGGCCTATTTCGGTGTCTTTGTTGTAGAGCGCATCGTAGCTGCGTTTGAGTAAATCTGCCGAAACTTGGTAGCGTTCGTTGACGTAGCGTAAGTCGCCGCGAAACACCATTTGCTCGTGATTGCCCATGAGTAGATGTAAGCGTCCGCCCGCAGCTTGGGCTTCTTGGTCTAAGGTATATAAAAACCACAATACTTCATTGACTTGATGACCACGGTCAAACATGTCGCCCGTCATCACCATATGACCGTCACCAAAGGCCCAGTGGTTATCTTTGTCGATAATCTGATGGGCTTTTAGCAAGTTAATCATTACATCAAACTGGCCGTGTACATCGCTAAGGGCGACAATTTTGCTGACATGGGTGAAGGTGTCTGGCTCAACCGTGACAGCTTGTGTATGAAGGTGCGGTTGGGGTAATTCACCGCAACTGGCAGGGCGAGTTAACTGCGCCTTCGCAATCCTTGTTTGTTTTAGTTCACTCTGGCAAATCCAATAGGCTATGTCTTTTTGAGCATCATCTAAAAATACATAAGGGCCATCGGTGACGCTGTTTTCTTGAATTTTTAGCTCTAGCTCGGCTTCACTTGCATTGGCCGCTAATGAGGTCAACGCCAGTGAGGTAAAGGGGAGTGCGGTGACAAGCCATAACAGGGGCGTGAATTTTCTCTGTTGCTTGAGTATCCATTGGCTGGCTCGGCTAAGTCGCGTCATAGATAGCGTGATTGGGTGAGCCCCGACTGGCATCGAATTGATTCGCATTAGACCGCATCCTTGTTCTTGTTTTAGTTATTCATTCTGTCATTTTAGACACTTGAGTTGATGAGTCTTCGAATGTGTAACTTTACGAAGTTAATCTCAAGTGTTCAATTTTAAACGCTTAATCTTAAGTACTTAATGTCAAGTGCTCAACATATTGAAAACACTAAATCATACGGATAAGGCTTAGGGTCGACAAGTCACGAGGCGGGCTAAATTAAACTTGCCCACCTCACTATTCAGTTATTTCATGTCTCAATATCATGACTTCAGTTACATGATATTGACCGTTACATGGCATTGACGACGGTATGACTATCGACAAACTGTTCGAAACTGACGATTTTGCCGCTGTGTATCTTCCATAAATGGGCGACTCGGGCGCTAAAATACTTGCCCGTTTTGACATAGGTACCTGAATAAGTGCCGAAGGCAAAAACCTTATCGTCTTGGGCGACATAGTCTTCGATATCGACGCGATAGTTATCCCATTCAGTTTCGAGGCGGGCGAACACCTTGGCGGCTATCGCGCTAAAGCCTACGTAAGTGCCCGCATAGGGAAATCCCGCGGCCTCTGTCCAGCGTGCGTCATTTGCCAGTGCATGCTCAAGATTTTTGGCATTTTCGGCAGAGCTGTGTCCTGCGTAAGTACTTTTGACAAGTGCAAGATTCGCATCAGTTTGTCTTGCTGTTTCGATAAGATTTAACTGAGCAGACTCACTCACTAAAGAGCTTGTTGGAACACCATTAAGCGTTGGCATGATTATGACTCAAATTGCGCTTCAAGATGGCTTAACCACTGGGCGGGTTGGCCGTAGAAGCGGTTGATATTAATGGCGGTGATGTTGCCGTTATTATCCTCTATAGCCATCGAAGGGAAACCTTGGGCACCTATCAGATTCAGTAATGCTCTGGATTCAACAATATGCTCATATAGCTTGTCTTCACCTTGGGCATAATGCTGCGCAAAGCTCATAGGGTCGAGCCCAAGTTCAGCGGCTAAGCTTGCGAGATTACCTTCATCACTGGCGCTGTGACCATCACGGTAATGGGCCAGTTGTACTGAGTGTAGATAGGCCAAACTGTCGCCACCCATAGCATCGACTGCGAGCATGGCTTTAATAGGAGGCGCCGAGTCGAGTACGATTGTGGTATCGCGCAGCAGACCATCAAAATAGTTTTCCCCAAAAGGTTGTCCGGTTAGCTCGGCAATACGCAGATCGTGGGGCATAACATAGTCGCGCCAGTTAGCATCGATTTGTTTACGTCTTGGGCCTGTGAGCATACCGCCGCCGTGGAGCTTAATGGTAAAGCCTGCTTTTGCGGCGGCATCGAGTAAAGGCGCTGCGGCATAACACCAACCACATAAAGGGTCGATAATGGCGTGCAGAGTGCGCTCTTTGGCCGTTGCTGTGCTGCTGGTTGTGCTAGTTGGATGAGCTGTTGGCTGAGTCATAGTGTTAAACCTTTTGGCTTAAGTTCGTCGCGACATTAGCGACTTAAGCCCTTTGAGAACATCGATTAAAATAGTTAGGTTGGTACCGTTATTTAGCTAAAAAATGGCACGCAATCGCTCACGTGCCTGTCTTTAACTATTTGCACTTAAATGCTTGTATCTAATCGCCTAGATAGGTATGACTAGGCTTACATAGGCCAGGTCATTTCGCCCATGTAAACTTTGGCGCTGATCTCAAGCCCTGCATCGGCTGGCATTTGTGGGTATAGCGCCAGCATCTTTTGGATTAATTCGGCTGAATCTTTCGAGGCTTTTGCAGCGATTTCAAAGGCTTTTACATATTCACGGGTAAAACCGATGGCGTGGGTATTAAATCGCGCTTCGCCTAAATAGTGCCCTGGGATCACTGTGGTCGGCAGCAGTTTTTCCATTGCATCTAAATGGGTTAACCATTCCTGACGCTCAGAGGCAGTTTGAGTGTCAGCCATCCAAACATGCGTGTTATCAAATACTTCCACGCCACCTGTAATGGTTTTTGCCGATGGCACCCACAGGAAAGTGTGTTTAGGGTGTTTATCATTAAAACCTTTGATAATCACTTGCTCACCGTCGATGGTGAAAGTGTCACTGTGAATCGCCTTAGGTAACACTAATTCGCTTGGCGCATTATCTTTTAAAATCGGCCCCCAGTAGGCGAGTTTGCCTTCCATTGAGGCTTTAATCGCATCGACAGTGGTTTGAGTCGCGACGATTTGTGCATCGGGGAAATTCTTTTTAATCACGGCTAAGCCGAAATAGAAATCAGGATCGCTATGGCTGATATACACCTGAGTCAGCTTTTTACCGCTGGCTTTGATGGTGTCGACCAATGTTTGGGCATCGTTATTTTGAAATTGCGCATCGACGAGCATCATTTCGTGTTTGCCGCTGATAAAGCTCGATGACACGGCAAAGATGCTGTTTTCGCCCGGATTAAAATGGCTCACTTGCAATGGCGCTGCATTGACCGCGCTAAGTCCTGCCAGCAACAAGGTGGCGGCTAGGCTTATTTTAGACGAGGCCTTCAATGTGGCGTTAACTGTGTTACGTATTGCATAGGTCGATGTGTTCATTTTGGGGCTCACTTATAGTCACAGGGTGAAAGAGTAAAAGGTTCGATTTAGCATTCATTGATTTGCAGCTGCTGCAAAAGTGAGTTAAGTATAGGTTGCAAAAATCAATAGATAAATGCGAGTATCTGCCCATGTTTGTTGCATAAATCGGACGAATAGCCGCGTGCACTCTTAGTTATTATTCATGTGGTGACGTGAGTATGTGAGTGAACCTTCGAGTGATTTGAAAGTGAGTGATTAAACGTTATTGATTGAACGCGAGTGGAGATAAATCATGGATAGACTCGAAGCGGCTAAGGTGTTTGTGACTATTGTTGAGCGCGGCAGCATGATCAGCGCCGCCAATGCCTTAGATATGTCGCGTTCTATGGTGACCCGTTACTTGAGCGAAATGGAGGAATGGTCTGGTGCTAGGTTATTGCATCGCTCGACGCGCAGCCTCAGCTTAACGCCAGCGGGCGAGCAAGTGCTGGACTATTGCCATCGGCTGCTCGAACTGGCTAACGAAGTGCCGGCGGTCAGTCATGCCGCTGTGGCGATTCCGCGAGGCTTATTGCGTATTAGCTGCTCCCAGTTTTTGGCGCATCAGATTTTAGCGCCCGTGGTACAGCAATATTTAGCCAGTTATCCGCAGGCGAGCGTGAATTTCCACGTGAGCAGCCAAACCGTCGATTTAGTCGCCGAGCGTATTGATCTGGCTATTCGCATCACCAATGAACTCGATCCCAATCTTATCGCTAGGCGCTTAGGGGAGTGTGAGTCTGTGGTATGCGCCGCACCGAGTTACCTTGCCGCGCGCGCCGCCGTGCTGCATCCCGAGGATTTAACTCAGCATAACTGTTTAACCTATTCCTATTTTGGCGATGTGATGTGGCGCTTTTATAAAACCGATGTAGGGGCGAAACAGGCTCAAGCGCTGAACTCCGATCCTAAGGTAAACCAAGGTCAGGCGTTTAATGTGCCTGTGAATGGCAATTTTAGCGCCAATGATTCCATGGTGGTGCTCAATGCTACACTGGCAGGCGAGGGGATTGCTATGCAGCCTGTTTGGGCGGCGAAACCCTATTTAGACTCGGGTCAGTTAGTGCCTTTGTTAACTGAGTTCATGCCTCAGTCCCTCGGTGTGTATGGCGTGTATCAATCCCGCAAACATATGCAGCCTGCACTTAGGGTGATGATGGACATGCTGGTGGCCTACTTTGCCAGCTTGAATTGAAATCGTGCCAGTTTGAAATAGCGCCAAAGTCTACGGCACTCATAGCGTAACTGAATACCATAAAAAAGGAGCTTAACCCTTTCGAGCTAAACTCCTCAGATTTACACTTGTCTAGATTCTAGATTCTAGATTCTAGATTCTAGATTCTAGATTTACTTAATCATGCGCTTGTATTTCAAGCGGTGTGGCTCAACCACATCGGCGCCATAGGTGTTTTTCAACCATGCCGAGTATTCTGTGTAGTTACCTTCGTAGAAGTTCACTTGGCCTTCGTCACGGTAATCCAGAATGTGGGTCGCGATACGGTCGAGGAACCAACGGTCATGCGAAATCACCATAGCGCAACCTGGGAATTCCAGAATCGCTTCTTCCAGTGCGCGCAGGGTTTCAACGTCTAAATCGTTGGTGGGTTCGTCGAGTAATAATACGTTACCACCCGCTTGCAGCAGTTTGGCTAAATGTACTCGGTTACGCTCACCGCCCGACAGAGTGCCGATGATTTTTTGCTGATCGCCACCACGGAAGTTGAAGCGGCCTACATAGGCACGGCTCGGGATTTCCATGTTGTTGATACGCATGATGTCTTGACCACCGGAGATTTCTTCCCAAATGGTGTTCTTATCATTCATCGAATCGCGGAACTGCTCAACCGATGCCAATTGCACTGTTTCACCCAGCTCAATGCTGCCGCTGTCAGGCGTTTCAGTGCCGGATAACATGCGGAACAGCGTCGATTTACCCGCGCCGTTGGCACCGATAATGCCGACGATCGCGCCCTTAGGCACAGAGAACGACAGGTTGTCGATCAATACGCGGTCACCGTAAGACTTGGTCAGGTTATTCACTTCAATAACCTTGTCGCCTAAACGTGGTCCGGGCGGAATAAACAGCTCGTTGGTTTCGTTACGTTTTTGGTAATCGTTAGTGTTCAGCTCTTCAAAGCGCGCCATACGGGCTTTGCCCTTAGACTGACGGCCTTTCGCACCTTGGCGTACCCATTCCAATTCCTTTGCAATGGTTTTTTGACGGGCGCTTTCGGTAGCCGATTCTTGCTTCAGACGGGCATCTTTCTGCTCAAGCCATGAAGAATAGTTACCTTCCCACGGAATACCTTCACCGCGGTCGAGTTCTAAAATCCAGCCAGCAGCATTGTCGAGGAAGTAACGGTCATGGGTAATCGCGACCACAGTACCAGCATATTCCTGCAGGAAGTGCTCAAGCCACGCCACAGATTCAGCATCCAAGTGGTTGGTCGGTTCGTCCAGTAACAGCATTTCTGGTTTTTCAAGCAGCAAGCGACAAATCGCCACGCGGCGACGTTCACCACCGGATAATACTTCGATTTTCTCATCCCAATCTGGCAGACGCAGGGCGTTGGCGGCGCGCTCAAGGACGTACTCTAAGTTATGGGCATCTTGGGCTTGGATAATGGCTTCGAGTTCGCCTTGCTCTTTTGCAAGGGCGTCGAAATCGGCATCCGGCTCGGCGTAGGCGGCATAAACGGCATCGAGGCGAGTCAGGGCATTTTTTGCCTCTGCTACCGCTTCTTCAATCGCTTCACGCACGGTTTGATTCGGATCGAGTTTAGGTTCCTGCGGCAGGTAACCGATTTTCAATCCCGGCATTGGGCGCGCTTCGCCTTCAATTTCGGTGTCGATACCCGCCATAATGCGCAGTAGTGTCGACTTACCTGAACCGTTGAGGCCGAGTACGCCAATTTTGGCGCCGGGGAAAAAGCTTAAAGAAATATCTTTAAGGATCTGCTTCTTAGGCGGAACAATTTTACCCACCCGCAGCATGCTGTAAACAAACTGAGCCATTTTTCTCTATCTTAAGTGACTAATGATGCGGCTAATTCTACTCGATTGCGCGCCGAACTCAACTCGACAATGAGCCAAGTTCAAGCACTCTCTGCAGGAATTTCATGTTTCAAATACTGGGATTGTGACCGCGTTCCGAGTAGAATACCGCGCAACCCTACCTATAAGAATTGGCAGCTGGAGTAAGCAATGCTGAAAAAAGATATGAATATCGCAGATTATGATCCGGAACTGTTTAACGCAATTCAGAATGAAACTCTGCGTCAAGAAGAGCATATTGAGCTGATTGCTTCTGAAAACTACACCAGTCCACGCGTGATGGAAGCGCAAGGTTCACAGTTAACCAATAAGTACGCTGAAGGCTATCCAGGCAAGCGTTACTACGGTGGTTGTGAGTATGTGGACGTAGTTGAAACCTTAGCGATTGAACGTGCTAAACAACTGTTTGGCGCAACTTACGCTAACGTACAACCTCATTCAGGTTCACAGGCAAACAGCGCGGTTTACATGGCATTGTTAAAACCTGGCGATACCGTACTGGGCATGAACTTAGCCCACGGTGGTCACTTGACCCACGGTTCACCCGTTAACTTCTCTGGCAAACTGTACAACATCATTCCTTACGGTATCGACGAGTCTGGCAAAATCGACTACGACGAAATGGAACGTATTGCCTTAGAACATAAGCCTAAGATGATGATCGGTGGTTTCTCCGCCTATTCAGGTATCGTTGATTGGGCAAAAATGCGTGAAATCGCAGACAAAATCGGTGCTTATTTATTTGTCGACATGGCGCATGTTGCCGGTCTTATTGCTGCGGGCGTTTATCCAAACCCAGTACCACACGCGCATGTTGTGACATCTACGACCCACAAAACCTTAGCGGGTCCCCGTGGTGGCGTGATCCTATCTGCTGCTGACGATGAAGACTTGTACAAAAAGTTGAACTCTGCGGTATTCCCAGGCGGTCAAGGTGGCCCATTGATGCACGTTATCGCCGGTAAAGCGGTGGCGTTCAAAGAAGCCCTAGAGCCAGAATTTAAAGTTTACCAACAGCAAGTGGTTAACAACGCTAAAGCTATGGTTGAAGTGTTCCTTGAGCGCGGTTACAAAATCGTCTCTGGCGGAACCAGCAACCACTTAATGCTAGTTGACCTGATTGGTCGTGACTTAACGGGTAAAGAAGCCGATGCCGCCTTAGGTAGCGCTAACATTACCGTGAACAAAAACTCAGTGCCAAATGATCCACGTTCACCCTTTGTGACCTCAGGTGTGCGTATCGGTACGCCAGCGATTACGCGCCGCGGCTTTAAAGAAGCGGAATCGAAAGAGCTGACTGGCTGGATTTGTGACATCCTTGATGATGCGAACAATCCTGCTGTGATTGAACGTGTGAAGGGCCAAGTATTGGCACTTTGCGCACGTTTCCCTGTTTACGGCTAATTTGCCTATGCATCTACGCTTAGTAGATGAAGGGCCGAGATTGACCGCCGACTGACTTGATACTTATCACATCAGGTATTTAGCATCAGGCACTTAACATCAAGTAGTTAACATTAGGTTGTTAAGCTCAGGTAGTTAACCTCAGCCCATAAATAGGATAAAATCCCATGGCCGCATCTTGCGGCCATTTTTATTGGTAAAATCTTAGGCTTAAATCCATTGCGTTTGACTGAGATTTAACAGGTAAAGCCATTAACGCTTTACCACCATTCACTGGCAGGAGGCTCAATGCATTGTCCATTTTGTAGCGCGACAGATACTAAAGTCATCGATTCCCGATTAGTGGCAGAAGGCCACCAAGTGCGCCGTCGCCGAGAATGCACCGAATGTCATGAAAGATTTACCACCTTCGAAGGCGCCGAATTAGTTATGCCTAGGGTGATTAAGCGCGATGGTTCACGCCAACCCTTTGATGAAGAAAAACTCCAAGGTGGCATGTTGCGCGCCGTTGAAAAACGCCCCGTATCTATGGATGAAATAGAGCAAGCACTCAGCAAAATCAAGTCTACTCTGCGCGCCACTGGCGAGCGGGAAGTGCCGTCAGAAATGGTGGGTAACTTAATGATGGAGCAATTGATGAGCCTAGATAAAGTCGCCTACATTCGTTTCGCTTCTGTGTACCGCGCCTTTGAAGACGTGTCTGAATTTGGCGAAGCCATCGCCAAGCTGCAAAAGTAGTCATTGAGTTTTGTCGCCGACAAGGCAGACGTGTACGAGCGATTGGCGTGAAAGCACAAATTTAAAAGACAGGTTTGTAAGACTGGTGAAAGCCGAAACCTTTAACAACAGGGTTGAACATGAGCTTGAACATAAGTTGGTCCGTACTCGATACCCAAATGATGAGCCGCGCGATTCAATTGGCGCGCAAAGGCTTTTACACCACGAGGCCCAATCCCAGTGTGGGCTGCGTTATCGTTAAAGATAATCAAATCATCGGTGAAGGTTATCATCAAAAAGCGGGTGAACCCCACGCCGAAGTGCATGCGCTACGTATGGCTGGCGAACGCGCCCGTGGCGCAACGGCCTATGTCACTTTAGAGCCCTGCAGCCATTATGGGCGCACGCCGCCCTGCGCCTTGGCACTGATCAATATTGGCGTTAAACGTGTAGTAGTGGCGGTGGAAGATCCTAATCCGCAAGTGGGTGGTCGTGGCATTCAAATGTTGCGTGACGCCGGCATTGAAGTGGATGTGGGATTACACCGCGATGAAGCCTATGCCTTGAATTTAGGCTTTATGAAGCGCATGGAATCGGGTTTACCCAGAGTTACGGTAAAATTAGCCGCGAGTCTCGATGGTAAAACCGCGCTGTCTAACGGTGTGTCTAAATGGATAACTGGTCCAGAATCTCGCCGCGACGTGCAGCGATTACGTTTACGTTCTTGTGCACTGGTCACGGGAATTGAAACCATACTGGCGGACGATCCCTCACTCAATGTGCGTTATCAGGAACTTGGCAGCTTAAAAGACCGTCTAACCGAAGCGCAATTACTGCAGCCATTAAGAGTGATACTCGACAGCCGCGCCCGTTTGCCGTTATCGGCCGCCTGCTTGGCTATCGTATCGCCCATACTCTTGGTCTCTACCGTGGCTTATCCCGCAGAGTTTCAAGCACATTTGCCCTCCCATGTGAGTTGCCTCGTGTTACCTGCAATTGCAGGTCGCGTCTCATTGCCTGAACTATTAAGCTATTTAGGCCAAAGCTGTAATCACGTGTTGGTGGAAGCGGGTGCAACCTTAGCAGGCGCTTTTTTAGCAGAGGGGCTGGCCGATGAGTTAGTGCTATATCAAGCGATGAAAATCCTCGGTGGGCATGGGCGTAATCTGCTGCAATTGCCCGATTATCAAACCATGGCACACATTCCTGCACTCACGTTGGTCGATGAGCGCAAAATAGGGCCAGATACCCGTTTAATCTTGAGCGTTAAGCTTGATACTTCTTTATTTAATTAAGTGAGTTAACCATGTTTACTGGGATTATTGAAGCCGTTGGCACCCTGCGCAAACTGGAGCGTAAAGGCGATGATATTCGTCTTACCGTGGCGAGCGGCAAACTGGATTTAAACGATGTACGTCTAGGCGACAGTATTGCTACCAACGGTGTGTGCTTAACGGTTGTGCAGCAATTAGCCGACGGTTATGTGGCTGATGTCTCTGCCGAAACCGTGAGTCTAACCGGCTTTGCTAATTATAAAGTGGGCACTAAGGTGAATCTTGAAAAGGCCGTTACCCCAACCACACGCTTAGGCGGCCATATGGTCAGCGGTCATGTTGACGGTATTGCAACGGTTGAGCAACGCCTAGTGCGTGGTCAAGCTATCGAGTTTTGGTTAGCCGCCCCCGCAGAGCTTGGGCGTTATATTGCCCATAAAGGTTCCATCACCATTGATGGCGTGAGTCTGACGGTTAACGAAGTGGACGGCAGTCGATTCCGCTTGACCATAGTGCCGCATACCGCAGGTGAAACCACGTTAATCGACCTGCAAGCGGGCGATAAGGTGAATATCGAAGTGGATTTAATCGCCCGTTATCTTGAACGCTTGATGAATTATGATGGCAAAGACAGCAAGAGCGGTGGTGTCACCATGGAAATGTTAGCCCGTGCCGGCTTTGTGCGTTAGTGCACAGGAGCAGATTATTTAACTTAAGCTTATCGGCAGCTTAGGTTATTTAGGTATAGAATTTCATAATAACAGCAAAATCATAAGGTCCTACAATGGCGCTGCACAGTATAGAAGAGATCATCGAAGATATTCGTCAAGGCAAAATGGTTATTTTGATGGATGACGAAGACAGAGAAAACGAAGGTGATTTGATCATGGCGGCCGAAATGGTCACGCCAGAAGCGATTAACTTTATGGCGAAATATGGCCGTGGGCTCATTTGCCAGACCATGACTAAAGCCCGTTGCCAGCAGTTAAATCTCCCCTTAATGGTGACGAATAATAACGCCCAGTTCTCGACTAACTTTACGGTTTCTATTGAAGCGGCGGAGGGTGTGACTACCGGTATATCGGCCCACGATCGCGCTGTAACGGTGAAAGCGGCTGTGGCTAAAGAGGCTAAAGCGTCTGATTTAGTGCAACCAGGGCACATCTTCCCGTTAATGGCACAGGACGGCGGCGTATTAACCCGCGCAGGCCACACTGAAGCTGGCTGTGATTTAGCCCGTCTTGCGGGACTTGAGCCATCGGGCGTTATCGTTGAAATTTTGAACGAAGACGGCACTATGGCACGTCGCCCAGATTTGGAGATTTTCTCCGAGTTGCATGGCATCAAAATCGGCACTATCGCGGCTTTAATCGAGTATCGCAACACCAAAGAAACCACGGTTGTGCGTGAAGCTAAATGCAAATTACCGACCCGTTTCGGTGAGTTCGACATGGTGACCTTCAGAGACACTATCGACAATCAACTGCACTTTGCCTTAGTCAAAGGTGAGGTGAAAGAAGATTGTTTGGTGCGTGTGCATTTGCAAAATACCTTCAACGATTTACTCCACTCAGAGCGCGATCAGCAACGCAGCTGGCCACTCGAAAAGGCGATGGAGCGTATTTCTGCAGAAGGTGGTGTATTGGTTTTACTCGGGAATCAAGAACATCCCTGTGAAATTCTCTCTAAGGTGAAAGCCTTTGAAGCTGAAGATCAAGGCCAAGCGCCTGCTTCTGCAAAATGGCAGGGGACGTCGCGCCGTGTGGGTGTGGGTTCGCAAATTCTCGCCAGCCTTGGTGTGACTAAGATGCGCCTGCTCAGCTCGCCTAAACGCTACCACTCACTTTCAGGCTTTGGCCTTGAAGTGTCTGAGTATGTGGCGGACTGAAACCCAAAGTTACACTGAAGTAAAATTAACAATTTCTGATAATTTGCATAGGGCTCTGGGCAATTGGCTGTGATATCATGTCGCCACTTTTCGCCCCGAGCTGGGTGCTTTAGCTAAATTAGGTAAGATAATGAACGTAGTTCAAGGTAATATCGAAGCGAAAAATGCCAAAGTTGCGATTGTAATTTCGCGTTTCAACAGCTTTTTAGTTGAGAGCTTGCTTGAAGGTGCACTTGACACGCTGAAACGTTTTGGCCAAGTCAGCGACGACAATATCACTGTTGTCCGTGTACCAGGTGCGGTTGAGTTGCCGCTAGCTGCGCGTCGCGTAGCTGCCAGTGGTAAATTCGACGGTATTATCGCATTAGGTGCGGTGATCCGTGGTGGTACTCCTCATTTTGATTTTGTTGCAGGCGAATGTAATAAAGGTCTAGCTCAAGTTGCTTTAGAATTTGATCTGCCTGTTGCTTTCGGTGTTTTGACCACTGATACCATTGAACAAGCGATTGAACGTTCAGGTACCAAAGCGGGTAACAAAGGCGGCGAAGCTGCTCTAAGCCTGCTTGAAATGGTCAATGTTCTGCAAGAACTTGAACAACAGTTGTTATAGTAGGAAAAATAATGAAGCCTTCTGAGCGCCGCAAGGCCCGCCGTTTAGCCGTTCAAGCCATCTATTCATGGCAACTAAGCGGGAATAATATTGCCGATGTCGAGCATGAGTTTTTAACTGAACAAAGTCTCGACGGTGTTGATGTAGCTTATTTTCGTGAGCTATTTTCAGGCGTTGCAACGAAGAAAACCCAATTGGATGAGCTGATCATCCCGCATCTGGAACGCCCGATTGATGAAGTGTCTCCAGTAGAGAAAGCCATAGTTCGTTTAGCGACCTATGAGCTGACTTTCCGTAAAGATGTGCCATACAAGGTCGCGATTAATGAAGCGATTGAGTTGGCAAAAGCTTTCGGTGCGGACGAGAGTCATAAGTTTGTGAACGGACTGCTCGACAAACTGGTTGCACGCAAGTAATAAAGACAAACGGTATCTTAGGATACCGTTTTTCATTGCTAACAAAGGTGGCCGATGTAAGTCGTGCCAAACTGTACAGTGAAAGAATTCCAATTAATTGAATGTTATTTTAGCAACCGCGGCCCCACTCGCCGTGATGTGAAGCTTGGCATCGGTGACGATTGCGCTTTAGTGCAACCTGCAGAAAACAAGTCGATCGCTATCTCCTGTGACACCTTAGTTGAAAATGTCCATTTCTTCCCCGACATGCCTCCCGCTGCCTTAGGTTACAAAGCTTTAGCGGTAAATTTATCTGATCTGGCAGCCATGGGCGCTGAACCCGCGTGGATGACGCTTGCCTTAACGCTACCCGAAGTCGATGAGACTTGGCTAAGTGGCTTTAGTGAAGGTTTATTTGAAGCGGCCGATTACTATGGCATCGCCTTAATTGGCGGCGATACGACTCGTGGTCCACGGGCTATTAACATCACAGTGCACGGCCAAGTCCCACAGGGTAAAGCACTCACGCGTCATGGTGCTAAAGCGGGTGATTGGATTTATGTCACGGGCACGCTCGGAGATTCGGCCTTAGGTCTGGATATTATTCGAGGCGCGCAACAGGCCAGAGCCGAGCATAAAGAATTCCTGATTAATCGCCATTATCGTCCAACACCAAGAGTTTTAGCGGGCCAAGCTTTGCGTTCGCTTGCCTCTAGTGCAATCGATCTTTCCGACGGGTTTATCTCGGATATCGGTCATGTGCTTAAGGCTTCGGCAGTTGGTGCTGTGGTGGACGTTAATTGCATCCCGCTTTCACGCGCGATGCAAGATACCGTCAGCGAGGAGCATGCCTTAGGTTATGCGCTTACAGGGGGCGAAGATTATGAACTGCTGTTCACCGTTCCTGAAGCGCAAAAAGGCGCGCTTGAGACGGCATTAAGCCATGCAGGAGCAAAGTTTGTTCGCGTTGGACAAATTTGTGCAGGCAGTAAGCTCAAGTTGCAACTCAATGGTGAGCCGTTTACACCGCCGTATCACGGTTTCGAGCACTTTTAAGCGAAGAGCATGTTAATGAAATGGTTGTCAAAGGATCAGGTGCTAACGCGCCTGTCATTAAAAAATCCTGTCCACTTTTTGGCACTCGGTTTTGGTAGCGGACTCGCCGCTAAAGCACCCGGTACTTTCGGTACCTTAGCAGCCATTCCCCTCTACTTATTGATGGCGCCATTACCGCTCACTTGGTATATCGGCTTAACCTTATTGAGCGCATTTGCGGGATTTTATATCTGCGGTAAAGCCGCTCAAGATATGGGGGTACACGATCACGGTGCGATTGTGTGGGATGAAGTGGTTGGGCTACTGATCACTATGATAGCGGCACCAGCAGGTTGGGGTTGGTTGTTAGTCGGCTTTGGTCTATTTCGCTTTTTCGACATCATCAAACCTTGGCCTATTCGATGGCTCGATGCCAAAGTTCATGGTGGTTTTGGCATTATGATTGACGATGTGTTAGCGGGCGTGTTTTCGTTTATTTGTCTGCAAGGGCTAGTCTGGTGTTTTAGCTAACATTATCGCTAACCTAACATGATAGTTAACCCGGCATGTTAGTTAGCATGGTCAACACTAACCCTTAGTTTTTGATATAGCCCCTTAGCTTGTGATATAGAGTGTGTAGATTCAAGCGTTTAGCGACCTCATTCGTTATCTGATCCATATTACTATTGCAGCAGTTCCCTTGCGTTCGCGAGGGTATTGCTAGTGATAGTATCGCCACCTAACAGTCTTGCAAGCTCTTGAATGCGTTGCTCACGATCGAGCGACTTCATTGTGGTCTCAGTACTGCCCGCCTTATTAAACTTATCGACGAACATGTGTTGATGACCATTGCCCGCAACTTGAGGTAAGTGAGTCACGCACAGTACTTGGGTCGATTCCCCTAAGCTGCGTAACATGCGGCCTACTACTGCGGCGGTGGGACCGGAAATCCCGACATCCACCTCATCGAAAATCAATGTCGGCGTGGCAACTTTCTTCGCGGTAATGACTTGGATCCCTAAGCCTATCCGTGAAAGTTCACCGCCAGATGCGACTTTCGAAATCGGTTGTAAAGGTTGGCCAGGGTTAGTGGTGACCATAAATTCGATATTATCACTGCCGTTGGCTGACATTTGCTCTGGGTGGAAATTGACTTCGATAGTAAATTTACCCTTTGGCATATTCAGTTCGTGGATTGACTGAGTCACCAGTTTGTCGAGTTCTTTAGCATAGCGGGCTCGGCTTTGGCTGAGCTTTTGCGCATTGCTAAGATAAGCGGCTCTACTTGCCTCGACTTGAAGCTGAATTTCTTCAAGTTTACTTTCATCACTGTCTAAGGTGCTTAGCTCAGCCTTTAATGCTAAATGATGCTCGGCCAGTTTATTCGGGCTAACATGATGCTTACGCGCCAGTTGCATGGCTTTTGATAGCCGTTCTTCTAAATAGGCAAAGTGGGTTGGATCGAGTTCAAGCTTACTCAAATAGTGCTGTAATTCGCCTGCACTTTCTTGCACTTGGATTAAGGCATCATTGAGCATAGTGTTGATATTGCTTAATGCGGGATCGTAGCTTTGCAGATCTTCGGCGAGGGAAACGACTCGGTTGAGTAGCGACTCTATATTGTTCTCTTCGCCCTCAGTGAGTATATCTAAGCTCGCCTGACAGGTATCAATCAACTCAGTGCCATTAGCCAGACGTTTGTGCTCTTGCTCAATCTCATCGAACTCATCAACTTTAAGATCAAACTCATCGAGTTCTTCTACTTGATATTGCACTAATTGCTTACGGGCAATACGTTCATGCTGGGAGGCTTCGAGTTGTTTTAGATCAGCCTCAATTTGCTTGCAGCGTTGAAAGCTAGCGGCAACCGTATCGATAAGCAATCTGTGGTTGGCATAACTGTCGAGCAGGGTGAGTTGATGTTCACTTTTTAACATTGCATGGTGCGCATGTTGACCGTGAATACCAATAAGCAACTGACCCAGTAATTTTAGCTGCGTCAGCGGCACTGGATTACCATTGATGTAGGCGCGTGAACGGCCATCGCTACTAATAGTCCGACGTAGGATGCACTCATCATCGAGTTCAAGATCGTTATCTTCTAACCAACGTTTTGCCAGTGGAATATCATCCAAGGAAAAGCGGGCGCTGACCTCGGTTTTATTGGCTCCGGGACGAACACTGCTGGCATCGGCGCGATTGCCTAGGCATAGGCCTAGCGCATCGATGGCAATCGATTTACCCGCACCGGTTTCACCTGTGATGCTGGTCATACCGGGGCGAAAATCCAGTTCTAAAAAACGGACGATAGCGAAGTTATTAATGCTGAGTTGGCAAAGCATAGTGAATTCCTGTCGAAAAACATACCAAACCACTGTATTGATAAACAGTATATACTGATTTTATATACAGTAAAGTGGCTTGGGTGAAAAATCGGCATTATCGACAGTAAATATTTTTAATTAACTGATTATGCATAGGTTCTTACTAAGCTTTCTAAGATAGGCAAACTGAAGAAAGTGACTAAGGTGCCAAATAGAATACCCTGAGCACTGGTTGAAGCCTGAGTGTTATAACGCTGGGCGAGTAAGTACACGCTAGCCGCGGTGGGCAGTGCGCTCAAGATCACGCCCATGATCAGGTAGTCACCACTTACTCCAAAACGGTTAAGCATAAAGTAGACGAGTGCCGGTTGGATAGCCAGCTTGAAGAGGTTGATAAGGCTCAGTTCGATAAAATTCTTGGTGCTAAATACGCTGCTATCTTTCTGGTAGCGCATCGCTTTGGCGAGTACCATGCCGATAGCAAATAGGGCGCAGGGGCTTGAGGTATTGCCTATTTGCTGGATCATTAGCGCCAGCCCTGACGGCAGTTTTATCTCTAGCGCCGAAATGCCGACGCCAATTAAGCTACCAATAACGATAGGGTTTTTACCTACCGCCATTGCCATTATGATTAAGGCGTGGTGTTGTCTTTGGGTGTTAGTGGCCAGTTCCATCGAGACTAAGGCGACGGCAAACATCAGCACGGATAATAAGCTGGCAATCGCGGCGGCGACTAAGGCACTTTGCTGCTGCGGAAAGAGGATGATGAGCAGTGGAATACCAATAAATGCCGTATTGCCAAAGGTGGCATTGAGGGCTCGAATGGCGGCAACCGCATGCTGTTTAGGGTTAGCGATCAGCGATAGCCCAAGGCAGACAAGATAAGTGATCACCATAGCTGTGCTGTAGCCCGCAATAAATCCCCATTGCAAAATCTCGCCAATCGGCTGCTGGGCGAGTGCGATAAGCATGATTGCAGGGAACGCAATATAGTAGACATATTGGTTCAGCACTTGATCCGTATCGACGGGCAAGAGTTTTAGTTTTTGCACTAGTGTACCGAGCAACATGATCCCGAAGACGGCAAACAGAGGGGTTAAAATGGTCATTTCCCTCACTCATCCTTACGATTAAATTTGAATAAACTCGCCCACCGTCGTCATTTTACTGTCGCTATGATTCTTGGTGGCCAGAGTTACAGCACTTGCTTCTTTTTATGTCACTTTAGAGCCAGAGTTAGCACCAGCGCAGTAAAACTCGCCACAAAATAACATACCATTTCAATCTAAGGCTATTGCGCTATGGTCGTATAAGTGAATAATTCAATGTTTAAAACACAATCACTTAGTGAATTTAGCGTTTTAACGTCAATACCCAATATGTGAAATTAGGATATGCAATGAGTGATGATTTAGGCGCTGAACTACAACTTGTCTATCTTTTTGTGCATTTAGTCAATGCGGGCAGTTTTTCGCAGGCGGCGAAGGAGCTCGATATGCCCATCGCCACTGTGAGCCGCAAGTTAGCGAAGTTGGAAGAGAAGCTCGATAAACAGCTCTTTATGCGCAGTACCCGCAAGTTACGATTGACGGAGGAAGGGCTGGCACTCTTTCAACGCTACCAGAGTGTGGTTGCTCAATTTGATGAACTAAGTGGTTTAGGCAGTGATAAACCCGAGGGAACCCTGCGCATCGCCGCACCGATTTCGATTATTTCCATTGTGTTTATTCAGGCATTGAATGAGTTTGGCCGTTTGTATCCAGATATCCGTTTGCACATTTCCCAGAGCAATGAGTTAGTCGATTTGATCGACAAAGGCATAGATGTGGCGATTGTTGGCGGTGCTCAGCCTGATTCTTCTTGGGTGTCGAGTACCTTAGGCGAGCTCGACTATTGCCTGTTTGCCACACCAGAATATTTGGCTCAGGCACCTAAACTTGAGCATCCCGATGATCTTGAAGCCCATCAACTGATAAAAGTCTGGCCGCTGTTTAATTGGCATTTAAAGCATCCAAGCGGCGAGTCTTTTTATTTTAATGGCCCGACTAAGCTCACCCTCACGGATTTACACGGAGCGATTCAGGCGACCTTAGGCCATGGCGGGATCTTGTATGGTCCTGAACTATTTGTAAAACAGCAGATTAAAGAGGGAAAACTTAAAGTATTACTGCCTGAATGGATTGGCGAACAGAGGCGAATTTCGATTTTATATCATCAGCGCAGCCAGCAGCCGCTAAAGGTAAGAGTCTTTATTGAGTTTATGCAGTCAAAGGCGCCAGAGTTATTTTCTATGCGTTGATTTAACGAGGAGAACTGATTTTTAGCGTCTTTTAGGTTTTACGGTGTTTTTGCTCATGGTGTTTTGAGTTTGTTTTGCATCTTGCAGGCTGGAGCGTGTCGCGGGCAGTATGCCGAGTTCTAAGAAGTATCCCACTAAACGCCGCAGTTCAAATAAAGAACCGATACGCTGTTGATCTTTGATGGTCAGTTTCCAACTGTCGGTTCGTCCTTCGCTATTGGTTAAGACAAATCCTTGATAAACAATCTTTTTCATTGGAATAACTCAATATTGGCTGATGGAACTTGCTAGCCTTGGTCTTACTCGTTTTGTGGCTTGCATGAAAGTGATTGCAGTCGAGACTAGAGGCTTATTGTTTAGAAACATTGTTTAGAAATAAGGGTGCTTGAGTAACCCCAAGCACCTCATCAGTTAAGCGACGCTGATACCGATATTTGATACGCCAGCTTCGATAATATCTTTGCGTAAACCCTTGACCAGTTCTGCAGTGATCTTCGGATTTTCTTCAATAATTTCCAGCAGAGAATTTTGTAATTCTTTCTCTTCTTCCATGACTTCATGGGCGAAAACGAAATCATCTAATGCTTCATCCACCAAATCGACATCGCTGATCGCTTCGATGTAGTTAGCCACTGTGCTGGATGACAATTTGCTGATATTGACTATGTCTTCTTCAATTTTGCCTTGAATCGCACCCAGTAAGGTCGATATGGCGACCACTGCATCCATAGCAGGGTAGACGCCATAGGCTTCAAAATCAGCAGGATCTGGGGTGTTATCTTCCAAGCGTTGCAGATGCATATCGACATTGAATTTGAGCTTGGAGTCGTACTGGGATTGCCACAATAGTTCTAATGCGGTACTCAACACAGTAGGATCGCCAAACTCACAGACTTCGGAAAACAGTTGATAGTTGGGCAACATACGTTGGCAAAGTGCTGTGGCAAAGAGTTGTTTTTGTGGCAGTGTTAACGCCTTAAGACGTTTAAAGAAGCCCGTTTTTTTGGTCATCTGTTATTTCCGCTGATAGCTGTGATATCACTTGATTTGCCGCAGATTCTACCTTAGTTAACTCATCAAGTAACTCTAGTATTTCGGGTTCGAGATCTTCAACCGATGTTTCACGTTTTAGTGCCGATTCAATTTCTTGGCATAACCTTTGTGTGGTGGGCACGCCGCAGTAGCAGCTCGCACCATGCAGCTTATGGATAGTACTGAGCATGACAGGGTGATCGTTTTGACTTAGCGCCGTTTGAATCGTCGCCACGGTTTGCGGCAATGAGTCGAGCAACATTCTGAGCATATCTAAGGCGAGATCGGCCTTGTGATTGGCTTGGGTTAAGCATAAATCCCAGTTCAGCGTATGCAGGTCAAAATGGGTGAACTTAGGTCGAGTGATCCAGCGATGAATAATGTCTTTGAGCGCCGCTTCATCAATAGGTTTAGGTAAATATCCGTCCATACCACTGCCTAAAATCAGTTCGCGTTCTTCGGCAATGGCATGGGCTGTCACGGCAATTATCGGCGTGTTGCGGTTCATCGAGCCTTGGCGAATTTGCTTCGTGGCGCTAATGCCATCTGTGCCAGGCATTTGGATATCCATAAAAATCAAGTCGAAGGTGCGAGTCTTCGCCTGTTTAACTGCCTCATCACCACTGTTGACGGCAACCACAGTCGTCACTAATTCGCTGAGTAAAGTATCAATCAGTTTTAAGTTGGCAAAGTTATCATCTACCGCTAGCACGGTTAAGGATTGGCGCGCTACCGGCGTGGATATTGTCGCAGGGGCTATGATGTCGTACTCCATCGGTGGATAGAGTAAGTTGCGCGCAAGCTGATGCTCACTGACTGGCAGAGACAAGACCACATCGGCATTCGGGCGAATAAATTGGGTTAAGGCATCCTGTTCTTGGCAATCGTATAGCACTATAAGGCAATCTGTTTTGGTCTTCGCTAAGTTTAGTGTACTCACCAGTTGTTTTGAATCGCTAAACCCATGGCAACTCAAGAGAACATAGTCGTATGGCGCTTCAGCCGTGGTGAGCGTAGTCAACAAGCTTGGGATATGCTGATGATGGGTGACTTTTGTATCCCATTGATTCAATTGGCGGCTTAATACTGCATGAGTCAGTACTCGCGGTTCGTAAAACAGTATAGTTTTGTCTTTGAGTTTTTCGAGCGGCAGTGAGTCACCGATTTGGAATTGACCTAAGCCGAGCGGCAAACTGAACCAGAAGTTTGAGCCTTTTTCTGGTGATGAAGTAAAGCCGATTTGGCCGCCCATTTGATTCACTAAACGTTTAGTGATCACTAAACCTAAGCCGGTGCCACCAAAGCGGCGCGAAATCGACGAGTCTGCTTGGCCAAAGGCTTGGAATAAAAAGTCCTGTTGGCTTTCATCGATACCAATACCTGTGTCGACCACATCACAGCGCAGTACCACTTGTTCATCCGACTGGCTCTGCAGTTCGATTTTGACCATGACACTGCCAGAGTCAGTGAATTTTATCGCGTTACCAACCAAGTTATTTATGATTTGGCATACGCGCATGGCATCGCCATTGACATTGTCGGGCACGTTGGGGGCGATATCGACGACGAGTTCTAGGCCTTTGGCCTGAGCGCTGCCCGAGATCAAGGTAATCGTATCGCTTATGGTTTCCCTAAGGCCGAAGGGCATGTTTTCTAACACCATTTTACCGGCTTCGAGTTTAGAAAAATCGAGAATGTCGTTGATGATACCCAGCAGGTTAGTGGCGCTGCGTTCTATGGTCTTGATGTAATCGACTTGGCTCGAATGCAATGGTGTTTTGACTAATTGCCGCGCAAAACCGATAACGCCATTGAGCGGCGTACGTAACTCGTGGGACATATTCGCTAAGAATTCAGATTTAATCCGGCTGGCTTCTAGGGCGCGTTTTTTAGCTAAATCCAGCTCGACGTTTTGGATTTCAATCTGCTCTAAGGTTTCCCGCAGATCCGACGTTGCTTGGTCGATATTTTGCTGCATCTCATCATGGTATTCCGACAACGAACCTGCCATGGCATTGATACCGCGTTTGAGTAAGTCCAGCTCCCCAATCAAGTTGCCATCTAAGCGGGCGTCTAATTTACCTTCACGGATTTTAGCGACGACGCGCACCATTTCAGTAATGGGCTGAGTGACGTTTTTCACTAGCCGGAAAGTAAATAGCAGGTTTAACTGCACGCCGATCAACACGATAATAAAGGCGGCGACTGCGGCTCTATGTTGCTCTAACAAGGCGCGTTCTTTATTGATTATTATCGAGATATAACCTAAAAGATGACCATCATCTGTCTGGATATCGTAATTAGCGGGAGCAGCACTGGGGCCTGTGGCAAAAATGGGCGTCCGTAAAATAAGGCTGTCGTCCACATGTTCAATTTCGGTTTTATGCAGCGTGTTGAGGGCTTCTTTGTAGCGCATAATCTCAAAGTCTTTGTGATAGTGGGAGGTCACAAAGAGTTGATTATTGGCATCGAAAATCGCGATGGATTTTACTAAGGTGGATTTGTTGAGCTGCGCCGCCGCGAGTAAGCGTTTGGTCGCTTCGCGATCATTCGCCACTAAGCCGATTTCACTGGCAATCGACAGCGGCTCGATAATATTGCTGCCCTGTTCGACGAGCGTATCTTCAAGCTCATAAAAACGATTTATGGTAAAGTAGCTGCCCAGAAGGATACCGACCAAGATTGTTGGCGCGAGTGCCAGCACAAGAACCCAAGAACGTAGGCTGTATTTGGTCATGTTGTTGACAGGGTTCATAGCAGCGGCGGTGTTTCCTGTGACAGAGACTAAGATAATTTTATAAGACTGCCAGAAAGAGGGCGGTCTTTGCCAGTATTTTATTGATTTAGAGGCCGAAATGGCGCAATTTTTTAAAGCAAAACCAAATAGTTCCAAACAGTTGTCGGCTAAGTTATCGCTGAGCGTAGAACAGCTCGATCACTTAGGCGCAGGTATAGCACAACATCAAGGTAAAGTCGTGTTTATCCCTGGCGCTTTGCCCGATGAAACCGTGACGGTACAGCTCACCGAGCAAAAGAAAAATTATGCCCGTGCCAAGTTGATTAAAGTCGATTCATCAAGTCCTGAGCGCGTTGAGCCTGAGTGTCCACACTACCATACCTGCGGCGGCTGCGACTTACAGCATATGTCATTATCGGGTCAGCGTGAGCATAAAGAAGCCGCGTTGCTGGATATTATGGCTAAGTTTGCTGGCACTGAAGGCGGTGCTTTATCGCCTGCACTCACGGGGGAAGGTTGGCATTATCGTCGCCGCGCCCGTCTTGCAACTTTATTTGATAAAAATACCAAGCACTTAAGTTTAGGCTTTCGCGCCGCCAGTAGCAGCAATGTGGTGCCTATCAGCCAGTGTCTGGTGTTAGCTAAACCGTTATCGGACTTGATTGTCCCTTTTGCTAAGTTGCTGAACCAATTGTCGGCTAAAGCCAGCTTAGGTCATCTTGAGTTAATTGCCGCCGATAATGGTCATTTCGCCGTGCTGCGTATCACTAAGGCGTTAAACGATAAAGATCTCGCTAAGCTGTCAGCCTTTGCCGAGCAGCATCAGATCCATATTTGTCTGCAGGACAACGAAGGCCAATTCCAAGGCGTCGGCGCTGAGTTAGTGTTACCTGTTTATCAGCTGTTAGATGACAAAGCTAAGTCGGATGCGGTGAGTTTAAGTTTCACCCCAGGTAACTTTGTGCAAGTGAACGGACAGATTAACAAGGCCATGGTCGCTCAAGCGATGGATTGGTTAGCGCCAGCGCCAGATGAGCGCATTTTGGATTTGTTCTGCGGCATGGGTAATTTCAGTTTGCCCTTAGCGAAAATGGGCGCGGATGTGATTGGCGTCGAAGGGGTTGCCGAGATGGTGACTCAGGCACGGGTGAACGCTAAAGCTAACAATCTGGATAAACTGACCTTTTACCACGGCGACTTGAGTGCGGATTTATCCCTTGAGCCTTGGATGGGCAAGATTGATAAATTACTGCTCGATCCCGCCCGTGCGGGGGCATTTGAAAGCTTGCAATGGCTAAAGAAGATGAAGCCCCGCAAAGTCGTGTATGTTTCTTGTAATCCTGCGAGCTTAGCCCGCGATAGCGCTGTACTGTTAGAGCGCGGTTACCGATTACAGCAATTGGGACTTATCGATATGTTCCCACAAACACACCATATCGAAGCCATGGCACTGTTTGAATTAACCAAGTAATTTGCGCTGGCAAAGTAAGCAAAGCGTTTGAATAACGTAAAAAATGTGATTATTACGTCGGTTGGGTTTGACAAGTTCGCGCCAATGCTGAAGATAGGAGAGCTGAAGTGGTGCCCACTTTCTCTCTGAGCACGGATAAGGAAATAAATTAGATGGTCTCTGTTCGCGAAGCGCACTTTAATGATCCCGATTTTCACTTAGAAGATTGGGTAGCTCGCTATGTTGGTCATGCCGATGAAGCGCAGATGCTGCTCTCTTTGATAGGGCAGATTGACGCCTTACCAGCCAAGAGTCCTGCGGCGAAGAGAGAACTGCTCGAACGTGCTCGAGAGATGATTGAAATCCTCGCACCGCTAAACATGGACATTGAAACCCTGCAGGCGGCAATTTTGTTTGTGGTGCTCGATGCTGGGTTACTGACCGAAGAAGCCATCCAAGAGAAATTTGGTGAACCGCTGGCGCGTTTAGTGGCGAGTGTCGTGACCATGAACGCCATCGGTGCCTTGAAAATCAATCCTAATAGTCGTTCAACCGAGCCGCAAATCGATAATATCCGCCGCATGTTATTGGCTATGGTTGAAGATGTGCGCGCCGTGGTGATCAAGCTTGCCGAGCGTGTGTGTTTGCTACGGGCGGTGAAAAATGCCGACGAAGAAACTCGCGTGCTGCTGGCCCGCGAAATTGCCGATATTTATGCGCCGCTGGCTAACCGTTTAGGGATTGGACAATTGAAGTGGGAGCTGGAAGATATTTCTTTTCGCTATCTGCATCCTGATACCTATAAAGACATTGCTAAGCAATTAGATGGCAAACGACTGGATCGTGAAGTCTTTATCGATAAGTTTGTCAGCCAGTTGCAACAAAGATTAGATGAAGATCAAATTCGCGCTAAGGTCTACGGCCGGCCGAAACATATCTACAGTATTTGGCGCAAGATGAAGGGCAAGCACCTCAAATTTGATGAGTTGTTTGATGTGCGCGCCGTGCGTATCGTGACTGAGCGTTTGCAGGATTGTTATGGTGCATTAGGTGTTGTGCATACGCTTTGGCACCATATTCCACGGGAATTTGACGACTATGTCGCTAACCCTAAGCCTAACGGATATCAATCGATTCATACCGTGGTGGTGGGGCCTGAGGGCAAAACCGTTGAAATTCAAATTCGTACCCAAGACATGCATGAAGATGCAGAGCTGGGTGTGGCCGCGCACTGGAAATACAAAGAAGGCAATCATTCCGGTAAGCAAAGCGGCTACGAAGAAAAAATTAACTGGCTGCGTAAAATTCTGCAATGGCAGGAAGACGTGGTCGAAAGTGGCAACTTGGTCGAAGAAGTCCGCAGCCAAGTGTTTGAAGATAGAGTCTATGTGTTCACCCCAAGCGGTGAAGTCGTCGACTTGCCACTGGGCTCAACCGTGCTCGACTTTGCCTATTACATTCACTCCCAAGTAGGGCATAAATGTATTGGCGCTAAGGTCGATGGCCGTATTGTGCCGTTCACCTATCAGGTTGAAACGGGCGAGCGTATCGAGATCATCACCTCGAAACAGCCCAATCCTAAGCGTGACTGGCTTAACCCTAATTTAGGTTATATCCGTACTTCGCGGGCGCGTTCGAAAATCCAGCATTGGTTTAAGCAGCAGGACAGAGACAAGAATATTGTCGCCGGCAAAGAAATGCTTGAATCCGAACTCGCGCGGGTGAGCCTTAAAATTAAAGACGCGGCCATCGCGGTCGAGCGCTTTAATATGGCGAGCATGGATGACTTACTGGCGGCCATTGGCGGCGGTGATGTGCGTCTGCATCAAGTGGTTAACCATATTCAAAGCCGTCTGCGACTCGATGAAGTGTCAGAAGAAGATGCCGTTGAAGAATTAGTTAAGAAAGGTCAACATAAGCCGACCTCCAGTGGCCGTGGTCAGGTTGAAGTCAACGGTGTGGGTAACTTGCTTAACCATATCGCCCGTTGTTGCCAGCCCGTTCCCGGTGATGAGATTTTAGGTTTTATCACTAAGGGCCGCGGTATTTCTGTACATCGCGCCGATTGTGAGCAAGTTAAAGAGTTAATGCGGGTTCACCCAGAGCGTGGCGTCGATGTGGTCTGGGGCGAAAATTACTCCGGCGGTTATCGGATGCGTTTACGGGTATTAGCCCACGATCGCAGTGGTTTATTGCGCGACTTAACCTCAGTGCTGGCTGCTGAAAAATCCAATGTACTGGCCATGAGTTCGTCATCGGACACTAAAAATCAGACAGCCGCGATTGAGTTGGAACTGGAGCTTTATAACCTCGATGGTTTATCGCGGGTGTTATCTAAACTGACCCAAGTCGATAGCGTGATTGAGGCAAGACGACTTTAAGGCTAGCAACGCCTATCGAAGCGAGCGATATCTAGAAGCAAGAGATAAAGGATTGGGGCGGTAGGGAGTGTTCATCGTTCTGAGCCATGGTTTGCCATGGCATTTGCTCCCCGACGCGCAGCTAGTCCATCCGTGGATGCTCGACCGCCCCGTCCATGGGGCGGACGGTCGTCTCGCAAATCACCATGGCTCACCTTTCAAGTATTAGCGTAACCCGTAGGTTCAAAAACTAAGTCATAAGTATTCTGTTAAATTGTTCAACCTGATTAGACTTGAGCGAAGTCATTCGATTGAACATAAGAAACTTTTGGACATTTCCGAGTTAAAGCCTTAACTCTAACTCGTCAGTTTCGGATGAAAATTTCTATGGATTAACGCCCTAATCTGCCGACGCGCCAACGGTCGGCTGCATTAGCTTGTTATGCCTACCTTTGATGAGCAAGCTCACGACAAACCAGATGAACGAAGCAATCAGTGAGGCGACCACTCCAAATCCAAAGCCGATCCATCTCTCACGCCAGACATTTGAATTAGCTCGTTCTTCTTGAGCCTTGAAAAGTGCTTCGACTACTGCCCTATCTGTTTCTACCAACGGTTGCAGCTTTTCCTTTTCTGATTTTAGGCTAGAGATTGTATCTTCAGTCTCTTGTAGAGTTTTCTTTTGATTATCTACAAATGCAAGCAACTGCTTTACATTTAATTCCATTTCATCAAGCTGCTTAATCTGATTCTGATAATCTAAGCTTTCAAGGCGTTTACTTTCTCTCTTTTCACGATCAATTTTGTCGAGATAAGTGATGCCACCAGCCATAGTACCTATCAAAATACTAGTAGCAATACCCGTTAGAAATGGTTTTATCCTAAATAGTCTTACCCATTCCTTCGCTAAGATTTCTATGGCTGAGCTAATTTCTAGCATGATGTTCCTTTAGGCATAGACATAATGACTCCCCACAAAGATGCTGATCTCCAATCAATCGTGGATTAGCTTAAAGCCAGAGCCATAATAGTTTTGTCAAAGAAACTAAAAATTGGAGATCAGCATGATAAAACATAACATACTTTTCATTGGCTTAGATACTCATAAAGAATTCGTCGAAGTCGCCTATATCGAAGACCATTATGGTGCACAATCGGTACATTATGGCCGCGTTTCTAGTGCAAAAGCATTCATCACTAAATTAGCAAAACAATTTCAATCCAAGTATCCAGATGCAACACTGCACTTTGTCTACGAAGCAGGCCCTTGTGGCTATTGGATCTATCGTCTCCTCACTAGCTTAGGCCACTGTTGCTACGTTATCGCTCCCTCTCTCATTCCCAAAAAGCCTGGTGAAAAAGTCAAAACTGATAAACGTGATGCGCTTAAACTCGCTAAGCTACTTAAATCTGAAGATCTCGCACCCATCTATGTGCCTGTGCCTGAGCCTGAGCCAGAAGACGAAGCCATTCGTGACCTTTCCCGTGCAAGGGAAACTGCCATGAAGGATTTAAAGGATGCCAAATACCAACTTAAAGCGTTACTCCTTCGAAATAATATCAACTACAAAGGTACGGCCAATTGGTCACTACAGTATTTACGTTGGCTAACTGAACTGATATTACCCCATCCCAGTCAGCAGATTGTCTTGCAGGAATATCTACAGACTGTCACGGAACGGATTGCAAGGCTAAAACGATTAGACAATGAACTTGAGCATCATGTGAGAAATTGGCGCTATTATCCCGTTGTCAAAGCCATTCAAGCGCTAAGAGGTGTGCGGCTCTTGGTTGCAACGGGTGTAAATTGCAGAATTAGGCGACTTAACACGCTTTGATCATCCCAGAAAATTAATGAGTTATTTAGGACTCGTCCCCGCTGAACACTCTAGTGGCGGCAAACGTCATCTCGGAGCAATAACCAAGTGCGGCAATACTCGGGCTAGGCGATTACTCGTGGAGGGAGCGCACACCTATCGCTATCCCGCCAATATCTCTACAGACCTTCAGCTAAGACAAGAAGGTTTGCCGAAGCAAGTTGTTGATATGGCATGACAAGCACAACTTCGGCTTTGCCGTCGATATCAACAGCTAATGCAAAAAGGTAAACACTATAATGTGGTTGTGACAGCCATAGCGAGAGAAATGATTGCTTATATTTGGGCGATTGCGAGGGAAATTGTATTAGTGCAGATCAATCCCAAGTTGCGTTTAGCGAGGGTGCCTGCATGAGTTTAATTTTTGAGTTAATGCAGCTGGTGAGGCAGCGGATGTGGCACAACCACCGACGGCGTTAGGATGGCAATACGGCTAACCCTGTATTGAACCACGTACATAGACTGAAGACAGGTGCCACGGCGGATAAAGTAAGGTAGGCGCTGCTTGTCGAAAGATAAGTAATCCACGGATATCAGCATGACAACCGACGAAGTTACTTGCTTCATCTACTGCGTTAACTCAATACTTTTGAGTAACGTAAAAATAAGGCTTAAATAATTAGGCCGATATTTGTGTGCTCTACTTGACGCAGGGAGTCATACCAACTCCCTGTTAAGGGGGGATCAACGCAATACAAAAGCCGCCGCATACCACCTTAAACACCAAAACCAACGCATAGTATAAATACCACGCGTTGCGAATCCCTCTTGTTAAGCGCTTCCATCTTCAATACTATGGAATTTACTCGCTAGTTCATCAATATAGTTGCTGGACGATTCTTTGAACTCTTCAAGGGTTGCGGCACTAAAAGCTAGCTCCTGACCTACTACGTAGGAAGGAAATTTCTCTACTAACTTATCTGAAACCTTGCTGTCATTATGTTTTATGCAGTTGTTGATTAGTCGTAACTCGTCAATCTTGGAATAAGCTTTCAGCGTTGTTATATCAAACGTGCATTTCTTTTCAACGTATTTGATATTACCTAACTTATTTTCATTTACATCTTCTACATATTTAACAAATAAGTGCTTACGCTTAATTTCTATCAACTTATACAATGCGGTAACCAACATCTCTGATAAAGTTTGTGCAACAACATCAGCTTCAGCATAATCGTCAGCTATCGATTCTTTATACATTTCAAAATCATGTTCACTTTCAAATTGATCAACTGTTAGATCACCATAATGAATTTGTATGTTTCGTTTTCGCTTTTCAACAGCAGGAATCACGAGATTTTGAACTGAGTTAAGTGAATCGAGATCCAATTCTCTTTCATACTTTCTTGCTAACTTTTTCCAACTTAAAGCCATGTTTTCTCCTAAATTCAAAATGGACGCTTAACGCCCGCCTAAGGGGCTGGCAACGCATAACACTGAACTCAAACACACCAACCGAAACCACCGCGGCTCAATGGGACTGGAAACGCCACGCGTTGACAGTCCCTCTTGAGGTGTTTGTTAGCTGCGTTTTTGAACATTGCCACCTTTAGTTTCGATAACAAAATTAACTGAGCGCTCAATCTCAAAGGGACTTTCAACGTTTTTAATAATTAGCTTTTCTGATATTGAAACGTGGATATGCATTTCACGTCCCTGTTCTTTAGCTCTAGCCTTAGCGCTAAATATTTTATCGAATACTTTTGATATGTAGTAAACACTCAAGCCTGCAACGACATTGGCACCGATAGAAATTAGAACTTCCGTCACTGCGGGGGCGGAAAAACCCTCAGATACATTTAGAGAGAGATCGTGTTCTCTAAATTCGCTGGATTCGGACTGGTAAACATCATCGAAAAACTCTTTACCTGGACCCATGACTAAAATTTTTAGTGAGTTCTGGTCATAATCGTTCATTTTTTCTCCTGAGCAGCTAACGCCTCAATAATGGGCAACCTTGTGGCGAAGCCACGCTTAAGGTTGTCCAGCCGAAGGCGACTTTGATTGACATGTTATGAGTCAACGCCACGGATGGCTGTCATTTTGAAAAAGGACTTCTTCAATAGAGAAGTTATCTTTAAGAAGTTCCCTTAATGAATTCTTTGCAGTTCGTAACAGCGTTCTGTGCTTGTCGATGTGTAATTTTAAGCGTTGAGCTGAGTCCATATCGTCAAACGATATAGTTATAGTGCGAACTTGCTCGTGAAAGTCATCAAGAGCTGAGCTTGGCCAGTAGTATGTATCACCTTTAGCCAAAGCCAATTTTGTTTCATTGTACTTTTTATCTAAATCAACATTTAGCATTTCATCAGATGGTGTTTTTACTTTAATAGTAGCCACTTCATTGGAACGATCCCATTCGATTGAATTGGACATAAATGACAAGAAATCAAATTTGGAGACATATAAGGAATTGCAGCAACTGGCCAGAGTGGGGTCTATTATTTCCAGACCAGCATGTAACTCCTCGCCCAATTCAATAAACATATTAGAAGCTTGCTCTACTTTGTAGCCATTGTTATTTAGAGCGTGCACCATCGCCTGTGCATCTCCTCCATTTTCAAAGTCCTTGAGGGTTCCATAAAACTCTTCGGTTACGTCATCCAATGCTTGGACACAATAATAGAGTTTTGTGAGCGATCTACATGCTTTTTTTCTTTTATCGAACGGAAGATCTATTAGCTTTCCAACGGTTTTATTAACTATGAGAGTAACGATCTTCCCTACAATCCCTTCAGCGGTAATCAATACGGTCTCCTCCTGACTCATTTTATTAGTGCGCATGCGCGTTTACCTCATTAGACCAGTAAAAACGCGCACAGCTAACTATCTGTATGCAAATAACTTATCAGCTTTTTATCAAATACACCATCCGGAAAAACGCGCAAACTAATGAATGTCAAAACACTCAAAAGCATCTAAATTTAAATACGACTGTATACCCATACATTGTTAGTCGCTTTACGGTAGGGCCAAACATTAGCTAAATAGATAAGATTTTGTAGGGCAACTCATTCGTCAGTTTTCAATTCACTCAATGAATGCTAGCCAGCTTTGGGGCAATAGCTTTTTAGCTAAACGAGCAGCGAGAGGGTTAGTTAAGATTGGCATTGTTGCACCAGTGACCGTTGGCGACATCGATGTCGCCGTCGAGCCCTCGGGGATGCTTCTTTTAAAAAAAATAGGCGGCGAGTCACTGGGGAAACAGTGGCAATTCATGCAGCACAACTGACGACAAAGTTATCTTGCTTTGGGGGAAATGTGTGCAACTGGCAATATTACGAACTCTCTCTTGGGGAAACTAACTCGAAAACATATTGCTGCTCCTGCTTTTCTGCTTTCCCTATCCCTAGTTCAGGTTAATCCACAACTCATGCTAATTGATCATGAATATGGCTCATGTTGTAGGTGAAATTAAACCGTTTTTGTTCATGTGTCGAACCACGTATAAATGACTCCAAGCGAAATATTAGACAAGCTTGAAGTTGCGCCCTAGCTAAGCCATCAGGACTTAAGTCATCGGCACTTAAGTTAAATAGAACCTCAGACAGAACACAAATAATGTCTATCAGAGTCGGGTCGAGAAGCTAGAAGCGCAGGGCATAAACTCAGGTTTGAAATCAGACAATGGGATACTGGATCACTATGAATAAGCATTTTACATTTACGATTAACAGCATTTGTCTTGATGAAAATTATCATCCCTCAGACAAGACGCGTATCACGACCAACTTTGCTAATTTGGCCAGAGGAAGTCATCGCCAAGCGAACTTACGCAACGCGTTAAAGATGATTGATAACAGTTTTAATGCCTTAGCGCATTGGGATAACCCTAAAGGCGATCGTTATACTGTCGAACTTGACATTATCTCCGTTAATTTGGATATTGACGGCAGCGGTCAAACCTTCCCATCGATTGAAGTTTTGAAAACCAATATTGTTGATCATAAAACCAATAAACGTATTGAAGGTATTGTCGGCAACAACTTTTCATCTTATGTACGCGATTATGACTTTAGCGTGTTACTGGCAGAACATAATAAGGGCCAAGCCAAATTTAGTATTCCAGATGATTTTGGTGGTCTGCATGGCAAGCTATTTCAGTCTTTTGTTAATTCTGATGCTTACAAACAGAATTTTAATAAGCCACCGGTTATCTGCCTCAGTGTGTCGGATAATAAAACCTACCATAGAATTGAGAATCAGCATCCCGTATTAGGGGTTGAATATCAGCCAAATGAATCGTCTTTAACTGAGCAATATTTCAAAAAAATGGGCTTACAGGTGCGCTATTTTATGCCGCCAAATAGTGTGGCGCCTTTAGCTTTTTATTTCTTTGGTGATTTACTGAATGATTACACCCATCTTGAGTTGATAAGCACCATCAGCACTATGGGAACTTTTCAAAAAATCTATCGCCCTGAGATTTATAATGCCAATGCTGTTGCAGGAAAATGCTATCAACCTAATTTGAAAAATCTGGATCATTCACTGACTCAAATTGTTTATGACCGAGCAGAACGTAGCCAATTGGCGAATGAGCAAGGCAAATTTGCAGCGGAGCACTTTATCAAACCCTATCAAACGTTTTTTGAACAATGGTCTGCTAATTACCTTTAGTCGCTCTGCGCCTAATTGTCACGCTCATTAATTAATCCAATACGGCATCATTATTATGACAACACGACTTAAAAAAACATCGCTTAACCAGACACTGTTACCGACTTCAACTGCGGGCAGTTTGCCTAAACCTTTATGGCTTGCAGAGCCTGAAACACTTTGGTCTCCATGGAAGTTGCAAGGAGAGGAATTAATTACCGGTAAACACGATGCACTGCGTTTGTCATTACAGGATCAACAGCTAGCAGGGATTGATATTGTCAGTGATGGCGAGCAAACGCGGCAACATTTTGTCACTACCTTTATTGAGCACCTCAATGGCGTTGATTTTTCAAAACGTAAAATCGTTAAAATTCGTGATCGCTATGATGCGAGCGTGCCTACGGTTGTCGGCCCAGTGAGCCGCCAAAAGTCGGTGTTTGTTGAAGATGCTAAATTTTTACGCAAGCAAACCACGCAACCGATTAAATGGGCGCTGCCTAGCCCAATGACCATGATAGATACGCTTTATGATGACCATTATAAAAGTCGCGAAAAGCTTGCTTGGGAATTTGCCAAAATTCTTAATGAGGAAGCCAAAGAATTAGAAGCGGCGGGTGTTGATATTATCCAATTTGATGAGCCTGCCTTTAATGTGTTTTTTGATGAGGTAAACGATTGGGGCATTGCCTGTTTAGAAAGAGCCATTGAAGGGCTAAAATGCGAAACGGCGGTGCATATTTGTTATGGTTACGGCATTAAAGCCAATACAGATTGGAAAAAAACCTTGGGCTCAGAGTGGCGCCAATATGAAGAAGTGTTTCCTAAGCTGCAAAAGTCTAATATCGATATTATCTCGCTAGAATGTCACAACTCCCATGTGCCAATGGAGCTACTTGAACTCATTCGCGGTAAGAAAGTCATGGTTGGCGCTATTGATGTCGCCACCGACGCGATTGAAACCGCTGAGGAAGTGGCTGACACCCTACGAAAAGCCCTTAAATTTGTCGATGCCGACAAGCTCTATCCTTGTACCAACTGCGGCATGACACCTTTATCCCATCAAGTCGCAAGAGGCAAACTCAACGCCTTAAGTGCAGGCGCAGAGATCGTCAGAAAAGAACTCTTAGCATTAAGATAAGACGCGTTAAGTGTTGCAGCCTGTTTTACAGCAGTATGTTTTATAGCAGTATGAGTCCAGCTTTGTTGAAAAGGTATCGATGTCGGTATTAAAAAACGGGATTGGCATCTTGATGACAATCCCGTTTTCATTTTTAAGCTCATGCATTTAGTGCTTGGGCTTATGCATTGTCTTAGCGCTTATTGGCCAAGCTTTGGCGTGCGTGGCAGTATCATGCGCCTGTCACCTGTTGACTCAAATGCACCTGCAAATTTAAGCAGGTTATTATCGTCATAGGCGCGACCTGCGAAGGTCAAACCCACTGGCATGCCAATATCGGCCATCACGCCCATAGGCACAGTCACAGTCGGCACGCCTAAATGGCGAATCGCAAGGTTTCCGTTAGCGACCCAAACTCCGTTGCTCCAAGCGATATCGGCTGAAGCCGGATTCACATGGGCATCGGCAGGGCCCACATCTGCCACGGTTGGGAACAGCACGGCATCAAGCTTTAGCCCGTCCATCCAGTCTTCGAGATCTAGCTTACGCGTCTTCTCTAAGCCACGCAGACCATCGGGAATACTGTCGATCTGGTCATAGGATTTAAGACCACGCTTAGCCATGTTGACGTACTCTTCCATGCCTGCCGCTAAGTCACCTTCACGGTTAGGCAAGGTGCCTAAATCGTGTGGGAAAATCAGATAGCCGTTAACATCTTCAAGCTTGTTGAGTTTAGGGTCATTGTTAGCACGCAGGAATTCATCGAATGCCCAACCTGAGAGTTCCCATAATTCATCATGGAGGAACTGAGGCGTGACGATACCGCGGTTAAACACGGTCGGCGCACCTGGGCGGTCACCTTCGCAATTTGATACCAACGGGAAATCGACTTCAATCACTTCCGCGCCAGCGGCTTCTAAGGCTTTACGAGCCGCTTCCCATAGATCGATAACCGATTGGCGGGTATGAATACGTTGACCCGTTGGCCCCCCGATACCTGGGTTTTCGCTGGTGCCCGCCAATTCATCTTTATTGATGTACATGCGCGGCACGCCAAAACGCTTACCCTTAAGTGTGTCTGCGCTAGCCGCCAGCGCCAGATAAGATTCTGGGCGAACTGTCGATGCTTTAGGGATTTGTACCCAAGGTTGCAGACGCCAGAGATCGCCACGGGTGATAGGATCGTCGGCCACAATCACATCCAGCACTTCAAGCATATCCGCCATAGTGCGGGTATAAGGCACGACGACATCCATGGTCGGCGTTAACGGCCAGTTACCGCGCACGGAAATCACGCCGCGAGACGGAGTGTAAGCACACAAACCGTTATTAGACGCAGGACCTCGACCGCTTGACCACGTTTCTTCGGCAAGACCGAAAGCCGAATAACTTGCCGCCGTGCCCGTGCCCGCCCCATTAGAAGAGCCCGAAGCGAAGGGCGCTGTGAGGTAGTTAGCATTGTATGGGCTTTCAGCGCGGCCATAGTGACCACGCTGCATACCGCCATTGGCCATAGGTGGCATATTGGTTTTGCCTAAGCAAATGGCACCCGCGGCGCGTAGGCGCTCAACGGCGAAGGCATCGTATTGTGCCACTAAATCCTTAAAGGCTGGACTGCCAGACGCCGCTGTCAGTCCCTTCACCAAATAGCTATCCTTAGCGGTGTAAGGAATACCCTCAAGTGGGCTCAGTATTTCACCACGGGCGCGGCGCGCATCTGACGCCTCAGCTTCTTTGAGCGCATCGGGATTGTGTACCACTAACGCATTGAGCTTAGTCTTTGTCGCAGGGCCGTCATACGCCTCAACCCGCGCGAGATACGACTTCACTAACTCCACTGCGGTGGTGCGGCCAGATTCGAGCGCAGCACGCAGCTCGGCAATGGAAACTTCAGTGACTTCAAACATCTTGCGCCCTCCCGCAGAAAGCCAATTGTGGTGTAATAACAGTGACATCAATCGTCATGCTGTTCTCCTTGGGTTACTTTCCAGCAGGGATTTGCTGAGTAATACAATGGATATTGCCGCCACCTAATAAAATCTCACGGGCTGGCACACCCACAATTTCATGCTCTGGGAAGATTCCCTGCAGTTTTTCGGCTGCGATATCATCGGTTGCAGGGTCAAGCAGTGGGAACACGATGCGATTATTGGTGATTAAAAAGTTCACATAAGAACCGGCTAAACGCTCACCCGCCGTGCGTGGCACGCCAGTGCCTTCGGCCACACCTTTTGATTCTTCTTCGGTGCAATACAGCGGCCCCGGTTGTGGCAACAGATGGATTTTTAACTTACGGCCTTTGGCATCTACGGTATTTTGCAAGACCTCTAGCGCCGCTTTTGAGCGTGGATACTGGGGATCAGTCTCATCATCGGTCCAGTGCAGAATGACTTCACCAGGACGGGCAAAACAGCACATATTGTCGATATGGCCATCGGTCTCATCCATATACACGCCATCTTGCAACCAGATAAACTGCTTAACATTCAAATAGTCACGCAGTAAGTCTTCAATCTGTTCTTTTGTCAGTTCAGGGTTACGGTTGGCATTGAGTAAACATTCTGCACTCGTCATACAGGTGCCTTCACCATCGACATGGATGGAGCCACCTTCGAGGATCAGCGGCGCGCTGTAACGGGCAAAACCATGCTGCGCAAGCATCTGCTGCGCGACTTGCTCGTCCTTATCCCATGGGAAGTACAAACCACCGTTATGGCCGCCCCAAGCATTAAAACCCCAGTCAACACCACGGCATTCGCCATTGTCATTCACAACTACGGTTGGCCCAGTGTCACGAGCCCAGCAATCGTTACTGTCCATTTCAACCAAAGTGACATGGGATGGCATCACCGCTTTAGCTTCGGCTAAAAACGTCTTAGGAACACCCATATAAACAGGGGTTGCCGCACCAATGGCATCGGCCACCTTAGCAAAGGTCGCCTGAGCATAAGCACCAGCTGCACGCCAGTTATCAGGACGATAGGGCCAAATCATCCACACCGCTTGCTGCGCAGCCCATTCGCCAGGCATATAAAAACCATCTTGGGATGGCTTAGTCGTTAGCTGCGTGGCATCCACTGTCACGTTTGTCATGAGTTTTGTCTCCAGTAATGCTTAAAAACGATAAGGGTGTGCGTCCTAACATCGGACGACAGAATCGAAATATACCTAACATCAATCAAATGAATAAATTGAAGGACCGCATTTATCATGTGCATAGTTTGGCCGCAATTGTCAGGTCTTCACTCGGTGAGTTTTAGCTTCATTGAAATATTGCTGCGTATCTTATCATTTAAGATGGCTTGCGCTAAATACTTGTATGCAGGACATAGATGAGAATTTGTTGAGGAGGAAGCTTGTCAATTTATTGCTCACGAGATGAGTGAATTACGAAATGGAGCGAATACTCTTTAGTTAAAATAAGTCTTAGTTGAAATACGTCACTAAAATCTGATCTCAGCATCAAAATAGCACTTTTATTTTACCTAGCTTATCATCATCGCTTTATTGTAGCCTTTTGCTAAAAAACACTGCGGAGGCGTATTTTTTGTTCTTTCTCAATATTCGCCCGTTGCAGTATTTATCTTTAAAGGATATCAGCATGACTTCCCACACGGCGCCATTAACCTCATTTTCTACTACTGAAACTTCTCTCACTGAACCTTCTCTCACTGAAACTTCTACAATGGAACCTTCTACAACGGAACTGTCTATAACAGATGTTGAGCCGCTGCTTAACATTATGGAAAAACTGCGTGATCCGCACACGGGTTGCCCGTGGGATAAAGCACAAACCTTTCAAACCATAGTGCCTTTTACTTTAGAGGAAGCCTATGAAGTTGCCGATACCATAGAGCGTTTAGCCTGGGATGAGTTGCCCGATGAACTTGGGGATTTATTATTTCAAATCGTATTTTATTGTCAGCTCGGTAAAGAGCAAGGCAAGTTTGATTTTTCGAGCGTGATTGAGAAAATCAGCGACAAGTTAACCCGTCGGCATCCCCATGTGTTTGGTGAGCAAAATCCGCAAATAGGCGATAGCGCCCAAGCGATGAAAGCCAATTGGGAAGCAATTAAAGCGATTGAGCGTGAACAAAAGGCCCTGCAAGTGGCGGGTGAAACCCAAGCAGATACTGTGGTTTCTGCGTTAGACAATATTCCGCGTACCCAACCTGCGTTGTCGCGCTCAATCAAAATTCAGCAAAGGGTGGCGCGAGTCGGGTTTGATTGGGCCGAGCTTGAGCCCGTGGTCGCTAAAATCCATGAAGAAATCGATGAAGTCTTGCATGAAGTGAATCAACCCGAGCAAGACCAAGCTAAAGTGCAGTCCGAAATGGGCGACTTGCTGTTTGCCGTGGTGAATCTAGCTCGACATCTTAAGGTCGATCCAGAACAAGCGTTGCGCCAAGCTAACCTTAAATTTGAACGCCGTTTTCGCGGCGTTGAGCAGTTAGCCAGTGACAGCGGTAAAAGCATGGAAGAGCACACATTAATGGAGCTCGATGCCTATTGGGACCAAGTAAAAGCGACAGAGACGAGATAAACGGCAAATTATCCCGATTGGTGTTTGTCGAATCGCGCCGCCTTTGGTATACTACTGCCCCGTCCTAGTGCTTTCTTACAAGCACGTATTTTCAAACTCATTTTCTCAGGTTCAGCATGACTACAAGGTATATCTTCGTTACTGGTGGCGTTGTTTCATCACTAGGTAAAGGCATTGCAGCAGCATCATTAGCTGCAATTTTAGAGGCCCGCGGTCTCAATGTAACCATCATGAAACTGGACCCTTACATTAACGTTGATCCGGGTACCATGAGCCCAACCCAACATGGCGAAGTATTTGTTACTGAAGACGGTGCAGAAACAGATCTCGACTTGGGTCACTATGAGCGTTTCATTCGTACTAAGATGAATCGTCGTAACAACTTCACTACCGGTCGTATTTACGAAGAAGTATTGCGTAAAGAACGTCGTGGCGATTATTTGGGCGCAACCATTCAGGTTATCCCACACATCACTAATGCGATTAAAGAAAAAGTATTAGCCGGTGGCGAAGGCCATGATGTGGCTATCGTCGAAATCGGCGGTACTGTGGGTGATATCGAATCCTTGCCATTCCTAGAGTCTATCCGTCAGCTCGGCGTTGAGCTTGGCCGCGATCGTACTCTGTTCATGCATTTAACCTTAGTGCCTTTCTTAGGTGCGGCTGGCGAAGTGAAAACTAAGCCAACTCAACACTCAGTAAAAGAGCTGCGTTCTATCGGTATTGCACCTGATGTGCTGGTTTGCCGTGGTGATCGTGCTATTCCTGCGAATGAAAAAGCCAAAATTTCGCTGTTCTGTAACGTCGAAGAGCGTGCGGTTATTTCATTAAAAGATGTTGATAGTATTTATAAAATCCCAGCTTTGTTACGTTCACAAGGTTTGGATGACTTAGTGGTTAAGCGTTTCGGTTTAGAATGCCGTGAAGCGGATCTGTCTGAGTGGGAAAATGTTATTTATCAAGAAGCTAATCCAAACGGCGAAGTCGTTATTGGTATGGTGGGTAAATACATTGAACTGCCAGATGCCTATAAGTCAGTCAACGAAGCATTAAAACACGCTGGCCTTAAAAACCGCGTATCTGTGACCATCAAGTACATTGATTCACAAACCGTAGAAGCTAAAGGCGAAGAAGTCTTACAAGGCTTAGACGGTATCTTAGTACCAGGCGGCTTCGGCGAGCGTGGTGTTGAAGGTAAGATACTGGCGGCAAAATTTGCCCGTGAAAACAATCTACCGTATTTCGGTATTTGTTTAGGTATGCAAGTTGCCCTGATTGAATTTGCGCGTAATGTTGCAGGTATGGCTGATGCACATTCAACTGAATTTAATAAAGAAACACCGTTCCCAGTGGTGGGTTTGATCACTGAATGGATTGACGAAGAAGGTAATGTTGAGCAGCGCCATGAGGCGTCTGACTTAGGTGGCACTATGCGTTTAGGCGCTCAATTGTGTCATTTACTCGAGGGTTCAAAAGCGGCTCAAGCCTACAAAGGCAACAGCTGTGTAGAACGTCACCGTCACCGTTACGAAGTGAACAACAAATACAGAGAGCGTTTAGAGCAAGCTGGCATGATCTTCAGCGGTCTGTCTTCTGATCGCAAACTGGTGGAAATGATCGAATTAAAAGATCACCCATGGTTTGTTGCAGGTCAATTCCATCCTGAATTCACCTCAACGCCGCGCGATGGTCACCCATTGTTCGAAGGGTTTATTGCTGCGGCAAGTGCGCATCAAAAACGTGATCTGAAGTAAGAATATTTGAGGCCGGACCCGCGACAGTGGGGCCGGCCTTTTGCTACACTCGTCGCGACTTGAAACATAAGAATTTAATACTTCTGGGTGTAAACAGCATGCGTATCCGTTGCATCTGTATGGACGCAAACCGTAAATGGAATTTTGTTATTTTCTGCGGTATGTGACTTCCATTTATTCCCATAGGTATTGGTTTTTTCTTTTATCTTTAAACTTAAATCGAGGGTGTTATGGCTAAGATTATTAACGTGATTGGTCGCGAGATTATGGATTCTCGTGGTAACCCAACTGTTGAAGCCGAAGTGCATTTAGAAGGTGGTTTTGTGGGTATGGCCGCGGCGCCTTCTGGTGCATCAACCGGTAGCCGCGAAGCGTTAGAATTACGTGATGGCGATAAGAGCCGTTATTTAGGCAAAGGCGTATTAACAGCTGTTGCTAACGTAAACGGTGTCATCCGCGCTGCATTATTAGGCAAAGATGCGACTGCACAAGCTGAGCTTGATCAAATCATGATCGACTTAGATGGCACAGAAAACAAAGACAAGTTAGGCGCAAACGCGATTCTGGCTGTGTCTTTAGCGGCTGCTAAAGCAGCAGCAGCATCTAAAGGTATTCCTTTATACGCGCATATAGCTGAATTAAACGGTACACCAGGCCAATATTCTATGCCTGTGCCTATGATGAACATCTTAAACGGTGGCGAGCACGCGGATAACAACGTTGATATCCAAGAATTCATGGTGCAACCTGTTGGCGCGAAAACCTTCCGTGAAGCACTGCGCATGGGCGCTGAAATCTTCCATACGCTGAAAAAAGTATTGCACGACAAAGGTCTAAGCACTTCTGTGGGTGACGAAGGTGGTTTTGCACCTAACTTAGCGTCAAACGCTGATGCGTTAGCCATTATCAAAGAAGCGGTTGAACTGGCTGGCTACAAGTTAGGTACTGATGTCACGTTAGCGCTGGATTGCGCTGCATCTGAATTCTACAAAGACGGCAAATACGATTTAGCGGGCGAAGGCAAAGTCTTCGACTCGAACGGTTTCTCTGATTTCTTAAAATCATTGGCTGACCAATACCCAATCGTGTCTATCGAAGATGGCTTAGACGAATCAGATTGGGATGGTTGGGCTTACCAAACTCAAATCATGGGCGACAAGATCCAATTAGTGGGCGACGATTTATTCGTTACTAACACTAAAATCTTAACCCGTGGTATTGAAAACGGTATTGCTAACTCAATCCTTATCAAGTTTAACCAAATTGGTTCATTGACTGAGACTTTAGCGGCTATTCGTATGGCGAAAGAAGCGGGTTATACCGCCGTGATTTCACATCGTAGTGGTGAGACTGAAGATTCAACCATTGCTGACTTAGCCGTGGGTACTGCTGCTGGTCAAATCAAAACCGGTTCACTGTGTCGTTCTGACCGTGTAGCTAAGTACAACCAATTGCTGCGCATCGAAGAGCAATTAGGTGAAAAAGCCCCATACCGTGGTTTGAAAGAGATCAAAGGTCAGGCGTAATTTAATATTTGATGTAAAAAGGCCACCACTTGGTGGCCTTTTTTGTTGTACTATCTGCTGTATATTTTTTTAATCCAAGATACTGACGCTAATTCCTCCATGAAATTTTTTGTCATTGCACTCATAGTGCTACTCGGTGTACTGCAATTCCGTCTTTGGTCGGGAGGTAATAGTCTTCCTGAATATTTCGTTCTGCAAAAACAAATTGCCGCCCAGCAAGAAGGTAACGCCAAACTCAATGAGCGTAACCAAGTGCTGAAGGAAGAAATCATCGATCTGAAAAGTGGTACAGAAGCCATCGAAGAGCGCGCACGCAACGAACTTGGCATGGTTAAAGAAGGCGAGACCTTCTATCGCGTCGTGGGTGGTGAGCGCTCGGTATCGAGTCCATCTCAGTAATATGGAGTTAGGATGACAGAGCTAGGACATTTAGATCTTGGATTAAATGAACAATCCAATCCCGATAGTCAATCTGATCTGGTAACACAAATTGAATTGCAGCGCCAAGCTGAGCATGTCACTCAAGCTGTGGTTGCCATCGTTCCCGCCGCAGGCATAGGTAGCCGTATGGGCGCCGACAGACCTAAGCAATATCTTGAGGTGTGCGGCCAGAGTATTCTTGCTCATACCTTAGATAAGCTCTTGTCCCATCCGCACATTTCTCAAGTGATCGTTGCCTTACATTCGAACGATACTATCTTCGATACCTTGCCACAGGCCGTGCACCCTAAATTGATTACAGTAATAGGTGGCGGTGAGCGCGCTGATTCTGTGTTGGCGGCGCTGCAAATTGCGCCCGAGCACAGTTGGGCCTTAGTGCATGATGCGGCAAGACCTTGTTTAACCGCGACGGATATCGACAAGTTACTCGCATCTAGAGTGCAATTCCCCCAAGGTGCTATTTTGGCAATGCCTGTACGCGATACCATGAAGCGCGCGAATAAACAGGGTGAAATCAGTGCCACTGTGTGCCGCGATAATTTATGGCATGCATTGACGCCGCAGTTATTTCCAGCGCAGCAATTAAAAAATTACCTCAATGCGGCTCTGGCTGCAGGTGCGGTAGTCACAGATGAGGCTTCGGCGATGGAATGGGCGGGGATATCACCCGGACTCGTTTCGGGCCGTGCTGATAATATAAAAGTAACGCATCCCGACGATTTAGGGCTAGCCGAACTGTTTTTGATGCGTGCCGTTAAATAGTCATAATCAAAGTAAAATAATACGTTAGGAATATTAAATGAAAATCCGTATCGGCCATGGTTTCGATGTGCATAAATTTGGTGCGGCGCGGCCACTTATCCTTTGTGGCGTGGAAGTACCCTATGAAACAGGCCTAGTCGCACATTCAGATGGTGATGTGGTACTGCATGCGATTTCCGATGCCATCCTCGGTGCTTTAGCGCTCGGTGACATAGGCAAACATTTCCCCGATACCGATGCCGCCTATAAGGGTGCCGATAGCCGCGTATTGCTGCGTCATTGCTATGCTTTAGCGAGAGCGAAAGGCTTTGTGCTCGGCAATCTTGACGTCACTATCATAGCCCAAGCTCCTAAAATGGCACCGCACATAGAGGCAATGCGCCAGATATTAGCCGCCGATTTAACCGCGGAACTTGACGATATTAATGTCAAAGCGACCACGACTGAACAGCTTGGATTTACCGGGCGTAAAGAAGGTATTGCGGTAGAAGCCGTGGTACTTATGGCCCGCAAACACGATTAACTTAAGAGTAAAAAAGTCCCATGAGCGAATTACATTATCTGTATGGTAAGCCTTTAGGTACAGCAGATCTAAGAACCCAAAATAGCGATTTTATCGTGAAAGAGATTTTGCCTTTTAGCCCGACGGGTGAAGGTGAACATCATATGCTGCATGTACGCAAAGAAGGGCTAAATACAGTACAAGTCGCTGAAATGATCGCTAAGTTTGCTAAGGTGCATCCAAAGGAAGTGACCTACGCTGGGCAAAAAGATAAAAATGCCATCACAGAACAATGGTTCGGTGTGCGTATTCCTGGTAAAGAAACGCCTGCTTGGAAGGATCTCAATAGCGAGCGTTTGACCATATTATCGAGCAGCCGCCACAGCAAGAAACTGCGAATTGGTGCCTTAGTCGGTAACCGCTTTATTCTTACCCTGAGAAATGTCACCCAAGTGGAAGACATTATCAGTCGTATCGAAAAGGTCGCTCAAGTGGGCGTGCCCAATTACTTTGGTGAGCAGCGCTTTGGTCACGATGGCAAAAACTTAGTGTTTGGTCGCCAAATGATGGCGGGTAAAAAAGTGAAAGACAGAAATAAGCGCAGCATGTATTTGTCTGCCGTGCGCTCAAATCTGTTTAACACTGTGGTGTCATATCGTTTAGCCAACCATGGCACTAAGCCTTTAGCGGGTGATTGTGTGATGTTAGCGGGCAGCAAAAGCTTCTTTGTTACGCCTGAATGGGATCTCATCGTATTGAAGCGTCTGATTGAAAAAGACATTCAACTTTCTGCACCATTGTGGGGGCGCGGCATGATGTTACCCCAAGGTGAAGCTGCTGCGGTAGAAACCTTAGCCATGAGTGAGTTAGCTGACGATTGCTATGGTTTAGAGCACGCCGGATTAGAGCAAGAACGCCGTCCGTTACTGCTTGAGCCCCAAGGCCTTAAATATGAACAAACCGCTGATGGCTTAGTGCTGGAGTTTGTGTTGCCTGCGGGCAGTTTTGCAACATCATTATTGAGAGAGTTGGTTAATTATCAAGATGTTAAAGAGCAGCAATGGCAAGCGACATTGGTGCAGGAGCCTGCGCCTGAGGTAACTAACGCTAACGTAGTGGCTAACACTGATACTGTTAAGACTGAAGCAGAGTCATGATTCGTATCCTTGTTAGCAATGACGATGGGATTAATGCTCCAGGTATCAAAGCCTTATCTGAGGCTTTGGCTGAAATTGCGACTGTACTGACTGTTGGGCCGGATCGAAATTGCTCTGGTGCGAGCAACTCATTAACCTTGACTAATCCATTAAGAATTAATAGGTTAGATAATGGCTATATTTCCGTTCATGGTACACCGACAGATTGCGTCCATTTGGCTATCCGAGAATTATGTGATGGCGAACCTGATATGGTGGTGTCTGGCATCAATGCGGGGGCAAATATGGGTGATGACACCTTATATTCGGGGACGGTTGCCGCCGCGATGGAAGGACGCTTTTTAGGTTTTCCTGCAATCGCGATTTCGCTTAATGGCCGTAAATTCGAACATTATCAATCGGCGGCTGTTTATGCTCGGCGGATAGTTCAAGGTTTGTTGGCCCAGCCTTTGGCAAAAGATCAGATCTTAAATGTGAATGTGCCTGACTTGCCACTTGATCAAATTAAAGGGATCAAAGTGACTCGCCTCGGTGCTCGTCATAAGGCCGAAGGCATAGTGCGAACGCAAGATCCTGCCGGACGTGAAATCTTCTGGCTTGGTCCACCGGGACAAGAGCAGGATGCCACAGAGGGTACTGATTTTCATGCTATCGCCAATGGCTATGTTTCAATTACGCCCTTGACGGTTGACTTAACCGCCTACGGACAACTAACGGCATTGCAAAATTGGGTAGATAAAATATGACTCGAGTTGCCTTAACATCGGCGGTGAATTTAGCTAAAAAGCTTCAAGATGCGGGGATCCGTAATCAAGCCGTGTTAAAGGCGATATCGCATACGCCGCGAGAAATGTTTCTCGATAATGCGCTAGCCCATAAAGCTTATGAAAATACGGCTTTGCCAATTGGACAAGGGCAAACCATTTCGCAGCCTTATATCGTTGCCCGTATGAGCGAACTCTTACTGCACAAGATGCCACAGCGAGTGTTAGAAGTGGGGACGGGATCGGGCTATCAGGCAGCCATTTTGGCTCAATTGGTGCCTCAGCTTTGTACTATCGAACGGATCAAAGGTTTACAAATTCAAGCAAGACAGCGTTTAAAACGATTAGATTTGCATAATGTGTCGTTTAAATATGGTGATGGTTGGTTGGGATGGGCTAATCGCAGTCCGTTCGATGCCATTATGGTGACTGCGGCGGCGGCGACTATACCAGAAGCTTTATTGTCTCAGTTGGCTGATGGAGGGGTGTTAGTCTTACCTGTGGGAGAGGATACTCAACAATTGATGCGTATTACGCGCACTGCTGACCGCTTTAGTTCTGAAACCATTGAAACGGTTAAATTTGTACCTTTAATTAATGGAGAGTTAGCTTAACCTTTTGTTGTGCTACTGTGTTAAGCGAAGTGCTTTTTTTGCACAGAAGGCGTCATTTTCTCATCATAAACAGTAATACAACCTTACCAAGGAGTTTTTATTGTTGAATGCGGGTTTACTCTTAAACCTTTGCTTTATATTTCTGCTTGTAGGCTGTAGCTTTCAGGCCAGCAGACCCGCACCCGTCGAAAATATTTCCCATAGCTACTCTAAAAATAGCAAAGGCCACATTAAATCGAATTCATATAAAGTTAAAAAAGGTGACACTCTCTACTCTATTTCTTGGGCTGCAGGGAAAGACTTTTCTGAAATAGCTAAACTTAATCAATTAGATAACCCTTATACAATTTACCCTGGACAGATTTTATATTTAACTAATGCTAAATCTAGTAACCAATCAAAATCTACGACTTTAGATGGAAATATAACGGGTAATTCAGATGCTAACTCAAGTAAAAGTGATAAAAAACAATTAGATGATAAGGTTTATCAGTCTAATGCTAAGTCAAGTAACGATCTGAAAAAAACACTTGATCAGAAAGCTAAGCCCGCGTACCTTGTAACAAGTTCCCAACAAAAAGTTAACCAGCTAATGGTTCCACCCACCTCAACACTGCCAGCCAGTGTGAGTCAGTGGCAGTGGCCAGTAAGAGGGAAGTTAATCGGAACTTATTCTGCCAATGAGCAGGGAAATAAAGGTATTAAGATCGCGGGAAATCGGGGAGATATCATCAAAGCTGCTGCAGATGGGCGGGTGGTATACGCAGGAAGTGCTCTTAGGGGTTACGGTAATTTAGTGATTATTAAACATAGTGACGATTACCTTAGTGCTTATGCTCATACGGACAAGATCTTAGTCAAAGAAAAGCAACATGTCCTCGCAGGGCAGACTGTTGCAAAAATGGGCAATACAGGTGCCAATCGGGTAATGTTACATTTTGAAATTCGTTACCATGGACAGTCTGTAAACCCACTTACTTATTTACCTAAACAATGATTGTTTGGGGCCTTGTTGGCAAATGGAGGATAGGAAATTGCACTAATTCAGCAGTTTAATTAGGTTTGGGAGATTTGATCATGAGCCGCATAAATAGCACTGCCGCAGAAGCACTAGTAGATTTTTCCGTAGAAACCGTAGACTTTGATCTTGAAAAAGAAGAAGTTGCCACCGATCTAGTCCAAGAGCTAGGAATAGAACAACAGGTCCAAGATGACCTGCAAAAAAATCTTGATGCTACTCAACTTTATCTAGGTGAGATTGGTTTTTCCCCACTTCTTAGCGCAGAAGAAGAAGTTTACTTTTCCCGTAAGGCCTTAAAAGGTTGTGCAAAATCCCGTAATCGCATGATCGAAAGTAATTTACGTCTCGTCGTAAAAATTGCACGTCGTTACAATAACCGCGGCTTAGCACTGCTCGATCTTATCGAAGAGGGTAATTTAGGTTTAATTCGTGCCGTAGAAAAGTTTGACCCAGAAAGAGGTTTTCGTTTTTCAACCTATGCGACTTGGTGGATCAGACAGACGATTGAACGCGCTATCATGAATCAAACTCGTACTATTCGTTTGCCGATTCATGTTGTTAAAGAACTCAACGTATACTTGCGCACAGCCCGCGAATTAGCACAAAAACTGGATCATGAACCTACAGCGGAAGAAATTGCTGAAAAACTGCAAGTTTCTAGCTCTGATGTGAGCCGCATGCTTAAGCTGAATGAAAAAATTACCTCTGTTGATACGCCTTTGGGGGGCGATAACGAGAAAGCATTATTAGATGTATTGGCCGATGATGATAGTGTTGGCCCTGACTATAAAGTGCAAGATGAAGACATCTCTAACTCGGTGGTGAAATGGCTTAACGAGTTGAACACAAAACAAAGAGAAGTATTAGCCCGTCGTTTTGGTTTGTTAGGTTATGAACCTTCTACGCTTGAAGATGTAGGGGCTGAAATTGGTTTAACCCGTGAACGTGTTCGTCAAATCCAAGTGGAAGCATTAAAACGCTTACGTGATTTATTGGGTTCTCAAGGTTTATCTGTTGAAGCTTTATTTAGAAACTAATATCTGTCTTCTGGTGCCTTTCAGAGAAGCTATCCAGAAAATGTACTTAGTGTGAGATCACGTCATAAAGTAAAACGCCCACTATAGAGTGGGCGTTGTTATTTTTAGGCTTTTATTTAGATCACCTGATGTCTAGCTCAAGCGTTTCAGTTCATAGAGCAAATCAAGCGCCTGTTTTGGCGTTAAGTTATCGGGATTAATGCTACTTAATTTAGTCAAAGCTGGATTTTCAACCGGTTCAGGTAAAGCGAGTAAGCTTTGAATGGGCGTCCTCGTTCCTTCTGGTTGATGATCGCGACTCTCCAATTGCTGCAATTTATGTTTCGCTGCTTTAATCACTTTGTTTGGCACGCCGGCAAGCGCCGCAACTTGTAAGCCGTAGCTTTTACTGGCGGCGCCTTCTTGTACTGCATGCATAAAGGCGATGGTATCATCGTGCTCTATGGCATCAAGGTGCACATTGTAAACACCTGCCATTAAGTCAGGTAATTGAGTTAGCTCAAAATAATGGGTGGCGAATAGGGTCATAGCCCCTACTTGCTGGGCTAAATATTCCGCCGCCGACCAAGCTAGTGATAAACCATCATAGGTGGATGTTCCACGGCCGATTTCATCCATTAACACTAAACTACTGGCAGTGGCATTGTGCAGGATGTTGGCAGTTTCAGTCATTTCTACCATAAAGGTTGAGCGGCCAGAGGCCAGATCGTCTGATGCGCCAATACGGGTAAAGATGCGATCAATCGGGCCAATCAGGGCGCGATCTGCTGGAACAAAACAACCAATATGGGCCATCAGTGTAATCAAGGCGACTTGGCGCATATAGGTTGATTTACCGCCCATGTTAGGTCCAGTCACAATCAACATACGTCGTTGATTATGTAAGATTACTGGGTTAGCGATAAACGGCGTTTGGCTAACACGCTCCACCACTGGATGGCGACCAGCCTCTATCTGTACGCCGATATCTTGGCTCAGCTCTGGACAAGTGTAGCCCAAGGTTTCGGCACGCTCGGCAAAGTTACTCAGTACATCAAGCTCAGCCGCAGCTCTAGCAAAAGCCTGTAATTCATGTAATTTCGGCAGAATAAGATCGAATAACTGTTCCCATAACTGCTTTTCGAGTGCCAGGGCTTTACCTTGGCTCGAGAGGACTTTTTCTTCGTATTCCTTAAGTTCAGGCGTGATATAACGCTCCATATTCTTAAGTGTTTGGCGTCGTTGATAATTGAGCGGTACTTGTGAGGATTGCAGACGGCTCACTTCGATGTAATAGCCGTGTACGCGGTTATAGCCGACTTTAAGTGTATTGATGCCAGTACGTTCTTTTTCTCTGGCTTCAAGTTGTACTAAGTAATCACTCGCTCCTTCGCTCAGACCGCGCCATTCATCCAGTTCGCTGTTGTAGCCTTCACGGATCACCCCGCCATCGCGGATAAGCATAGGTGGATTATCGACTATCGCGCACTCAAGCAGGGCTTGCTCAGCGGGGAACTCACCTAAGTGTTGCCGTAATTGAGTCGTGTGCGGCGCGCTCAGTGTGCTTAAACTCTGTTGTAATTCAGGCAATAAGCCCAGAGCTTGACGTAAACGGGCAAAGTCTCTTGGGCGAGCGGTACGCAGCGCGAGTCTTGCCATGATACGTTCGATATCGCCAAGTGCCTTTAACTGCTCATGCAAATCTTCGTGGGCAGCGGTATCGAGGAGTTCAGTCACCGCCTGTTGGCGCGCCTTGATTTGCTTAGGATCTCGCAGAGGCTGATGGATCCAGCGTTGTAACATACGGCTGCCCATAGGCGTTGCCGTATTATCCAATACTGCCGCTAAGGTATTATCGCGGCCACCGGCAAGGTTTTGAGTGAGTTCTAGATTTCGGCGAGTTGCCGCATCGAGTACTATGCTATCGGTTTGATTGAAGCGGATAATAGCATTAATATGGGGCAGTGCCGTGCGCTGTGTGTCTTTGACATATTGCATCAAGCAACCCGCAGCCTGCAGTGATAAACGTGCATCTGCGATGCCAAAACCATGTAAGTCTTTAGTGCCAAACTGAGCTAGCAGTAACTTGATACTCGTATCGTAATCAAATTCCCATTCAGGGCGACGACGTTTACCTTTAAAACCGTTAAGTAGATCTAGTTCGCCAAAGTCTTCACTGTAGAGAATTTCAACGGGATTAGTGCGTTGCAATTCCGCTTCTAATGACTCTCGCGTGTCGAGCTCTGCAATCACAAAACGTCCGGATGAAACATCTAATGTGGCATAACCAAAACCAACTTTACCTTGATAAACCGCGGCTAACAGATTGTCTTGGCGTTCTTGTAGCAACGCTTCGTCGGTTAAGGTGCCTGGTGTGACAATTCGCACCACTTTACGTTCTACGGGCCCTTTAGATGTCGCGGGATCGCCAATCTGTTCGCAAATCGCAACTGATTGACCAATTTGAACTAATTTTGCAAGATAGCCTTCCACAGCATGGTAAGGAAGTCCCGCCATCGGAATAGGATCGCCACCACTTTTACCGCGCGCAGTGAGTGAAATGCCTAACAGCTCAGAAGCGCGTTTAGCATCGTCATAAAACAACTCGTAGAAGTCACCCATGCGATAAAACAGCAACATATCGTGATGTTCTGCTTTCATCGTCAAGTACTGACGCATCATAGGAGTATGTTTTTCTAAATCATCGGTATCAATTACATTCATTAAATCGTTATCGTCCGTTGTGACTGCCTAAAGGCGATACAGTTTGTGTGGTTAAGGGTGATTAAGCGCTATGGAAGCGGAAGACTGCTGTACAATTTTCAGCTAAAAAGACCACGCAAAATTTGTTGCGCCAATCTTAGCAATAATTTAGCGAAAATTGAGCCCTTAACGATGGATATTGATCAAAGGGAGCTATTATCTGATTTGATATTCGCTAAAACCTTGGCCATATTAAAAATCCTATCAGCTAAAAATAATTCAGTCACAGGTCTTGATACTGTATGATTGTACAGTATACTAGTCAGCAGAATTAAGACAAAAAGCGCGGCTTTTTGAATTACCCGTTTGTAAATTGAATATCACTTTTGACAGCTTAATGCTTGTCTTGATGAGGGAACAGGAATGAAGGTCGATCCAAATAAAGAGAAAGCACTTGCTGCGGTATTGATCCAAATTGAGAAACAATTTGGTAAAGGCTCCATCATGAAGCTGGGCGAAGATCGCTCTATGGATGTTGAGACCATTTCTACCGGTTCTCTGTCTCTGGACGTTGCTTTAGGTGCTGGCGGTTTGCCAATGGGTCGTATCGTTGAGATCTATGGTCCTGAATCATCAGGTAAAACAACACTGACTTTAGAAGTGATTGCGGCAGCGCAACGTGAAGGCAAAACCTGTGCCTTTATCGATGCAGAGCATGCACTAGACCCTATTTATGCTAAAAAATTGGGCGTAGATATTGATAACCTGCTGTGTTCGCAACCGGATACCGGCGAGCAAGCGCTTGAGATTTGTGATGCTTTAACTCGCTCAGGTGCTGTTGACGTTATCGTAGTCGACTCAGTGGCGGCATTAACGCCTAAAGCTGAAATCGAAGGCGAAATTGGTGATTCTCACATGGGCCTAGCGGCGCGTATGATGAGCCAAGCTATGCGTAAACTTGCGGGTAACTTAAAGCAATCTAACACCTTACTTATCTTCATCAACCAAATTCGGATGAAGATTGGTGTGATGTTCGGTAACCCAGAAACGACAACCGGTGGTAATGCGCTGAAGTTTTATGCTTCTGTTCGCCTAGATATTCGCCGCACTGGTGCCATTAAAGACGGCGATGAAGTGGTCGGTAACGAAACTCGCGTTAAAGTGGTGAAAAATAAGGTTGCAGCGCCGTTTAAACAGGCTGAGTTCCAAATCCTTTATGGCCAAGGTATTAACCGTACTGGTGAGTTAGTAGACTTAGGCGTAGCCCATAAGTTGATTGAAAAAGCGGGCGCTTGGTACAGCTATAAAGGTGACAAAATCGGCCAAGGTCGTGCTAATGCTGGCAAATATCTGACTGAAAACCCAGCTATTGCTGCTGAAATTGACAAGACGCTACGTGAGTTGCTTTTGAGCAATCCTAGTGCCTTGGCTGCCAAAGCTGATGATAGTACTGAGGACAATATTGATTTAGAGACAGGCGAAGTATTCTGAGTCAGTCAGCCCATCAAATTGCGGTCGCGCTGTTAGCGCGCCGCGATTATTCCCGTTTACAAATCCGCGATAAATTGCTCGAAAAAGGTTTCGAACTTAACGATATCGAACCTGTACTCAATGCTTGCGAATCCTCCGGTTTTATTAATGATGCTCGTTATGCTGAACTGTTAGTGCGTAGCCACATCAGTCGAGGCCACGGTACAATACGCATCCGCCAAGCAATCGCACAGAAAGGCTTATCTAAAGACTGTATTGAAGCCGCTTTGGTTAATTGTGATTGTGACTGGTTTGAGCTAGCAAAAGATAAAGCCACCAAAAAATACGGTGTTCCTCGCGTAACAGAAGTGAAGGGCTCTAAAGCTCGGGATCTCATTGCGAAGGAAAAAGCCAAACGAGTGCGTTTTTTAATGGGCCAAGGCTTTAGCTACGATCAAATCACTTACGCACTAGATTCAGATCCCAATGATCTCGATGAAAATTATTAAATTTGGAGCTAAGACTGTAAAAGCTCATCTAAATATCATCAATGAGTCTTGTCCATTTCGTACTCCACATTAGACTCACTTGCTTAAATATTGTCCGTGCCGCGATAAACTTACGCCGTCTTTATTTGTGCTTTATCTTGTCGTTTTGCTTCTAGTGACGCTGGTGTGGGCGATTCACGCTAAAATATTAAATTCCTGATGTGTATATCACCAATCAAGACTGGTCGTCCTTCCTTAGTCTGCTTATAATGCTGGGCAAATAGAAATACGGCTAGCCTAAGGCGTAGCTGGTAATGCTTACCCAATTCAGGATGATTTCATGTATCAAACTACAGCAGAGCTCAGAAGCGCTTTCCTCGAATTTTTCCGCAGCAATGGTCATCAAGTTGTGGACAGTAGTTCATTAGTGCCAGGCAACGATCCCACACTTTTATTTACCAATGCAGGCATGAACCAGTTCAAAGACGTGTTTCTTGGCATGGACAAACGCAATTATACGCGTGCGACCACTGCTCAACGTTGTGTACGCGCTGGTGGTAAACATAACGATTTGGATAACGTTGGCTACACAGCACGTCATCACACCTTTTTCGAAATGCTAGGTAACTTCAGTTTTGGAGATTATTTCAAAGAAGAAGCGATTCGTTTGGGTTGGACTTTTTTAACTGAAACGTTAAAGCTGCCTAAGGAACGTCTGTGCGTCACTATTTATCAGACAGATGATGAAGCCTTTGAAATCTGGAATAAAAAAATTGGTGTCGCTGCCGAGAACATCATACGTATCGGTGACAATAAAGGTGCCGCCTTTGCGTCAGATAACTTCTGGCAAATGGGTGATACCGGTCCTTGTGGTCCATGTACTGAGATTTTTTATGATCATGGTGATCATATTTGGGGCGGACGTCCTGGCAGTCCGGAAGAAGATGGCGATCGTTTCATCGAAATCTGGAACATCGTTTTCATGCAGTACAACCGTCAAGCATCGGGTGAAATGTTACCTTTGCCTAAGCCCTCGGTTGATACAGGCATGGGAATTGAGCGTATTGCTGCGATTATGCAGGGCGTACATTCTAACTACGAAATCGATATTTTCCGTACTTTGATTGCTAAAGCCGCAGAGGTCATTGGTGTTAGTGACTTATCTGAAAAGTCGCTGCGAGTCATTGCCGATCATATCCGTTCATGTGCATTTTTAATTGCCGATGGCGTTATGCCGTCGAACGAAGGCCGTGGTTATGTGCTGCGCCGTATTATTCGCCGCGCAGTTCGCCATGGTAACAAGTTAGGTGCGACCGAAGCTTTCTTCTACAAGCTGGTTCCGTCATTGGTTGCGGTGATGGGCGATGCAGCAAAAGGGTTAGCTGAGACTCAAGCGATTGTTGAAAAGGCACTGAAAGCGGAAGAAGAGCAATTTGCCCGTACGCTTGAACGTGGTTTAGGTATTTTAGATACGGCCTTAAACGAGTTGAAAGGTGACACCTTAGACGGCGAAACCGTATTTAAGCTGTATGACACCTATGGCTTCCCAATGGATTTGACCGCTGACGTCTGCCGTGAGCGCAATATAATTGTCGATGAAGCAGGTTTTGAAGTCGCCATGGCTGAACAACGTAGCCGCGCACAAGCTGCCGGTAACTTTGGTGCAGATTATAACGCTGCGCTGAAAATTGATGCTGAAACTGCATTCAGTGGTTACACCGAATTAGCGGGTCAAGCTAAGGTCACCGCGATTTATCAAAATGGTGAGTCAGTGACGGCGATCAAAGCGGGTGATGAAGCCGTTGTCGTGCTCGATGTAACACCTTTCTACGCTGAATCTGGCGGTCAAGTAGGCGATAAAGGCCAATTGGTTGCGAATGGTATTGAGTTTACGGTAAACGATACGCAAAAGTATGGTCAAGCAACGGGCCATCAAGGTGTTTTGGCTACAGGTAGCTTGAGCGTTGGCCAAGTTATTGAAGCGAAAGTGGATAAAAAACTGCGTCACCGTACACAGTTAAACCATTCTGTTACGCATTTACTGCATGCCGCACTGCGTCAAGTGCTCGGTACTCATGTCTCGCAAAAAGGTTCTTTGGTTGATCCTGAGCGTTTACGTTTTGACTTCTCCCATTTCGAAGGCGTAAAAGCTGCTGAATTAAAAGAAGTTGAAGAATTAGTTAACACTCAAATTCGTCGTAACCATGAGCTGAAAACCGCTGAAATGTGCATAGATGAAGCTAAAGAGAAAGGCGCTATGGCACTCTTTGGTGAGAAATATGATTCACAAGTCCGTGTTGTGACTATGGGCGATTTCTCTATCGAATTGTGTGGCGGTACACATGTCGGTCGCACTGGCGATATCGGCTTGTTCAAAATCACCTCTGAAGCGGGTATTGCTGCGGGTGTACGTCGCATCGAAGCCGTGACTGGCGCTGCTGCTATGGCTTATGTGGCGCAGCAACAAGCTGAACTGGAAGAAGCCGCTGCCTTATTGAAAGGCGATGCCAACTCAGTGGTGGCTAAGTTAAAAGCGCAGCTCGATAAGATGAAGCAACTCGAAAAAGAAATGGCGCAGCTGAAAGATAAGCTAGCGGCCGCAGCGAGTGCAGACTTAGTGGGCGATGCCGTTGTAGTTAATGGCGTTAACGTACTGATCAAAAAATTAGACGGCGTTGAGGCAAGTTCATTACGTGGCTTGCAAGATGAATTAAAACAGAAATTGAAATCGGCCATTATCGTTCTTGGTACCGCGCAGGAAGGGAAAGTTAACCTGATCGCGGGTGTGAGTAACGATCTGATCGGTAAAGTCAAAGCGGGTGAGCTAGTCGCTATGGTCGCTGCACAAGTGGGCGGTAAAGGCGGTGGTCGTCCTGATATGGCTCAAGCGGGCGGTAGCCAGCCAGAAAATCTGGATGCGGCATTGGCTCAAGTATTACCTTGGATTACTGAGCGTCTAGCTTAAGAGGTTGCTGTGCCCCAAAAACGAAAGCTTAGTGGTAGCAAGCTTTTTGTGAAAAAGTTCGGCGGCACTTCGGTGGGTTCTATTGAACGTATCGAAGCGGTCGCTGAGCAGATTACAAAGTCAGCTCACAATGGTGAGCAACAAGTCTTAGTTTTATCCGCGATGGCGGGTGAGACTAATCGCCTGTTTGCACTTGCAGCACAAATTAATCCGCGCGCCTCGGCGCGCGAGTTAGACATGCTAGTCTCGACGGGTGAGCAAGTGAGTATTGCTTTGATGTCGATGGCGCTACAACGTCGCGGCATAAAAGCAAAATCCCTTACGGGCGATCAAGTGCAAATTCATACAAATAGTCAATTTGGCCGCGCCAGCATTGAGCGAGTTGATACTGAATATTTGCAGTCTTTGCTTGCCGATGGTGTTGTGCCGATCGTTGCAGGGTTTCAGGGCATAGATCCTCAAGGCGAAGTGACCACCTTAGGACGCGGTGGTTCAGATACCACTGCAGTAGCCTTAGCGGCAGCGTTAGAAGCCGATGAATGCCAGATTTTTACCGATGTGGCTGGGGTATTTACCACAGATCCTAATATTGATAGCAGTGCACGTCGCCTCGATGTGATTGGGTTTGATGTGATGCTCGAAATGGCAAAGCTCGGCGCTAAAGTATTGCATCCCGATTCTGTTGAATACGCCGAGCGTTTTCGCGTACCGCTGCGAGTATTGTCGAGCTTTGAAGCTGGGCAGGGGACGTTAATCCAATTTGGCGACGAGTCGGAATTAACGATTGCCTCATTAGTGCAAGGTATCGCGATTAATAAGGCGCTGGCAACGCTAACGATTGAAGGGCTGTTTACCACCAGTGAACGTTATCAAGCGCTGTTAGGCTGCTTAACGCGATTGGAAATCGATGTGGAATTTATTTCTCCATTGAGGATCCATGAGGATGATCCTTCGGGTCGAGTCAGTTTTATGCTCGCTGAAGCTAAGGTTGATACTCTGCTTAATGAGCTCGAAGGCTTAAGCGAAAGCCTTGCTCTCGGACCATTGATTATCGAACGGCAACGTGCAAAAGTATCTTTAGTTGGCAAAGGTTTACAGGCAAAAATGGGATTATTGACTAAGATGTTAGAAGTCTTGGGTAATGAAACTATTCATGCTAAGTTACTCACGACGTCAGAGAGTAAATTATCAACCGTTATCGATGAAAGGGACTTACACAAGGCGGTTCGGGCGTTACATCACGCTTTCGAGCTAAATAAGGTGTAATTAAATAACCGTTTGAGTATTGAATACTATTAATTTGTACTAAGCTGACCTTATAATAAGCCCATCTACCGGATGAGTGCCGTGTGTAAGCTGAATTAAGAAATAAAGGAGCTATCGAATGCTGATTTTGACTCGTCGTGTTGGCGAAACACTGATGATTGGTGATGAAGTCACAGTTACAGTGCTAGGGGTAAAAGGCAATCAAGTGCGTATTGGTGTGAATGCACCAAAAGAGGTTTCTGTTCATCGCGAAGAAATCTACCAACGCATTCAATCTGAAAAATCAGGTACACCATCGGAAGGTGGTAACTTTTAGTACCTTGTTTTGGCAAGCGTACTACGGCAGCAGAAGAGTCAGTTTTTTAACTGGCTTTTTTATTTTTCAGACCGAAAGATTGGCGTAAATCAATACATTGGCTTGATATAACAGCAATGTGATTAAAAACAGTTCAAATGGAATCTGTTTCGGAAAAAGGGTTTGACTTATTTTCGTCAAACAGTAATATGTGCGCCAAGAAAACGGAGAGGTGGCCGAGTGGCCGAAGGCGCTCCCCTGCTAAGGGAGTATGGGCTTTAACTCCCATCGAGGGTTCGAATCCCTCCTTCTCCGCCATTTCTTACTGATAGAAAACAGTGCGCGTGTAGCTCAGCTGGATAGAGTACCTGGCTACGAACCAGGCGGTCGGAGGTTCGACTCCTTCCACGCGCACCATTTTTTATTAGTGTTTGATGTAAAAGTAAATTTAGATACAAGTCGCGCGTGTAGCTCAGCTGGATAGAGTACCTGGCTACGAACCAGGCGGTCGGAGGTTCGACTCCTTCCACGCGCACCATCTCTGCATTAGTTAATCTTTAACTCATCAGTTTTGAATTTCATAAGAAATTTTGTAGATAATTGCTTATAGCAAAGAGTTAAAATGCGCGTGTAGCTCAGCTGGATAGAGTACCTGGCTACGAACCAGGCGGTCGGAGGTTCGACTCCTTCCACGCGCACCAATTTAAATTAATATGATTTAAATCGTATTAATGTTTTACCGTTTAACATGCGCGTGTAGCTCAGCTGGATAGAGTACCTGGCTACGAACCAGGCGGTCGGAGGTTCGACTCCTTCCACGCGCACCAATTTAAATTAATATGATTTAGGTCGTATTAGTGTTTTACCGTTTAACATGCGCGTGTAGCTCAGCTGGATAGAGTACCTGGCTACGAACCAGGCGGTCGGAGGTTCGACTCCTTCCACGCGCACCAATATAGTTAACGAGATACGTCTTGTTGATTTAAAGCGTTAAACGCGGAGAGGTGGCCGAGTGGCCGAAGGCGCTCCCCTGCTAAGGGAGTATGGGCTTTAACTCCCATCGAGGGTTCGAATCCCTCCTTCTCCGCCATTCTATTCTCTTAGTCGAGGGGAATAGAATAAATTTGCGAGATAAAAGTGCTTATCCTAGACTCAATCATGATTGGATCTATTAGAAGTACAAAAACGAGTTTGCGCGTGTAGCTCAGCTGGATAGAGTACCTGGCTACGAACCAGGCGGTCGGAGGTTCGACTCCTTCCACGCGCACCATATAGATAAGCCCTGCAAGCAATTGCAGGGCTTTTTTATTTTTTAATCTGTAATGGTTTAACTCATTATATTTTTACCCGCTTAGGTTTAACCTTAACTTTGCATCATCATCTTTTGCCTTACCTTAGATATCTTCGGTGTCGCTATCTTTAGCCATTTCGCTTTAAACACTTCTCTTTCTTAGGTTCAACTCACTGAAGAATCTGCTTTTGCCTGTGTTGAGAGTCTATGACGACATTGGATATCTATGTCAGCACTCCATGTCAGCTCTCTCAGTGCTGTCTCTGGAGGTATTAGTTGTTCTTTAGTCTACGTGTGGTGTTTACGTATGTCGGCAGTGATGGGCTACGTGTGAGTTCATGAGCGATAGACCACGGGGAATGATGAGGATGAATGGTGTGGTGGTTTCAATACAGTGTAGTAGGTTAAATGACAGTGTTTAGAGTTGACTCGGGTTAAAGGCGGCATCTGGCTCAAGAACGTAGATTAAGGCTCATAATTGCTCATAGATTGCAGCGATATAGATACAAGGAGGGCAGCCAAGTGGCTGCCCTTCATTCAGTTAGAACCAATCATAACAAGTGAATCAGAGTAAATGAGAAGCTTAAGCTTCTAACTTAGCGAACTCAGATTTTTGTTCATTGAGTTTGTCCATATCTCGCTTGAGATCGGCCATCTTGGCGCGCTCTTTGTCGATAACGTCGGCAGGGGCTTTTGCCACGAAGCCTTGGTTCGACAATTTTCCTTCGATGCGAGCTATCTCTTGGCCGAGCTTTTCAAGCTGTTTGTCGATACGGGCCATTTCGGCGGCGACATCGATTAAGCCTGCCATAGGGATCAGCAGCTCCATTTCGCCAATCAAACCTGTGGTCGACATAGGCGCAGTTTCGCCATCGGCTAAAATGGTCATGCTTTCTAAGCGGGCAAGCGTAGTGAAGAAGGTTTGGTTCGCTTCTACACGGGCTTTATCCTGCGCGCTAACACCACGAAGTAGGGCATTTAGCGGTTTAGATGGGGCAATGTTCAGTTCGGCGCGAATGTTACGCACCGCTACGATCACTTGCTTAACCCATTCTAAATCGGCCATTGCTGCGCTATCGACTTTAGCGGCATCAAATGTTGGGAATGGCGCAAGCATAATGGTATCACCTGCGACACCGGCTAACGGTTTAACGCGCTGCCAAATGGTTTCAGTGATATACGGCATCATAGGGTGCATCAGGCGTTGCATCGCTTCAAGCACTGTCACTAAGGTGTGACGGGTGCCGCGCATTTGCGTTTCGCTGCCGTTTTGCAATACCGGTTTGGTTAACTCTAAGTACCAGTCACAGAACTGGTTCCAAGTGAACTCATACAGGGTATTGGCCGCTAAGTCGAAACGATAGTTCGTCATGTGATCGTCAAAGGTCTTAACGGTTTGATTGAACAAGCCAATAATCCAGCGATCGGCTAACGACAGCTCCATCTCGCCACCTTTGTACTCTGGTGAGCCAGGGCCGCAATCTTGATCTTCTGTGTTCATCAGCACGTAGCGTGAGGCGTTCCATAACTTGTTACAGAAGCTACGGTAACCGTCTAAGCGCTTCATATCCCAGTTGATGTCACGACCCGTTGATGCCATTGCCGCAAGCGTAAAGCGCAGTGCATCAGTGCCGTGGGCTTCTATACCGTCAGCAAACTCTTTGCGAGTGCTCTTTTCAATTTTGGCGGCCAGTTGTGGCTGCATCATATTACCGGTACGTTTTTCAACGAGATCTTCAAGGCCGATACCGTCTATCATGTCTAATGGATCGAGTACGTTGCCCTTAGATTTTGACATCTTGTTACCCGCTTCATCGCGGATAAGACCGGTTACGTAGACGGTTTTGAACGGGACTTGTGGTTTACCGTCTTCATCTTTGATGAAGTGCATGGTCATCATGATCATACGGGCAACCCAGAAGAAGATGATGTCAAAACCTGTCACCAACACGTCGGTTGGGTGGAAGGTTTTTAAATCTTCTAAATTGTCAGGCCAACCTAAGGTCGAGAAAGTCCACAGGGCTGAGCTGAACCAAGTGTCCAGTACGTCTTCGTCTTGGCGTAATGTCATTGAGTCGGCAATATTGTGCTTAGCACGTACCTCGGCTTCGTTGCGGCCGACATAGACTTTGCCGTTTTCGTCGTACCAAGCTGGGATGCGGTGACCCCACCACAATTGACGCGAAATACACCAGTCTTGAATGTCGCGCATCCACGAGAAGTACATGTTCTCGTATTGCTGCGGCACAAATTTAATGCTGCCATTTTCAACGGCTTCGATAGCGGTTTTCGCCATTGGCGCAACAGCTACATACCATTGGTCGGTCAGCATCGGCTCGATAACCACACCGGAGCGATCACCGTAAGGCACTTTCAAGGCGTGAGGCGCGATTTTTTCGAGCAGCCCTAAAGTGTCAAATTCAGCGACGATAGCATCGCGGGCTTTAAAACGATCAAGTCCGGCAAAGCGTTCAGGCAGGCTGCCATCGAGCGTTTTGTTAAAGGTACCGTCAGAGTTCACCACTTCGGCGCTCACGCGAATGGCGGCATCTAAGGTCAGCACGTTGAACATGGGTAGGTTGTGACGTTTACCGACTTCATAGTCGTTAAAGTCATGGGCCGGGGTGATCTTCACGCAACCTGTACCAAAGGCCATGTCGACGTAATCGTCGGCCACGATAGGAATGCGGCGGTTAACAATCGGCAACAGAATAAACTTACCGACCAGCGCTTGATAGCGTTCATCATCGGGATGCACTGCAACCGCACTGTCGCCGAGCATGGTTTCTGGGCGCGTGGTAGCGACTTCTAAATAGTCTTTACCATCGGCGGTCAGTTCACCGTCGGCCAGTGGATAACGCAGATGCCACATGTGGCCCTGTTTTTCTTTGCTTTCCACTTCTAAATCAGAGATAGCTGTGTGCAGCTTTGGATCCCAGTTGACCAAACGCTTACCGCGATAAATCAACTCGTCTTCGTACAGACGTACAAATACTTCTTGCACGGCCTTGGACAAGCCTTCGTCCATAGTGAAACGCTCGCGGTCCCAATCAACAGAAGCGCCCATACGACGTAGCTGCTTAGTGATAGTGCCGCCCGATTGCGCTTTCCATTCCCACACTTTATCCATAAAGGCATCGCGACCTAGGTCATGACGATTTTTGCCTTCTTCGGCTTCAAGCTTACGCTCAACCAACATTTGGGTGGCGATACCCGCATGGTCAGTACCGACTTGCCATAGGGTATTTTTGCCTTTCATCCGTTGGTAACGGGTCAAAGTATCCATAATGGTGTCTTGGAAGGCGTGGCCCATGTGCAAGCTGCCCGTCACGTTTGGTGGCGGGATCATGATGCAATAATTGCCTTGGGATTCATCGCCGTGTGGCTTGAAGTAACCTTGCTCTTCCCAATTTTGGTAAAGCGTTTGCTCGATGGACTGCGGATCGTATGTTTTTTCCATGGGAACGTGTCTGTCTCAAACTAATTAAGTGGATGTGTTGCTAAGTCTTGGGTCTGTAAATTGACCCCTAAGCCGCGATACTGTCGATAACGTTCGCGAGCGACCGCTTTATGCTGATCGTCATTGGCAACAAAATCGATAATGTGGCCAAAGTTTACCGCAAATGGGGGCGCTTGGTCTGCAAGATTAATCAGAACTTGGCGACTTTTGTTGGCGCCGAGGCGATCAAAACCAATTTCAACCGGTGATCCCGTCATCGGGCCCTCACCTTTGAGGTTATGGGGCACAAAAGCACTGGGCTCAAACTGCCATAAAAGTTCATCAATTGCATGGGCTTGCTGTTTATCTTGGCAATGGATATAGACCCATTGTTGCTTCACAAAAGCCTGTTGCGCCAGTTGGCATGCCAGAATATGCATCTCGGAAAGCGCAGGGTTCGCATTCGCAGTTTCAACAGGTGAATCAGCCTTGGCCTTGGCAGGCGATGCCACTGGCGGCATAAGATAAAACAGCACTTGAGTCATGATTTCAATGCCTTGCTTCACTTGTTTTAGTGGCGAACGAAAGCAGCAGTTTACACTAAAAGTCAGTATGGGTTAATGCTTAGGGCAAACCTTACTGTGAGGTTTTATCTATCATTGTCTGGCGGGGCTTAATGGGATACTTTCAAACCGTTGGAGATGCAGAGGGTAGAGCTATAACTCTTTGAAAAATGATTCTAAAACCATTAGTTGTTCAGTTTTTTTATTTTCTTAATTTATTCAGGAAATCGATTTTCTGATTAAATTAAGGAAATAAAAAAGGCGAAGATTTTTATCTTCGCCTTTCATTTATCGAGCCTTTAACAAACTAAGGCCCGATAGTTGGTTATTCGCCGAGTTCAACGCCAGCACGATTGATCAGGAACTGAGTCAATAGTGGCACTGGACGGCCCGTAGAACCTTTGTTAGCACCGCTATTCCAAGCTGTGCCTGCAACGTCTAAGTGAGCCCAGTTGTACTTTTTAGCAAAGCGAGAAAGGAAACATGCTGCTGTGATAGCACCTGCTGGACGGCCACCTAAGTTGGTCATGTCAGCAAACGGGCTGTCGAGCATATCTTGATACTCATCCCACAATGGCATGCGCCATGCGCGGTCACCACTTTGCTCACCGGCACTTAATAGCTCGTGTGCTAGAGGGTTATGCGATGAGAACAGACCCGATGCGTGTTTACCAAGGGCAATCACACACGCACCAGTCAGGGTTGCAGTATCGATAACCAATTCAGGATCGAAACGCTCAACATAGGTTAATACGTCACATAGGACTAAACGGCCTTCTGCATCGGTATTTAACACTTCAACGGTTTGACCTGACATAGTGGTCAGAATGTCACCTGGACGGTAAGCATTACCCGATGGCATGTTTTCACAGCCAGCCAGAATACCCACAACGTTGATAGGTAACTTCATATCACAGATGGCTTTCATGGTGCCGATAACACCCGCTGCGCCGCCCATGTCGTACTTCATTTCGTCCATGGCTTCGCCAGGCTTCAATGAAATACCACCCGAGTCGAAGGTTAACCCTTTACCAACTAGAACGATTGGTTTTTCTGTGCTATCGACAGCGCCCTTGTATTCCATCACAGTCATGATGGATTCATTGGTACTGGCGCGACCGACTGCAAGGTATGAGTTCATGCCCAGTTTGGCCATTTGCTCTTCACCAATAGTGGTGACATGCAGTGTGTCGTGTATTTCAGCCATTTGGCGAGCTTGTGAAGCTAAATAGGCTGGATTACAGATGTTCGGTGGCATGTTGGCTACATCGCGACATAAATGCATGCCAGCAGATACTGCCATACCATGCTCGATGGCGCGCTCACCTAAAGTTAATTCACGGCGAGTCGGGACATTGAACACTAATTTACGCAGTGGACGGCGAGTTTCACCTTTGCGGGTCTTCAGGGCATCAAAGCTATAAAGACTGCTATTAGTGGTTTCAACCGCTTGACGTACTTTCCAATACGTATCGCGTCCTTTCACGTGCAGTTCAGTTAAGAAGCAAACTGCTTCCATTGAACCTGTTTCGTTAAGGGTGTTGATTGTCTTAGTGATGATTTGTTTGTATTGGCGTTCGTCTAATTCTCGTTCTTTGCCACAACCCACTAATAATACACGTTCACTCAATACGTTAGGAACATGGTGCAGCAATAACATCTGGCCTGGTTTACCTTCCAGATCGCCGCGACGCAGTAGGTTACTGATATAACCTTCGCTAATTTTATCTAATTGCTCCGCGATACCCGACAGACGACGGGGTTCATAAACACCGACCACGATACAGGCTGAGCGTTGTTTTTCGGGGCTACCGCTCTTTACGCTAAACTCCATGAGCACTCCTAGATTCTTAAAGACAAATTTTTATATTTATTGGATAATGTCTGCTTGTCCCGAAAAGGGCCTAAGTTATTACTCCAAAGGTGATTTATTCTCGGCGCTTGAGCCACGCATTTCGTGACGTTAAGTTTACCTAGAACCCCTGAAGCTGGTCAGAAAACTATCAAAAGTAAACAGTTTACATGAAAGTTAGTCTGTTACCAGCAAAAAGATAAGTTTAGAGACCGGATCCTGCCTGTGATTGTATTTAAATACCTTATTCGAGAAGTTTTAAAGGCACAAATTGCGGTACTTTTAGTGCTGTTAACTATTTTTATTAGCCAGCATTTCGTGCGTATACTGGCCGATGCCTCCGACGGCGATTTTCCCGCCTCTTTAATCATGACTCTGATTGGGCTTAACTTGCCTTATCTGGTGATCTTAGTGCTGCCGTTAAGTTTGTTCTTGGGTATTTTACTGGCCCACGGCCGTATGTATTCCGAAAATGAAATGGTCATTCTCCACGGTGTTGGGGTCAGTGAGTGGTATGTCACCCGCGTGACGCTGATCCTCGCCGTGATCAATATGCTGTTTACTGGCTATTTATCCCTTTATGTTGCCCCTTGGGCAGAAGAACAGCAAAACCAAGTGCTCGAAAAAGCCCAGTCTGAAGCGGGTCTTGCCGCCTTAATCCAAGGGCGTTTTCAGGCGAGTCCCAATGGTCGCGCGGTATTATTTGTTGAGCGTATTGGTAAAGATAACGAGTTAGATAAAGTGTTTGTAGCCCAGTTGCCAGATCCTGATGATGAAACTGGCGTGACCAATGTCGTGGTGGCTAAAGGTGGACGAGTACAGGAAGATAGTTCAGGTGCTCAACAATTGAACTTGAATGACGGCGTGCGTTATCAAGGCAGCCCGAAGGCGAAGGACTACCAAATGATCGAATTTGGTGGTTATAAAATGCAAATTAAAGAGCAGCAAGTTGATGAGCGTCGCCGTAAATTATCTGCACTGCCCGTTGATGAACTCGTGAAAATTGAAGGTGCTGAAGCCGCGGCTGAATTCCACTGGCGTCTTGCTATCCCGCTCGCGATTCCAATTATGACACTGATTGCTGTACCGTTAGCGCGGGTGAATGTGCGCCAAGGTAAGTTTGCTAAGATGTTCCCGGCAGTTCTTTTGTACCTTGGCTATTTTGGACTGATGGTCGCGGGACGTAAGGCATTGCAAGATGGGATTATTCCACTGTATTTAGGTATGTGGTGGATCCATGTTTCTGCGCTCTTGATGGGGTTATTCTTGCTTGGCAAAGATAGGCCTATTTTCAGTCGTATATCGTCCTTGTTTGCCAATAAGAAGGTGGCAGCATGAAGATATTAGACCTTTATATCGCCAGAATATTGTTAAGCACTTCAGCGCTTTGTTTGCTGGTGTTGACTGGTTTGTCGGGCATCATCAAATGGGTTGATCAGCTGCGTTTAGTTGGCCGTGGCACCTACAGCATGATGGATGCTGGCATCTATGTTTTATTTTTAGTGCCACGGGATATTGAAATGTTTTTCCCTATGGCCGTCTTGCTAGGCGCTTTGATTGGTATGGGAATGTTGGCATCGAATTCCGAACTTGTTGTGATGCAAGCTTCTGGCATGTCACGTTTGCAGATCACTATGTCGGCGATGAAAACTGCTGTGCCTTTGATGTTATTGGTGATGGTTTTAGGGGAGTGGGGCGCACCGATTGCTGAGCAAAAAGCCAATGAGTTGCAAGCTGTTAAACTCTCTGGTGGGAGTTTAATTAAGTCCCATCGTGGAATTTGGGCAAAGGATGGTGATTTGTTCGTTAATATTGGTGAAGTTGAAAACATCAATAAACTCAGCAATATCACGCTTTATAAATTCAATAGCGAACTTAAGCTCACCAACGTAGTTCACGCAGACCGAGCGGTCTTTTCCCAAGATCGCTGGCGTTTATTTGACGTTAAACGTACTGATTTAAGCTATGAAAAAGTCGTGCTTGAGTATCTTGAAGAAGACCAATGGCAATCGAGTTTAACGCCAGATAAGCTCAGCGTAGTGTCGATTAAACCCGAGGCGTTATCTATACGGGGTCTGGTCGGTTATCTTGATTACCTTAAAACTAACAGTCAAGATCCCAGCCGTTATGAGCTTGCTTTATGGCGCAAGGTGATGCAGCCCGTGACGGTCGCAGTGATGATGTTAGTGGCACTGTCGTTTGTATTTGGTCCGCTGCGGACTGTGACTATGGGCGCGCGCGTATTACTTGGGGTCGTAGCAGGTTTTAGCTTTTATATCAGTAATGAGATTTTTGGCCCCATGAGTATAGTGTATGAGCTACCTGCTTATGTGGGGGCTGTTGCGCCAAGCTTGTTGTTTACTGGCGTTGCCTTCTACTTTATCCGGCGATGATACGCAGCTTATTACTCCTTACTCCGGATTTCGTCAATTAAGAATAGTCCATAAAAATAGCCCATAAAAAACGACGCTTTTGCGTCGTTTTTTGTATTTCGGATTTACTTAAGAATAAACTTATGCCCCATGCCAGTTACGCATTTGGTTGGCTTCTTTAGACAGCACGACCACTTCTGAGCGAGTCATCATATCCTGCAGTGCGCGCTTATCATCATTGATTAAAATCCATAAATTGCCAATGCCGAGCAGTGACCAAATGATGCGAGCGTAGGCAGTGATCAGGCTTAAGTTTTGGCCATTAGGATGTTGAATTTTAAGCCGCCAAGCGCGCATCCCTAAGGTTTGACCGCCCTTACTCCAGAATAATGCGTAGAAAGTGCCGACACACAAGGCAAGCCAAAGTTGATAAATTCCCTGATAAGCTGGCGTGCCATTGAGTGCATCTGAGACATGCTCAAAGCCATTCATGCCAGCCAGTCCTGAAGCGGTGAGGCCGTAGAAAATCCCAAAGCCCATTGCGCCAGCAACCATATAGACGGCCACGGCTAACATCGAATCGTAAACTGCAGCGCCTAGGCGGCGGAAGAATCCTGCGCGGGGGAAGTTAGCATGTTCGGTATTGAGCATTACAGTGTCCTGTTATTGAAGTGCTTAAAGCTAATACAAAAAACAATTAATACATTAGCCTAGGCTTCAGGTTCTTCATCTCTGACAAAGTGGATATTGCTAAAACCAAAGCGGGCAAACTCTACTTTCCTGAATTCTTTTTCAGCCTTGGCACCTTTACGAGATGTCATGGCGACTTGTTGTTCCATAGCCAAAAATTTGGTCAGATCTATGCCCTCGGCTTCGGCCACAGCTTCATATAAATCATGGTGTTTGTCGTAGCTAAAGGCGATAGTTTTAGTCTTACCTTTGAAGGTATAAGTGACTTGACGGGCCATGGGGGAGCTCTCCTGAAATAAGTCTGAAATTAATTAAATTCACTTCTAAAAATAAAATAAACAGCACCTAAGATGCACAGTCCTGCCCACAGATAATCGAGCTTCAATGGTTCTTTCATATAGAAATAGGCAAAGGGGACAAACAAACTTAAGGTGATGACTTCTTGTAAAATTTTTAACTGGCCGACATTCATTACTGTGTAGCCGATACGGTTAGCTGGCACTTGCAGCAAGTATTCAAATAGGGCGATACCCCAGCTCACTAAGGCCGCAATAATCCAAGGTTTTGAGCCTAGCGTTTTCAAATGCCCGTACCAAGCAAAGGTCATAAAAATATTACTTAAGCAAAGTAAACCGATAGTGGTTAGGGTTGGATTCATTTTTCATCTCTATGATTAAATTTATAAATCATATACATAGCATCGTCAGTATAGCTGCCAAGGCATTTATCGATTGCTTTAGGTTTAAAACCCATTTTAAGCCAATAGCTGTCGGCACCTTGTACGGCTACGAGGGATAAGGAATTGAGATTATAGCGATCAGCCAGTAGTGTTAGGCGGGTCAGCGCCTTCGCTCCAGCGCCTAAACCTTGGGCTTTGGCCGAAATCGCAATATCGTGTAGGTATAAGGTATCAGCCTTGGGTAAATGGGTGATGGGCTGATATAGCGCTGGCGGCATATTGGCGGTCCATGGGTGGGCCAAGCAATAACCGACAACCGATTTATCCACTTCGAACACAAAACAGGACTGAGGTGATACCTGCCATTTACTTTGCAGTACGTGCAGTGGCTCAGGATCCAGTTGTGAGTAACACTCGTCTTGGATCGCTAAAATGGCATCCCAATCCTCTGGGGTGATTGCACGCAGTAACATGGCCGACATTTATCCTGTTTCAAGAGTTCTGTTGAAGGAACTCCGTGGAAAGAGTCCTGATTCAAATAAGCTCGGCATTATAACCTCAAGCAGCGTTAAAATGCAGGCTCCAGAGGCAATATAAAGCGCTTTAAAACCCGTATAAACTGAGCTTTCAGCGCTTGTATACCCAAACAACCTGAAGATACAGGATTCAGCGGGAATTTAACGCACTTTAGGCAAGGCGGTTATTTGCTGACCTAGCGGGCTAAGTTAAAAATAACCAACGCAGCATAAAGTGCGTTAAAACCCGCCGGGACGGAGCGCCTAGGGCACTTCACTTCCGTGTTGCATCAATTCAAAAGGTGGCCGACATTCTGTCATTGATGCGCCTTGAATTGATGCACCCTAGGCGCTCTGAAACTCGACTCTTCAGGTAGCTTGGGTATAAGCATTAGCAGCGGTTAAATACCTAGATATCGTTGGCGCAGGTGACGCTCAAGATATTGACCATTTAGGGTTTCGCCCGTTGCTTGGCGTATCAGTTCATCGGTTGTGAGCAAAGATCCCTTAGACCAAATGTGTTCACTCAACCATTGGAATACAGAGTTCAACTTGCCTGCATCGATCAGGGTTTCAATTGGTCCTAAGGCTTTTTCCATCGCAAAACGGCATTGGGCGGCATACATGGCGCCTAAGGTATAGCTGGGAAAATACCCTAGTTCACCAACGGCCCAATGGATATCCTGCATGCAACCGTCTCGGTAGTTGCCATCGGTATTAATCCCCAGTAGTTGTTGCATCTGCGTCGACCAAAAATCAGGTAAATCATCTACGGTTAAGCTGCCGTCGATAAAGGCTTTTTCTGCCTCAAAGCGCAGTAAAATGTGGCAAGGATAGGTGACTTCATCAGCATCTACACGGATAAGTCCGGGCGCTACGCGGGTGTAATGCTGTGCTAATTCTTGGGCGCTAAAATGACAATGAAGATGTTGCGCAATTTTAGGCTGCAATTGGCGTAAAAATGCCGGATTTGCCCCGAGTTGCATTTCGCAGAATAGACTCTGGCTTTCGTGGACGCCCATAGAACGTGCAAGCCCAGCGGGTTGACCGCGCCACGCTTGAGGTAAACCTTGCTCGTATCTGGCATGGCCTGTTTCATGAACTATGCCCATGATAGCACTACTGAAATCAGCATCATTGTAGCGGGTCGTTATCCGCACATCGCTTGGCACGCCGCCACAAAATGGATGACTGCTGATATCTAGCCTGCCGTGATTAAAGTCAAACCCCAGAAAATCCATTACGTCTCGGCCTAGGGCTTGCTGCGCGCTAACATCGAAGGGACCATTTAGCGTTAACTTAGGCTCGTTTGCCTGTTTAGCCAGCACTTCTTGGATAAGTGTCGGTAGCCAATCTTTCAGTCCGCCAAAGGTTTGCTCCAGCTTTACCGAGGTCATTCCCGGCTCAAATTTATTGAGCAGGGCATCATAGGGGGAAATATTCTGGGCTTCGCCGCGGATCTGCGCTTCTTCCTTGGCAAGTGCAATTACGGCTTTGAGGTTTGGTTTAAAGCCTTGCCAGTCATTATTTTTACGTTGTTCACGCCACGCATTCTCACATTGATAGGCCATTTTAGTTTTGGCTTGCACGAGATCGCCGGGCACTAAATTTGCCTGCTGATATTGGTACTGCATTTCCCGCAGGTTAGCTTGTTGTTCCGTTGTGAGAGATTCGTCCGTCGCGCCGTGTAAGTGTTCGGCTAAGACAGTTGAGGTTTTGAGTGTGTGGATATGTCGCGCCAGTTCAGCCATTGCATCGCCGCGATCGCTATTACCGCCCATAGGCATCATGGCTGCTTGATCCCAGTCACCTAGAGCGCTGAAATGTTCAAAGTGAGAAATTTTTTGAAAATGTGCTGTCAGTTTATCGTAACTTGGTGTTGGTACTTTGCTCTTGGGTGAGTCCATGGAATTTCCCTTCTGGCGCATCAAATCCTGCGCGAATAAATAACAATAACAGGATGATCATACAATGACGTCAACAGTATACTCAAACAACCTAAAGATGCAGGACTCAGTGGGCTGATATTAACGCTATAGTAACGCACTTGAGGCAAGGCCATTTATTGCTCCTGAATAAATGGCATCCACGCCATATATGGCGATTGCGGCTATTTGCAGCGCTAGCGCTAAGTTAAAAAGGGAGTTGTAGTGTTAAAGTGGTTTTCGATAGGGTACTAATAGCGAAGATGGTCACGCGATTTTGGCGCAGCAGAGCGATAGTCAAAATCTGTTTTAGGGACAATTTTTAGTTTGGAAATTGTGCTTGCCTTGCTATTCTGTGATGGTTAAGTCGATAATTACAGTGAAATAAATGGAATGCTGTATTGTTCAAGGAGATGATTATGTTGGCGTTTTTAGTTGAACAGCCTAATTTACCTTACACCATAGCTTTTGCCTGCGTACTGGCCCTTGGTGTGTTTGAAGTCTTCGCATTATTCATAGGTTTAAGCATGTTAAGTGCGTTAGACCAATGGGTGCCTGCTGATGTGGAATATGATGCTGATGTGGGCGCGGGTGGACTCACGGGCATTGCCGGTTGGCTGTGTCTAAATAGACTCCCATTACTTATTTGGTTTGTGCTTGCGCTGACCAGTTTTGCGATTGCGGGTTATATCGTCAATTTTATTAGTGTTAGTCTTGCCGGTTTTTTACTGCCGCAACTGTTCACTTTACCCATTGCTATTGTCGCTAGTGCATTTTCTTGCCGTTATTTTGGTCGAGTGCTTGCAGATCATTTGCCTAAAAATGAATCGAGTGCGATCTCGCTAGATGATCTTAGCGGCTATGTCGGCACTATCACCTTAGGTTGCGCAATTAAAGGCATGCCCTCTGAAGCCGTCGTTCGCGATAAACATCAACAAAAACATTATGTTTTAGTCGAGCCCGAAACTTCGGATATCGAGTTTGCCTCAGGCACTCAAGTCGTGCTGCTTAAGCGAGAAGGCCGAGTCTGGTCTGCTACGCGTTTTGATAATTAATCTTCCCAAGCCATAAATCAATTGAAAGGAAATCAAATGGATGTGTTAACAAACGTAGGTTCATCCGGTAGTTTTATTTTGTTCGTTGCGGGTATGGTGCTACTCGGCCTCATTGTGATCGGGTTAATTTTCGCCAAGCTATATAAACGTGCAACCAAAGAAATGGCCTTTGTGCGTACCGGCTTTGGTGGTGAGAAAATCATTAAAGATGGCGGCGCTATTGTGTTGCCTGTATTACATGAAACCATCTCGGTAAACATGAACACTCTGCGTATCGAAGTGGAGAAAACCCAGAAAGATGCGCTAATCACTAAGGACAGAATGCGTGTCGATGTGAAGGCCGATTTCTACTTGCGTGTCGCCCCACATTCCGATGGTATTTCAATGGCAGCGCAAACCTTAGGCACGCGTACAAACCGCGTTGAAGAGCTTAAAAAGCTGATGGAGTCTAAGTTTGTTGACGTGCTGCGTGCCGTGGCCGCCGAAATGACCATGACAGAAATGCATGAGCAGCGTGCCGATTTTGTGCAACGGGTGCAAAATAACGTCGCCAACGATCTGGAGAAAAACGGTCTCGAACTCGAATCGGTTTCATTAACGGGTTTCGATCAAACTGATTTGCAGTTTTTTAATGAAAACAACGCATTTGACGCCGAAGGTCGTGCGCGTCTGGCGAAGATTATCGAAGAGAAACGCAAAGAAACCAACGATATTCAGCAGGAAAACCGCATTAAGATCGAGCAGCGTAACCTCGAAGCTGAAAAGGAATCCTTAGAGATTGAAAAGTCGGAAGAAGAAGCGCGCCTGATCCAGCAACAGTCGTTAGAATTTAAACGCGCCGATCAAAAAGCGGAGATTATTAAGCAGAAAGAAAACAAGGCCCGTGAAGAACGCGAAGCCGAGATTGCCAAAGAGCGCGCCATTGAAACCGCTGAAATCGAAAAGACCAAAGATATCGAAACCCGGGAGATTGAAAAGTATAAGTCGATTGAGCAATCGCGCATTCAACAGCAAAGGGATATTGAAGTTTCTGAGCAGGAAAAACGCATTGCGGTTGCGGCCAAATCTGAAGAAGAATCAGCTGCCCGTGCTCGTGCAGCTGAAGCCGAAAAACTGAAAGTTGAAAAAGAAGAAGCGGTAATCACAGCGCGCCAAGTGGCAGAAGCTAATCGTCGCAAAGAGATTGAAGTGATTGATGCTCGTAAGGAAGCTGAGCGTGATGCTGTCGGCGTAACAGTGCAGGCCGAAGCTGAGAAACGTGCCGCTGAAGACAGATCGAGTGCGATTCTGATTGAAGCGCGCGCCAGTGCCGATGCGAAAAAACTGCAGGCTGAAGCGGATGAAAAAGTCTATGCCGTTGAAGCTGCAGGTAAACAAGCACTTTATGAAGCAGAAAACGTCTTGAGTGATGAGCAGATCGCCCTGCAAAAATCCCTCGCCATTTTGAAGGCCTTGCCTGAAATCGTGGCTCAAGCGGTTAAGCCGTTAGAAAATATCGAAGGTATTAAGATTCTTCAAGGTTATGGTGCAGGTCATCAATTTGCTGCGGGTGGCGAAGGTGCTCACCATCAAGGTGGCATCGCAGAGCAAGTGACCAGTGCAGCGTTAAACTATCGCGCCAATGCGCCTGTTATCGATGCCATGCTCAGGGAGTTAGGGTTAGTGAATGGCGACTCTGGAACCTTGAATGATTTATTGAACGGTAATAACACCTTAACCGCCGAAGCCTTAAGTGGTGTTACCTTGCCGAACTCTAGACCTAAGGACTATAGCCAAACGCAGGTAGTAGAGAGCCAAAGTGTGCTCAAGCCTTAATCTCAACGACATTAAACTAAGTCAAATCAAGTAAAGCGCTCGCCGTTGCTCTTTTGAGCCTTATGCGGATAAAAGATTGATAAATAGGACGAATGAAATAAAACCGCTCACCATTATGGTGAGCGGTTTTTTTTGGGGTATTAAATCAAATCTAACGGCTTATTTGTGTACCTTGTCGACCCCCGATGAGCGACCTTCAGCATGACAGGTTGCGCATGATTCCTGTCCAGATTGGTAAATTCGACCACCGCTGGCATCACTTTGGTAAACCCCGCCAAAGCTACGTGCATGGACGATTAAACTATCGATAAGCGTGTGACAAGCCGTGCAGGTTGCTAAGGTTGGTGAGTACTCGGCAATTTGCCCTATGTTGGCTGCATCGGGTGTCGCAACTAACAGGGATTGCTGTGCACTTAGCCCCTCGAGACTGAGCTGTCCTGCGCTATGGCAAACACTACAGTTATTTTTTGCATTAGGGTAAGTGAGTTCGGGACGTGGATTATCAAAACCCACTACAGTGCGGGTTCCCGCATGCAGTGAATGCACCATTTCCCTGTAGCTCAAAGTATTGTTGATGGTGCGATAGGGCTTGATTTGGCTGGCCCCAGGAGTATGCATCACATTGGCATTGAGATACATAATCGCATCATTACTGTGGCAACTTTGACATTGCCCATCGGTTAGTGCGGTGGCCGTTTGCGATGCATGACAGGTGCCACAGCTGCTATTGGGTTCAAAAATTCCTTTCATTTGATGCGCCGACAGAACTCTATCTTCTAATCCTTGATCATGACATTGGCGACAGGCCTGTTCATCGACCTTAGCTTTTGCTGTAACAGCTTGACCTTGCAGGCTTAGCAAATTAATGGCACTGAGACTCACCTCTTGATTTGCGATATTACAGTTAACGGCAAAGCCGGTATTTTTATCGGCACAGAGCACCAGTTTACTGTAGAGTTTTGACTGACTTAGATCGCCAAAATCGGCAGTCGACAGGTTAGATATAGTGACGGTTAGCTGATTGGGCGCGGTAATTTTTAAGGCGACGTCGCTGGTGTTTGCTAATAAATCCCACACTTTACGCTGGCCGTTATTGATTGGCATGTTCGCGCTATTTGTTTCACCAGTGGCAATCAACCAGAAGGATTTTATCATAGGTTGACTGGCGGGCAGTTGCTCCATTTGCTGCACTTGCAATGTCACTGCAAGGGTCTTAGCTTCAACGCTTAGCTGCGAACTCAGTAACTTAACTTGGTAATCGCTCACCAGCTTAGTGGCTGTTTTCACGGTGGCATTGTGGAAAAGCCCGACACCTTCAGGATTAGTGCTATCAGGGTGGCAGCCGCTACAACCCAGTGCCCATGGGTTGGCAAAAATTTCCCTGTTGTGGAATAAACCCGCTACAGTGCCATTCCAATCTGCGGTAATTTGCGCTTTGTGACAGTCAAGGCAAGCGGTTTTACTGGGGATATTACTATTGCCACTTTGCGCCGTTGCGCCGGGAATATGACATTGCTGACATTGGGCCATATCACCGGGAAAGGTCACATTGGCGTAGTCATATAGCTGTCCCTTGTAACCTACAATTTGATATTTGGCTTGGTGGATCTGGTGTGTCAATGTCGCCATATCAAGGCTATTACCCGTTTCAGGATCGCCAGAGTAAGTCGTGTGACAGACAACGCAGCCCTCAAAGGCAAAACGTTTATTGCCGTGCATCAAAAGGCGAGTATCGGTATTGGCTAAGTCTGGGTTATGGCATCGAAAACAGGCTTGTTCCGGCGCGATCACTTTACGGCCCATATCCGCAGCGACGGTCTGTCCTGTGGCGGGCACAAAATCGTACACGCTGTTGATCAACTGAGTGTCGATTGGGCTGTTTGCTAACGGTTTTAACTCTAGATAAATCCTGTGGGTGAGCTCAGGCGAGTACTGGGTATCTATCCCCGTAAATTGGGAGTAACCCGTGAGTGGTTTACTCAAAGTGTAACGGTATTGGCCCGCGCCTAAGGAGGTTAGACAAGCCGTTTTACAGCTGCTTTCAATGCCTGCTTGCCACTGAGTCTGTGCATTCGCTTGGGCATTTGTGGCGGGTTCTACTTGATTATTGATGTAACTGGTCCATTGCAACGCAGCATCTGTCGCGCTTGCTGCAGAGTTAGTGACTTCAGCGCCAGTTGTTGCCATAGCATTAGCCGCGGCTTGGGTGATTTGATAGTGCTCCTGCGGCGGTGCTAATTTGGCAATACCGACACCTAAGGTATCTAGCTCCTTCAGGTTTTCTAGTCCTGTGACCGCAATACCATTGGCATTGCTGAGGAAGAAATCGACCTGAACATGGGTTTGCGCATCGATAACCACATTTTCTATTGTCGCTTTGAGTGTATCCGCTTGTTCAATGCTGATACTCACAATCCCTGGTGGTCCTTCTTTCCCATCGTCACCATCGGAACAGGCTGTCATCAGACAGACTGCGACTGCCATTGGCGTAAAGATTTTCCATTGAGAACGGGTATTCGTTTTCATCATTTTCCATTCCTTTTTAATTAGATTCTGTCGGGACTCTAATCGGAATGTATGCGGTATAGATATTAGCTTAGTTATGAGTCGAGTTGCACTTAATTAACCAAATTTAAAAGTTATTTGTTAATTATATTAAGGTAATTTGAAGTGAGGCATTATTTAAATTTGCTAGATGTTTAATTGTTAATTCTTGAAAACGTTACTCTGATGCATGTCGTGTAACTTGATCTAATAATGCCCCAATATGGGTAATTGTGACGCAGGTTAAAAATCAAAGACATAATTACTTTAGCATAAATTGTCGGGAATCAAAGTGTATGCATATTTTAATTATATTGCTTTGACTAATAAAGGATCAAATATGATTACCAGAAGAGGAATGCTTAAAGGCGGTATGGGCGTTGCTGTCGGTACAGTTTATAGCGGAACATTAATAAGTTTTCTGACCGGTTGTGGCAGTGACAGTAATAGCCAAGAGATAGTAGAAGTCATGCCTGGTGGACTCATGGTGGTGAACCCTACGGTTTGTGTTAGCTGCAGACGCTGTGAAATTGCCTGTGGTTGGAACCATGAAGGGGATAGCAGTCCGACACTTGCCCGCGTTAAAGTAGAAAGAAATATGAACTATGGCCCACATGGTGTGCAATTTGACTATGAAATACAACGAGGAGAGTGCGGCGATAAAACCGTTGTTCCTTCCACTTGTCGCCACTGCGAAGTTTGCACTGAAGTTTGTCCACAGCAAGCTATTTCAACGAACGAACAAACTGGCGCCAAAGTGATTGATGAAGAACGTTGTGTCGGATGTGGTTATTGTGCAGATAAGTGTCCTCAGCAAGTCATTAAAGTTGTTCGCAGCAAAATGAAAGCCGTCAAATGTGATTTATGTAACGGTAAACCTGCCTGCGCGCAAGTTTGTCCTACAGGTGCAATTAAATTTTATAACTGGGAAGAGGCTGAAGCTGCATTAGAACAATATGAAAAATATACCGGCTTAGTTTCTTAAATTCAGGAGAAATAATATGAGTGATAAAATAGGTGGTTGGGCGGGTAAAGTCCTCAGAGTTAATTTAACAACTAATCATATATGGTATGAGCCAATCAATAAATATTATGACTATATCGGTGGCATGGGTATTGGTTATAAAATATTGTGGGATGATCATAAGGATAATATTACAGCAATCGACCCAGATAATATTATTGTCTTTTCTGCCGGACCATTAACGGGTTCAGGCGTTATTTGTACTGGACGAACAACCATTACTTCCCGTAGTCCCGTAATTGAAAAACATCTGATTGCCGATGGTCACTTTGGTGGGCATTTTTCACCCGCAATGAAATTTGCGGGTTTCGATGCGATTGCAATAGAAGGCAAAGCGAGCAGCCCTGTGTGGCTTAAAATTGTGGATGATAAGGTCACGATTGAACCTGCCGATGCCCTATGGGGTAAAGGTATATTTGATACCCACGCCATGATCGCGCAAATGATGGGACCCAATGCACAAGTCGCTGCGATTGGCCAAGCGGGTGAAAACCAAGTGCCTCTCTCTGTCATTATGACTCAGGGCGGGCACTCTGCGGGTGGTCATGGGTCAGTAATGGGGTCCAAAAATTGTAAAGGGATCGGCATTATTGGCACTGGCGCCGTTAAAATCGCCGCCAATAATGAAAAGATGCGTGCCTTAGATGACCATATTTTAGGTATTATCGGTGCCAACAATAATGGTGTCGTTCCTTCAACGCCGCAATCTTGGGCTGAGTACTCAGCACCCATCAGCCGCTGGAAATCTCGGCCCGGTTTGAAGTGGGGCGCTGCCGATCAAGAAATTGATTTAGGCGAAGTGCCATGGAATGAACGCAATCGTATTGGGTTTCGAACTTCAATGGCAGAAAGCTACATAGGTGTGGAATATGCCAATAAGTGGATGAAGCGTACGGGAGGCTGTCATTCATGCCCAATACGTTGCTTCTGCGAGCTAAAAGTCCCTGAATTGAAAAGCAAATACGGTCGTAAAACCGAACATATATCTAACGTCTGTATGGGATTCCTCGTACCACAGTATTTAATGGGCACCAAAAATGGTACAGAAGCACATGCGATGGCGGGCGCTTTAGGGGCTCATATTCTCGATGACTATGGTATTTGGTGTAACTATGGCTCCATTTCTCATCTATTTAAATTCCTAAAAACAAAGGATATGTTTAAGCATTTATTACCTGAAGATGAATTTAACAGTATTCCTTGGGCGCTTTGGGATAATCAAGATCCCGCTTTCTTACTTGATTTTTATCGCCGAGTGGCGTTTAAAGAAGGTGAAATCTCCCATATGGCCGACGGCTTATATGATTTGATCAAGCGCTGGGGTTTAGATGGAACCAATCCCAAGTTAGGTCATTGGGATATTCACAAAGAAAGTGCCACTAAGGTATTCAACAAGAAAACCAATGCTGCCGTGCACCATGCCAGTGAAACCGCGGGTCAGGTGGGTACGTTAATCAACGTCGTCTTTAACCGTGATGCTCAGTGCCATTCCCACATCAACATAGTTAACAGTGGTTTGCCACACGATATGACAGTGGCGATTGCCGAGAAAAAATGGGGTGAAGGTGCATTTGATAAGGTGAATTGGTATACCCCAATCAATGCGGCTAAGATCCGTTTTGCAAAATGGTCGCTGGTGAAAAACGTATTACATGACTCTCTGACACTGTGTAACTGGATGTTCCCACTGCTGGCATCACCGGATAAAAATCGTAACTATGAAGGCGATAGCACTATTGAATCGCAGATGTTCAGTTTAGTGACAGGGATTGAAACCACAGAAACGGAATTGGACTTTAAGGCGGAAAGAGTGCTGCATTTACACCGTGCCTTAACCGTATTGCAAATGAATGAAAGCAATATGCGCGAAGAGCATGATGTGCTCAGTGACTGGGTTTATGATTTGAATCCAGATAAAAACTTCGGTCAAGAGGGCACCATCAAGATGGACCGCGCTGACATGCAAACGGCGCTGGATATGTTCTATGAAGCCTTTGGTTGGGATATTCAAACCGGTGCGCCAACTCGGGCCACGCTCGACAAGTTTAGCCTAGGTTTTGTTGCCGATAGATTGGCGGCGCGAGGCCTGTTACCCAGTTGAACACTATAGTTGGACACTATGATTGAACTTGTCGGTTATATCAGGGTATTTAGCCAACACGGACGCTTAGTCACGGCGGAGCAAATCGCCGCCGTGGCAGGGCTCGAGTGGGATAGCGAGCAAACGGTTAACAGTTATATTCGCCTGATCCTCAATGAGGCTTACAAGGATGTGCAGATGCGTTTGTCGGATAAGCGGTATTTCTTCTATTCCGACAGAAGCATAGTTGAACGTTACGCTGAGCAATGGTTAGCATTGGAGCGGGGTGAAGCGTTTGAGGCCATTATTGCCCAGATCCGTCGCAATAGCTGCCGCCATACTGAGGTCTATCTGGAGAGTGTACTGACGTTTGCCCCCTATCTTTATGATGAGCCTACATTAGCCAATGTGCGTGAGCAATTGCCGCAACAGCTTGGGGCCGAGGATATCCATTATGCAGTGGACAATCAGGGGAAAGGTTATTACTACTCGACTCTGGGATTGAGTCACAGTTATGCGGCCGTACTCGCTAATTATGATCCTTGTGAATGGTCAAACTGAGATTCTGCGACCTCATTGATATTGATTAAGCGCCTTCGGGCGCTTTTTTATCGCAAATATCTCATATAGCTAGCGTGAGATTAGCTTGCCAGCGTTTGAGTGTACTTTTTGATGATTTCGTCAATTTTACCATTGGCCTTCAGTGTCGCTATGGCTTGATTGATGGCAGGAAGCAAATCGGCATGTTCTTTTCGCAACCTAAACACTAAGTCACCATCAGAATGCACTGCCGCTAGTGCGACAGGGATCCGCAACTGAGTCGACCAATACAACGCCGGGTAATTACCAGCAATAACGGCATTGACTCTGTGTTTATCTAAGGCTTTGATCAGCTCCTGCTCTGAGGTAAAGTCTGCGCGGATAAAATCTTTATCGTCGTGATATAAATAACCGCGCACTGTACCTATTTCTTGGCCTTTTATCTGGCTGATATCTGTATATTTACTGACATTCTCTGGCAATGTGACCACATATTCAGTGATTTGCATTATGGGGGCCGATTTGACAAACAGCGGCCCTAAATCCTGCTTTTCAAACCAACTAGGGCTGACGATATCAAAGTCGAGTTGACCGGTTTCTAGCGCATTATTGGTGCGCTTTGGCGGCAGGGCTAGGATTTCACCTTTGATTTCAGCCATAGATAAAATCATCGGAATAAGCTCAGTGATCATCCCCGGCGCCTCGGCTTGATCACCGATAAAATACGGATACCAAGAATAGGAGCCAGTGATATTGTATTTGAGCTGTTCCGCAAAGGCATGCTGTTGAGTCAAGCAAAGGGTGAACAAGGCAAATCGAACTAAGTGTTTATACTGCAAACATCGCTTAACCATATTGCTTTTATCCTTGTTATCTCTGCTTTAGCCAAGGCCTATCCGATGGCCATTCTACCTAAACTGTGTGAATGAATTGTTTATTGGATCACAATCAGTCACATCCGCCATATTCAAGCTATTTTCTGCTTTTCGCTATTACACCTTAAGCCAATAGCTGACACAGGGCGGGTTGCTGATTTTTAGGGAAAATTTGATAGGTTTTATGGTGCTTAATCAAACTGGTTTTCTTGTTGCCTTGGCTGAGCAATAACCCATGGGACAGGGCGATATGCGTTAGTGTCTGTTCATCGGCGCGGACATATAAGTTGATTGGCTTGATCAGCTGATTGTCTTTAATATGTTGATTAAATTCTTTGGCATCAATCACTAAGCTAGATTGACCATCACCATCGAGTTTCAGCTTGGCACTGATTTCAGTGTCAGTAAAGACTAACCAATCGGCTTGTTTTAAGGTCTCAATCATGGCATTTAATGCCGTACCTAAAGCGGGCTCCGATGTTTCAACTGATTGATATTGATACACTATCCTTTCTAGTAAACGCTTGAGTTCGGCGCCCGCACCTTGGCTGCGAGCCAAACGTATCCAAGCCGTGAGATCGTCGGCTACCAATTTAGAAAAGCGTTTTTCCTTTAAGGACTCGACCATCCAATTACACAAAAAATGACTTTCCTGCGCAGAGGTGCGCTGGGCTTTCTTGGTCTGTGCTGAAGCGGTTAAATCGGCAAGACCCGCAAGGGCGAGTTCGAGCACAGCTTGGTTATAGGTTTGAGAATTCATTATGACTCCGCCGCGGGCTGAAGTGATGTTATCTATTTGAACTTGGACGATATTGATTGCGGCGGAGCTAGTTTAGCAAAGCGGTCGTTAAACCGATATTTATTCTTGCGATCCCACCAAACTCGCGGCGGTTAAAATCAGCTTTGGCGCGGGCCTCACTTTGTAGTTTGGGTTGATATATTGAAAATGAATCAATCCCTTGTCGTCGCTGATATAAATGGCGGGTACAGGTAAGACTAAACGTTTGGCACCTTCAGGGGTGATCCATAAAGGATTCTCGAGCTTAAGGCGTGCGGTATAGGTTTCAGTCACTTTTTCGCTAGTGTAAAAAGCTAAACCAAAGGCTTGGGATGCCAGCATTTTTTCATCGGAAAGCAGCAGATATTTAAGTTCATTTTTTGCCGCCGAAGCCTTAAGTTGAGCAGGCGTATCGGGTGAAATCCCCACTAACTGAAAGCCCATTTTTAATAACTTAGGTTCAATGGCTTTTAGTTGTCCCATTTGATTATTACAAAATGGGCACCAGCCACCACGGTAAAAGAAGATAATGGTTGGTTTTTTCTGGGTTAATTCTGCTAAATCGACCGTTTTGTCATTGATATCTTGCAAGTTTACCTTAGGGATTTGCTGACCATTAAGTAGCGGACTGATGGAAAATTCATCCTTAGCAATGGGTTGTGCCATAGCCGTTAGACTTGTTAGTAGTAAGATGATTGTGCAGTAAAACCTGTGTAACATCGAAGCGGTTTGCATATAAAGTCCTTAATTTGGTTTTGTTTTCTTCGTTTTTTAAGTCGTTGTTGTTAATATTTCCCTCGTTTTAGACAAAGAGATATTGCGCAAATCTATATTTGTTATGTCTAACTTGCTTAAGAGTGGTTCGAGTTAGCACTAAACGGGTATGAGCATTAAAAGAGCGGTAATTGCCGAACATTCTTACAAGCCAATGCAGATGATTGCACCAATGTGATACCGATGGGATTGGTTGGTGAGGTATTTATAACGGTAACCATTTGGATTTTATCGCGATTACAGCGTAGTGTTGGAGTGGTTAAAACGAGTGACAAGTTGATGGGGCAAGCCTTAATTGATGCAGTGGTAAAACAAGATATCATCACCGTAAAACAGTTGATCAAACAGGGTGTTGATGTCGAATATGTCGACTCACAAAATATGACGGCATTATTGCATTGCTGCCAACTGCAATTACTCGATATTCTCATCTTATTGGTTGAAGCTGGGGCCGATGTCAACCATGCCAATAACTTAGGTCACCTTCCTGTTGAACTGGCCCATTGGCATGGCGAGTTTCATATGGGGAGTTATACCGCCACGAGTCAAAAAATGGTGAAGTATTTGGAGCGCTATGGTGGCGTTTAACGTGGTCATCGATAAATTGTATTGTACTTCAATATTCAATCACGGGAGCTGTAAATGGATAAGGGATTATTTAAAATATTAAAGAAAATCTATTTTAAAAAGTCTTATATCAAAGACGAAAATGGATATATGCAAAGAATAGATAATGGAGATCAGTTTGATTGCGAGTCTGGGACTACACACTATTCTAATGACGGTTTATCTAATGCAGAAATACTAACAATTGAACAGAGTGGTTATCCTGTTAATCAGATAATCAAATATAGTCATGATGAATGTATTAACGCTTATAAAACGTTGCTTGAGCATCCTCACTTATCGATTGAGAATTTGATTTCGGCATATATATGTGGCTTTTCAAGTTTTCCAAGAGGAAGACAACCCATATTAAGTTATTTGTTCGCTCAAGCAGTTCCCGAACATAAAATAGTTAGCGAAGGGGATGTTTGTCCCGTTTGCTCTATAAGAAGAAATGTTTGGATAGAAAAAGGACATAAAATATTCAGTTGCTATGCCGGAAGTGTATGGAACGAAAGGTGGTGTGGTAATCTTGTTGAATTAGAGGAGTTTACTGCCATTCCCCCTTGTACTCCTACACCAGAGGATATCAGTATATTGACATCGTTAATCGATATGATCCGTCAAGCTCCTCAAGATGAAACACCCGGAAAATTAGAACAGCGCATCAAGAAAGCTAAAATTATTCCTAACTATGAGAAATATAGTTTTCGCGGACAATTAATGGTATTGGCTGAATTGGGAATTATGCCAAATCCGTATGTAAAACCTTTATATGATGGATTCACCCATTTTACCGATATCTGTAGTGTGAAATACCCTGGAAGTACTCGATCGGATATTATGCTTCCTCTCGCGGGGTGGCGAGGCGAAAATAGTATAAATGAAACAAGGCTTCAAGCGTTATTGGGTAACATAATACGGTGAGATAAAGGTTACCAAGGTTATTATTGAGTGAGTATAAAAAAGCGTCCGGTTATGGACGCTTTAAAATCGCTGTTTTATCAATATTGACAAACACTGATAATATCAATCAACGGATAATTACTTAAGTTTTTTTGCCTTGCTCGGTGCTTGACCCACCTTCATTTTTACGCGGCGGCCCTGCATGTTTTTCTCAGCAGCAACTTGAGCGCCGACGTTGTCGGTTCTTTGTTGCTTTTTGGCAAAACTGCGGCGGGTTTGTAATTGCTTTAATAGCAATTCGCGGCTGCCAACTTCATAACCTGGCACAGTGACGCGGCGAATCTGTTGGCCAATCAATTTTTCGATATCGGCTAACGTGCGCTCTTCTTCGCGGCTCACAAATGAAATGGCTACGCCTGTTTTTCCTGCACGGCCTGTACGACCGATACGGTGTACATAATCTTCTGCGAGGAAAGGTAAGTCATAGTTGACTACGTATTCAAGGCTTGGGATATCAAGACCACGGGCGGCGACTTCGGTGGCAACCAGTACGCGCACATCACCCGCCACAAACTCACGCAGGGCGCGGCGACGACTGCCTTGGCCTTTTTCACCGTGGACCACTTCAGATGGGATACCATCTAAGTTTAATTCTTTGACTAGCGTATCGGCGGCTTCACGGGTCGCAGTAAATACCAATACCTGTTGCCAGTTTTTCTTGCCGATAAGCTCAGAAAGCAGTTCGCGTTTACGGCGTTGTTCAACCGGATAAACCACTTGGCTAACGGTGTCGGCTGTAGTGTTTTGTTTATCAACGCTGATCACTTGCGGTTTAACCATCATGTCGTTGGCGAGTTTTTTCACGGCACTTGAGAAAGTGGCCGAGAACAACAGGTTTTGACGCTTCTTATTTACCGCTTGAAGGATTTTTTGGATATCGGCGCTAAAGCCCATGTCGAGCATGCGATCGGCTTCGTCTAGCACTAAAAAGTCGACGTTCGACAGGCTTAAGTTACAGGCGGTAAGGTGCTCAAGTAAGCGACCTGGGGTGGCAACAATCACATCGGCGCCGCGTTTCAGCTTTTGCGCTTGAGTCTCGATCTTTACGCCGCCGTAAATGGTTAAGACACTGAAGTTTAAGTACTTGCAGTAAGCCGTAACGTTGTCTGCCACTTGAGCTGCAAGCTCACGGGTCGGCGTAAGGATCAATACGCGGGCATTCGACTTTAGCGTTTCGCTTGGCTTTTCAACCATCTTTTGCAGGATCGGCAGCGCGAAAGCGGCGGTTTTACCTGTACCGGTTTGGGCACTGGCTAAGACATCTTGGCCGCGGCGGATAGCAGGTATCGCTTGCTGCTGAATAGGCGTCATTTGTTGATAACCGCAATCTGAGATAGCGCGCAAAATCTCGGGGGAAAAACTAAAAGATTCAAATCTCATTTTGGATTCCTATCGTTCACTTATTCAAACATTCAAGCGCCACTAGCCTCTTTATCACTCGTCTAAAGGAGAGAGGTGTACCGGCTGGCTCATTCTTCCACACAGATTTTATAAGAAAAATGGCGGGCGCGGAGTATAGCAAAAATTTCGGTTAAAACCTGTACTTTTTAGTGTTTTGGCATTTTATCTGCATCATTTCATCAGGAGGGGATAAAAGGTTTGGCACTGGTTCAGGTGGGCTAGGTCTTATTGATCTATACAAGGGTTGAGTAAAATATGGACTCAACAATATGGATTAAAGCTCGCTACATTAGAAAATACCGCAACCTAGGCTACGGTATTTTGGATCTTGTACTTATGTTTAACCGAAGGTGCGCCTCAGGCCGAGGGCTTTTTCGGCATTGTGTTTAAGAAGATGGGCTGCATCACCAATCAGATGGGTTGCGGCTAAGTTCTCGGCGCTGGCATGGGTGATGGAGTGAATATTACTGGCGATCTCATTGACCACTTGACGCTGTTGATCGGCTGCCACTGCATTTTGTTGGGCAAAGGTGTGGATATCACTCACTTCTTGGTAAATGGTGTTTACATTGTCGGCGGACAGTTGAATATCGCTGGCACAACGCTCCGCATGTTGACGGCTTTGTTCCATTTCTTTGGCCCATGCGTTGAGCATAGTGAACATCTTATCGACACTCTTAGAAATACTGTTGGTTGATAGCTGGGTTCTGCTCGATAGGGCGCGTACTTCATCGGCGACCACGGCAAACCCACGGCCTTGTTCACCCGCACGGGCAGCTTCAATCGCGGCATTGAGGGCGAGGAGATTAGTTTGCTCGGCAATAGAGTCAATTTCGCCCATCGCATTAGCGACTTGCTCGGCTTCTTTATTTAATTGATGGGCATTGTTGGTGGCATCGGCAACAGACTTTGCCAGTTGCTCCATTTTTTGAGTGTTGGCCTTCATGTTGGCACTGCTTTTAAGGCAGAGATCATAGGCGGTATTGATGCTGGTAGAGGTGAGATGGGTATTCTGCGCCACTTCTGTGATGGTTGAACTCATTTCTTCCATCGCGCCAGAGAGCTGTTCTAGCTGACTTTTCTCCTGATCTAGGCTGACATAGGTTTGCTCGGTCGCAACCACTAATTGATCGGCAATTGCATGTAATTGATTGGCTTGATCTTGGGTGCGCCCAAGTACGCCATTCATTTTGGCCTGTAGCATGATGAGCTGGAAATCGAGAATAGAAGAGGTATCTGCACCCGAGTAAATGTAACGACTGATAGAGTCATATTTGGTTTGCATTTCAATCAGTTTAGCGGGAATACGAAAAGCCTCATCGTAGAAAATGGCGAGGTTTAAACTCATCAGAATCGCCCCTGCGATAATCACGCCCCAGCCCCAAAAGTAGCCAGCGATCAGTAAACCTGTGGAGGCGACAACCGCAGATACGATACGTTTTTGCATTAAACTTAAGGGTTTAGGAATGGATTTGTCTAATTTGAGTCTTTGGTAAATCTCATTAGCTTTCGTGACGTAGGCGACTTGAGGCTGAATGCGCACCGATTGGTAACCGACAATAATGCCGTTTTCAAACAAGGGAGACACAAAGGCATCGACCCAATAGAAGCCACCATTTTTACAGCGGTTCTTGACTATGCCGCGCCAAGATTGGCCTGACTTAAGTTTTCCCCACATTTCCTTAAAGGCGGCACTCGGCATATCTGGATGGCGCACCATATTGTGGGCACTGCCAATTAATTCTTGATCGCTATAGCCTGAGACTTCGGCAAAACGGGCGTTAACGTAAGTGATGATACCGCGAGTATCAGTGGTGGAAATGAGTTCATCTTGTGGTGTTAGGCGGATTTCTTGATCTGATCTCTGTGTATTAACTATTTTATTTGCTGAGGCGTTACTCTGGCTCATTTAGTGTGTCCATTCAGGGCCGATGTGGTTCATTAGGGTTCAGGGCGCGGTGTTAGGCGCGAATTTTCTTGTGCTGACTCTCATCGGAGTAAGCTTGTTATGTGATAAGAGTATCATTTTTGTGTGGGTATAGGAGAGCGGTTTCTCATGGCTGACTAGTGAAAATCAATCGTTCGTCGTATTTATAAGCTATTGCAATATATAAAGTTTTTAAGTAGTGAGAATATGATGTTAAACGAGCGTTTATCCTGTTAAATCGTTAATTCTAGTATTTTGTATAGGGTTATTCTTTTATGTCTTGAGTGGGTATTTGTCATTCATCTTAAATATAAATTATGTTCGATGATATTGGACTAATGTCGTTGATTCGGCTTGATATCGCAGTATTCATGGAGCGCCTTATTGGCCTTAGTCTATTCTTTAATGGGCAACAAAAGATGGCTTATTTCTCCTTGCTTCAGCGGTGTATCTTGATTTTGCTCTTCTACTTCATTAGCTCACAGCGGGAATGCTACATAAGAGGAACTTCCCATGGCGATATCACTTAGGCGTGGTGTAACTAAATTAGCCACAGCGTCCTTGGGAACAGCGGCGGCACTGCCACATTGGCGACGTTTGATCTTTGAACGTTTATTTGGCTTTCTAGCGATTCTCTGCGTGCCTGTATATATCACTAGTGTGTATTTATGCATCATCGCTGATCTCTGGTTTATGGTGGTATTTGATACGCTGGCTTATCTGTTTTTACTGCTTTTACTGTATTTTCCTAAGCTTGCTGATAGTACGCGTTTTGGCTGTGGCTGCTTGCTGGGTTTTGCTATCGGCATCGGTTTTTTAATTGCGATTGGCCCTTCGGGAGCTGGTTTTTTCTGGTTATTTATTTTCCCGCCGTTAGTCGGTATTTTTTTAGGCAATCGAGCCAGCTTATATGCCCAGTGTTTGAATGGGCTAAGTTTGGTATTGATTGGTTTTGCCTATCATTTTAATTGGCTCAATTGGCCTGAAACCCAAGGTTATAGTGTCGGTATTTGGGCCGTTGTCGTGGTCAATTTTATCGTGACCAATGCTATGTTGACGTTAACCATCACTTATTTATTAGGTAAGTTGGCTGACGCACTCGATTCAACCTTAGCATCACGCCAAGCTACCGTATTAGGCTTAGCTAAACTCGCCGAATACAGAGATAACGAAACGGGCGCGCATTTGCTACGTATGCGGCAGTATTCGAAAATGCTTGCGTCGCAGCGACTACTGGCCGCCAATCCTCCTGCAGAATTGAACGAAGATTATATTCAAGACATTAGTTTGTCGGCCATTTTGCACGATATAGGTAAAGTCGGTATTGCCGATGCGATTTTGCTTAAACCGGGTAAATTAACGCCGCAGGAGTTTGAGCAAATTAAAGCTCATCCTGTGATCGGGGGACAAGTGCTACGCAGTTTGTTGGAATATGCGCCCCAATGTACTTTTATTCAGATGGGTCGCGATATTGCCTCGGGTCACCATGAAAAGTGGGATGGTAGTGGTTATCCCCTTGGTTTGAAAGGTGAAGATATTCCACTTTCGGCGAGGATAGTGGCCCTAGTTGATGTTTATGACGCGCTGACTTCTCCCCGATGTTATAAGCGGCCCTTTAGCCACCAAGAGGCTATCGACTTAATTATTGAAGGCAAAGGTCAGCATTTCGACCCTGAATTAGTCGATTGTTTTATTGAAATTCATCAGGACTTTGAAGTGTTGTCTAAAGCATCGCTGGATGATGCTTATCAGCCGATGGCACAACCTACTATGGTTTAGCGACTCATGTTTTTAAATCGTGTTTTGAAATCATGGTTTTGAAATAAGGCGTGGGTTTTAAAACACACAGATAGCGCTAAAAAAACGCCCAATGCTAATTGCCTTGGGCGTTCTATTTTATAGTGTCTAAGTGACTAATATAACGACTTAAATCGCTACTTATCAGCGGAGTGCTAAATTGCTTTAGTCACTTGAGTTAACCAAGCCAGTTCATCACCCGACATTAACGGAGAAAGTGTATTGAAGACTTGCTGATGATAAGCATTAAACCAGTCTATTTCCGCTTGCGTTAACAGGCTCTTATCAATAAGGCGCGCATCCATAGGGATCATCGTCAGTGCATCGAACTCATACATTTCACGCTCAGCCCCTTTAAGTGCTTCACAGTGCTGAACGACGACGAGGTTTTCTAGGCGAATACCGAAATCGTCGGCGCGGTAGTAACCCGGCTCGTTGGAAAGCACCATGCCGGGCATCAATGCGATACCGTTGACATTTTTACCTATGCGCTGCGGACCTTCGTGCACACTTAAAAAATGACCCACACCATGGCCTGTACCGTGATCGTAATCAAAACCATGTTGCCATAAATATTGGCGGGCGAATGCATCGAGCTGCTGGCCTGAGGTGCCTTTCGGGAAGCGAGCTTGGTCGAGGGCAATATGACCTTTTAGCACCAGCGTAACCATTTTTTTATGCTCATCGGTCACTTCACCTATCGCAATGGTACGGGTCACATCTGTCGTGCCATCAATATACTGAGCGCCAGAATCCACTAAGTAGATGCTGTCCATTGTCATCATGGCTGGTGTGCCATTGTTGTGATTGTAATGGCACATAGCGGCATTAGGACCGGCAGCTGAAATCGTGTCGAAACTTGGCTCGCGGTAACGCTCATCTTCTAGGCGAAAGCTTTCCAATTTATCCGCAAGGGTGCCTTCATCGTGCATACGATTGGCTGCCACTTCGGCATCGAGCCATGCAAGGAATCGACTCACTGCGACGCCATCGCGGATATGACAGGCACGCATGCCGGCCAGTTCTGCGGCGTTTTTCTGCGCTTTAGGTAAAGCGACAGGATCGATTCCAGCAATTAATTTTGCTCCTGCCTCACGGGCAATGTTTTGTGCCCAAGCGTTTGCAGAATTCGGATCGGCAAGTAGTTTTACATCCTGCATGCTGGCGAGTGTATCGGCAAGAGATGCCTCGTCCTTAAAGCTTACGCCAGCACCAACATGCTCCTCAATGCCCTCTGGGAGTTTGCTTAAATCGGTGAAAAGCTGCATATCGCCATTGGCGTGGAGCAGGGCACTGCCGAGTACAACGGGCAGGCGTGGTACATCATTGCCGCGAATATTGAGTAGCCAGCAGAAAGAATCTAAGGCGGCGATTAAGGCGACATCACCACCGGCTTTTTTTACTAATGCACCAATTTCAATGCGTTTTTGCAGGCTGGTTTTACCAGCACTCTCGTTGCTAAACAAAGTGATAGGCGCGTTCGACTGTGCTGGCCGATTCTGCCAATGCAAATCGATAGGGTTTTGTTCAACTGCAACTAATTCGATTTGGGATTTATTTAAGGTTGCTTTGGCATTTTCATACCAAGCTAAGGTGTGTAAGCGCGCATCGAAACCAACGCGAGACCCTGCTGGTAGCGTGTCACATAACCACTCAATTTGTGGTGTATCGGTTAGGCTTTCATAACTGAAAAGTGTGGCATCGACTTGTAAACGAACTTGAACCGTATAGCGGCCATCGGTAAATATTGCGGCTTTATCTTTCAATACGATAGCCATACCCGCCGAACCGGTAAAGTTGGTTGCCCAGTACAAACGTTCGTTATGTGCTGGCACATATTCGCCCAGATATTCGTCGGCACGGGGAATAATAAAAGCATCGAGATTAGCAGATGTTAATTCGTTACGAATAGCACCGAGACGGTTAGCGATTGATTGTGACATAAGGGCTCCAATAGAGACTGGCATGCTATGCGAGTCGGTAGGCGAAGATCGCCTAAGGATGAGTAGGTTTATGTTGATTTGAGTTTTAACCGGCTTGGATTATCGCAAGTCTAGCGCGCTAGATGCAAGGGTAGCGAATAAAGGATTTTGTATACAATCGTGAATTTGTGCAGGTAAGACGCTCGAGGTTATGGAGTTTGTTGTTAATTTATTTATGTGATTTTGAGCATGAAAAGTGAATTAAATAAAAGGTTGGTCATGTTTTAATTAGGACTTGTTCCTTAAAAATTAGCAACTTAAGTTTTATTCAATCGCTAACATTTGGACCCTATGCTAACATTTGCCATCTCTACTCGGGGTCAGAGTGGGGCACATGTATCAGTGGAGTAAGCGATGCAAATACTAACAATAGATGTGGGCGGTACCAAAGCCCTGTTCGAACTTCAGCTCGCGGGACATACAGAACAATATAAAATCCCCACAGGTGAAGGTTTTAAAATTGAAGAGTTAAATAATCAAATTGCGGCGTTTGAACGTGATTATGATTTACAGCATTACCAACTAGCGATTGCCGTACCTGGACTGGTACAAAATAATCGTTTGGTTTCTTGTAAATCTTTACCTGGACTCAATGGATTGAGCTTCGATACAGTCAAAACCCAGGGTGAGCTTAAGTTTATCTGCAACGATATCGATGCGGGTATGCAAGCGACTTGTGATGCGAAATATGCCTGTGAGTTATTGGTCATGTGCGGCACTGGGATCGGTATGTCTATTGCCTTTAATGGACAAGTCTTTACGGGAGCGACGGGCGTGGCGGGGGAGTTGGGGCCTTGTCGCGTGATGACAGAATCTGGTGAGTTTAGTTTAGAGCAACTGGCCAGTGGCGATTCAGTGCGCAGCCGCAAAATCTCCACTCAGGATGATTTATATCGCGCGGGCAGTTATCTCGGCATGGGATTAGCGTGGGCGGTTAATTTATTTAATCCCAATCGAATTTGGCTTGCTGGCGGTATGATGAATAGCGCTCCTTACTACAAAGGCTGCCTCGAAAGCTTAAAGCAAATGGCATTGAGCGCGCCCTTAGCTGAGATGAAAATCAATCGTGTCGATGATATGGAAACCTTGGTTTGCCGCGGTTTATCTGTGATGCTCGCAAGGGACTATCCTCGTGCATAAGGATCATAAATGCCCCGCGCATAAGGATCATCATGTTGCTCGACAATGGTTTGCGCCATGAATGTTTAGTGATTGAGGTTTAGCTGCATAAGCGACGTAAATTGTGAAATATAAAGCAGGACTTATGATGCCTTTGGCATATCGAGTCCTGTTTTTTTATTCTTAAAGTATTCAGATGATCCTCATTACCCAAAGTAAATATTAGCGATAGTTTAATTTGCATAATTCCTTTCTTATCAGATGCCTAGTTCTATTTACGATTTTAGCCAATAACACAGTTGATAATATTTTGTTGCAATTTTATTGCGCTTACGCTTATGCTGATATTTGCAATGACAACGTTGTCATTGTGTGTAAAAGGCAAACCAGTTGAAAAACTGGGACGCAAAGCCTCCGGTCTAAGGGTTCGTCTGTACCTATGATAGCGGGGATACCACAGGTTTTTCTTCGTGCAGTTGTCAGTCGTTTTGCATGGTTTTAAGAGAGTGCTGTTTCCTGTCTACGCTTTGTTTGCCTTATTGATTCATATAAAAATTCAATAGGGATATCTCATGTTCAAGACTCAAATTTCAACATCAGCCTTGCTAGTGGCATCAGCGCTGGCATCTACCATCAGTGCCAGCGCTGATGCAGCGGCGCCCGGTAAACCGACTTTAGGTTGGGGCGAAACTAAGTTCGCTATTATTGAAGTGAATCAAGCGGCTACCGCTTACAATCAATTAGTTACGGTGAAAGATGCCGCCGATGTCTCCGTCAGTTGGAACCTTTGGAGTGGCGATGTGGGCAATAAAGCCCAAGTGTTGCTCAACGGCAATGTGGTTTGGGAAGGCCCATCTGGCGCGTCGGGAATCGCTAACTTTAAGGTGAACAAGGGCGGCCGTTATCAGATGCAAGTACAACTGTGTAACAGCGATGGTTGTACGGCGAGTGATGCTAAACAAATCCTCGTGGCTGATACTGACGGCAGCCATTTAGTGCCACTCAATGCTCCCCTAAAAGAAAACAACCGTCCCTATGCTAATAAATCAGGCAAAGTGGTGGGAGGTTACTTTGTCGAATGGGGCGTATACGGTCGTAAATTCCCGGTCGATAAGATACCTGCGCAAAACTTAACCCATATTTTATATGGCTTTACCCCAATTTGTGGTGGTAATGGCATCAATGATAGCTTGAAAGAAATCGAAGGCAGTTTCGAAGCGTTGCAACGTGCTTGTAGTGGTCGTGGTGATTTTAAAGTTGCGATTCACGATCCTTGGGCGGCGATTCAAATACCGCAGGCGGGAGTGAGTGAGCATTCAGATCCTTACAAAGGTAACTTCGGTCAATTGATGGCACTTAAGCAAGCACATCCAGATTTGAAGATTTTACCTTCGGTCGGTGGTTGGACCCTCTCGGATCCCTTCTTTTTCTTCGGTGATAAAGCCAAGCGCGATATCTTTGTCGCTTCGGTGAAAGAGTTTCTACAGACATGGAAATTCTTCGATGGCGTTGATATCGACTGGGAATTTCCAGGGGGGAATGGCGCTAACCCAAATTTAGGTAATGCCAATGACGGTGAAACCTATGTGACTCTGATGCGTGAACTGCGGGCGATGCTTGATGAACTAAGCGCCGAAACGGGTCGTACCTATGAGCTGACCTCAGCCATTAGCGCTGGTGACGATAAAATTCAAAAAGTCGATTATCAGGCTGCTCAGCAGTACATGGATTACATCTTCTTGATGAGTTACGACTTTAATGGTGGTTGGACTAATACTGAACTCGGCCATCAAACCAATCTGTATGAAGCGAGTTGGGATCCCAATACCCGTTACACCACAGCTAATGGCGTTAATGCGCTGTTAGGCCAAGGTGTGACCCCAGGGAAAATTGTGGTCGGTGCCGCTATGTATGGCCGCGGCTGGACAGGTGTTAATGGCTACAGTGGTAATAATCCTTTCACGGGGACGGCAACGGGCAAAGTGAAAGGTACTTGGGAAGCTGGTGTGGTGGATTATCGTCAGATAGCGAACGACTATATGGGAAGTGGTTGGACTTACAGTTACGACGAAACAGCTGAGGCGCCATCTTTGTTCAAGGCATCTACTGGCGATTTAATCACTTTCGATGATGCTCGTTCAGTTAAAGCCAAGGGGCAATATGTGCTTTCTAATCAACTTGGTGGGCTTTTTGCGTGGGAACTTGATGCCGATAATGGTGACATTCTGAATGCCATGCACGAAGGTTTAGGTCATGGTGAAGGCACCACTCCGCCAGTGAATAAAGCGCCCATTGCCAATGCTGGCGCGGATGTGAATGTCACCGGTCCCGCCGATGTGACGCTCAATGGTAGCGGTTCGCGCGATCCTGAGAATAACGCGCTGACGTATCTTTGGACGCAAGTGTCTGGCCCAACTATTACCATCGCAAACGCGGATATGGCGAATGCGGCGATTCAATTGGGTGCAACATCTGCCGATGTCGTCTATGGTTTTAGCCTTAAAGTCACCGATCCTGAAGGGTTATCTGCCACAGATTCAGTGACAGTAACCAATAAGGCAGATACACCGAACCAAGCACCTGTAGTGACTCTGGCTCCGACTGCGACAGTTGAAGCGGGTAAAACCGTCAGTATAGTAGCGAGTGCCTCCGATGCAGATGGTGATGCCTTAACCTACGCTTGGACTGTGCCCGCAGGCGTGTCGGCAACCGGGCAAAATAGTGCCACGTTAGTGGTTACTGGCCCCAATGTTACCGAAGCGACCCTCTATGGTTTGAGCGTGTTGGTTTCCGATGGTGCCTTAGATGCAAGCGCATCGACTAATCTGACTGTGACGCCAAAAGTGGTTGGTGGTGGGTGCGATGCAACCGATCCCAATGCCGGTAACTATCCTGCTTGGCAAACCAGTGTGGTATACAACACGGGTAATACTGTGAGTCATAGTCAGTTGGTATGGAAAGCAAAGTATTGGACTCAGGGCAATACGCCATCTCGCACCGCAGACCAATGGCAGCTACTCAGCCAAGTTGATCTCGGTTGGGATGCGGGTGTGGTGTATAACGGCGGTCAAACTACTCGCTATAACGGTCGTGTTTGGAAGGCGAGTTACTGGACTAAAGGTGATGTACCGGGTGTTGCAGCAGTATGGGTTGATATTGGCGCGGCAACCTGCCAGTAATTATCCAAAATTTTGATATTATTGGTTAAAAAATAAAGCCCTGCGAAGATTCAGGGCTTTTTTCTTTATTAAGCGTTAGGTTTTTTTATGAATACAGCCGAATGCGTTAAGACAGACTCATTGAAGACTGATTTAATCAATCTTAAGCAGTTCCACATCAAAAATTAACACAGAACCACCACCAATCTTGCCCGTGCTACGGTTACCGTAGGCGAGTTCACTGGGAATAAAAAACCGCATTTTATCGCCAACAACCATAAGCTGTACGCCCTCAGTCCAACCTTTAATCACCCGATTAAGCGGAAATGCGATGGGTTCGCCGCGATCAACCGAACTGTCAAACACAGTACCGTCAATCAAAGTGCCATGATAATGGACTGTCACTGTATCGCTGGCTTTAGGATGAACTGTGCCATCGCCCTGAGTTAATACTTGATATTGCAAACCTGAAGCTGTGGTGATCACACCTTCTTTGGTTTTGTTTTGTGTTAAAAACTCATTGCCTAAACGGATATTTTCTTGGGCGGCTTTTTGGCCGTTCATCGAGGTAAAGAAGTAAAAAATCACCCCAGCAATCACCACAACGGCAAGTAACATTTTCATATAAAGAGCACCTTAGTTAATTTTTGCCATATTATCAGTTTTTTAGCATCAGATGCTATCGGCACTCGCGTGTGCGTTGAGCTGGATATCTGGTGCTACCAGTTCAAACCGTTAAAAACTCCCTCAAGACTTTATCCTGCTTTAGAGATCGCTTAATCTGTGGGCTTAAGACTCAATAAAAATTCAATAAAAACAAATAAGAACTAGGGCGTGTTGACGTTTTAGTTCAGATAATAAACAAGGAAAGTCTATGTTAAACAAAGCGGCAAAACCTCTGGTCAAACTCGTCGACCGATATCTACCCGATCCTTATATTTTCGTGCTTTTACTTACCTTAGTCGTATTAATTGCTGCTGTGGTTGCCGAACATAAAACCCCGCTGGAAGTCATCAATTATTGGGGTGATGGCTTTTGGACGCTGTTAAGTTTTTCGATGCAGATGCTGTTAGTGCTGGTGGCAGGATTTATGTTGGCAAGCTCCCCGCCGATTAAAAAGCTGCTCGATGCCATTGCTGGATTGGCTAAGTCGGCACCACAAGCCATTATTTTAGTGACTTTGGTGTCACTGGCCGCCAGTTGGATTAACTGGGGTTTTGGGCTAGTGGTGGGCGCGTTATTTGCCCAAGCCTTAGCTCGCAAAGTAAAAGTGGATTATCGGCTGCTGGTCGCCAGCGCCTATTCCGGCTTTGTGGTTTGGCATGGTGGGCTTGCGGGTTCGATCCCATTAACCATAGCGACGGTGGGGCATTTCTCTGAATCGCAAATCGGTATCATCCCCACCAGTGACACCATTTTCGCGAGTTATAATTTATTGTTAGTGGCAATTCTGTTTGTGGTCATGCCCTTAGTAAATCGCTTTATGCTGCCAGAAGAAAAAGACAGTGTTTATGTCGACCCAAGCGCCCTTGATGACAAAGACGCTGAACTTGATTCTTCGGCGTTAGAGCTTAACTCTGCAAATATGAGCGAGCGTCAGCCTGAAAGCCGTCCTGCGGATAAGTTAGAAAATAGCCGTTTACTCGGCTGGAGCGTCGGTGGCGCTGGGCTTGTATACTTAGGTTATTACTTTTGGGTGCAGGGCGGCAGCTTAAACCTCAATTTAGTGAACTTCTTATTCCTGTTCCTCGCCATCCTTTTACATCAAACACCACGCAGTTTATTAACCAGTTTGAATGAGGCCATTAAGGGCGGCGCAGGTATTGTTATCCAATTTCCCTTTTATGCGGGCATTATGGCTGTGATGGTGCAATCGGGTTTAGCCCAAAGTATTTCGGAAGGTTTTGTGGCCATCGCTAGCGCCGAGAGCCTGCCATTTTGGAGCTTTATCAGTGCAGGAATTGTGAATATTTTTGTGCCATCGGGAGGTGGCCAATGGGCGGTGCAGGCACCGATTATGTTACCCGCCGCACAGGCTTTAGGTGCAGATGTCGCTCGGGTCGCAATGGCCGTTGCTTGGGGAGATGCGTGGACTAATTTGATTCAACCTTTCTGGGCACTGCCCGTGCTGGCGATTGCAGGCTTAAAAGCGCGGGATATTATGGGCTTTTGTTTAATGCAATTGATGATCACTGGCGTGATTATCAGTATCGCGTTGAGCTGGTTCTAAAGGCAAAGTGACAGCCAATTTTGCATTTTAGAGAAAGTGTAGGGCAATTTTAAATTGCCCTTTTTTATTGGTGATGAATGATTAAAACCACTTTTGTGGGTATTGCCGGCGGCAAAGTAAGTTGTGATATAGCCAACCAAAAGCCAGAATGAGCGCAACACCACTGGCGACGGGCATATACAGAAAATCCCAGTGCTGCGCCGTGAGCATAACGACCAGAGGATTCGCTCCCGCTGGTGGATGCACAGTATGGGTTAGCATCATAACCGCTATGCCTAATCCGACCGCAAGCCCTAAGGCTAGCGGGGAGACTCCTAAAGTATTTAGAATTATCAGTCCAACCAAACTCGTGAGTAAGTGGCCGCAGAGAATGTTTCTCGGTTGAGCGAGTGGACTTTCTGGCAAGGCAAACAACAACACCATAGTGGCACCAAAGGGGGCCATCAACCAAATGGTTTGCGGTGTTAGCTGTTCAAGCGTCGCTAAACTACTGATACACAAAGTGGCTCCACACCCTGCGAGCAAGGCCATCTTTAGATTCTGTGGAATGATTCTTTGCATCTTTTCTCCCATTAATGGCTTGTGTTAAGCCCTTATTTTGATCATGAATTGTGGACGTGAATGTTCAGCAAACCATCGCCGCTAACATGCTGTGGTGTTCCGTGTTCACTCTTGATTTCACTATTAACTTAATTTAGTTACCGAGGAAGACAGATCTGTCTACCTCTGTGGATATTCTCACGAGTAGACTGACTTGTCTACTCGTGAGAAGATAGGACTCATATTTGTTAGCTAAAATTTGCTAACGAATGTTTACCAAAGAAGAGGAATGAGTTGATGCAGGGCACTGAGATTCAGACAGGTACGCCATCGGATAAACGGCAGCAATTGGTCATTACCGCATTTAAACTGTTTTATTTTCAAAGTGTGCATGGGGTGGGGATTAATCAGATTCTGCAGGAATCGGCGATCGCCAAAAAAACTCTGTACCACCACTTTGCCAGTAAAGATGAGTTAGTTGAAGCCGTGGTTCGCTATCGTGATGAGGTATTTTATCAATGGCTTAGCGAGCGAGTGAACGCATTGCCAGCGGGACGGGAGGGCATTGGTGGGTTATTTATCGCGCTCGATGATTGGTTTAATCAAAGAGTGCCGCAACTGTGTGAGTTTCGCGGCTGTTTTTTTATCAATGTCAGCGCCGAATTTACTGAGCCGAGCCATCCAGTGCACCAACTCTGCGCCCTGCATAAACTGCGAGTGGCGAGTTTAATTGAACAGCAAGTATCGGCATTGGGCTTGCCAGAAGCCAAGACCCAATTTCTCGTTGCAGCAATAGGTTTACTCAAAGAGGGTGCGACAGTGTCGGCGCAACTAAAAGGTGACACTCAGTCAGCACTGTTGGCGTTGTCTGTGGTTGATCAGTTGATCGATACCGCGACTCATGCTGCTTAGAGTGCCACCCTTAGATAGCGATTCTTAGATAAGGCGCCTCATATAAAGGCCTTTGTATAAAAGCCCTTAAATAAGAGCATTAGATAAACATATCTACGGCGCCGGTTTTTATGCCATAACCCAGCACGGCTAAGTTAGCGACAACGGTGAGCCAAAAGACGTTTCTAAATGAGGCTTTAATGGACTTGTGTCTTAACAGGTTTTGGGCAAATAGAGTGCCTGGCCAACCGCCCATGAGGGCGAGCAGATGTAATGTGCTTTCTTTAGTGCGCCATTTATTACGTTTAGCGGCGGATTTATCGATGGCATAGGCGATAAAGGTGAGCAGGCTTAGTGTGAGGTACATGCCCGCAATCCCGACTGGCAGCATATGTTGCTGCGCTGCGCCGATTAAGCCAGCAAGAAAAATCACCACCAATAACAGCGGCATAAGGCTTGAGCCTGAAGCGGCTGTATTGGATTTTTGAGTGCGGCTACTTTGGGCGCGATTGTTCTTTGTGCGACTGTTCTGAGCGCGACCGCTTTGTGCTCGATTCTTTTGCGGGCGATTGGTTTGAGGTGAAGCGCTGTTGCCCGTTTTGGTAGTTTTTTTGTTTGTCATTATCTGGTATCAATCTCGTGTCAGTGTTTTTAAGCTTGCTTGTGTTCTTGTGATTCCGTGTATTTTTTAAACGCGAGGTGGCGCCACAGTTTCTCTAGCGGCCCTTGTTTGAAATAGTGTAAGTACAGGCTGGCTAACAGTAATTGCACTACTGAATAAACCAGCGCCATGGCCATGTATCCCCATCTATCTAAGCTCAATAGCAATTCGGGAGCTAAGTGTCTAAACACTAACACGCCAATGATGGATTGCAGAATATAGAGACTAAACGCGAGTTTGCCTACATTTTGCAACGGAGTCAGTATATTAGGATTATTCTGGCAAACCTTAACTATAATGTGGATGTAAATCAGCGCCATAGGAATAGCACTTAGCATGATTAACACATCTGAAAACGCAACAAGAATAGTATTTTTCGTTAAACCTAAGATGGTATCAAGCAGTGATAGCGTTACGCTTGCTAGCACTAACTTCACCAGTACCGATTTGCTAAAACCTTGCTCAAAAGTCCCTTGTTGATACAAAGCCATGCCGAGCAACATCAAGCCAGCCGTAAACCACATTATGGTAAAAGGGATCACCAGTGCCATATAGCCAACTTGCATCAAATGCAGTAACAGTTGGTCGGCATAGCCAGAGGTCCATGCACTGTATTGCTCTGCAAATAGACTCGATTCTCGAGTGAAAGGTTCATCGCTGCCCGTAAGGCTAACCAGCGTAATGATAACTAAGGCGCTTAAAATAAAAATATTCGCTTTGCGCTTAAGGGCTTCAACACTTAAATCTTTGTAACACAAAGCTAAAAATCCACTAATGCCATATGTGAATAAAATATCACCTGACCAAATAAAAATGCCGTGGAGTAGGCCAAATACAATTAACCATTTTAAACGTGATCGCAGTAGGGGATAAGCTTCTAGGCCTTTGGCGCTAAATCGCTGATATTGAATAAAAAGCCCGACACCAAACAGGATGGAAAATAGACTGATAAAGCGTGCCTCGATGAAAAAGTTACTGAACACTTTGATAATGTGATCCGACAGCGGCTGTGTTTCATGGGGCGCATAGCCAAAAAAAGTAATGCCCATAAAATAGATATTCATAAAAAATATCCCCAACACAGCTAAACCGCGAATAGCATCGAGGTTGGCATTACGCTGTGCGGGTATCGTCATTACAACAGGCTGCGTGGAGTCTGATCTTGACCAAGGGTCTTTAGGTAAGTTGGCTGGCACGTTAGCTGAGTTCCTTTCGCTAGTAGACATGTTCCACTTTTCACTGGGATTTGGGAGGGCTAGCCTAGCAGGCGCTAGCCTCCAATGAAATACAGTCAACACAAAAAGTAAAATACAGGAAAGGTAGAAAGTGAACTAGCGCCAACGTAAAAAGTGAAATACAAAAATGCAGAAACGGATTGAGAAGACTGTCGAACCATTACTCGCCGATATCTTCGTTCCAGAGTGTGGGATGACTGGCGATAAAGTCCTGCATCAATTGTTTGCACTCGGCATTATCGACCACAGTGACATCCACGCCGCGGGATTTTACATAGGCTTCTGGCCCTTGGAAGGTAGCGTTTTCACCGACGATGACTTTTGGTATGCCATAAAGTAATACTGCGCCGCTGCACATATCGCAGGGCGATAGGGTGGAATACAAGGTCGCCCTTTGGTACTCGGCGGCGCTAAATCGGCCGGCATTTTCGAGACAATCCATTTCGGCATGCAGTACTGAACTGCCTTTTTGTACCCGTTTATTGTGGCCGCGCCCGACGATTTTGCCATCGATCACTAATACCGAACCAATGGGGATGCCGCCCTCGGCGAGTCCTTGCTTAGCTTCTTCAATGGCTGCCGCTAAAAATTCATCCATCTTGATATCCTTAAAATATGAACCCTGAGTATTGAACTCAGCATAGCACTCGTTTGGGAGACAATCTAAATGGTTTTGATTTGTTGCTTCAATAAGTCCCTCAGGCTATCGAGAATTGGCAGAGAAGCCATTTCTGGCCGATAAATCAGGCAGATATCGGCGGGGATGGTTTGTTTTAACTGAATAAACTTTACCCTAGGCCAAGGTTGTGAAGCATAACTTTGCGGCACTATGGATACCCTGTTATCGCCAGCGATGATAGCCATCAAGCTATTGGGCTCGACCATTTCCTGTACTAATTGCGGCATAAATTCTGCGGCCTGACAGCTGGCGATAATCAAATCGCTAGAGGCGGAATTGGCACGGCTGAGTAAGGTAAAGGGCTCATCTTTGAGTTCACTCAAGTCGATGCTTTTACGTCTAGCGAAGGGATGCTTACTTGCCAGTGCTAACACCATAGGTTCGCTGGTGATGGTTTCGGCGAGAAGGTGCGGCAAATTTAAGGTGTCGGCGTAGCGCACTAGGCCAAAATCGATTTCTTGATGTGCTAAGGCGACTTTTTGAGTTTCAGGTGATAACTCTTGAAATATCAGCTCATTATCAGGGCATTGCTTGCGAAAGCTTTTCAGTATGTCACCAAATCCCATCCAAAACAGCGAGCTCATGATGCCAATCCGAATATGGTTTCTATCGAGTCGCCCAAGCTGAGCCACTTGTTCCAATGAGGTATTCACCAGCTCGAATATTTGTTCGCACTTCTCTCTTAACAATTGGCCATAGGGCGTGAGCTCGACCTGACGAGTGCTGCGGGTGAACAGCTCAACGCCAAGGAGCGATTCTAACTCTTTGATTTGTGCGCTCAGCGGAGATTTCGATAGATGCAGTTGTTCGGCGGCAGCGCTAAAGTTTTTCACTTCAGCCACTCGATGAAAATACCGCAGCATCTTCAAGGTGACGAGTTCTGATGCGTTTATCGTGCTCATTTTAGGCTCACTATTTTCAGCTATTGTCCTTTTTATCAGCACAATAGTGCGGTTAATCGCGATTATTTGCAATCCTAAGCCCGCTTATACTGAGGGTCGCTTACTCTTTCATTCTTTTGCTATGAGGTACCTTGTATGAGCCATGATCCTGTTATTAATGCCCTTGCGACGATTCGAGCCTGTAAACCGAATTTCTCTCCCCGTGCTGCTATGATTTTGGGCTCAGGGCTTGGCGCGTTTGCCGATAATTTAGATAACAAAGTAGTGATCCCCTATGAAGAGTTAGACGGCTTTCCTGTGAGTACCGTCGTCGGCCACTCTGGAGAGCTTGTGCTCGGCAGCTTACATGGCATCGATATAGTGTGCATGAAAGGCCGCGGGCATTTTTACGAGCACCAAAGCATGAAGGTGATGACGACGCCTGTGCGTACTTTCAAACGGTTAGGGTGTGAATTGTTACTCGTGACTAACGCTGCGGGTTCATTACGGCCAGAGCGGATCGGCGTGGGATCATTAGTGATTTTCAGCGATCACATCAATACTATGCCGGGTACGCCCATGACGGGCGCAAATGATGATAACTACGGCCCACGCTTTTTTAGCCTAGCCAATGCTTATGATAAAGATCTGAGAGTAGAAGCCTTAAGTGTCGCAAAAGCCGCAGGCATTGAAGTGAATCAAGGGGTCTTTGTGTCTTACTCTGGCCCGTGTTTTGAAACCGCGGCTGAAATCCGCATGATGCAAATTATCGGTGGCGATGTAGTGGGAATGTCCGTGGTGCCAGAGGTGATTTCGGCGGCGCATTGTGGTTTGCCCGTGTTGGCTGTGTGCGCTATTACCAATATGGCAGAAGGATTGGGGGACGTGCAGTTATCCCATGAACAAACCTTAAAGTGTGCCAAGCTTGCTGAAGCCGACTTTATCCGTTTAATTGAGCAATTTACCGCAAGCCATTTCGCTTAATATTTTGCATAACGGTGCAGCTATATTGCGATAGGGCTGGGATTTTAAAAGCTCGTATCTAACAGTTCGTACTTAAACGTGAGCGAGCAAGGCGCCGCGCAATTCAGTTCACCGAATGTTTTTGCGAAATACGGCTGAAGGTTAAAAAGTAAAGGGAGCAAAGCTCCCTTTTTAAATGCTGACATTAAGTGTAAGTCTTGATTCAAAGCGTTTATTTTTGCGGTTTTTCTGAAATCCACAATTTGATATGTCCTTTCACCACAACCACTCCTTGGGTGTCGTAGGCGGTGACGGGGACCAGCATATCGCCGGGAGTCCATTGCTCTGGGGTCACTTCGGCGACACATAAAATATCGCTGCCTGCTTTAGCCGTATAATCCAAACTCATGCCCTTAGGTATCCAACGTAAATGTTTTGGAATAGAGGCTTCGGCCATCACGCCCATGGCCATTTCTAGACCATTACAAATCGCAATCACATGCACAGTTTTTATATGATTATGAACGGCATGGCGTTTTTTAATTAAACAGGCGCAATGATTAAGGCGTAATTCAGTGATCAGTGGTTTGATGGTGCCGAAATAGGGCGCCATGCGTGAAACCATGATTGAAAACAGTTTTTGGCCGAAGGGATAACGGCGAGTTTTGTGGTAGAGCGCGAGCACTTTATTAGGTTTTTGTTCTGCAGTGCTAGAAGAGTCTGTCTGGCTCATGGTCATCCTTAATAATGGTGCAAAGGGGTGTTGTTATCTTGAGCCTGTTCCAAGTTGAGCTTGGGTTGCTCTGGTCGGATGAGTGTAACATTAGGATAACAACAAATACCAGTCGGCTTAATTAAGTAAACTTCATTTCGCGGTTTTAAGTGTAACACCGTATAATTGCGGCCAATTTGTCGTGTAGCGGCAATGGCATGTTGATTTAACTACAAGGACTCACAGTGAAATATTTGCTGACGTATTTTAAGGGAATGGCCATGGGCGCTGCTGATGTTGTGCCTGGCGTTTCGGGCGGCACCATAGCGTTTATTACCGGTATTCTCGATACTTTGCTCGATAGTGTAAAACGCATTAATCCTTCCCTTTGGGGCGTAATCAAGTCGCAGGGCATAAAAGGGGCATTTTCCCATATTAATGGTGGCTTTTTAGTGAGTCTGCTGGCGGGGATCCTGACCAGTATTTTTACCTTTGCGAAGCTGATTTCTTGGTTGTTGGCGGTACATCCCATCCCGATCTGGTCGTTCTTTTTTGGGCTTATTCTTATCTCTGTCGTGCATATGCTTAAGCAAGTGAGTGGTTTCACTGTGGCACGTTTAGGTTTATTTGCGCTTGGTGTGCTGGCTGCATGGGCGATTACTGTGCTGAATCCGGTCGCGGTAGAAGCCAGTTACATGAATATCTTTTTCGGCGGCGCGATTGCGATTTGCGCTATGGTATTGCCAGGAATTTCAGGCAGTTTCATCTTATTATTGTTAGGGTTATATCCTGTGGTCCTCGCTGCCGCTAAAAATATTCAGCTGGATATTTTGGCCTGTTTTGCTGCTGGTGCCGTGATGGGATTACTGACGTTCAGCCATTTATTGTCGGCGCTGCTGCGTAAATACCATGATGCCACTATCGTGTTTCTAACCGGATTAATGTTAGGTACCTTAGGTAAAATTTGGCCATGGAAAGAAATCTTAACTTGGCGGACCAACTCCCACGGCGAACAAGTACCTTTGCTAGAGCAAAATATTTCCCCGCTTAATTTTGAGCAAGTAACGGGTCAGCCCTCACAACTGATGTTAGCCATTGTGTGTATGTTAGCGGCGATTGCACTGGTTTGGGGGTTAGAGAAAGTGGGCAAAAGAGATTAGCCCTTTGTTACCTCAACATCATATTCAATAAAAGCAGCGAGATACGCTGCTTTTATTTTTTTGCTCATATGCTCATCTTACTTGAATCAGGTCAGCTTTCGACTTTAGGGCAATGTCATTTTAGCCCTGTTTTGGTTACAATCACAGTTCACATTTAGCGTACTCAGTCGACGTTATGTTCCAGTTTAAACTCAGTGAGAGTTTGCAGTTACGATAAGGATATACTTGTGGATAAAAAACAGGTCTCGTGGGGCGGTGTAGCGCTGGCGATTTTTGCCTTGGGTCATGTGGTTAACTTACTCATAGATAAACAAGATTCTGATATATCGCCCGAATTAAAACAGCAAATTTCTGACACGATATTGGCTCACAGATCACCATCCGCCGCGAATAATTCATTAACGTCCATTCCGAGCAATCTTGAGGTGGCCGACGATTCTACCAAAATCCCTATGCCTGCCCAGTTAGCCCAAGTGAGTCAAATCTACAGTAATCTCAGTGCATTTGCGGCACTCAAGCAAGACGGTACTGTGGTGGCATGGGGCGATGCTGAATGTGGTGGCGATATCAATAATGCCGCAGAGCCTCTGGTTAATGTAAAAGAGTTATACGCGGCGGAGAATACCTGTGGTTTTGCGGCCTTAACCCGTGATGACAAACTTATCCCTTGGGGGATGGGGATGAAGCAAGTGCTGACAGGCGTTCGTTCTTTTGTGTTGGCAGAAGGGCTTTATGCGGCCATCAAACAAGATGGTAGCGTAGTCAGTTGGTCTAATCTGGATTCAACACCAGCCGAACTGCTCTCGGGTCAATATGCTGCGCCTGCGATGACCAATATTGATTTTGTGTTGATTAATAAAGGTGCCTTTGCTGCCTTAAAGCTGGGGGGAGCAGTAGTGACTTGGGGCGATGCCGCTTATGGTGGCGATAGTCGCCACGTGGCCTCTGAGCTTAACCATGTCGATCTGCTCTATGCCAACAATAATGCTTTTACCGCGAGGACTGCGACGGGAAAATTAGTGTCTTGGGGCGGGGTCAGCGATGATCAAAAAGGCCACGAACAACTGGCAAAACTCAGCCAATTAGCGCCTGCCGTGAAAGTTGTCAACACGGATCATGGGTTTGCGGCGCTGCTGGCGGATGGCAGCGTATATACCTGGGGTGAGGGCGAATTGACTGAGTATCACGTCGCGTTTCCAGCGCGTTTATCTACTACAAAACGCGCCAATAAAGTGATTGATATTTATGCAAATCGTGGCGCATTTGCCGCCTTAACCATCAGTCGTCAACTGCACGTATGGGGCAGTAAATTCAATGGTGCCGATACATCAGTCCTACAGGATAAGTTGCAAAAAGTGTACAAGGTTTATCCCTTTGAGGAGGGTTTTGTCGCGTTACGCAGGGATAATACGGCCATTGCTTGGGAAGGTTGGGACTTGGTAGACAAGCAACCACGCTATCAAGAAGTCACTCAGGTGAGCAAAGTGGTGACTTATGAGCGGGAGTTTGCCTTTTTAAAACAGGATGGCACTGTGGTTGATGGCCACTCTGGACCCAAAACTGAAATCACCCAAGCAACGGATATTTTCCCGACAGGCTTAGGGTTTACGGTTAAACGCCAAGATGGTTCGATTGCGGTGTGGATGGGAGGCGAGGCTGCGTTAACATTAGATAAACAAGCCGTTGATTTGAGCCAAATGCGCGACATTCGTAGTAATTTGCTCGATGCCATTGCTTTAATGGCCGATGGCACAGTGCAGGCATGGAATATGATGGGCTTTAGCGGACGAGCTGCGCAATAACAAGCGCAATCACAAGTGCAAAAATAATAAAACGAAAGGGCTAAGGTTATTTACACCTTAGCCCTTTCTATTTAGGCGAGTTTTTTCTCGCTTTAAGCTTGATTGGCTTTGATTTCCCGCAGATAGCGATAAATCGAATGCACTGAAATCCCCAATCGAGTGGCCGCGACTTGGGCACTGTCCTTGAGTTCGAAAATCCCTAACTCATGCAATTGATTGACGATTTCGCGACTCTTTTGTGAAGGTGAAATCGCGGGATTCGCGCGAACCTCATGGTTCACACTGTCGATAGTGCTATGGAGCGCTTCATCGATATTGCGGGCAAACACCTCGGGCGAGCTGGTCAGTTCGCTGCCAAGGAGTTGCTCTGGCATCATAGTGCGCAGTACTGATTGCAGTGGTGCATCCATGTCGCTGTTAATACACAGTAACCCTATGGGTTGATTTTTACTGTTACGGATCACCGTCGTAATTGATCTTAGCGTCTTACCATTGGCACATTTAGTCAGGTAAGAGTTGGAAATATCCTGACCGGTTTTGAGCTTGAGCAAGGCAAGGTTGGTTATTGGAGCTCCGACTTCACGGCCTGTGACATGGCCATTGGCAATTTTGACCACAGACGGATGTTTCGCATCTAGGCTGTGCAATACCACTTCTGTGTGTTGACCATACATGGCAGCGATGCCATCGACGATATTTTCGATGGATTTCAGAATATCCAGATCACTTTGCGTTAAATCTTGCAGTTTCACAATTTCAACCTTTAGTTATTAACCCGCCAATATTCAGCGGGTTAAAATCATCATGCCGACATAATATCGATAATAGTGACATCTGTGGATGACATGCCATTGAGGATCATTTTGCCAATGTTTTTAATGGTTTTCTCTACATCGGTAGCAATAATACCTTGGCCTGAGACATTGTGACTACTGAGCGCCATCAAAAATGAGCGCACGGCCGCACTGGATGAAGTGCTAACCTTCATGGCGCAGGACGCTTTAGCGCCGTCACACACCATGCCAGAGCTGTCGCTGATCACGTTTTGAATCGCGAAACAGGATTGTTCGAACGAGCCACCAGCTAAATACACCATGGCCATAGAAGCTGCTGCGCTGGTGACTGTATTGCCACAAAATGCCGACAGTGGTGGGTAATGGGACTTGATATAAATCGCCCCTAGATGGCTCATAATCAAGGCGCGGGCGAGTTTCTCTTCCGAAACCTTATAGCATTGTGCCGTCAATACCACAGGGATAGTTGCCGCTATGCCTTGATTACCACTACCAAGATTGCTCATGGCGGGCAAGTTCGCCCCGCCCATGCGAGCATCGGATGCTGCAGCAGTTAACATGACGATTTTATTCAGTAAGTCTTCACCGATAATGCCGGCGGCTATGCCGCTTTTCATGGTGCGGCCGACTTCAAGCCCATAGGGATTCGCCATGCCTTCATCGGATAATTTGCCGTTTAGCTCAGAGGCTTCGAGGATGAATTTGATCTCTTCGAAGGGGACTTCTTGGGCGAAGCGATAAATGGACTCGATAGTGATATCCACGCCTTCACAGATGGAACCAGTGGCTTTAGCTTGCGTGCTATCGACACTAAAGACGGATTCGCCGTTGAGGCACTTTTCGGCAATAAGCGTATGGCCACCACAGATTTTTACTAAGGCTTCGCGGTCGCCTTTTTTAGCGATGACACAACAATAGATAAATTCTGCTGTTTCGGTGCGCTCGACCGTCACCTTGCCCGCATCGATAAGGGCCTGTGCTCTGGCGACTTGTTCTGGCGTGATCACGGCCAATACTTCTAAGCCCGCATCAGGATTACCCGCAATGGCGCCTGCTGCAGCGGCAATTGCCAGACCGATTTTGCCAGTGCCAGGTACAAACACGCCCATAGAGTTTTTATAAAGATTGTCAGACACTTGTACTGCTATTGAATCGGGTTCAACACCCAGCAAGGCGCGGGCGACGGCGGCGGCGTAAGCGGCGGCGATGGGCTCTGTGCAGCCTAATGCGGGCTTAACCACTTGTTTAATGATTTGAATATACTGCTGCCATTGGGGTTTCATGAGCTTACAACCTTATGTTAATGCTTAGATTTTAACGTGTGCTATCGCTTCAACTTCTACTTTAACGCCCAGCGGAAGGTCCTTCACTGCAAAACAGCTACGAGCTGGGCAGTCGGTTTTAAAATAGGTTTTATACACTTCGTTAAAGGCGGCAAAGTCACTGATCTCTGCAAGATAACAAGTGGTTTTAAGAATCGTTTCTAAGCTGCCACCACCCGCTTCGAGCACGTATTTGAGATTCTCTAATGATTGAATCGATTGCTCAGTAATTCCACCGTCAACTACGCTGCCTTTCTTTTTACAAACAGGGAGTTGGCCAGAGGTAAAAATGAGGTTGCCATAGGCTGTGCCATGGGAATAAGGGCCAATGGCCGCGGGAGCACGTTCTGCGTGAATAATGGTTTTCATTGTCTCTCCAACTTGCAAATAAAATTGAATGCCTAGGTCGGCGTATGTGCAACATTATTTGTATTTTTATGTTTTATTGCAATTATTTTTTAATGAATTTCATTTGTCACTGCAGTTTGTGCGCTATTTATCTCGTTTTCAGTCAAGTTGTGAGCTTTAACTCTTTGTTCAACAATAGTTGAGTATTTTGATTGCTGAGTTCGTTTTGTTCAAATATATTTGCACAAAATAATACCAACTAGGTAAAGGTGAAATGATGGATGCAACAATTACTGCTGCACAGTGGAAAGCAGATACCCGCTTCGATAGTACGGATTGGGGCTGGATTATCATGAGTATCGGAATGGCGATTGGCGCGGGGATCGTATTCTTGCCTGTGCAGGTCGGTTTGATGGGGTTATGGGTTTTCTTACTGTCTGGCATTATTGGCTATCCTGCCATGTATATGTTCCAACGGTTGTTTATCAATACCTTAGCAGAATCTCCAGAATGTAAGGATTACCCGAGTGTGATTTCGGGTTACTTAGGTAAAAACTGGGGTATGTTGTTGGGTGGTTTGTATTTCATCATGCTGGTCATTTGGGTGTTCGTTTATTCAACGGCCATTACAAACGACAGTGCTTCATTTTTGCAAAGTTTTGGGGTCACTAAAGCGTTATTGTCAGAAAATCCTTTCTATGGTTTAGCCTTGATCTGCGGTCTTGTTGCTTTAGCCTCCCGCGGTGAGAATCTTTTGTTTAAGATCTCTACTTTTATGGTACTGACTAAGTTGGGCGTTGTCGCCGTGCTAGGGTTATTGATGGTGGATAAATGGGATATCAATAATATCGGCGCTATCCCAGCCACGGGAGATTGGTTAAAAGATGCGGTCGTTATGCTGCCCTTTACGCTAACATCGATTCTGTTTATTCAAAGTTTAAGCCCTATGGTGATTTCATACCGTTCGCGGGAAAAATCCCTTGCGGTAGCGCGCTTTAAAGCGATGCGCGCAATGAATATTGCCTTTGGAGTCTTGTTTGTCGTGGTGTTTTTCTATGCAGTGTCATTCACGCTGGCAATGGGTCATGATCAAGCCGTGCGTGCATCGGAAGAAAATATCTCGGCTCTTGCTATGGTTGCCCAAGGTATGCAGGGACAAACACTGAAATTGCTGAGTTTAACCTTGAATATTTTTGCGGTGATGACGGCTTACTTTGGCGTATATCTTGGTTTTAGGGAAGCTTGCCAAGGTTTGACCATGAACATGCTGCGCCGTTATATGCCTGAAGATCGTATCAACAAAAAGCTTGTGGGTTACGGCATTATGATTTTTACCATTCTATTATCTTGGGGCGCGATTGTGTTGAATGCGCCAGTGCTGAGCTTTACGTCGATTTGTAGTCCAATTTTTGGTTTAGTCGGTTGTTTGATCCCCGCTTATTTAGTGTACCAAGTACCTGCATTACATAAGTACAAGGGCGTGTCGCTGTATATCATTATTATCACAGGCTTATTGCTGTGCGTATCCCCCTTCTTAGCGTTTAGTTAACACGGATAAAGTGGTACAAAAAGATAAGCTTTAAGGAATTAAAAACCGGTATTAAGTGTAAACTCAATACCGGTTTTCTATGTTGAGCAATCATTTCGATAATGCTCTATGGTCAAAGTTTGAATTGAGATGTGGCGTTTTTCAGTTCATCGGCAAAATCGACTAATCCCTCAGAAACATTGCGAACCTGCGACAGAATTTGCAATGTCTGTTCAAATGAAGCATTCATATTGACGACGTTATCGACCACTTGAGAAGCAACCGAGGCTTGCTCTTCCGTTGCCGAGGCAATGTGAGTATTCATACTATTGATACTGACAATCTGCTGTTGAATTGATTTCAGTGCACTCCCTGTATTTTGAGCATTGGTTTCATTTTCCGATGACTTCGACATCGCCACATTCATGGTATTGACCGAGGAAATGGCCGCCGTTTTAAGGTTTTGTAACACATGGCGAATTTCAGTGGTTGCATCGGCTGTTTTAGAGGCGAGAGCGCGAACCTCATCAGCGACTACGGCAAAGCCTCGTCCTTGCTCACCCGCGCGGGCGGCTTCGATGGCGGCATTAAGTGCCAACAGGTTGGTTTGCTCGGCAATAGAGGTAATCACATTTAAGATAGAAGTGACATTTTCAGTATCTCTGGCGAGCTCGTTGATTGAGTTAGAAGCCGCCTGAATTCCTGTATTTAATTGCTGTGAAATATCGATTGTGCGCTGAACGACTGTCATACCTTGCATCGCTTCTTTCTCCGCGACCTGTGCTGCACTGGCGGCTTGGCGGGCATTTTGCGAGATTTCGATGACAGAGTGACGCATGTCTTCCATTGAGACTTGTACTGCGCTGGCATCATGGCTTTGCCGCTGGGTGGCATGCGTCGCATCTTCCATGCGCTGTTTGAGTGAGCGCGAGCTATCAAGTAAGGGATCGGTAACATTCACCACCCTTCGAATAGAATCTCCGAGCAAGCGAAGAAATCGATTGAAGTTACTTGATACTTGGCCGAGTTCATCGCTACCAGATACTTTGAGCTGATGACTAAGATCGCCTTTTCCATCGGCCAGCTCACTCAGTGACTGGGCGACATTACGCGCAGATGAGCTGATAGCGCGTGCTATGGCAATAGTGACAATCAACATCACGATCAGCAAAGCGATGCCGATGGAGAGGGTGAGCCACAAACTTTGCGCAGATCTGTCGCCAGCTTCTTTTATCGATTGTTTAAATTCGAGTACTTTGCTTTGTTTGTAATCTTGTATTTCATTAAGTACAGCTTCATAGGCTTGGGATTTTTCTTGGCTGATCTGGCCAATGTTTGCCATATCAATCGTACCCGCCAACATGCCTTTAGCCAGCTTAATCGTCATGTCGTTATAGCGGGTTAATTTAGCGGATAGATTGCTGAGTTTATTGGCTTGTGAGGGATCGACACTATCTAATTGTTGTAGGTTTTTACGTAAAGATTCATACATAGTACCTGCATTTGTTAACAGGTCTTCGTCGGCAAAAGAAACCGATTGAGTGTAAAGTTCATCGAGTCGTTGGATAAAAAACACGTTTTGATTGGCGAGTTCAACTCTTTGGTAAACTTGCTGCTCCATATAATTAAGTGTGGTGCGATTTTTATTTATGGAGATGACACTAATGCTTAAGTTTAAAGCGAAAATGATGACAGCTAAAATAAATATCGCGATAACTTTTTTAAAAATAGAAATATCATTAAAGAAATTCATCCCTTGCCCCCAAGTTGTGCCGAGCTTGAGCTCGGCACTCCAATCTAAAACTCGGCAATAACTTTTACCGAATCATTGGCCTCACTACTATCAATATAGCCAATAATATTGGGGTTCGATGCAACTAATTTTATCATCTCCGCCCCACTAGTGACTTCCTTGGGTGGCGTTCCTTTGCCTGTAAATACTTTTTGTGACCAATATGACTTAAGTTGGCTGGATGACTTGCCCAGCACTTTAGTATCAAAGGTTTCCCTTAAGGGCATAGCACTGTCAAGATTGACCGGCACGGCTTGCGCTCCACCAGGAAAGGTCTTTGTTTTTCCTAGAAAAATATTTTCAATAACCTTTTGGTCGACAGTGTCTGCATTACTGGGATGAACGATGACAACCACACCCGCAAATAGTGGCATTGAGACTAAGCTGAGTAGGATTAAGCAAAGTAACTTATTCATTTCTCTCTCCTAAAATACTAAGTCAATGCCAAGACTGATGGATTTCGAATCCCCTGCGACTTTCATACCTGGGCCACCGTCATCTTTAACGTCATCATACTGAATTTTAAAGGCCGCCGAAGGATGGAAATCCCAACGTATACCTGCAGAACTTGTATGGTGAACTTCACCGCCTTCACCATCATTGAAGTCTGAATAGGAAATGTAAGGCATCACTGAATCGATACGATAGCCGAACGAGAGAAGATAAGTATCTAGATTACTCCCATCGAGATCTAAGCGGTTAAGCTCAGATAAAAAAAGGAAATTCTCATAATCTATATTAACGGATAGGCCATAAAACTTACCCGTACGTTGGTTGCTACCATTCCATTCCTGCTGAATACCACCAATATAACGTTCGTTAGTGTATTGCATATGCGTGAGGCGAATATCTAACCAATCTTTGTTGAATTGAACAACAAGACCGCCTATATCCTTCCATACTTCTCGGGTATTTTCGAGGAAGAAAAAATCAGATAAAAGCTTATTAGGTTCGCTATCTTCGCTACCGTAATAGACTTGTCCAGACATAGTCCAGTCGCCAATTAAATAGTTATATAAGGCGCTGACACCTGTGTAGTTAAATATTTGCCATGTGTAATTATCTGCGGGTGGACGTATCCAAGGATAAGCATATCCAACATCAAAAAAGTCACTGTAATAGTAGAGCGGTAAGCGTTTTTTACCTCCTTGTACTGTCCAATGATCATTGATCTCATAGGACAGATAAGCCCATTCAAAACTTGCCGAAAAGTCATCAGCCCCGCGGGAAACAACCTGTGCAGTGGCAGATAAACCTTCGAGTAAATCCGCTGAGAATTGAATACCAAATAAGGTATCGGGTTTGAAACTAATATCTTCATCATAGGCGCCAACGAGTGGATAATCGGCGAGAAAGGTGGGGCCTAAATCAAACTCTGCAACGCCCGAACCTTCGAGAACTTGACCAGCAACAACTGAGGCAAAACCTGAAATGTTGACTTCTGCATAAGCGGTAGAACTGAGCAAAAGTGAGCAAAGACCTAATGAAAGCTTATGTTTCATAAAAAAGCCCTTTAAGTGAGTATATTCGTTTTTAAGCCTAGAACAGGCACAAACATACGCAAACTTTTATTAAACATTTTTGCAATATGGTGGTCTGGCTCCCATTTTGAAAGATAAGTTTGATATTTTATGAGTAAAAAGCGTTAGGTAATTCGAGCTAACTTAAGTCAAAACTGTAAGTTCAATATTCTAAATTTGGAATGATTACTCAGCCATACCATTAAACTGTTCAGGTGAGACTGTGATCTCCCTGAAAACTGTTTCGAAAATTTGCCAAAGAATATTACTGATTTTGCTAAATGAGAGACTCAAAGCTTGAGTGAAAAGTGGTGAGATAATTATCTTTATTAACAACATTAGTCAAAGCTAAATATGGTTGTTATTTAGCCTTTAGATTATAAAAATAACGTAATTGATACTTTTTTATTAAACTAAAATTTTTTTTACATAAAAATGCTCTAAGTCTATCATTGATTATGCTTGTTAAGTCAACGTCGATATTTATTCCATTTTCATGTGTATGCCAGCGCTGTAGCATATTTTACTGAGTCTTTTTCTCCGATGTCGTGGTTTTATACTGTATGGTTAGCGGCTTGATTGCTGCACAGTGCTGTAGCACCTATAATCTTGCTCTCTTATGTTGAGTTTCTCTTCTTCCTAAATATGATCCAATAAAAGGAATTTCATAATGCAAAGACGCAATTTTTTAAAAAGTGCGGCTATTTTGTCGACTGCGGGTTTTATCACGCCAGTACTAGCATCTTCCTCTAAATCGAGTGTCGTTGAACATGGCTCAAGCGATGGACGCCGCCGTTTTACCTTAATCAATACTTACCATCTTATTGCCCCAGAAGGGTCTGAGGGTGTGGTTAAGTTGTGGATCCCTTTGCCCGAAGACACGCAATTCCAATTGGTGAGTCAGCTGAATTTTACGGGTAGTTTTAAAGACGCCTATATCAGCTCAAACAACAGTTATGGCGCCAAAACCCTGTTTGCGACTTGGCCCGATGCCAAAGCGAACATGACAATAACGGTTGAGCTTGATATTGAAACGATAGATTGGGAACCCGTTAAAAGCGGCGCCTTAACCCATTACCGCACCCCAGAGCAGATACATTATCCTGCAGATGTTGAACGTTATTTGCTGCCGACTAAACACATGCCGATTAATGGTATTGTGAAGCAAACAGCAGATAAGATCGTTGGCAGCGAGACTGAACCACTGAAGCAAGCACGACTGATTTATCTTTGGGTTAGCGCTAATATGTTTCGCGATAATAGCGTGATTGGCTGTGGTACGGGTGATGTAGCAAGTATCCTCGAAAGTGGCAAGTTAGGCGGTAAGTGTACCGATATTAACTCAGTATTTGTGGCGCTAATGCGCGCAGTGGGGATCCCTGCCCGTGAGATGTTTGGGATTCGCTTAGGTCAGGCGATCAAGATGGGCGAATACTCTAAAAAGGCCTTTGGTAGTGCCGATGACAAAGGGGTTGCCGATGTCAGTGGTGGTCAACATTGTCGCGCTATGTTCTATTTAGCGGGTTATGGTTGGTTGCCAGCCGATCCCGCCGATGTGACAAAAATGCGTTTGACGGAGAAAAAAGAACACAGCGATCCCGCAGTTCAGGCCGTGAATGATTACCTCTTTGGTAATTGGGAAATGAACTGGGTTGGCTTTAACTATGGCCGCGACTTTGATTTATTCCCTGAAGCCGAGCAGACACCACTGAATAACTTTGGCTACCCTTATGCCGAAGTTGATGGCGATCCCGTGAACTATTATGAGCCTAAAGTGTTTGCCTATGACTACCAGTCAACCGAACAACGCTAAGGGCATCTTAGCGACTATGGCCGCCGCAGTGGTTGCTGCGGTTGCTTCAAGCCTATGCTGTATTGCACCGCTTATTTATCTGGTGTTCGGGGTGTCGGCCGCAAGTCTATCGGGGATTGAGCAACTTAGCTGGCTGCAAGTACCCATGTTGATACTGTCGTCTGGGCTGATTCTGATGGGATTTTGGCGGCTCTATTTTGCTAAAAAGCCACTGTGTACCGCGACGTTGAGTCGTACTCAGATGCTGTGGCTGTACTGGTTAACTGTACCTGTTGTGCTGGCATTTCAGTCATATCCTTTTGTATTACCTTGGTTATTAGAGGTGCTTGAATGAAGTTAGTGTTATTTCTCGCCTTAAGTCTGTGTTCAGCGTCGAGCTGGGCGGCAAACGTGCTGGTCACCTTAGATGTTAAGGGCATGACTTGTCCGCTGTGTGTCACTGTCGTGAATAAAGCGCTGCGTAAAACCGATGGGGTGATTAAGGCCAAGGCTTCGTTAAAAACGGAGCAAGCCTTAGTGACAGTGCCAGAGGATTTTAATCTAGATAGTTTGCTTAAGGCCGTCGACGAAACTGGGTATAAGGGCAGTATTAATAAGGTAGAAAAACAATCCTAAGCGTTGGTGTCTTTAGTAACGGATTGAGTGACATTATAAAATATCAGTCTAGCTTCAAATGATTAGACTGATATTTCACCGAGAAAATACACTCTGTATCCCACTTGTTACTTCCTTCACTGCCAATTTTTTCCTTTGCGGGTCATTTCTTCGTTAGCTGTAATACACCTCGGACTCGATACGACGTTGCCGCTCTTCATTTTTCTCCGATGATTCTTTAATCAGATCCAATTTTTGCGCTTGCAGTAATTCTAGTTGCTTGGCTTTTTGTTCTTCAGATAGATTTTCATCGGCTGCAACCTTCGCCATTTCTTCATCTATCTTATTAATTTTATCCCTATCGACTCCTGTACGGTTATCTAAAATAGCCTGCATGGCTTTGTCCAACCTGTTGATGCTTTTGTCTGGTTCAGGCGTGCCTGCAATGGCTTGCACATTACCCGTGTAGCCTTGTTTAGCGTTAGGGGCCAGATGGCTATAGGTATCGGCAGTCGTTACCGATGCTGCAGAGGAGAGCGTTACAGAATCTTGGCTTATTGATGAAGTTAGATTCGCCGCCGTCATTGAATTTGCACGAGTTCCTAGGCCATTTGTGCCCGGCTCGACTTGCTTGAGTGGCACATTGGCATAACTTTTCGCAAAGGTATTGGTATAACTATTGGGGTTAATTGTGCTCATATTCGACTCCTTTATATATGAATCTGTCCCTTGGCCACCTGCGGTTTAAAATGTTGAGCGGTTAACTAATGGGTGTTGCTGGACGTTTCAATATTATCTGATGACAACTTTGCAATTTGAATTAGCAAGTTATAGGCCAAGTTAGGTTTATTTGTGGTTGATTTATCAGGAGTCACTGTTAAACGATACTTTTAAAAAATATTTATACAAAAACTTGATCCTTGTACAACTATGGTCCGTAATTAGAAGCATAGTGATACAAGGAGTCGACTTATGTACAAGTTTAACCCGCAGCGAATTCAGATTGGGATCAGTGCTTGCTTATTAGGGGAGAAGGTTCGTTTTGATGGCGGACATAAAAATTCGACCTATTGTAATCAAGAGATTAAGCAATTTTTCGATTATGTGCCCATCTGTCCTGAAATGGCGATTGGCTTAGGTGCACCCCGGAAAAGTATCCGACTAGTCCGTGATGGGGAAACCATCTTAGTTCAGAGTGGTGACGGTAGCTTAGATGTGACCGATAAGCTCAATGAATACAGCGAAAACAAGGTTGAAGAGCTCGATTTCCTTGGCGGATACTTGCTTTGCGCTAAGTCGCCAACCTGCGGCATGGAGCGGGTAACAGAGTATAAAATTGGCACTAACAATGGTTCTAAGTCTGGCATTGGTGTATTTGCTCGCAAGTTGATGGAACGATATCCACTATTGCCCGTGGAAGAAGAAGGCCGCTTGCATGACATGGTGCTGCGGGAGAACTTTTTCACCCGCGTTTATGCCTATCACGATTGGCACCTGATGAAACATGAAGGGCTGACTAAGCATAAGTTAGTGAAGTTTCATTCCCGCTATAAATACCTATTAATGGCACACAGCCCGACATGGTATCGCGAGCTTGGGCCGATAGTGGCCAATATTGAGGATCTTGAGCAAAGCGCGACCCGCTACTTTGAAGGCTTTATGACGGCGCTGAAAATTAATGCGACCCGTAAAAATCATACTAGTACGCTGCAGCATATTCAGGGTTACTTTAAAAAGCATTTGAGCAAAGAGCAAAAGATAGAACTGTCTGAAACGATTATGAAATATCGCCAAGGTCTATTGCCGTTATTAGTACCTATCACGCTCATTAACCATTATTTACGCGAATTTCCAACACCTTATATTGAAGAGCAAGTGTACTTAAACCCTCATCCTGAGGCGTTAAAGCTGCGCTATGCCTATTAACGTTTACCTAATCGCATTCAGTTGATTTTAGCTTTTGATTTAGTGAGTTATTACTGAAATATGAAACAAACTATAGAGAACACGGCCCACACAGAACCCAATGGTGAGATATTACTCCCCATCGGTGAAGTGTCGGCCTTAACGGGCGTGAATGCCGTGACCTTAAGGGCATGGCAGCGCCGTTTTGGCTTGGTGATCCCTGCACGTACACCCAAGGGACACAGATTATATACGAGTGAAAATATCCAAGAAATCCATGAGATTAATGCATGGCTAGCTAAAGGTGTTGCGATCAGTAAGGTTAAACCTTTGCTGATGAGTGCTGCTAAATCTTCGTTTACAGAAATAGTTCAAACTCAAGCCATTGATTTATGGTGCGAGCAAGTCACTGCGCTTAATACGGCATTATTCGACTTCAATCAGCACAAATTACAGCAGATTTTAGATGATGCATTTGGCTTATATCCTTTCCAATTGGTGAAAGAAAAGTTGCTACAACCTTGGCTTAATCAACTCGAGGACTTAGTGAATGAGCGGCTCGATGCCGAGTTGATTATTGCTTGGTTAAAGAGCGAGTTACTTAACCGAGTGGGTGGACGTCATGCCTTTAATGGACAGGCCGTGACGGCGAGAATCGCTGTGGTGAGTCTATCCCGTGGGGTACATACCTCGCTTAATTCCACCCGCACTAACATTTTGTTTTCTCTACTTCTATCGCTCGAGTTAGCGTCGTTGCGGGTATCGGTTATTGATCTTGGCGAGCAAGCCATGGGCAGTTTACCTTTGCTGCGAGGCAGGCTTAACGTCGATGCACTTTTGCTTATTCCCGACTCAAATCATTCTGGTTCTGAACAGACTGAAATGCTGACTGTATTGGAGCAAATGACTTTCCCATGCTGGTTTATGGGTCCTTTTGCGCCAACGTTAAGCTTTTTATCTGCTTTTTTGGCGTCTTCGACGACGGACTTGATTGGGAAAATACCATCTCGTTTAGCGGGGAAGGTGAATAGAAGTCGTAAGCACAGTGGAAAGATGAATACCGTGAATCAAAGCGAGCAGATAAATAGCGAGAAAAACAATGATATTAGCTAACGATTCAATGCCAATAGATTCAATTCCAATAAAAGTGCAGGGCAATAATGCGCTGATGTGGTTTCGCCAAGATTTACGCCTTGCCGATAATCAGGCATTAACCGCCGCTTGCGATTGGGCGCGGGAGAATGGCGTGGCACTTAAGGCCATTTACATTGCTACGCCAGCTCAGTGGCAGCGCCATGACGTTGCGCCCATTCAGTTGGATTTTATCGAACGTCATATCAATCTACTTGCCCAAGGGCTGGCGAGTCTTGGTATTGGATTCGAGTTAATTCAGTTAGATACCTTTGCTGATGTACCTGAGTTTATCGGTCACTATTGCCAGCAACAGGGGATTGGTCGAGTGTTTGCTGGTCGCGAGCCTGAGATTAACGAGCAACAGCGCGACCAAGCCTGTATTCAATCGGGGATTCCTCTGGTGTTAACCGATGAGCATTGTTTGCTTAAGCCGGGCACTGTGCTGAATTTGTCCGGCGACATGTACAAGGTTTTCACTCCTTTTAGCCGTAAGTGGCGAGAAATTGCCGCCCGCCATGCCATTTTGCCGCTTCCTGTTCCGGCGCCACTTGGACCTGTGTTGGCCGAGCCAAAGCCGCTTTTGTTTAACAATGTCACTAAAGTGTCGAGTGAACTTTGGGCTGCGGGAGAAGGGCAGGCAAAGCGTTTGCTCTCGGCATTTATTCAGCAGAAAGTGCAGGATTATAAGCAAGATAGGGATTTCCCCGCCATTGATGGTACTAGCTCAATTTCACCTTATCTTGCCATTGGTGTGGTGAGCCCAAGACAATGCGTTGCCGCGCTACTGCATCAATTCCCTGAGGTGATTGTCGACGACACTAGCCCTGCTCGTACTTGGTTAAATGAGCTTACTTGGCGTGAGTTTTACCGTCATTTGCTGGTGGCATTTCCCGATTTATCTAAGAATCACAATTTCAATCGTCAAGCCGACCATGTGCAGTGGCGTAATAACCCGCAGGAGTTTGCTGCTTGGTGTGAAGGTCGTACTGGCTATCCGATTGTGGATGCGGCTATGCGCCAACTCAATCAAACGGGTTGGATGCACAATCGGCTGCGTATGGTGGTGGCGAGTTTCCTGACTAAACATCTGCTGATTGACTGGCGCTGGGGCGAGCGCTATTTCCGCCAAAAACTGATTGATGGTGACTTAGCCGCGAATAATGGCGGCTGGCAGTGGTCTGCGGGTTGTGGCTGCGATGCTCAGCCTTATTTCCGTATTTTTAATCCTATAAGCCAGAGTGAAAAGTTTGATCCAGATGGCAGCTTTATCCGTAAGTATTTACCAGAGCTCGCATCTTGGGGAATTAAGCAATTACATCAACCCAGTACAGCGCAGACACCGTCCTTGTTTGAACCGCCGTTATTCAACACTAAAACGGCTTATCCAAGTGCGATTGTCGAGCACAGTGCAGCAAGAGCAAGGGCATTAACCGTATTAGGCGTATTGAAAAAGGCCACGGCCCAATAAATAGGATCAGGAGCAATAACAAGATGATAAACCAAGCGACGACTGAGACTAATACGCTTGTTGATGATTTTATTCAGCTTTATCAAGCTTTGAATAAAGATAACTTGCATCTGTTAGGTCGGGTTTACGACGACAGTATTAGTTTTACCGATCCTATGCATCAAATCACAGGGCTAGCGTCGTTAACTCAGTACTTCGCGAAGTTATATAAGAATGTTAAGCATATTCAGTTTGAGATCAAAGAAGTGCAGCAGGATGCGAACCAAGCCGCGCTGTTTTGGCAGATGGAATATAGCCACCCTAAGTTGAATAAAGGCGGACTTATCCGTGTTGATGGCATGAGCCAACTTAAATTCAACGACAAGATTTATTTTCACAGGGATTACTTCGACTTAGGGCAAATGTTGTATGAGCATTTGCCTTGTATGGGCGGCCTTATCCGCTTACTCAAAGACAGGGCGGCAAAGTAATGGACGCTGTTAAGCCGATGAAAATAAATACAGTGCTGATTACAGGTGCAAGCTCAGGCATTGGATTGCAACTGGCGCAAGACTATTTAGCTTTAGGTTGGCACGTCATTGCCTGTGGCCGCTCGCTGCAAAGGTTAGAGGCGTTAGCCTTGAATGAACTAGTCGGTGCTACGTTGTTAATTTTTGATATATCCCAGCGCGACCAAGTTCAACAAGCTGGCCAAAATGTAGCTGAGCTATTGGCGAAAACAGATTCTCAGCTCGATTTGGTCATTTTGAATGCGGGCAGTTGTGAATATATTGATGATGCTAAGGCTTTCGATGATGTGTTGTTCGAGCGCGTTATCCATACCAATCTAATTGCAATGGGATATTGCCTCGGGGCATTTTTACCTTTAATGCCTAGGGGGTCACGTATTGGCTTAATGAGTTCCAGCGCTATTTATTTACCTTTCCCTCGCGCTGAAGCTTACGGCGCCTCTAAAGCCGGCGTGCAGTATTTAGCCTCGAGTCTTGTGCTCGATCTTGCCAAGAACGACATAGGCGTGAGCTTGATTTGCCCTGGTTTTGTGGCGACACCACTGACCGCAAAAAATGATTTTTCTATGCCAATGCAAGTGAGTGTACAAACCGCTTCTAAGGCGATACGTAATGGGCTGAAAGGTGGCAAGCGCGAGATCCATTTTCCGCGACGCTTTACTTATCTATTGAAGTTGATGTCGTTTTTACCTGCCTTTGTGTGGCAAAAAATGATTGCAAACGATACTCAAGCCAAGCCGCTAAAGGACAAGAGTTTATGAAAAATATCGCCATCGTCGGCACCGGCATTTCTGGATTAACCTGTGGCCATCTATTAAGTGAGTCGCACAGGGTTACAGTGTTTGAGGCCAATGACTATATCGGCGGCCACACGGCGACAGTCGATGTGGAGCATCAAGGGCAAACCTACGCTATAGACACAGGTTTCATCGTGTTTAATGACAGAACGTATCCACGATTTGAACGTTTATTGGCTCGCCTTAATGTCACCATATTACCGACTGAGATGAGTTTTAGCGTGCACAATGCTCTGACTGGGCTTGAATACAACGGCCACAATTTAGGCAGTTTGTTTGCCCAAAAGCGTAACCTCCTGAATCCACGCTTTTGGGCCTTTTTAAAAGAAATTTTGCGCTTCAATAAAGGCTGTAAAGCACTCTATCAACAGGATATTTATCCCGAAGGTAACTTAGGTGATTATTTAGACAGTGAACACTTCTCACCATTTTTCGCTGAGCATTACATTTTGCCCATGGGCGCGGCGATTTGGTCTTCGAGCATAGAAGATATGCGCGCGTTTTCGTTGAAGTTTTTTATTCGTTTTTTCCAGCACCATGGCTTACTAAATGTCAGTGATAGACCCCAGTGGTATGTGCTAAAGGGTGGCTCGCGTAGTTATATTCCTGATCTTATTGCGCCCTTTAAAGACAATATCCGCCTTAACTCACCCGTGACAGGTATTGAGCGCCATGGCAATGGGGTGAAGTTACAAGTCCACGGTGAATGGTTGGAATTTGATGAGGTGATTTTAGCCTGTCATAGCGACCAAGCACTGCGGATGTTAAACGATCCCACGCCAACAGAACGCGCCATTTTAGGCGATCTCAGCTACCAGAATAACGATGTGGTGCTGCACATGGATACGCGTATTTTACCGAAGCGAAAAGCCGCTTGGGCGAGTTGGAACTATCGATTAGATGGTAACCTAAAACGTCCAGCGTCAGTGACTTACAACATGAACATACTGCAACAGTTGCCAGCCAATGCGCCGACCTTTTGTGTCACCTTGAATCAGTCAGAGTTGATTGATGAGTCGAAAGTGATACGCCGCTTCAATTATGCCCACCCAGTGTTTAACGAAGCCAGTCTTAAGGCTCAGGGCCGCCGTGAGGAAATATCCGGGCAAAATCATACCCATTTTGCTGGCGCCTATTGGCACAATGGTTTCCATGAAGATGGCGTTCGCAGTGCACTTGATGTGTGTGCCCATTTTGGTGTCAGCCTATGACAGGTTTAAATGTGACAGGTCTAAATATGACAGAGCTCAATAGCGGTATTTATTACGGCACTGTATCCCACAGCCGTTTTACGCCGATTAAACATAGCTTTAGTTATGCCATGGCGCTGTTGGCGATTGATTTAGATGAAGTCGATAAGATCAGTGCCATGGGGCGAGTTTTTGCCAGCCAGCGCCACGCTTTACTGAGATTCAATCCTAAAGACTATTTAACTTCTTTTACGACTACATCCAATGACAGCGGTGAAGTGGCTGTTGTCGATCCGAGCGCAGCTGCACTCAAGAGTCGCGTATTGACTCAAGTGGCAGCGTTAGGCGCAGATAAACTGTGCGATCGAGTTTTGTTTGTGGGTCAGATCCGTCATTTTGGCGTGTATTTTAGCCCAGTAAATTTCTACTTTTGTTATCAAGATCAAACGCCTTTATACATGTTGGCCGAGGTGAGTAACACGCCTTGGGATCAGCGCCATTGCTATTTAGTCGATTTAGCCGCGCCCAAACCTTCTGACAAAGTGTTTCACGTGTCTCCCTTTATGACTCTCGATATGCGTTATCTCTGGCATGTGTCTGCGCCGAGTGAAGACTTAAACATTGGTATTGAAAACAAGTCGATGCAAGAGAATGGCAAAAAACTGTTTAATGCCAATTTAGTGATGAAACGCCAACCGATCACGGCGGCCAATTTACGGACGCTTTTGTTTCGCTTCCCTTTTATGACTCTCAAGATCTTCTTCGGGATTTATTGGCAAGCGCTAAAACTCTTTTTTAAACGTGTGCCCTTTGTGCCGCATCCAGCTCAGATGGAGAAATAACATGGAAAATACGGCTTCGCAAACCTCAGTCACCACAGGGAAACTGCCCGACAGTATTGCGCGTAAAGTCTTGCTTAAGGCGCTGGAAAGTCTCCCACATGGCTGCTTGACCTTGGTTGAGGGCGACAAGAGTTATCGTTTTGGTGAGAGTCATACCGATTTACACGCCACGCTTGTGGTTAAACACCCGAGTTTTTATCGTCAAATCATGCTTTCAGGCTCCATTGGCGCGGGTGAAGGTTATATTCAAGGCCATTGGACGAGCCCAGATCTCACCAAAGTCGTACAACTGTTTGCCCGTAATTTAGCCTTACTCGATAAGATTGAAGCCAAATTCTCTTGGTTAACTGGCACGATAAACCGTGTGAAGCATGTGCTGAATCGCAATTCTCAAGAGGGCTCAAAGCGGAATATTCTCGCCCACTATGATTTGGGTAATGCTATGTATGAGCAATTCCTCGACCGTGAAATGTTGTATTCGAGCGCGCTTTATCCCCATGAGGAAGCCAGTTTGCAGGAAGCGCAGTTGTTTAAGCTGATGACTATTTGTGAGCGGCTTGATTTACAGCCAGGTCAAACCTTGCTTGAGATTGGTACAGGCTGGGGCGCGCTGGCTATTTATGCGGCTAAGCATTATGGCGTACACGTGACAACAACAACGATTTCAGATGCGCAATATGCCTATACCAAAGCCCGTGTCGAACGCGAAGGGCTAAGCGATAAAGTGATGCTGTTGACAGAGGACTATCGAAATCTCACTGGAGAATACGACAGGGTTGTTTCTATCGAGATGATTGAAGCTGTGGGGCATGAGTATTTACCAGGCTTCTTTAAAAAGCTGGAAACATTGTTAAAACCCAATGGGCGCATGCTGCTACAGGCGATAACGATTGCGGATCAACGTTACGACAGTTATCGCAAAAGTGTGGATTTTATTCAGCGTTATATTTTCCCCGGTGGCTGCTTACCCTCAGTGAGCCAAATGGTCGGTCACATTGCCAAACAGACGGACATGGTGGTCTGGTCGCTCAATGATATGGGGCTCGATTACGCTAAAACCTTAAAACATTGGCATGAGAATTTTGATCATGCGATAGGCGAAATCCAAGCTTTAGGTTATGGCGATGATTTTATTCGGATGTGGAAATTTTACCTAAGTTATTGTGAAGGTGGATTTTTAGAACGTACCACAAGCACAGTGCATTTAGTGGCTGTGCGTCCGGACTATCGCATTGCTAGCCATCATCTCCCAAGCCATAGCCCTAATGCGATGTAATCTGTTTTGATTAAGCAGTCACTTTAGTGGAAATAACCATTTTCGTTGGAATGAGCCGCTTTGTTTGCAGCAAGATGAAAGTGAGGCAAAGATGAAGTCCATGTTAGCTAACTCTCGGGTTCCTTTTAAACATCAGGGCTTTATTCTCTATAACGCCTTGAGTTTTCAGGCTGTGTGGTGGTCTAGCGTACTTTGGCTTAACACCTCACTGTTGTTAACTATCCCTTTGTTATTATTTCACTTTATCCTGCTAGCTTCCTTAAGTAAGCCCGAGTATCGCAAAGTGGATTTGCTATTGATGCTAAAGGTTGCAGCCTTAGGAATAGGCGTCGATACCGTACTCTCTGTTTTAGGGGTGTTTGAGTTTGCTCTTTTCCCTTGGTGGCTTGGTTGCCTGTGGCTGCATTTTGCTTTGACTCTGAATCATAGTTTGGCCTTTATGCGACCTTTACCGCTGATATTTCAGGCGTTACTCGGGGGCATATTTGGTGGGTTAAGCTATTTGGCTGGCGCACAATTTAATGCCGTGAGTTTGCCCTATGGCAATGTTATTTCTGCTGTGGTGTTATTTTTGGTTTGGCTAGTCTTGCTGCCATTTTTAATCCAACTTGCTAATCCCTATGGATTTAATCGAAGCACTAAAGCGCGTTCTTTTACTGTGTTTGGGCGTTAATTATTGAGTTGTAGGAATTGATCGCGGTTAAGTCATTATGCCGTTTTTAGTTAAGTACCTGTTGTAAGACATCATGCAGTAAAAGGGGGATCACATGTCGTCAGTTCGTAATCGTTGCCCAAATCTTGGTTTTTCATTTTTGAATTCAAGCTGCTTAAGTCTATTGGCCCTCGGTTTATTAGCCGCACCTTTAAAAGCGTTAGAGGCGAAAACGCCTGATTTTGAAAACATTACTATCGAACTGAATGATGCCACCGATGTGACGCAGACTTTTCAGGAAGTGGGCCGCGGAGAAATGGATTGGCTGTGGTTTAGTTTGTATAAGGCCAGACTGATGACGGTAAATGGCCGTTATCAACAGGGGCAATATCCTCTGCTGTTAGATATTGAATATTATCGAGATATTGAGTCAGAGGATTTGCTCGAAGCGACAAAAGATCAATGGCAGCATCTAGCGTTTGCCGAAAATGATATCCAACGTTGGTTGGGTTTATTAAATGCGACTTGGCCCGATGTGAAGCAGGGCGACCATTTAAGTTTTAAGGTGATAGATGGACAAACGAGTCAGTTTTTCTTTAATCATCAACCACTCGACATTATCCATGATGCTAATTTTGCTGAGGCATTTTTAGCGATTTGGTTATCGAAAGCCACTAGTCGTCCTAGTTTGCGGGCGCAATTACTCGGAGAAAAACCATGCGATTGTTGAAACGGCTTGTCGGCCAAAAGTTATTTTTAGGTTTAATAATGATAGGGCTGTTGTCGAGTTGTTCATCGGTGGAAGTGACTGATTATAAAGACACTCATCCGACATTGGTTTTGGAGTCATTTTTTAATGGACCATTAAAAGCCTCTGGGGTCGTACAAGATTTTAGTGGCAAAGTAATCCGCAAATTCAATGTCATTATGGAAGCCAGTTGGCAGGGAAGTGAGGGGGTCATTAATGAATGGTTTGTGTATGATGATGGCGAAACTCAAACGCGTGTATGGTGCATTAAGGCACTAGGGGAAGGGCGATACTCAGGAACTGCAGGTGACATTATTGGGACTGCCGATGGCCAATCTAGCGGCAGTGCGCTACGTTGGAAATACGATATGTTATTGCCTGTGGATGGTGAGGAATATCAAGTTCATTTCGACGATTGGATGTTCTTAGTGAATGATAATACCATTATAAATCAGAGCGATATTATTAAGTTTGGCATCACAGTTGCTAAAGTCACTTTAGTTATTCAAAAATAGTCTCAGCAATTTTTAGTTAAGTTGGCTTACCCCAGTTTGTCTTGGATTCACTCTGTTGATTAAGACTTAAATTGGCTTAAACAGTATAACTTGGCTAATAACCCCCCTTTTTTCTGCATTAAAGTGTTGAAGTCAAACCAAAGTTGCAGCTAGGCATTTTTGCTAGTGGCATAAGTGATATATGGGGGTAAGGTTATTGCAACCCATTGTTTAAATTTAATTAATCTGAGCTTAAGTCTAAGTCTAAATAGATAGGGGGTAGTCGATGAAAAAACACGTTGTTTTATGGGGAGTATTTTTAAGTCTGTCGTTAACTGCTTGTTCATCTTTTGACTTTAAGTTTGAGGATCATTCTGAGAAACAAGTCGATCCTCATCAACCCGCAAGCGATCCTATGGTGCAAGATAATGAACGTCGTATTCGAGATGCGAGAAAAGACGGTCAGTTAGAATCCGATTTTCTAAAACCTAGGTATCCAGTTAAGTTTAAATAAGAAAATGCCTTAGGAATTCACTTCAACCTCAATACTTAACTATCAATAGCAAGTATTAAGGTTGCTAGGGGAGAGGCGAAGAACTAACCCGCTTGACGACTGTTATCTATCGATTTTTTGTCATAATATTCAAACGGAAACAGATTACGAATCCTTTGCTTTACATTGTCACTCACGTTGGCAGAAATGTGTAAGCGTACATCTCCTGATTTTTCAGCCCTAACAGTACAAGTCAGTTTTTCGGTTTTAGCGATTTGGCGGCATTCCCGTTCGAATCGTTCGGGGATCTTGCCCTTATGCTGAGTCATACGGCCATCTTTAAAATGCATTTCAAAAATAGTCAGACCTTTCTTGCCACCAAATATCAGTTTGTAAACGAGAAATATACCAATAGCGACAAAAATGAGTTTGAAAATATCGGCTGTCATAACGCCTCCTATCTTATGTTTATAGAACCAAGATACTCCCGAGTTAGTTGTTTTAACAGTGCGCTAACGCTCAATTTTGAATTGGCAATAAAATGATTCCAGCCTAGACTTAACTGGCTAAGGAAAAGTAACCCCTCAGTTAAGGAAAACGCCATGTACTTATCAAATGCAGATCGTTGGTCATTATTGTGTAAGAAGCAAATCGATGTTATCGAAAAACTTGCGACACATTTCCCCGAGAGAAAAGCACATCTAAGTGAACTCACTCAAGGGTGGCGCCATGTTCAACATCAAGTTCAAGCAGGTGATAGGCCTATGCCACTCGAGCTCATCAAATAAGCACGATTGAGTCATTTGGAACTAGATAGTTTGTATAAGAACGCAAAGCCACTCAATAATGAGTGGCTTTTTTATGTGGCGAATATAAAACTATCATTTATAGGGGTAAAGGATGAAGTGATTGTCTGTTGCGTGAAGTCAATAAATTATCTTATACGCTCAATTTGAGCGCTTATTGTGCCAGTATTGAGGGCGCTATCGTTATTACTGAGGGAAGTTCGTTGTGTTTTGCTTTGAAACACTTTAAATTTCAGATACAAAAAAGCCACTCATTGAGTGGGTTCATTGTTTATATGGTGCCGGCACCAAGAGTCGAACTCGGGACCTGCTGAAATTATCGAGAGTAAGTCAGTTGCGCTTTGTACTGAACACTTCAAATTTCAGATACAAAAAACAGATACAAAAAAGCCACTCATTGAGTGGCTTTTTTGTTTATATGGTGCCGGCACCAAGAGTCGAACTCGGGACCTACTGATTACAAGTCAGTTGCTCTACCAACTGAGCTATGCCGGCGTAAAGCACAGTAATAAACCCAATCGAATTCATTACCTTAAAAGTGGTGCCCGAACCCGGAATCGAACCAGGGACACGAGGATTTTCAATCCTCTGCTCTACCGACTGAGCTATTCGGGCAACTAAACTAAGCGTTAGTTAACTACTTTGAACTAAGTCGTGAAGACCTTGTTCGTTCGAAGTGCGCGTATAATATAGTGCTCGCTTTAGCTGTGCAAGCCCTTTTTAAGTGACTGATTAACTATTAAACAAAATGCGCTTATTTATTTGATTCTTTCGTTTTACCCTTATTTTACCGCTGAAAGTTTCAGCACTTTAACGCCAGTAGGTGTTCCTTTTGGCTGTTTATCCTAACTTCCTCATTTATTTATCTTCTATTTTGGAGAGAAAAATTAAGGTTTAAGCTCATTTGTTGCAAGCAAGGAGCTGTGGAGCGCAGTGGGTATTGTTGAGCTTTGATTGATGGAAGCGGAGCAACTAAGAGTAAGCGAGTGGCTTCATTGTTTTATATAGTGCCGGCGGCACCTAGAGTCGAACTCGGGACCTACTGATATTATCAAGAGTAAGTCAGTTGCGATTGACCACAGACTTTATTATTCAAATTTCAGATACAAAAAAGCCACTCATTGAGTGGCTTCATTGTTTTATATGGTGCCGGCACCAAGAGTCGAACTCGGGACCTACTGATTACAAGTCAGTTGCTCTACCAACTGAGCTATGCCGGCTTAAATCTTTACTGCAATTTTTACTACAGAATAATGGTGCCCGAACCCGGAATCGAACCAGGGACACGAGGATTTTCAATCCTCTGCTCTACCGACTGAGCTATTCGGGCAACTAAACTAAGCGTTAGTTAACTACTTTGAACTCGATGGCTAAGCCGTATCGTTCGAAGTGCGGCTATATTAGCTAGGGTGTTTGACCTCTGCAAGTGCTTTTTCCTGATAAATCACTCGTTCGGCTGTTTAATGCACATCTTGGGTGTTTTTTATCTCTTATTCTGTGAATTCAGTTCAATTTCATTCGTTGGCTGTATTTTTCAAGTCAGAGGGATACTGATGTTTACTATAGCTTTGTGCTCACAGATCATGATTTTTGGCTTACTTTCTAAAATTTAGAAAGATATAAGCGATTTTTACTGATTTTAGTTTTTAAATTTAGATTTATGATAATGAATATTATTTCATGGATAGCATGAAGAAAACGCGAGTACGGAGTCGCAGTATGTTTCGAAATAGTCAGTTTGCTTATGGAATTACCGCCATTGTGACCCATTGGTTGAGTGCGTTCGTCGTGATTGGGTTATTTGCAGTCGGTGTGTGGATGGTGGAGTTAACCTACTACAGTACTTGGTACAAGACTGCGCCGCATCTACATAAAAGTATTGGGATTCTGTTATTGGCTGCGACAATATTTCGTTTGGTATGGCGCTTAGTTAATCCCAAGCCAGTACCTGAGGCGAGTCATAAACCGTGGGGAAAGACGGCCGCACATTTGGCGCATTTTATTATTTATATCTTGCTCTTTGTCATCATGACTGCTGGCATTTTAATCTCAACCGCAGATGGCCGTGGTATCTGGGTGTTTGATTGGTTTGAACTACCAGGATTGGGACTTTTGTTTGAAAACCAAGCTGATATCGCGGGTGATATTCACCAATATGCGGCTTACAGCTTGATCGCGCTGGTCGTTATTCACGCCGCGGGCGCATTAAAACATCACTTTATCGATAAAGACGCCACCCTACTTAGAATGATTAAATTTAAACGAGGATAATACAATGAAAAAGCAACTGTTAAGCGTACTGATTGGTGTATCTCTATTGGCTCCTGTGGCGGCTTCAGCTGCTGACTATGTGATTGATCATGAAGGCGCTCATGCTTCTATTACATTTAAAGTGAATCACTTAGGTTATAGCTATGTGGTGGGGCGTTTTAATGATTTTAGCGGCGATTTTAGCTACGATGCGGCTAAACCAACTGCTATGAAAGTGAATGTCACTGTGAATACATTAAGTGTCGATTCAAACCATGCTGAGCGTGACAAACATATTCGCGGTGAAGATTTCCTTAATACTGGCAAATTCGCTAAAGCGACCTTTGCATCTACTTCGGTGGAAGATAAAGGAAATGGCGATTTAGTGATTAACGGTAACTTAACTTTAAATGGTGTGACTAAACCATTAGCGATCAAGGCCCATGCTGTGGGTGAAGGTCAGGATCCTTGGGGTGGCTACCGTGCCGGTTTTACGGGCACAACTACCTTTGCGATGAAAGACTTCGGTATCAAGATGGATTTAGGTCCAGCATCTAGCCATGTTGAATTAGATCTAGTGGTTGAAGGCGTGCGTAAGTAACTCTTTATTCTGCCATTTAGATAAACAAAAAGCGCCGAAAGGCGCTTTTTTGTAAGCTTTATACTTAGAGCCGACTAACGACCAGAATTAATCTTGGTCTTTTTCTGGTACAAAACCTTCAATTTCAACATCTTTACCTTCAAATAGGAAAGAGGTCATTTGTTCTTCAAGAAATTTACGATCATCAACATTCATCATGTTGAGTTTTTTCTCGTTGATCAGCATGGTTTGCTTTTTTTGCCATAGGCCCCATGCTTCTTTGCTGATGTTATCAAAAATGCGCTTACCTAAATCACCTGGATACAGTTGAAAGTCTAGGCCGTCGGCTTCTTTATTTAAATATACGCAATTGACTGTACGCGCCATGATTATTCCTTACTGACTGCGGATTGAACGAGTGATCCCAAATTGGCTAGCACGCGCTCGGTGGCTGCGGCGAGTCCCACTTTGGAAGGATGACTTATGTTATACCAGAGAGACTGGTTTTGTTCCATGACAGCGCCCACGCTCTGTTTATTGCCGAGGGTTTTATCGCCGTGAGTTTTATCTAAGTTAAGCATCATGGGCTGAATATCTAAATGAAAGTGGCTAAATGTGTGCCTAAAGCCAGTTAACCATTCGAGTTGCTGCGCATCAAACCCTTGCTCTTCAAGATGAGTTTCAAGGGTGGCTTGGGTAGCGAATTCAGGGAAACACCAGAGCCCGCCCCAAATTCCCGCTGGCGGACGTTTAGCTAGAAAGACTTGGTTGTCTTGCATCATCACTAACATCCACGCCGCTTTGGTTGGTATGGTTTTTTTAGGCTTTTTGCCTGGGAAATCGGTTTGTCTGCCAATCAGTTGAGCTTTGCAATCAATCGCTACAGGGCAAGCGGCACAGTTAGGTTTGCTACGAGTGCAAATACTGGCGCCGATATCCATCATGGCTTGATTATATTTCTGAATATCTTGCTGCGGTGTGAAGGCATCCGTCAGTTGCCAAAGTTGCTCTTCAACCGTCTTTTGCCCTGGCCAACCTGCGATTGCCCCATGTCTTGCTAATACACGTTTTACGTTGCCATCGAGAATGGGGTGATGTTGCCCAAGTGACAATGACAATACTGCGCCTGCCGTCGAGCGGCCGATGCCGGGTAGGGCGAGCACTTGTTCAAAATGTGTTGGAAATAATCCCTGATAATCATCGCGGATTATTTTGGCTGCTTTATGCAGATTACGCGCCCTAGCGTAATAGCCAAGACCGGTCCAATGATGTAATACCTCATCGTCTGGCGCGTTAGCAAGTGCTAACACATCGGGGAAACGCGCCATAAATTTAAGATAATAGGGAATAACAGTCGCAACCTGAGTTTGTTGCAGCATAATTTCAGAAACCCATACGCGATATGGGGTTTTATCTTGCTGCCAAGGGAGGGTTTTACGACCGTGATTGTCGTACCAAGAGACGATACGTGTAGCGAAGGAGGCTGTAGATTTCATCGGCGCAGTGTAGCGGCAGTTATCTTCTTAGACAAGCGTCAAAGATAAGTTGGCAAGGGATCTAAAGCTAAAAATCGCTGCTAAATTCGCACTCTTAAATAATCTTGGTATACTTTCGCCCCATTAGTGCTTGCACTGTATGTTGAACTTTGGATAATGCCCTTCTTTTATGATGGTGTTGTCCACTAGACGAGGCAAAAATGAGCGAAGTCACTACCGCTGAATTTAATGAAGAAGGCAAGTATCTGCGCAAGATCAGAAGCTTTGTCCTGAGAGAAGGTCGCCTAACCAAAGGCCAAGCACACGCTATTGAAAGCCAGTGGCCAACAATGGGTTTAGATTACAGCCCAGTGCCATTAGTACTGAGCGACGTTTTTGGTCGTGAAGCCGATACTGTGCTGGAAATTGGCTTTGGCATGGGCGCCTCTTTAGTACAAATGGCTAAAGATGCACCAGAGCAAAATTTCATTGGTATTGAAGTACATAAACCGGGTGTAGGCTCTTGCCTCAGTGATGCAGCCATTGCTGGTGTGACTAATTTACGTGTGTATCATCACGATGCCATGGAAGTATTAGAACATGCGATTGCTGACGGTTCATTAGCCCGAGTGCAATTGTTCTTCCCAGATCCTTGGCATAAAAAACGTCACCATAAACGCCGCATCGTACAAGCTGAATTTGCCGAACTTATTCGTCGCAAGCTAAAAATTGGCGGTGTTTTCCATATGGCAACTGACTGGGAAGAGTACAGCGAGCATATGTTAGAGGTGATGCAAGCCGCACCGGGTTATCAAAACCAGTCGGCCGACGGCAGTGTGGTGCCGCGTCCTGATCATCGTCCATTGACAAAGTTTGAAGCCCGCGGCCATAGACTGGGTCACGGTGTATGGGATCTGATGTTTGAGCGTATCGCTTAATCACGAACTCAATTTTAGCTAATTTTAAACACAAAAGGGAAAATCACTATGGCAACTAATCGTAGCCGTCGTTTACGTAAGAAAATGCGCGTTGATGAATTCCAAGAGTTAGGTTTCGATATGGCTTGGACTTTTGATGCATCAGTATCTGAAGCCGATATCGATGCAACTGTAGATAAATTCATCGATGAAGTGATCGAAACCCGTAAATTAGGTTTCCATGGCGGCGGCCACATCGAATGGGAAGGCATTATCGCCACCCAAACGATTGGTAAATGTACCGAAGAAGATATTGCTGCAGTTAAGGCATTCTGGGCGACCCAAAAAGTATCTCAGGTTGAAGTTAGCGAACTGTACGACATTTGGTGGGGTTAATGCCCGAGTTGGCATTACTTGAGGAAGTGGTCGAGAAAGTTCGACCCTTGCTCGGCCAAGGAAAGGTTGCAAATTATATCCCCGCACTGGCCAGCGTTGATGCTGGCAAATTAGGTATTGCCGTCACGACTGTTGACGGTGAAACTTTAGGTGCGGGCGATTACCTTGAGCCGTTTTCGATTCAAAGTATCTCCAAAGTTTTCAGCTTAACCTTAGCGTTAACTTTATATGAAGAAGCCGAAATCTGGAGCCGTGTTGGCAAAGAACCTTCGGGCCATTCATTCAACTCTTTAGTACAAGTCGAGTTAGAACGTGGCAAGCCACGCAACCCATTTATCAATGCTGGCGCGTTAGTGATTGCTGACTTATTGCAGAGTCGTTTAGGTGCACCTAAACACAGAATGCTTGAGTTAGTCAGGCAACTTAGCCAAAACGATAAAGTGTGTTTCGATAAACAAGTAGCAGATTCAGAATATCAGCATAGTGCGCGCAATGCGGCTATCGCTTATTTGATGAAGTCCTTTGGTAATTTTCAAGGTGATGTTGATACTGTGCTGCGCACCTATTTTCATTATTGCGCCTTGAAGATGAATTGTGCTGACTTGTCTAAGGCCATGTTGTATTTAGCTAATCGCGGCAAAAGTATCACAGGGACTGAGCTTATTTCTCAAGTGCAAACTCGGCAACTTAACGCTCTGTTGGCAACCTCGGGCTTATACGATGGTGCGGGTGAGTTTGCTTATCGTGTTGGTATGCCAGGTAAAAGTGGCGTCGGCGGCGGTATTATTGCCGTGATCCCTGGAGAACTGTCGATTTGTGTATGGTCGCCAGAACTCGATAATAATGGCAACTCACTTGCGGGCACAGCGATGCTTGAGCATCTAAGTCAGCGTCTCGGTCGTTCTATTTTCTAGTCTTATCTCTCGTTTTTTATTAGCACTATCAGACTAAATGTTAGCGAATTTCGCTAATGACCTTTTAGTGCTAACTTTCAAAATTCAACATAATCAAATTGTTATAAAGTTGGCACGTCTCCTGCTATAAGCTATTCACATGGTATAAGCTATTCAGTAGTTTAGGTTTATCGAATTATTCAGATTAAAGGACGAACAAAAATGAAATTAAATAAGTTATTAACTGGATTTGCATTATCTGGCGTGATTTTAGGGGCATCTAGCGTACAGCTGGCGCAAGCACAAATAGAACCAAAAATAGATGAGCGCTGTGAGGTCTCCTTAAATTATGACGTTATGGTCGAGCCTAAAAAATTAGTCATGAGCGAGAAGGGCACAGAAAAGTATCGTATCGAAGTTGACAAGTTATTTGTGGAAGGTAAGCAAGTTAACTTAACCGACAAGCAGAAAAAATTGGTTACTCAATATGCCGATGAAGTTTCGACTCAAGTGCCAGAAGTGATTGAACTGGTGAATGAGGCAGTATCTCTTGCTTCCAAAGCGGTTGGTATGGCCTTAACACCTTTAATGGGTGATGCCGCTGGTGCAAAATTTAATGAAATGATGGCTGGCGTTCAAAAACGGGTTGATTCAGTGGCTTACAAGAATGGTGATAGCTTCTATTTAGGGGCGACTGAATACTCGATGCAAAGTACATTTAACGATGAATTCGAGCAGGAAATGGAACAAATTGTCCAGAATTCAATTGGCGCAATTATGATGAACTTAGGTGGCCAAATCATGTCTGGTGGCGGTGAAAATTTTGAAGCTAAGATGGATACCTTCTCCCAAAAAATGGACAAGTTAGGCCAAGATATTGAGCAACAAATTGAGAGCCAATCTAAGGGATTAGAAGCTAAGGCTGACCGTTTGTGCGACCGATTTGAAAATTTGTTAGTGCTTGAAAATCAATTGCGCCAAGAAGTGCCAGAACTAGCACCTTATGTGTTGACACAAAACTCAACCAAGGAACTGCGTGAATAGTACTTGTAAATAGTTCTTGCGAATCGCCCTTAGTTTTAACTGCAATAACTTCTATCTCCTTGTGCATGAGTCAAACTTGAATGCTACGCCCCTAGTCAATTTATCGACTAGGGGCTTTTTTATTGGCTACGGTTTAATCGTGGTGACAACCCTTATGGCTAAGTTGATGTGGCTTATAGGCTAGGCTTGCAGCGATTTAGTTCGGAATGTTACAGTCTAGAGACGAATATTTGGTATACTCTTAAAATATAATTAAAAGCTGGCATATCAGTCAGATATAACCCCCTACTTTAGTGGACTTTTTCGGTCTAAATCTCTGCGTTATATCATTTTGATGCGAGATATCAATGCTATGGTTATTTTTAAGCGATGATTACGCTAACCATAGCTGCTCACCGAAAGTTAATATCATTGTCGTAAACAGCTTAAGGCGACTTCCATGTTAGAACTGTTAGAACCTATTGCGATTTTTACTCATGTGGCCAGAGCAGGTAGTTTTAGTGCCGCCGCAAGAAGGCTTGGGATCTCTAAGTCTAAGGTCAGTACACAAGTCGCCGATCTTGAACATAGACTTGGTGTTCAATTAATTCAACGTACCACCCGCAGCTTAAGTCTGACTGAAGCAGGGCATTTGCTGTATCTGCAAGGTGAAGAACTGCTGCGTGACGCTGAACAAGCGATAGCCAGCGTGCATAACTTAAATGATGCGACCCGCGGCGTGCTTAAGGTGGGGATTTCCCAATCCTTTGGAGTGATGCATATCATTCCTGCGTTGCCATCTTTTATGGCAAAACATCCTGAGCTTGAGCTACAAGTGAGCTTACTGGACCATAAAGTGGATGTCGTGAGCGAAGGCTTAGACTTACTGTTAACTATGTCTGAGCAATTACCGCTTGGCATGGTTGCTAGACCGCTGATGAAGTGCCAATTCCTGTTAGTTGCTTCGCCTGGCTATATTGCTCAACATGGCGAGCCAACTCGACCTGAGCAGCTAGTTGACCACAACTGTTTGGTCTATCAAGGAGAGTGGCACGAGCACAGCATGTGGCAATTTAAGAAGGGTGATGACTACTGTGAAATTGGCGTATCGGGTAATTTCAGGGTGGATAATGCGCCTGCATTAAAATCTGCTGCAATAAGTGGTCTTGGAGTTGTGTATCTTGCGAGTTATCTGATGGAAGATGAAATTGCCAAAGGGACATTAGTGCCTTTACTGAAGGATTGGCAATTGACCCACCATCTGCCATTGCAGGCGGTTTATCCCCGTCGTAAGCACTTAGCACCTAAGGTTAGTTCTTTTATCGAATTCATCAAAGATCACATAGGGACGCCACCGTATTGGGATGCTCCCTATGTCGAATTATTCAGTAAACGTCAGTAAAATAGGAAACATTGTTCTCAAAAGCAGTCTTATGTGGTTTTAAATTGGGCAGGTACTTTTCTGGTCATTTAAAATCAATGCTTTAGGTTGAGTTAATGAGTACATTTGTTGATGGTTTTTTAGGGGTTACTAAAGCACTTTTTTATAACATCCTTGAACTCTGTTCTTAATTGAATACAATGGTGACAGTTGATTCGGAATGATCTGAGTCCTATACGTTTATTGGAAATGACCCCTTTCAATTTTTGTGTACAGGTCGGCATTAATGCAGTTTTGGATCACAGCCAACAGAAGTTTGAGAACTAAAACAATGTTGGCTCTTTAAACCATCATCCTAGTTTTTGGTTTACCTCAGCCTTATCGCTGAGGTAATTTTTTATTGATGGTTTGTGCAGCCTTGGGCAAGCGTTTTGTCTCTCTGTACCCTAAAGTCGCAACTGTGTGTTAAGTGTGTGAAGGCGAGTGCTAAAGCATAAATTAATACAACAAATATAGTGACCCACAGTGAGAAGGGTTCTGTTATCTAACGGGATAATGGTACCAATAAAAAAGCCACTTTCGAGTGGCTTTTTTATTGGGCGTAGCTATATATGTCGCTTTAGTCGTGAAGCAGGTTAACAATGCTTCACGACTCAGCATTAAGGCATTAAAACATTAGGGTATTAGGCCTTCTTCTTACTGGCGATCCAGAGATCGACTTGTTGTTCTAACACATCCAGTGGCAATGCGCCGTTAGCAAGTACTAGCGTATGGAAGTCGCGGATATCAAATTGACTGCCAAGCTGTTGCTCTGCTTTATGTCTTAGCTCTAGTAGTTTAATCATACCTACTTTATAAGCTGTCGCTTGCGATGGCATAACGATATGGCGTTCAACCATTTTCACCGCATCTGATTTAGCATTTGGCGTATTGTCCACGTAATAGGCAATGCCTTGCTCGCGGGTCCACTTTTTAGCGTGGATACCAGTATCAACGACTAAGCGACAGGCACGCCACAACTCCATTGCTAGGCGACCAAAGTCAGAGTAAGGATCGGCGTAGAGTCCCATTTCTTTTGGGAAAGATTCGCTATATAAACCCCAGCCCTCAATATACGCGGTATAGCCCCCAAACTTACGGAACTTAGGAATATTTTGCAGTTCTTGGGAAATGGCTATCTGCATATGGTGACCCGGAATACCTTCGTGGTAGGCCAGCGCCTCCATTTGGTATTTTGGCATGGCTTTCATGTCATATAGGTTTGCATAGTAGCTACCTGGACGCGAACCATCCGGTGCCGGTTGTTCATAGAAGGCTTTACCCGCGGATTTTTCCCTAAAGGCTTCAACCTGCTTCACTACCATGGTGGCCTTAGGTTTTACTTTGAACACTTCATCCAAGCGCGACTTCATATTGTCGATGAACTTAGTCGCCTCAGCTAAATAGGCGGCTTTACCTTCGGCGGTATTGGGGTAGTAGAACTGGGGATCGTCACGCATAAAGCTAAAGAATTGCTGTAAATCGCCTTTAAAATTGACCTTCTTCATAATGGCGCGCATTTCATTATGGATACGTTCCACCTCAGAAAGGCCTAAGTCATGGATTTGATCGGCGGTCATATTTGTGGTGGTAGTGCGGGCCAAAGCATTATTGTAAAAGGCCGCGCCATTAGGGAGTTTCCACGCACCATCGCGGTCGTCAGCTCTGGTTGCTAAGGTTTTGATGTAACTGATGAGCTTGTTATAGGCGGGCTCGACTTGGGTCACTAGTGCTTGCTCAGCCTGTTGAATCAGTGCTTGCTTTTCCGTTTCTTGAATCGCTAGTGCGTTCACTTTACGGCGAAAATCTGCGAGTAGCGCGCTGTCGTCGCCCTTATCAAAAGGCGCACCTTTGATGATGTTTTGGCTGTCTGAAATCACATAAGCGAATACAAACTTAGGCGCGATAATGCCTTTGTCTGCGCGAACGGCTAATACTGTCTGTAGTTGATTTAAGCGTTTTGGCACGCCATTCAAGCGGCTGATATAGGCCTTGGCATCGCTGACATCTGTGATTTGATGTTGGTTAATCAAGAAGGAGGCGATCATAGAGTGGCCGCCATACATTTGATTTACAGGATAATTATGATAGCGCCATTGGTCATCTTCGATGTCATTTTGCAGATTTTGCTGCAGTAACGTAAGGCTAAGGTTTGTTTGTGGATCGAGTTTGGCCGCATCAATCTGATTGACCCGCTCCAGTTGTTTTTTTGTGCGAACTAGGGTTTTATCATCAGCGGCATCACCCAGTTCATCCCATTTATCATAGTCTTGCTTGATCCCCATATAGGTCTGCGAAATGGGGCTCGCCATGATGTTTTCCATGAAGATGGTTTCGAACAGAGCATTGGCTTTTTCTGACTCGGTTTGTGCTATTGCATTCACAGGTTCGCTTGCACTGTGTAAGGCTGGCGCAGTTGATGCTGCATACGCGGGAATGGTCAGTAGAGCTGAAAGGGTCAGTGCGACTAAGCTGATTTTAGTTTTTATTGGCATGATCAGGCTTCCTAGATTGATTTGCATCAATACTAAAGAAGCGGAACAAGAATGTATGGATATTAGTGTTAGAAAATGTGTTAGCAGTAATAGTGTTAAACTGTACTGTTAGTTACTAACACATTATTTATATAGATATTTTAACGGCTAACTCAGCAAAATTGTGTCAGTAAATCATTAACAAACATATGACCTTTACTGGTTAATTGCCAATGTTCAGCGGATTCTGTGAGTAAACCGCGTTGTTTGGCCTTTTCCATTCCTTCGGTCAATGTGTCTCTGTGTTGTCCTGTGCGCAGTTCAAATTCTTGCTTAGGAATAGGTATCATCAGACGCAGGCGATTCATTAAATATTCGAGCGCGCGGTCTTCCTCTGCAACTTCAATCGATTCGAAGGTGTAGTTGTGGGCACTCAGATATCCCTTAGGATGTTTAATTTTTACCGTGCGTATGATGCGGTTTTCTTCTGGCAGCGTCACTTTGCCGTGGGCGCCACAGCCTATGCCTAGATAATCACCAAACTGCCAGTAGTTGAGATTGTGCCTACATTGGTAACCAGGTTTTGCGTAGGCAGATATTTCGTATTGCTCATACCCTAATGCGGCCAGCTTTTGTTGACCTTGCTCATAGATATGCCAGAGCGCTTCGTCATCGGGCAGCTGCGGCGGTTTTGAGTGGAATAGGGTGTTGGGCTCAATTGTTAACTGATACCAAGATAGGTGTGGCGGGTTAAGCGCCGCTGCCGTGTCGATATCGGCCATAGCTTCAGCAAAGCTTTGGTTGGGTAATCCATGCATTAAATCGAGGTTAAAACTCAAGTATCCCGCTTGGCTGGCTTTTTGAGCGGCGACTTGTGCCTCGTTTTGATCGTGAATACGTCCGAGTAAGTTGAGTTTATCCTTAGAAAAGCTCTGCACACCAATAGATAAACGAGTGACGCCCGCTGCACGATAGGCACTAAAGTCATCGTGCTCTAAAGTACCAGGATTGGCTTCCATAGTGATTTCGATATCGTCACTAAAGGGAATAAGTGCATTGGCACCATCGAGTATGCGCTTGATTTGTGAGGCATCGAATAATGAAGGTGTGCCGCCACCAATAAAAATAGTGTGGATTTTCCGGCCTTGGACTAGATATAAGTCTTGGCGTAAGTCTTCCAATAGCGCATCAACATAAGCCTCTTGTGGCAGTTCGCCATTTTGGCCATGGGAATTAAAGTCACAATAGGGACACTTTTGTACGCACCAGGGAATATGGATATACAGACTGAGTGGTGGCAGTTCGAGCTTCATTGCAGTAGTCACGGCAGTTGATGACATTATTGTGCATTCCCGCCAGTTAACACGCCTTGGGCTTGCATGGCGGCGATAAGTTGCACTAGGGCTTTACCACGATGACTTAAGGCATTTTTCTCGTTGCTGCTCAGCTCTGCCGCGCTACATTGATAATTTTCAGGGATAAAAATCGGATCGTAACCATGGCCATTAGCGCCGCGTTGGCTAAAGTCGATTTGGCCTTCCCATGAGGCTTGGCAAATAATCGGGGTAGGGTCTTTCGCATGGCGCATATATACCAGTACGCATTGGAATCTTGCCCCGCGAGGTGCTGGCTGGTCTTTTAATGTCTCAAGTAGTTTCAAGACGTTGTCTTGATCTTTGGCATTTTCGCCCGCGTAACGCGCTGAATAAATGCCGGGAGCGCCTTGGAGTAAATCCACTTCTAAACCCGAATCATCGGCAATGGCCGCAAGTCCGGTGATTTCGGCGGCATGCCTTGCTTTGATAATGGCATTCTCTACAAAAGTGGTACCCGTTTCTGCTACTTCGCTGACATTAAACTGGCTCTGCGGCAGCACTGTGACACCGTAGCTGGCGAGCATTTGATCGAATTCGGCGAGTTTGCCTTTATTACCGCTGGCGAGGACGATTTGTTGCATGGAATACCTATCATAAATGGGGCGACGTGCGTTGGCACTATGATACCCAAGCTCAATAGTAAAGGACAGGGAAAGGGGTTGGCGCAACAGGAAAGCAACGCCAACAAAGGTATAAAATAGGTTTATTCAACGTAGAATTTTTGCTTGAACTGTAAGTTAGTGTTCAGTTGATTGCCATATTTAATTGCGATATTGAAGTTGATTTCCTGATCATCGCGGTAGGGCACTTCGGCAATGTAATAAATCGCATCACCTTCGCGGATCTCTTTAAACGTTAGATTGATTCGCGCATCTAACAAATTATTAGCAACTCCAGTAATTTCAACTGGTACTGCGGGCTTATTCGCTTCGCTAATATCTAATACGGCAATATTGATGATGCCAGTGTAGCTACTGCGCTTAATTCCATAGGATTTGGCTATGCTAGGCGTTAAAAATGTACTGCCAAGTGCCATGTAATGAATATCAAAATTGCCGACAGTTTCTTTTTGCTCGGCATTTGCAACACCGCAAAGGCTGGCCGTGAGGGCTAATACAGCGAGAAGATTACGGAACATGATGGATACCTCATATTAGGGAATGTTGGATTATAGGGCCGCTGTGACTATTTTTTTCAATAAATTAATAGCATTCAAAGGATTAATTCGTTTTCAGTTGTACGATTATTTAACTGATTGATCTTTCAACTGAATTACTTTTCACTATCTTGCCCCATCAGTTCAGTAATGACACTTGGGATGATCTTAGGGTCAATAATGCGGATTTGTTTATGTCGGCCAAGTTCACCTTTTATTATGTGAATGTCGCTCTTTGGCACTTTAAAAGCTTTTGCTAAGTACTTGCTTAAATGGGCATTCGCTTTGCCATCAATAGGTGGCGCAGTGATGGCTACTTTTAGCTCATCACCGTGCAATCCTACAATTTGATCTCGGCTAGCCTTAGGCTGAATGTAGAGATTAAGCAGCAAGTCACCTTGCTGCAAAGTCACTGCACTCATTAGATCACAGCCCAATAAGGGATATATTGAGCAAGTAACATATTGAGGAAATTCATACCAATAATGACCAGCATTACGGATAAATCTAAACCACCAATTGGCGGTATGATACGACGTATTGGTGCTAATACGGGTTCAGTTAACTGACCCATGATCATTACAATTGGATTATAGCCTTGGTTAAACCAGCTTAAGATTGCGCGTATTAATAGCATCCAAAATAGCAGTACCCCTGCTTTTTTGACCACAGATACAACGGCAAACAGCAAAAATAACAGTATGTCTATGCCACCGCCCGCAATGAGGCTAATTAGTAGCAGCTTGGCTATCACAACCAATAATGCGAGGACGAAAGATGCGGTATCAAATCGCCCTAAGGAAGGCAAAATACGGCGCATTGGTGCGATGAGCGGGTGAGTTGCTTTAACAATAAATTGGCTAAAAGGATTGTAAAAATCAGCCCTTGCCAGTTGTAACCAAATCCGCAAAATCACCACCATCAAATAGAGATCGAATAGAGTGGTGATTAAAAAGGTAAATGCATTCATCGAGATTTCTACCTATTAAAGTTCGATATAAAAACGTGTTAGTGGATCAAAATGTTTTAGCCATTTCTTCAGCACGATTAATACAGTTTTCCATGGCTTTTTTTACTAAGCCGCGCATATCCGCAGCTTCAAATGTCGCCAGCGCCTGTGCGGTGGTGCCGCCCTTTGAAGTAACATTCTCTCTTAAATTACCTAAGGTCAGTTGTGGGTTTTGCTTTGCCATCATAGCAGCGCCAAGCGCAGCTTGCTGCACTAAACTTCTGGCTTTTGTTTCATCCATTCCCATTTCTTTGCCTGCATCTATCATAGACTCCATTAGCAAAAAGAAATAAGCCGGTGAACTGCCCGATAGTGCAATCACTTGATCTAAATCTGACTCTTCATTTACCCACACAATTTCGCCGCCGCTTGACATCAAACGATCGCAAATGGCTTTCTGCTCGGTAGTAATGCTTTGAGGCGCATAGAGGCCAGTCATACCAACACTAATTTGCATCGGCGTATTTGGCATGGCGCGGATAAGCTTGATGTCTTGTGCCAGATAGTCGGTATATCGCTTTGCTTTAATGCCCGCAGCGATAGTGATGACTAACTTATTCGACAGCTCGACTGTCTGTAATGCTTCACAAACTTGTTGCATCAATTGTGGTTTTACCGAAAGTACTATGACATCGGCAGCTTGCGCCGCGGCTAAATTATCTTGAGAAACCAAAATCCCAAAATCGGCTTTTAGTGCATCGAGTTTACCTTGGCTGGGATTAGTCGCTTGGATGAGTTGAGCTGGATAGCCGCTATTGACTAAGCCACTGATGATGCTGCGCGTCATATTGCCGGCACCGATAAAGCAGATTTTCTGTTGATCCATTTGATTCTCTTCAGTGTGTTAACCGTTGACTTGTAACATCTTCACCTTAAATTAAGATGATAAAACGGTTAGTCATTTGAATGACTGAGCCTGATTATCGACTCTCGCTAATTGCTCTTAAATCGTTAATGTTCGGTGTTCTTTAATACAGTATTTGGGCATAAAGTGCTAAAAACAAGGTTAAACTGACCTCTAACTAAATGCCTAACGTGATTTTACACAGCGTAATTGCGCTCACCAAAAATGGCACTGCCAATACGCACCATAGTTGAACCACAGCTAATCGCTGTATCTAAGTCATTGCTCATCCCCATTGAAAGCGTATCTACAGCGGGATAATACGATTTAAGTTCTTGAAATAGATTGTTTAACATGGAAAACTCTTTAAGCTGTAACTCTATATCTGCGGTAGCCGTTGGAATTGCCATTAGGCCCCTCAGTGCTAAGTTAGGTAGCTGAGCTATCAGTTCGGCCAGTGGCAGCATTTGAGCCGCATCTATGCCAGATTTTGTGTCTTCAGCACTGATATTAATTTGAATACAGACGTTTAATGGCGCCAATTCGGCCGGACGTTGCTCATTGAGACGTAGGGCAATTTTGTCGCGGGAGAGGGTATGCATCCAATCGAAATGCTGGGCGACTATGCTGGTTTTATTGGATTGGAGTGGGCCGATAAAATGCCATTCTATGTCCGGGAAATCCCCCTTGAGCGCAGTAATTTTTTCAGCGCCTTCTTGGACATAGTTTTCGCCAAAGCAACGCTGACCCGCTTGGTAGGCTGCTATAATGTCTTCAATAGGTTTAGTCTTGCTGACGGCAAGTAAGCGAATACTGCTGGGGTGGCGGGCACATTTTTGCGCTGCTTGTGTGATCCTGCGCTGGGCGATTGCGAGTCTGTCTGCTATTGTTGTCATGATGTAATTATCTAGTTGCAAGGATATCCCAAACGATGGAAATCACTGAGTTATTGGCATTTAGTGTAAAACACAAAGCCTCGGATCTACACCTTTCTGCAGGGATATCTCCCATGATCCGTGTTGACGGTGAAGTGAGAAAAATTAACCTGCCCGCGCTCGATCATCAAGGTGTACACAGCTTAGTGTACGACATAATGAATGATAAGCAGCGCAAGGACTACGAAGAACATTTAGAAATCGATTTCTCGTTCGAAGTCCCTAATCTTGCACGCTTTCGTGTTAACGCATTCAATCAATCCCGTGGTGCAGCGGCTGTGTTTCGTACCATTCCAAGTGACATTTTGTCACTTGAGCAATTGGGTGCGCCGGAAATTTTTAAAAAAATTGCCAGTTTCCCTCGCGGATTGGTGCTAGTGACTGGACCTACGGGGTCGGGTAAGAGTACCACACTTGCCGCTATGGTGGATTACGTGAATGAAAATCGACATGATCATATCTTAACCATTGAAGATCCTATCGAATTCGTTCATCAAAATAAGCAATGTTTGATTAACCAACGTGAAGTTCATCGCCATACCCACAGCTTTAATGCGGCGCTTAGAAGCGCACTGCGTGAAGACCCAGACGTGATTTTAGTCGGTGAGATGCGTGACCTTGAGACCATTCGTTTGGCGATGACCGCCGCTGAAACAGGCCACTTAGTGTTTGGTACCTTGCATACTACTTCTGCCGCGAAAACGATTGACCGTGTGGTCGACGTATTCCCCGCCGGTGAAAAAGACATGGTGCGCACTATGTTGTCTGAATCGCTGCAAGCGGTTATTTCGCAAACTCTGATTAAAAAGGTGGGAGGAGGCCGTGTCGCCGCCCATGAAATCATGATGGGCACGCCCGCTATCCGCAATTTAATTCGTGAAGACAAAGTGGCGCAGATGTATTCGGCAATTCAAACAGGTATGGCCCATGGAATGCAGACCTTAGAGCAATGTTTACAGAACTTAGTCAATCGCGGTCTTATCACCCGTGAAGATGCAATGGCGAAGAGTTCGAATAAACAAGCGACATTTTAAGGATTTATGATGGATGTTCGTCCGTTTTTAAAAGTGATAGTGGAACGCAAAGCCTCCGACTTGTTCATCACAGCGGGTTTTCCGCCGAGTGCCAAGATTGACGGTGAATTGCGTCCCTTGGCAGAAAGTGCGTTTACACCAGCACAATCACTGGATTTTGTTGAGTCGTTAATGACAGAGGCGCAGAAGCAAGAGTTTCATTCCACTCGTGAGTGTAACTTCGCTTTTGCGGCAAAGGATTTAGGTCGTTTTCGGGTGAGCGCTTTTTGGCAGCGTGAATCGCCTGGCTGCGTGATGCGCCGTATTGAGACTAAAATCCCTGATGTCGATGATTTAAAATTGCCGCCTATTCTAAAAGATCTGGTGATGAGTAAACGTGGTCTCATCATTATGGTAGGCGGAACGGGAACGGGTAAGTCAACGTCCTTGGCGGCCTTGGTGGGTTATCGCAATGGTCATGCCCGTGGGCATATTTTGACTATTGAAGATCCGGTTGAATTCGTTCACGACCACAGAAAAAGCATAATCACTCAGCGTGAAGTGGGTATAGATACTGAGTCTTTTGATGCGGCGCTAAAAAGCTCCCTTCGCCAAGCTCCCGATGTGATCTTGATTGGTGAAATTCGTACCCAAGAGACGATGGAGTTTGCGCTGTCATTTGCAGAAACGGGTCACCTTTGTATGGCAACCTTGCATGCCAACAACGCCAACCAAGCGTTAGACCGGATTATGCATCTCGTGCCTGAGAGTAAGCATCAACAGTTATTGTTCGATTTATCATTGAATTTACGCGGTATTGTGGCGCAGCAATTGATACCGAAAGTCGATGGCACAGGGCGTCGCGCCGCGATTGAAGTATTGATAAACACCCCAAGGGTGGCGAGTTTAATTGCGAAGAACGAGCTGCATTTGCTCAAAGAAACCATGGCAAAATCCAACGAGCAGGGCATGCAGACGTTCGATCAGGCCTTGCTGAAACTTTATGTCGATGGCGAAATTAGTTACGCCGATGCGCTGCACCATGCTGATTCACCAAACGATTTACGTTTGATGATTAAATTGCAGAATAAAGAATCCACGGGCTCAGGTTTTATGGAAGGTGTCACCTTAGACATGGACTAGCGCGATAGTCCGGTTCTGGGTTAGGCAGCTCTTTATGGGCTGCTTTTTGTTTGTGTATTAGATTTTCGTTCAGCTCAATCGGTTCTACTTCATCGCTATGTTGCCATTATCCATAGCTTTTATTTTTTAATTCAATATGATCTTTACCTAGTGCGTTTGCGTAATGTACTGGTAAAGGAGAAAGCAATGAAAAAATTACCCATGATATTCGCTATGACAGCGAGCTTGACGAGTGTTGGCGTTATGGCGGCCACTTGTCCCGAGTATCTGAACCTTGAAGTACGAAAATTACATTCTGAAGAGACGGTTAATCTGTGTGAATTGACTCAGGGAAAACCAGTGTTGATTGTTAACACGGCCAGTAACTGTGGTTACACCCCGCAGTTTAAAGCGCTTGAAACATTGCATGAAAACTACAAAGATAAAGGCTTAGTGGTCATTGGTTTCCCATCGGATGATTTTTTCCAAGAAGAAAATGATGAGAAAGATACGGCTAAGGTGTGTTACATCAATTACGGTGTCACTTTCACTATGCTGTCGACTTCGGCTGTGCGTGGCAGTGACGCCAATAGCGTATTTAAATACTTAGCCGAAAAAACCGGTGCGCCTAAGTGGAATTTTTACAAGTATGTCGTTAGCGGCGATGGCGCAGTTGTGCAACAGTTCAATTCTAAAGTGAAGCCAGATAGCGAAGAGCTTAAGCAAGCAATAGAATCTGTACTTTAATTTTATAAGTATTTATTAATTAAGAGGCTGTTTTGGCTAAATTTTCAGGCTTATCCAAAGAAGTTGGACACGGACAGCGCGGCAAAGTGGGCGTGCTGTTATTAAATTTAGGTACGCCAGATGCGCCCACAGCATCGGCTGTTAGGCGTTATCTAGCTGAGTTCTTAGCGGATCCCCGCGTAGTCGAAATTCCTAAATTAGTGTGGATGATGATTTTACACGGGATCATTTTGCGGGTACGCCCAGCAAAATCAGCGGCGTTATACCAGAAGGTATGGACAGCGGCCGGCTCACCGTTAATGGACATTAGTTTGCGTCAAACGGCGAAGTTAGCGGATAAACTTAACGCCGATAACCATGATGTTTCTGTCCATTTAGCAATGCGTTATGGCAGTCCATCGGTCGCCAGTACCTTGCAAACTATGCATCAAAATGGCATTGATAAAATCGTGGTGTTACCACTGTATCCCCAATATGCTGCGCCCACTACGGGTTCTGCTTTTGATGCGATTGCGGCTGAGTTGTCCAAGTGGCGCTATATTCCATCGTTGCATTTTATTAATACTTATCATGATAATGCTGATTTTATTAATGCTTTAGCCAATTCGATCACGGCTGATTTTGAAGCAAATGGTAAACCGCAAAAATTGGTGTTGTCTTACCATGGTATGCCTGAGCGCAATTTGCATTTAGGCGATCCGTATTATTGCTTCTGCATGAAAACGACTCGACTGGTTACCGAAAAGCTTGGGTTAGGTAAAGATGAGTTTGTGATGACATTCCAATCGCGTTTTGGTAAAGCTAAATGGCTACAACCTTATACCGATGCGACTTTGAAAGCGTTGCCGCAACAAGGTGTGCGCGATATTGCTATCGTTTGCCCAGCTTTTAGCGCCGATTGTTTAGAAACGCTGGAAGAAATTGTTGGTGAGAATGGTCATCTCTTTGCCGAGGCGGGTGGTGAGAAGTTCCGTTACATTGCTGCACTAAACGATGATGATGCGCACATTACTATGATGGCCAACTTAGTGAAGCCACATTTTTGATCCGGTAATTTATCGGGTTAAACATAAAACTGAAAAGGATAAGGCAACTTATCCTTTTCTTTATATATGGTTTTTTATTGTGGCATTACTTGCTGAAGTTATTTTCGAAGTAGCTTTCAATAATCAGTACGGCAGACACAGCATCGACTTGGCCTTTGGTGAGCGCCTTGAATCCGCCTAACTCGAATAATCTTGCCTTAGCATCGGTAGTGGTTAATCGCTCATCTTGAGTGGCTATTTTGACTTTGAACTTAGCATTGATACGGTTCGCAAATTTACGCGCCCTGTGGGTCATATCTTGCTCAGTGCCATCCATGTTTAAGGGCAGACCAACAACCACTAGGTCGGGTTGCCACTCTTTGATTAAATCGCCTATCTGATCCCAGTTGGGGATCCCATCGACGGCTTTGATTGACAATAATGGCGTGGCGCTAGCGGTGATTTCTTGGCCTATAGCCACACCAATACTTTTAGTGCCAAAATCAAAGCCTAATACGGTTTTCGAATTCATAGTGTGCTGACTTATATTAAGAAATAGGCTTAAGCGTGACCCGCTTGAGCTGAAACCTGCCAAGCATCAAATCCAAGAGCTCGGCTGGCCTGTGGCCAACGGTCTTCGTGTTTAATGTCAAACAAGAGTGCATTGGTTGCTGGAATCGTTAGCCAAGAATTATCGGCAAGCTCTTGTTCGAGCTGATCTTTGCTCCATCCAGCATATCCTAAGGCGACGAGGAATTTCTCTGGCGATCTGTTGCTTCCTATCGCGGTTAACACATCGCGTGAGGTAGTTAGCATTAAACCACAACCCAGATCTGTGCTATTGGCCCAATAGGGCTGAGAGGTATGCAGTACAAAACCACGATCTTGGGAAACGGGTCCGCCCATCATGACATTGGCATTGAATGCTAAATCGGTGGAGACTTGCTCAGCTGGCAAATCCATTTGTTCTAATAGCGAATTAACTTCGATACCGAGTGGTTTATTGATCACCAGTCCCATGGCGCCTTTGGCATCATGTTCACAGATATAGATGACTGAGCGTTCAAAAAACGTATCGTGCAGTGAAGGCATGGCAATTAAGAAATGGTTCTGCAAACTCTCCATTAAACTACTCCGTTCGATGTGGCTAAGTTGATCTAGCATGCTGCTATATTGCTAAGTCGGGCGAGATTAACCGCCAGCTAATTTAACTTTGTAGTTCTGCTTCTCAAGCAATAGCTTTAATTGCTCGCGGTTATCGGTTTGGACCTCAATAGTGAAATCTTTAACCGTGCCACCACAACCACATTGTTTTTTAAGGGTTTGAGCCATTGCTTTTAACGCGGTTTCATCGAGACCTAGGCCTGAGATAATCGAAACGCCTTTGCCTTTGCGGCCCTTACTGTCTCTATGGATCCTGACTATGCCATCGGATTCCGGAATCGCTTTAGTGGCGGGCTCTGCATTTATACGGCCTTTGTCGGTGCTGTACACTAAGGATACATTAGGATCTGCTTTCATTGGTTTCATTCATTGATATTAGAAGGTGACTTATACCGACTCAGTTTATCAAATTTGCAGAGGTTCTGGGAGGTAAAAAAAGACCACTTGAGGATTCTCCTTAAGTGGCCAATACAAAATGCTAACTCTTTGCAGGGAAGTAAGCATATTTTTGAAAAGTAAGCTTAAAGCTCAGGATTAATTCATTCGCATGAATACCATGGCTATCAGCGCCACAGCTGTGAGTAATGCACTGGGCATAATAAATTTATGTAACTTAGGTAATGCAATTAAGCAGGCTGTTGTAACAAAACCAAATGCGGCGACTGTGGCATAGTTAGTGCCATTAGCAATGGTATCAATAACCAACCAGCCAAGCACTAGGAGGGGTAATATCAGTAAACTGGTAGGCAAATGACGTTTAATTTTTGCGTTATTCGCCTCGAGAGAAATTTTTTCTGGTGCAAGGAAAAAAATGGCAGATGCAACCATAAACGCGCTAATAAACCAGTACATTTCAACACCCCTTTAAATCTTAATTGATAATCATTATCATCTTTGGCTTTGCTGAAGTCAAGCTGAATGAGATGCTGCTTTTTAATCAATTGAGTTGTAGATTAGGCTATTGCTCTGTAAGCTAAATTCATATCTCTGATACTTGTCTTTGTTCGGGTCGAACATCTGAGGAAATTAAGATGAAAAATATTTTTGTAGCATTAGCTGTGTTGGCACTCAGTGCCTGTAGTTCGATGAAGTCTGGTTGGGATTTTGACCCTAGCGCAAATTTTACCCAATATAAAACCTATGCTTGGGTTGCTCAGAAAACGGATTCTGCCGGATATCATCTAGATGGCTTGATGGATCAACGGGTCAGAGAAGCGGTGAATAGCCAGTTAGCGAGTAAGGGGATGACATTAGTTGATGCAAAAGATGCTGATGTACTTGTTAATTATCTGACCAAAGTTGATAAGAAGATTAATGTTGATACCTTCAATAGTAATTTTGGCTACAACCCATACTATGGTCCAGGATGGGGTTGGGGCGGCAATATGCAGACCCAAACCACAGTAAGAGAATATGAAGTCGGTACCCTGATTATTGATTTGGTTGATAATAAAACCACTAAACTGATCTGGCGTGGTTCTGTTGCCGATACCATTCGCGACAAAAATACCCCAGAAGAAAGAGTACAGATCATCAATCAAGCAGTGGGCAGTGTAATGGCAAATTATCCACCTAAGCCTGACACTAAATAGTTCTGATTCAGTTTGAATGAACATTAAGCGGCCTAAGGGCCGCTTTTTTGTGGTTGATTTTTATGCTTTTTGTCTACGGTATTAGATGATCTGCAGTTATTTATCATCTGATTGGATTTACGTTATTAATACTTATTAAAAATTCTATTTTCATAGATGACAATGTGAAGGTAACATTTTTATAACTAGCTATTTTGTATAATATTTATTCTATAACTTAATAAGGTTGTAGGAATCTGCATCAGATTATTAATAAGATGATGAATTAATTTTTCTAATGATGAATTCAAAATAAAATCATTATAGAACTGAGAGGTTATCAGGCAGAATCAATTCTTTGAGTTGTTGGTAGTAGCAAAGATGCATGAGACGCAGATTATTGGATTACTTTGGCTGATTGGGATTATTGCCGAGGCGATGACGGGCGCTCTGGCGGCTGGCCGCAAGCAGATGGATTTGTTTGGTGTGGTGATCATTGGCTGCGCAACGGCAATTGGTGGCGGTACACTAAGGGATATGATGCTCGGAAATTACCCCTTAATTTGGGTTGAGCATGTGCATTACCTTATTGCGATTGCATTCGCTTCTTTGCTCACTGTCGCTATCGCCCCTGTGATGCGTTATCTGTCTAAGTTATTTTTGGCTATTGATGCCTTAGGCTTAGCCGTATTCTCCATCGTGGGCGCACAAAAGACGTTAATGCTGGGATTTAGCCCAACAATTGCCGTAGTCATGGGATTGGTCACAGGTGTCTTTGGTGGCGTTATCCGCGATATTCTGTGTAACCAAGTGCCTTTGATTTTTAAGAAAGAACTCTATGCGGTGATTTCACTACTGACGGCAGGCTTGTATATCGTCTTAAAAGCCTATCAGTTAACGGAATGGATTAATCTGGTTATTTGTTTAAGCGTTGGTTTTAGCTTACGGATGTTGGCGCTGCGATATCATTGGTCTATGCCAACCTTTGACTACCAATCCAGTGGCGATCAGCATACACATTAAATCGTAAAACCAAATCGTAGAAATAGAACCGTTAAACAAAAGGGCAGCTAAGGCTGCCCTGTTTTTAGCGGTAAATTACTGCTGGGCTTGAAGGATTTTCAAGGCTTCAAGGGCAGCATCATAGTTAGGATGCTCTGTGATGTTTGGTACTAACTCTTGGTATTGGAGCTTGCCTTCTGCATCTATGATGAAAATGGCTCTAGCCAGCAAGCCGTAATCTTGAATTAACAAACCATACTTTTCACCAAAATCACGCCACACGCTATCTGATAGCACTTTGATTTTATCTACGTTTTCCACTTTACAGAAACGCTTTTGTGCGAAGGGTAAATCGGTACTGATCGTTAGCATGATGACATCATCGGAAAAATGGCCAACTTCGCTGTTGAAGCGCTTCGTCTGCAGTGCGCAAACACCTGTATCTAGGCTTGGCACGGCACTTATCAGTACAGTTTTACCCTTAAAATCACTTAGCATCACTGGCGTGAAATGCTCATCAACGACTTTAAACCCCGGTGCCATTTGCGACAATTTTGGTCTTTTCCCTTCTAAGGTAACTGTTTTTTCACCCATTAAAACCTGTGTTTTCTCACTGGCGATTGTACTGGGGCTCATCAGAACTAGGCTATAAATACAGCTTGCTGCTAAAAATGAAACATATTTTTGCATTGGATTCCCTCACACATGAATATCTGTGCCTTTGCTAATATCTGTCCATTAAGGTACGCTAAAATGATGCGTAGAACCATAAAAAAAGGTCGGTAATTACCGACCTTTTTTATCCACTAATTGTTATTTGCTTAGTGGCAATTCTTTGACATGGATATCCATTTGTGGAAATGGAATACCGATATCTGCAGCGTCTAATGCATTTTTTATTTGCTCAAGCAGTTGGAAACGTGCAGTCCAATAATCAGATGTTTTTACCCAAGGACGAACCACGAAATTGATTGAAGAGCTAGCCAATTCAGAAAGTCCAACTGTATATGCTGGATCTTTTAACACATACTGGTTGTTATCTAAAATATCGGTCAATACTTTTTTAGTGAGTGCGATATCAGCGGAATAAGATACACCAATCACTAAATCGATACGACGACTATCCATTGCTGAGTAGTTAGTGATAGTGCCATTCATGATAGATGAGTTTGGCGCTACGATAACTTTATTATCAGGAGTGCGAAGCTTGGTTGAGAATATGGTTATTTCATCAACAGTGCCGGCGATACCTGCAGCTTCAATATAGTCACCTACGCGGCAAGGGCGGAATAACACCATTAACACACCCGATGCAAAATTAGACAGAGAACCTTGTAGCGCTAAGCCTATTGCTAAACCTGCAGCACCGATAACTGCTACCAGTGATGCGGTTTGTACGCCAATTTGGCCTAACGTAGCAATAACCGCGAAAACAAATACCACTGCCCAAGCGAGGTTAGCGACAAATGAAACGACTGTCGGATCAACTTTACGGCTGTTAAGTAATTTACGAACAAGCTTCTGTGCTACGCCCGCAAAGTATTTACCAACAAAGAAGATGATAATGGCGAATAATGTTTTTAAGCCATAAGTCACGATCAGATCTGGTGCTTGCTTTAATAAACCTTCGAGGTTTTCCATTGAATAACTCCCTAAATATACGCTAACAAAAACTATTTATTATTGACGATAAATTCTACTCGTCGATTTAAACTGCGCCCTTCGCTAGAACGGTTGTCCGCTACAGGTTCAGATATACCTTTACCCATTACGGTAAAGCGATTTGGATTAAAGCCATAATCTTCAACCAAAATACGTTTTACATTTTGAGCCCGTTGAAGTGATAGTTGATAATTAAACTCTGGTGTACCAACGATATCTGTGTGGCCTACTAAGGTTAATTCAGCATCATTTATTTCTAAGAATGCTTTTACTAAGGCTAAAGTTTTCCATTGAGAAAAGTCAACCTCGGCAATGGCAAATTCAAAATACACCATAGCTGCAGAAATATTATGACAATCTGTGTTTAACTCAGCATTTGAATGACTCATATCGCAAACTGGTGATGCAGTCATTTCCACAGCGATTTCTTCCACACAACCATTAGCCATAACAGGTGTATTTGGCTCTGTGTTAGGACAGGCATCTTTGATATCTGGCACTCCATCTCGGTCAGTGTCAGACCAAGCAAATACCTGTGATGTTAGGCTTAAACTTAATAGCAAAAGCGCTAGCTGAATCCATCGAGATTGGGAGTTTTTCACTACAAATCACCTATTGAACGATAAGTATTAGTCAAAATTACTAAAGCGATCGCATTGTTGTAGCATGACCATCTTAGTGTGGCATTCTAACGAGTAAGACTCTTTTCGCCAAGCTAAACGCGTACAAGCGTCCATACATCGACAGATAGATATCGGCAAGATCTTGAGTATATTTATGTTTTTATTAGTAGATGTCAGTATGTCGATACTTGCTTCAAGCATGAGCGAGGTTCTACATCGGTAAATTTGTCGACAAGTATGACGATAAACTATACAAAATAAGCCTTTAGCGCTAGAGTCTTGAGCCCATTATGCGCCAACCAAACTTTAAGTTGAGGACAAGATGATAGATTTACGCAGTGATACTGTTACCCAGCCAACAGCAGCCATGCGGTTAGCCATGTCCAGAGCCGAAGTGGGTGATGATGTTTACGGTGATGACCCTACGGTAAATAGTTTGCAGGATATGGCTGCGGAGATGTTTGGCTTTGAAAGTGCATTATTTACCTGTTCGGGTACTCAAGCAAATTTATTGGCTTTGATGGCCCATTGTGATCGTGGAGATGAGTACCTGTGCGGTCAGCAGGCTCACAATTATAAGTTCGAGGGCGGCGGCGCCGCTGTCCTAGGCAGCATTCAACCTCAACCTTTAATGAATCAATTAGATGGCACTATTGCATTAGCTGACATTGAAGCCGCAATTAAGCCTGATGATATCCATTTTGCTCGTACTCGTTTGCTTAGTTTAGAGAATACGATTGGCGGTAAGGTTCTCCCGCAAAGCTATTTGGCGGACGTGCAGGCATTAGCCTTTAATCGCGGGTTAAAAATTCATTTAGATGGTGCGCGAGTTGCCAATGCTGCGGTGGCGCAGAATATCGCGATAAGTGATATCACGGCGCACTTTGATTCAGTGTCGATTTGTTTATCCAAAGGATTATGTGCGCCAGTCGGCTCATTACTCTTAGGTGATGAACGCTTGATTAAGAAAGCCATTCGTTGGCGTAAAATGCTTGGTGGTGGCATGCGTCAAGCTGGGATACTTGCCGCTGCGGGTAAGCTTGCTTTAACTGAGCAAGTACAACGGCTGAGTGAAGATCATGACAATGCGGCGTACTTAGCTCGGCAGTTGGCAGAATTCAGTGAGTTCGACGTCAATTTAGCCGCAGTACAAACAAATATGTTATTTGTTACATTAGCACCCCATATTGATGCGAACTTATTGGCTAAACACTGTCGAGCGGAAGGCATCCTGATAAGCCCAGGGCGTACACTTCGGCTTGTGACTCATAAAGATATCAGCCGTCAGGATATAGATAAAGTGTTGCGTGTTGTTAAGCAGTACCTCAAAGCCTAAGTGTGGATTGATTTCCTGTTTTACTGAAATGCCCGAGCTTTGTCTTGGGCATTTTTATCGGCAGATATTGCTTAATGTTGAATTATTAAGCAATTAATGAATGATTTGCTAAAACAAGCTTTAGACAACAGGCGAAATGTTTGCGTTTATCTATACTAAAAACAACAAGATTATATCGCTAAGGTAACTTTAGGTTGAAACCTAATAACAATACTAATAAAGGGGTCGATTATTGGACAAATCGGATCAGTGAATTGGAAATGCCAGCACTGTGTTCGACTGTTAAATCGCTAGAAAAGCTCGCCAAGGATGACGTTTCCTCTCTCGCATTACTCGGGCGTAGCGTGATGCACGATAACGCCTTAACTTCTCGTATTCTTCGAGTTGCTAATAGCGCTATTTACCATAAAGGTAGTAGCCAAATCTCTACTGTCAGCCGAGCGGCTATAGTGCTTGGTTTCGATGCGGTGCGAAATATCTGTATCACAGCCAAGTTACTCTCAAGCTTGTTAGAGAGTAAAAATTTGGCACCTAACGTATATCAAAGATTAATAAAGTTGATGGCTAAAGCATTTCAAGCCGCCATGATTGCACGGATGATGTTGAGCCATTATGACGAAGAAATGCAGGAAGAAGCTTTTATAGCCTCTTTACTGTATCACATAGGTGAGAGCGCTTTTTGGAGTATTGGTGGTGAATTCACCGAAGAGTTAGATCTAAAACTGCGTGAATGTGCAACGCCAGCAGAGGAACGAAGTATAACCCGCGAAGCCCTCGGCACTTCTTTTTCACTATTAACTCAAAGTATTGCCCGCAATTGGGGATTGGGAGAACTGTTGGTCCATGCAGTTAATAATCCTGAAGACCAAAGACCTGAAATTCGGTCTATTTTTATTGCGGATAAGCTCTGCGAAATTTTATCTCAGCCTAATCTTGATAAGCAGGAATTAGGGAAACGTATTACGCAAGCGGCGAGTTTTACTGGACTAGAAGAAAATGAGTTTATGGTGCGGATGCAACGCTGCGCGAATGCGACCCATAAGTTAGCTGAAGTATATGGTGCTAAGGTGTTGCTAGACTATCTACCTGATCCTAAGCGTATGGTCACAGTTAAACCTCTTCCACTTCCCATTCCATTAGATATGCCTGTCTATCAAGTTAACTTGAATATTCAGTTAGCTAAGCTACGAGAATTAACAGGCTTCGCCATTAATAAAGCCGATTTTAACCAAATCATGCAAACGGTTCTCGAAGGTATACTTGAGGGCGTTGGCGTTGATCGGTGCGGCGTGCTGTTATTGTCGCCAAGCCGTAAACAACTTCAACCTAGAGTGATATTAGGTCGTGATGCAGATTCCATTAAGCAAGAGTTTATTATCGATTTGAGCGATAGGCGGGGATTATTTTATCAAGCGATGGAGCATAAGTTACCGCTTTGGGTAGATGATCCTAGCTCTAAGAAATGGCAAGAGCAGTGTAAAGAATTACAAGCGCGACATGTGTCACGTCAAGGCTTTTTATTGGCGCCATTATTAGTCGATAGTAAAGTGATCGGGTTTTATTATGCGGATAGGGGCCCTTCGGAAAGGGCATTTGAAGACGTGGATTTTCAAAGTTTCATCCACTTCTCCCAATTGGCGAATGTGTGTTTTACTGTGTCTCTGAGATAGTGGTATAACTTAATAAATTGTTTTTTTAATAATTTAATTTCAAGCTGTATTCTTTCGAAATTGCACTCTTTCAAACCGTATTTTGGGGAGTGCTGCGCTATTGTTTGTTTGCGGCTTTAATCTCGGCAGTTATTTGCTTAGCTACCTCATTAGGAATGGGGAAGCTTAAATGGTATTGCGCTATTTCCCAGTTGCCATCGGTTTTGATTAAAGTGCCAGTTCCTCGACTGACGCCATAGGCTGGACTATTTAATAACTCGTCAAACAATATGACATTGCCGTGTTGGATTAAATGCCGCTCAGTTAAATCATAGCGCCAACCTTTTGTGGGGCGGGAGTAACGTTCAAATTCCGCCATTCCCCAGCGCTCACTCGCATCCGTGCCAATAAAAATGCCGTCTTTTCGGTACAGGGCAAAGTATTTATCCCAATTGGCGTCGCTTGAATATTGGTTGAGTAAATCTAATACGTGAGCCGCCGCTTGTTGATCAGGATTCGAAGTCGTTTGAGCGCTTTGTGCTGAAGAATCCCCTGATGATTTACAAATAAATCATCAAATTAGGGTGGAAGCGCATCTTGTTGCATGATCAAATGGTTTCGCCAAAAACTACACTTGGACAACAAGATGCGCGAAGCCAATATCCTACAACATTCTTTACACCAATACTGCCCAGAACTTCACCTAAAACGATTAAACAGCTTGATGCTGGCCTCTAAGGCACTGATTGAATGTAAGACACTGACCTTGACTGAGTTAGGTCGAAATTT